>JAUXYJ010000049.1 GCA_030694465.1 Deltaproteobacteria bacterium | reverse complement strand
GCCGCGAGGGCGGCGAGCAAACCGGGGCGCGCCTCGAGCTCGGTTCCTCCGCTGAGTGAGTCCTCGTGCACCTCGAGGAGCGTGACGTTGTGCGCGCGTGCCCACTGCGCGAGCTCGGCGCGCTGCGCCTCGGGGCCGAGCTGCTGGCGCTCGGTCGAGGCTCGGATGTAGCCAATCGCGCGGTCTGCAATGCCTTGTCGAATGCGTCGAGCCATGAGCTCTGTTTGACGCACCGCGAGAGCCTCCGCAAGTACACACACGAGATGGTGTGTGTACAGAAAAGCGAGCTAAATCAGAGACGAAAGCAGCGCGCGTACCACTGAGCGAGCAGCGCGGGGTCATGCTCGTTGGATGATTGAACCGCAACCCAAACGGCGCGGCTTCGCAGCGCTCGACCCACACCGTAGAAGCGCGATCGCATCAAGCGGTGGGCGAGCTCGCAGAGATCGCGGTGCGTCGTATGCAATCACTCGCGACAACGCGCGCGCCCTCGCCGCAAGTCGCTGGGACCTTGCCGGCACACTCGCAGACTCGTCCCTGGGTCGACGTGTAGGGACCGCGCTTCAGTCCATGAGCATCGCTGCGCTCTCGCGCGCTGCAGGGATCTCTCACTCAACGCTGCGCGATGCGCTCGCGGGCCGACGCATCACCAAGCGCACCGCAAGCGCGCTCATGGTCGCCCTCGATGGCATCGAGCGGGAGGACGAGCGATGAACATTGGCGAGGCAATCACCACGCTTCGACGTGGCGGCCGAGTCGCGCGGTGCGGTTGGAACGGAAAAAACATGTGGTTACGCTTGGTCGATCCGACCGAGCGTGATCGTGCGGAGTACGTCGAGATGCGCACCGCGGGCTCGCTCATGGTCCCGTGGGTCTGCTCGCAATCCGATCTACTCGCAACCGATTGGGTGGAGGTGATCGATGCTCCCTGAAGCGAATGGCCCCATCGTGACGCTGTGGCACGGCGATGGCATCGAATCGGCGTGGCTTTCTGCACGTGATTTATTGTTGCAAGCGAAGCCGCGAACGGTACAGCTTCACACCTGGTCTCCGCGGTCAGTGGCAGACTCGATCAAGCGCGCGCTCCCTGACTCTAAGCTCGTGTGCGGCTTTGGAATCGACGGCATCGCACGCGACGTCACCAAGCGTCGCCTCACTGTCAGTGAGGGCGTGCGGCTCTTTGTCCGGCTCGCTGACCGCGCGCAATCGGCGGGCGCATTTGCAGTCAAATGGAACGCAGAAGCCGCATGGAAGCGACCACCTAACAGCCTCGAGGCGACGTTGTTGCGCGAGCTCGTTCGCGCCGCACTTGCAGAGGTCGCGGCGCGGTTTCCCTCGTTGCAACAGTGGCACACGGCGTACGATCACCCGACGTTTCACAGCACGTACAACTGGAGTGATTGGCTCAACGCCAGCTCACCGATTGTCGCGTCATTTCCACAGGTTTACGCCGCTCCTGGTGATGGCCTCATGGCCCATCGCGGAGCGCTCCCCGCGCGAGAGACGCGCGCGCTGAGCTCGTGGCGATCTGCGATCAGAGCGGGCTGGATCGTCGCCGATGATCCCAGCACAGCGCTGCGCGAAGGCGTCGCATGGAGGCCGTACTACCAGCTTCACCACGTCTCTGCGCGGGACACAATTTCGAGCGCAATCACCCACGAATGCGCGGCGCTCTGGGCCGCTCCCTCACGCATGGATCGCGAGGGCAAAACAGCGTTTCTCGCGCTCTGTGAGCTTCATCGTCGCGGGTTTTGGCATCCCGAGGGGCTTCGAGAGTTTCAGTCTTCGGCGGGCCTGGTCGCGGATGGCATTTGGGGCCCGCGTACGGCGCGCGCGCTGGGCGTGGCATGAGTCGAGGCATCCTCGTCGCGGGACGCCGCTACGGGGTCCCCTGGGCGCGCGTGGTGACCTGGCTCGATGACCCGCGCGTCCACGAGCTCGCGGGCAACCGTGGCCAGCGTCGAGAGCGGGTGCGCGCGATCGTGCTGCACACGACCTGGGGCCGCCTCGGCGAGCTCGTCGCGGGAAGCGGCCCCACGATCGGCTTTGGCTACGTCGCCGCAAACTCGCGTGCGGTGGACAAGAGCTGGGATTTCACAGTGGATCGGGACGGCACGATCTATCAGCAATCAGACCCAGCACATTGGTTCTCCTGGCACGCGGGCGCGGTCAATCCGTGGTCTGTGGGCATCGAGATGGCGCAGGGACAAGACGGCGCGCTTTACGCGGATCAGCTGCGCAGTGCCGTCGAGCTGATCGAGGTCTTGGCGCGCGTGTTTGGGATTCCGCGGGTGCTTCCTTGGCGCGACGGGGCAGCGCAGCTGCGTGTGTTGGGCGCGGTGAGGGCAGGGCAGTACACGGGGCTACAGGGGCTCTTCGCGCACGCGAATTTCACCGAGGACCGAGGGCCCGGCGACCCTGGGCCGGGCGCGTTTGGGGTGCTGTGGGCTGCGAAGGGCTGGGTGGGGGTGGCGTGGTGAGGGCTTGAAAACGGTGGGCGGTTCACGCTCGCTGCGCTGCCTGTTAGGTTTGGGACCTTCTCCAGCATCTGTGTCGACGAAACTGGGGGAGGCTCACATCCTGGGAGATGTCCACGAAATCAAGGGAGTCTCACTCAGCGTGCAGCAAGCGTGCACGAACCGAGTCGACGTTCGTACGTCCGAACATCTGCCGCTCGGAGGATAGGCCATCCAACGCAGGCCCGTCGCCCACGAATCCGCTGACTGCGGTCCGTTCCCCGTTGCCTCGCCGCGGGCCTCAACCCGTTTCTCCCGAGCCGCGCTTATCGCACCGCCCCACCGATGCGATAGCGGCTATTTTCACAGGAGACACTGAGTTGGCCGACCCTCGACTCCACGCGCATCAGCAGATCCGATCAACCCGTGGACCTGATAAACGCGCCAAGCTTGTCCAGATCATGGGACCAGAACAAAGAGAGCCCCCGCGTTTGCGCTTGTTCGAGGTTCAGCACCTTGAAGACGCCAGCGAGAGCGGCGGCTGGCACCACTTGCGCGGTGCCGAACTGCTTGATCCAGTACTCGGCTTTTACGGCCGCGTCGTTGTTCAGGCGCTTGACGCTGTTCGTTGAGCTGTTGGATACCTTGCACTCGATCGCCATGAGGCGCGTGTCGTGCAGCCGCACGACGACATCGGCCTTGCGTTCCCCAAGCTGGCACTCAGCACAGAACTGCATCGGCCGTGGTCCCTTGACGATCGTATTGATTGCCGCAGCTGGGGCCTCGGTGAAGCCAAGGGTGCGAAGGTAGTCCTTCACCATCGTTTCTTGGGTTTCCTTGCCCTCGGTGCGTCGCTCGGTGGCGATGCGTTGTGCAGCCAAAAGCACCGAAGAGGCAAGCAACGCAGCCTCGCGTTGCTGTGCTGTAGGCGCTCCACCCGTTTCCATCCAGGGGAAGCGGTGAGGGTCAATCACACGCGCGATGACGCCGAATACCTTGCGCAGTGCGTCAGCATCCTTCTTTAAGGGTCCGGGGGCGATCGAGTCGACATCGGCGAGGACCTTCAGGTCGTCGTCGGAGATTGGCGGACCAGCTAGGTAGCGAAGCGCTTCTCCAAGACCCAGGCCATAAGCCTTGGTGAGGTTGGCATCGGTAATCGCGCATGGATTGAGGTCGCTCAACTGGCTGAAAAGCAGTTCGAACTTGTCACGCGCCTGGCTGTAGTGAGTGCCCCAAGAATCGGTGCCTGCCAGCCGCTCAGTGCGGAACTGTGCAGCAGAAGTGGCGGAGTCTTCGGCAAGCTCGGTGGCTGTCCATCGTGGCGGTGCACTTGTCATGTGTGGAGATTTTCCAGGCTTGGGATGCGCAGACGCTCAATCTCTTTGGGCTCGAACTTGGTCAAGCCACCGGCATAGGTTCTGCCGCTTCCCGTGTTGATGTTCTTGTTGAGCCACGTCACCAGGCGGGCCATCGTGCCGGCGGCCAGAGGCTCGCGCGGGTAGAGGCCGTGTGCGACGTTGATGTGTCTCGCGTCGCATTCGTTTAGCGTGAACTGAGGCGGCCTGCGTGCCATGTAGGTACACAGGATCGGTGCAGGAGCCTTGAGGCCCACAGACCACCAAACGCGGCGATGCTGCGCGATGTAGCTTTGATCCGCACCGCGCAGCTTCGCCCACGAGAGGAACGAGCTGATGCACCGTCTCTCTCCGCTGGTGAAGTCGTCTAGATCGGTCGGCAGGTCGATCACGCGGCGTAGCACTTCCGCTGAGTTCAGATGTGCGCCTGCCTGGATCAAGTCTTTGGCCTTGGTGACGGCGGGCATCTTGACCCGATCGGGCAGGCCCTGAGCGTGCTCGCCAGCGATCCAGATGCCATTTGCGCCAGTCACCTGGCCGCGATGCACGCGGAACAGCTCACCAAGCTCGATGTCCCCGGCTGTGGCCGGCGCCGATGGGCGAACGATGATTGACCAGCGTGCAGCGGCCTGCAGTTGCTGACGGGGAATGTCAGTTCCCTTGTTCAGTCCGTTGAGGTTGGCCAACTCATCCACGGAGCGCACCCGAACGGGACCGAGCGTTTCGCCAACGCGGAAGCACGTGATCGCTGCTGTAGTCGCTGTGCCGGGGAAGGCTTCGACAGTCGGCTCAAGAACGTGCAGGGCGATGCCGCCCAGATCGTTGAGCAAGAGCCGACGCAGCGCGGAACCGTAGTTCACATCCATCCACTCGGCCGAGGTGATGAATGCGCCAACGTCGCCAGCCTTGGCCAGCAGTCGGGTTTGCAGGAAGAAATGCAAATGCAGGCCAGCAAGGGCACTGGCCTTGATGCCGAAATCGGCGAAGTTTGAGGTGTACCAAGCCTTCCAGGCTTCGCCAATGTCGTGATGCCGAACATAGGGCGGATTGCCGATGAAGGCTGTCATTCCGTCGCAGCGAGGTAGCTTAACCTCCCGATAGTCCTTGACCATCACCGTTGCACGATCGGTCCAGCCGCGCGCGGCCAGGTTCGCCCTCAGCATGAGGGCGGCGAGAGGGTCCATCTCGACTGCGACAAGCTGTGCATCTGGGAACGCTTCGCCTGCAGACAGGATGAAGCGACCCGAACCCGCCCCAGGATCAACGACGCGGGCTGGCGTGCCTTGTGCGCCTAGCCAAGTCATCATTGAGCGCACGATCGACGCAGGCGTGTAGACGGCCCCGGCAGCGCGGCGCTCAGTGGGCGAGCGGATCGACGAGAACGCATCGCCGAGCGGATCGGCCCCGCCCGCAATGGCCTTGCGGGTCGTGTCGATCTCCCGAGGCTTGAGCACCGAAAACGGTGCAGGTTTAACGAGCTTCTTTTCGGCTGCAGACAGGCTGCCTTGGCCCTCGATGAGGGCCAGGCACAGGGTGACCAGCTCTTGTTCCGTCTGCATGTTCATTTCTGGTTTCTCTTGGTGCCGCCGAATAGATCCGCCTGGCCTTGTACCTGCTTCTCCGTGAAGGCGCGCATGAAGTCTCGAAGGACATCAGCAGCGGGCCGATCGTGGGCGCGGCAGGCCAGCACGAACGCATCGCGCAGCTCTTTTTCCACCCGTATTCGCATCCCGAAGTTCTTAAGCATCATCTGTCGAAGCTGGTCCAGTGGATACACATTGTGCGTCCAGAGTTAATACCAGTGATAACGAACGCCATCATTCGTAAATGATGGCGTTCGATGTCCGTGACCCTGCCGGCGGTGCCGGGGGCCTATTGGTGCAGGGCCTGCGGCAGGTTGGGCTTGCTGGGGGTATAGGACATCCAACCGCGGTCCGTCGCCCACGGATCCGCTGACTGCCGGCCCGTTCACCCATTGCCTAGTCTGCGCCCTCGGCCCCTTGCTCCCGAGCCGCGCTTATCGCACCGCCCCACCGATGCGATAGCCGCTGTTTTCACAGGAGATACTGAGTTGACCGAGTCCAACGTCTCCTCGTCGGTTCCGCGCCCGTTCCGCACACGTCCCATCCGCCACGCCCGATGGCGCGACACGGAGAGCCCCAGTGGATCGCGCCAACCAGTGCCAGTGCCGCAAGCGCCCGCGGCCAACACCGCACACAGCTCGACTCATCCCCTGCACCACCCGCAACACCCCCTTGTGTACACCCGCTGTGTACACGCTCAGCTCAGCCCAGCAAATTTCCACGCCGATCGCGCACAATGAACGGTCTTGAAAACCGCCGTACCGGGAACGGTACCAGGGGTTCGAATCCCTTCTCCTCCGCAGTAAAATCCCAATCAAGTTGCGGTCAGTCACCCCGAGTCGGGACCGCTGAAAAGGGCCCAAAACCACTCTGTACACACCCGGTTGTGTACAGTTTGTGTACAGGGGCCTTGAGGGCGACGTCACTTCGGTAGCGCCCGAGGTAGCGCTGGGTGGTCTTGCACCAGGTCGCGTGCAGCGGAAGCACGAGGAGCGGCTCGATGCCCACGCATCATCCCGGCTTGGCTTGTAAAATCGCTGACAGAGTGTGATTCTGTCCTTTGTGCATGCGGCGTGAGTCGTAGGTGCCACGAGAATTGTCTTTGCTATGCTCAATCCGCCGGTCTTCGATCTACAACAGCTCGCGCCCCTGCTCATCGAGCACGCACCAGATGCGATCGTGGTCGTGGATTCAGAAGGCACGATCGTCGTGGTGAATCAACAGACCGAGGCGCTCTTCGCTTATGCGCGCGAAGAGCTCTTGGGCAAGAGCGTCGAGCTGCTCGTCCCTGAAGGGCAGCGGGATCACCACAGGGGGCGGAGACGTGAGGCAGTCATGCAGGGACCGCCGCGAATGCCAACACGCGCGGTGCAAGCACGTCGGCGAGATGGCACGGTCTTCTCGGCCGAAATCAGCCTCGGTTCGTGCGAGCTGGATCAACAACGGTTGACCCTCGCGGTGATCCGCGACGTGGGGCACCGAGACGCCTACGAGGCAGCGTTGAAACACGCGAGCTGGCACGACAACCTGACGGGACTGCACAACCGCAACTACTTTGAGACCGAGCGAAGCTCGCTCGAAGAGCGCAGCGTGGCCGTCGGCATCGCCATCGTGGATGTCGACGGACTCAAAGTTGTCAACGATCGCGAAGGGCACCACGCGGGCGACCGATTGATCGTGCGTGTGGCCTCAGCGCTGCGACGCGCGAGCCCTCCGGAGGGCATGCTGGTGCGACTGGGAGGCGACGAGTTCTTGATGCTCATCGTTGGCGCGAGCATGGCTGACATGTTGTCGCGGCGCGAGGCGCTGACACAGGCAGTAAACGAAGAGAATTCGTTGCGAAATCCAGGAGATCCTGAGCTCTCGATCTCGATCGGGGTCGCAGTCTCTGAGCCTGGGCGGGGATCTATTTCGACCGCGCTCGAGCAGGCCGACAAGCGGATGTACGAAGACAAACGCGCGCGCCGTTTGGGCCGTGCCTAGCGGCTGGTTGGGGGTGCCAAGGGACGCTACGATCGCGCGATGTTTCTGACCCGCATATTGGTCGCTGCAGGCGAACCTTGTCGACGCTGTGATCAGCTCATCGCGCCCGGTGAGACGGTCTGGGATCGAGCGCCGTACGAATACTTCAACATCGACGAGAAGCCGCTCGGTCCCTACCACCCCGCATGCGGTGTAGACGTCGACGCGCAGGAGGGGTTGCTGGCGCTTTCACGAGGGATCGCAGCGGGAGAAGTGCCAGACAACGACCCACTCGTAGCGCTGGCAGCGGCGCGCACGAAGGCCATCGCGAGCGCGCGCCAGTATCGCGCGGACCAGCGCAAGGGGCTCGCGGCGAAGTGGCCCGCAATCGCACCCGCGAGAGACCTCAAGGGGCGCCCTCGCGTGCAGGTCGTGATCGCAGGCAGCCTCATCTCGATGCTCTCGACGGGGCGGACTACCGATTCGATGACGCTCGCGCCAGACAACACGCTGCGATCAGCCCTGCGAGAGTACGTGTTGGTCGAGTGGGTGGGCCGTGGGCGCACCACCGTCGACGAGGACCCCTCGCAGCCTCGCGTGGGGGCAGTGTTTGCCGTCCATGCCGGAACGCGTCTTGTAAAAGCGCAGGTCGACAAGCTCGCGCAGTGGCACATCCAGGGCTACGCGGTGCCCGTTATTTGGGTCGCGCAGGCGAGCGTCTTGTCCCCGGCCGAGGTGGATGTGCTGGTGCTCAAGCTTCGTGAGGCGCTCGAATCGGTCGGCTACTGCGGCGATGACGCGCACGTGCTGCTGACCCCAACGATCTCAAGCGAATCGCTGACTCTACTAGGCGAAACGCTAGACATCGCGATCACCGATCTCGACTCGGTCTTGGTCACGGGCAAGCCCCGCGAGCGCGCGTGTGAGCTGTTGCAGCAGGCGCTGGACGAGGGGCGCGTCGAGACGCTGGATCGGCATCTGCGGCGCATCAGCTCGGGCCTCCAGAGCGCTGCAGCCGCAGAGCGCGCGGCGTGTGCGACGTTGGCGAGTAAGGCGCTTCACCACGCCCCGGCGCGCCTCACAGCGCTGAGCACGATCGCGTTTGCGACCGGAAAAAGCGGCAAATACGTGGACGTCGAGGCGGTGCGCGCTGCGCTTCGTGCCTCGCTCGCCGCGCGCACCAAGGGCGATGGCATCTCAGCGACCGTGGCGTTGCGGCTGCTTACGTTGGCCAAGTGTAACGAACGGTTCGCCGACGTGATCGCCGCGCTGGACACAGAGCGCAGCGCGACCAAGCGGTTCTCGTGGTTGTTAGAGCAGCTTTCTGACTGTCGTGATCCCGCGTCGATCGCGTTGGCGCGCGCCTGGTTGAGCGGACTCAAGCGCTCGGATCCGCGGCTCGCCGTCGCCTCAGGTCGGATTGAGCTTGTCGAAGAAGCCAGCAAAATTGCAGACAAAACGAGGCTGGCTGGGTCTGCTCCCGTGAGCAGCGCGTAGTGCAGCGTGTGTGCGCACTACCAGCGCATGGCGTAGGTGAGCGAGCCGCGCGCGAGCGTGACCTCGCGGCCTCCGAGCGGCGCCATGACGCTCAGATCGATGGACGCGACGCGGGCGAAGTGAAGCCGAAGTGAGCCTCGCGGCGCGAGATACTCGAGGGCTTCGAGCCCAGCGCGCGCTTCGATTCCGACGAGAATCTCAAAGGGTTTGACCACTCGGAGCGCAGCGTCAAACGTCGCTCGCGGGGTAAACGACATGACGGGGTCGCCGGCCGAGACCGTGATGGAGTACGGCAGCGAGAGGCCGCCGAGCAGCGCGAAATTCGTGCTGGGCGCCCACACCATCGAGAGACCCGGCTCGAGGCCCATGCGACGGCCGTAGCGCATCCCGCTCTCGGTCGGGAGCAGCACGCGTGCGAAGACCGTGACCTGGGTCACCGAGTCGCGCGCGATGACCTGATTCACGGTGAGCGTCGTCGCACCGAGATCGATGGGCGCGGTGATCACGGAGGCGTTGATCACCGTGCGGTAGCGCACAAAATCGAGAGACAGGGTCGCCCAGGTGCGATCGCTCCAGGCGTACGATCCCGAGGCGTTTCCCTGCACATCGATCGCGCCGTAGAACGCTCGCGTCGCGATCAGCGCGCCACCGCGCGCGCCCAGTGAGAAGCCCGCATGCGAGCACGGAGATGGGGTCCCGCCGAAGTCCGCGAGCCCAGCCGCACCGGGCACGCCAAACGCGAGCTCGATGGGCGCACGCACCGACGCTCCGTCGCGCAGGCATGGCGAGGTCGTGGGCCGATGTGAGGGCTGAGCTTCTTGGGTCTGTGCGCGCGAGTCGTGGGTCGCAATGAGAAGCGCGCTGGCAAACAAGGTCGCTACGATTGCAGAGTATTTCATGGGTTGGGCGCCTGCCAGCCACCGCCGTTAAAGTCCAAGATGAAGGGGTTGGTGAAGCCCCACGGGTACATCCCGGGGACCACCACGTCGCAGTGAAATCTCGGGTCGCTCTCAGAAGGTCTCGTAGGTTCGAGCTCGGTCGCGTTGCCGTCGCCGTTGAAGTCTGCGTGATCGAGGAGCCCGTCGTTGTCGCTGTCGACCGCAGTCGGGAGGGCTACGCCTGCTTCGACGACGAGCCACGCGTCGCGTGCACCCAGCCCGAGCTCGCCGAGCGTGACGCGCACGGTGATGCGCTCGACGCCGTCGACGCCGAATGCGTCCGTGGGCCTGGAAATTCCCTCGCGAATCGTACGAATGACCTGACCATTTGCGATCACGCGGACCTCGTCCACCGGGACCCAAGGCGCGGCGCGCACGGTGATCTCGAGCACGGTGTTGGCGCTCACACGCCGCACAGATGTGATGTCCGAGGTCACGCGTGAGTTCTCGTCGAGGACTAGCTGTGCGTCGATGAAGGGACCATTGGTGCCCACCATGGCGCCGCGACGGACGAGGGCATTGAAGGCAGCCGGGGTGTAGTTTGCGCGGGCGATCCCGAGCACCACGTTGCGCGGGTAGCCCATGGGGTCGACGGCGAGCGAGTGGCTGTCGCTGTCGGCGGTTCCGGCGCGCAAATGTCCTGAATTCAGCAGCCCGTACCAGCCTTGGCGGTGACGTAGGTTCTCGAGAATGCCGACGCCCTGCATGGTCTCGAGCGTGTCGAAATCGATGTTGCGCTGACCCGCTGTACCACCTGGGCGGTGGACCAAGAGCGAGGGTCCTACGAGCGGATCGTAGGTGGTCGGGACGGGCGTGGTGGGGTTCCAGCGGATGGTGCGAAAGTAGCCCTCGTCGCGGCCGATCTTGGCGCCCGCGTAGGGATGATTGAGCTGGATAATTCCACGCGAACCCATGGGGTTCTGCCGCGAGACTGGGCCGTTGATGATCGGGCGAAGCAGGTCAAAGAGCTCTCCGGGCTGCATGAGCTCGTCCCACGGCGCGCCGTTGCGTGGGAGCGCAGGGTTGTAGCCAATCGGCCACGCGTTAAAGTGCCCCACGGTGCGAGGGAGCGTCGCTCCGGGTGGAAATTGACTGGGAATAAGCGGTGTCATCTCGACGCCCGGCTGCACGATCAGTCGGCTCTGCGCTCTCAACGCGTTGATCGCGTCGCCGTAGCTGGTGGTCACGTCGTGGTCGGTCGCGGCGATCAAATCGACGCCGTTGGCCAAGAGACTCATCACGCGGTCTGTGTCTGGAAACGCCGTGTCAAAGCTCCTCCCGCCGTGGACGTGAAAGTCTGCGCTCATCGCGTTTTGTGGGAAAATTTGCAGGGGCCTCAGCGTGAGCGAGGCCTCGGTGACCTGGCTCTCGGTGACGGTAATCATCACGCGGGCAAGCGTGCGCTGGGGGCCCGCTTGTGCGTAGAGCCAGTAGGTCCCGGGCGGCGCGATGAACTCGTTGCTTGTGCGCATGAGCACGCGGTTGCATCCCGGCGATGCGCCGTGGGTGGGCCCAAGGTAGGGCGCGCAGTGTTCGTTTGCGAAGTAGCCGTAGACACTCCCGCGGACTGACTCTGCCTGGGTATCTCCAGTCGGAACAAGAATGAGCTCGGCGTCGTTGCCGCTGCCTTCGGGGGCTCCTTCGATGCGCACCATGGCGCGCACTCTTCCGGGGGCCGCGTGACGCACGAGGGGCAGCTCAAAGGGCGTGCTTGTGCTCGCGGGAGTCTGAAACGCGATGGGCGCTTGGTAGGGTCTACCCAGTCGATAGAACTGAGCCTTCATCGCGCGATTTGCGGGCAAAATCGCAGAGTAACGTCCGTTGACATCGGGGACGGCCTCGCTCCACGGCGTGATCGCCTCGGGCGCGTCGCTGTCGTTTGGGCCGGGCTCGTAGAAGACCACGCTGCTCACGCGCTCATCACTCAGCCGCGTGTCCGCGACGGCCACTGAGCCGGTGACACGTACGAAGGGCTCGTCGAACAATTGTGCGCGCGCTGTCATCGCGTGGTCCACCGCGCCTGCGAGTCCCGGACCCTGTTCGGCGAAGATCATGCGCTCGAAGACCACGCCGTCGCCGGGTGCGACGTAGGTCGCGCCGGGGCCCACGGCAGAGATCGTCGGGTCGTTGACGCCGCGCAAGAGGGGTCGGTCACACGCGATGGTCGCGTAGGCCGTGTCAGGCGCCGTGTGAGAGACCGCGGCCATGAACGGAAAGTTGGTCGACGACGCTTCAATCCGCAGCAAATCAAGCGCTGGATAGCGAAAGCCCATCCCGCGCCCTGGGACAAACGTGGTCTCGGATCGGTCGCCCCAGAACCACGCATCGGACACTATCGAAGACCAGGCGATGCGGCCACGGTTGTGCAGCTCTGTGCGAACACGGATACCCGGATCGCAGGGCCGCAGCTCGTAGCGGGTGGTCACCACGATTTGCGTGTCGCCGTTGGTGCTCCCGTCGAGTGTGCCGCGCGCGATGACCACCGCGACACCCTCCTCGTTGCGCGCCTCGAGGCTTGTGTAATGAACCGCATCGCGTGGGACAATCCCGGTGATTTGAAACACCTGGTTGAGGTGATCGATGCCTCCGTTGGGAGCCAAATCGATGAGGGTCCCACCCGACGGGGCGAGGTGATGCGTGTGTGTGCTGACATTGTGCGCGACCCGCTGCGCTGTTGTCGCGTTGCGCGGAAGTGACGGGCTGATGTCGTCAATCACCGCGGTGATTCGCCCGTTCTGCATGATCCAGTCGCCCACGGACGCGAGCGCGTCGAGCCCTTGAGGGCGCTGCGATGGATCGGTCATGCGTGAGACCCGCGCAGTGTCTGCGTTTTCGCAGGTGAATTGCACTCCGCGGCACGCGGGGGGTGGCACGCAGCGTGGGTCTGTTGAGGCGAGACAGCCCGGATCTGGTGGCGTCGCACAGCCCAACGCAGTAAGTGAAATAAGCGCAAAGAACGGTGTAGTAAAACGCCGTAATTTCGGATCGAAACCAACCATAGATCTCACACGCTATCACTGACCCAACCTTCGAGGTGAGGGCGGTGAATCTCACCGTGTGGACACGAGAGAGAGCGACGCTATGACTGAGAGACCCAAGGCTGAGAGTGACTTTCTGCTAGGAAATTTCGCGCCCGTTCGTGACGAGCGGCACGACACGGACCTCGAAGTGTGGGGCACGCTCCCGGCAGAGCTTGAGGGCGTGTTTGTGCGCAACGGTCCCAACCCACAGTTCGATCCGCTGGTCGATTACCACTGGTTTGCAGGCGATGGCATGCTGCACGCGGTGTCCCTCGCGCAAGGCCAAGCGAGCTATCGCAACCGTTACATTCGCACCGAGGGCTTTCTTGCGGAGAACGCCGAAGGGCGTGCGCTCTGGCGTGGTGGACTCGCGATGCCCGAGTTTGACAACCCGTTTGGGCCAGGCCGTGGCAACACCGCAAACACTTCGCTCGTGCATCACCACGGCAAGCTCTGGGCGCTGTGGGAGGCGGGCCCTCCGACGCACATGGCGCTGCCGACGCTCGAGACACTGGGCCTCGATACGCTAGGCGGAGCGCTGGATTTTCAGTTCACTGCGCACCCCAAAGTGGACCCGCAAACGGGCGAGCTGATCTTCTTTGGCTACGATTTTATCCAGGCGCCGTTCTTGCGGTACGCCGAGATTTCGCCCGAGGGAGAGCTCACACATCGCGCGGAGATTCCGCTCACCGAGGGCGCGATGATTCACGACTTTGGCATCACCGAACACTTCGCGGTGATCCCGGTGTTTCCGTACAACTTCGATTTCGAGCGCGCGATGGCGGGAGAGAACCCATTTGCGTTTCGCGCACAAAATCCCACGCGATTCGCTGTGATCCCTCGCAAGGGCACCAGCGACTCCGTGCGGTGGTTCGAGGCCCCCTCGTGCTACGCGTTTCACATCCTCAACGCGTACGAAGACGGAGACAACATCGTGATCGAGGGCTGCCGCATGGCCAAGATCTCGATGGACTTTGGCGTCGATGGCGAAGAGTCCGCGAGCCACCCAGGCAGGCTCCACCGCTGGACCCTCGAGCGCACGACTGGCAAAGTCACTGAGCTCCCGCTCGACGATATTGGCAGCGATTTTCCTAAGATTAACGAGCGATACACGGGGCGCAAGCACCAGTTTGGCTACTGCGCGCGGGTCCCAGATCCCAGCAACAAGCGACAGCTCGATCAGCTCTCCGACGCGTGGATCAAATACGATCTCGCAGCAGGGACCTCGACCACCCACGTGCACGGCCCAGACACCTATGCGGGCGAGGGCGTGTTTGTCCCGCGCGCGGGCGCGACGGCCGAAGACGACGGCTGGGTGATTGGCTTTGTGCACAACCGCGCGACCCAAGTGTCTGAGCTTCACGTCGTCGACGCGCAGCGCTTTGATCAACCGCCCGTCGCGAGGGTGGTCTGCAAGCGCCGCGTGCCCTACGGATTTCACGGAACGTGGGTCCCGAGCGCTGCCATCAAGGCGTAATCGATCTGGAAGTTATCAGCCAAAAACCGTCGTGTTGTTCTTGGCGATGAGGCACTGCACGTAGGGCGCGAGGTGCGCATCGGGGATCTGCCAGGTGACCGAGAGCTGGTTGAGCATCGCGGTCTCTTGCGGCGCCAGGTGGCCATCGCCCATGGCGAGGTCGGCGGCATTGAGCAGCGCACAGAGCTTCTGCTGCGGTGAGAGAAGCTGCGCGCTCGCCTGCAAGAACTGCTGAAACGGCGTGCGCCGTGTGTACGCTAGCGCCGCGTCAAGGACCGGATCTTCGGGGATGACCTTGAAGATGTCTCCGCGCTCGTTGCGGTCCAAATGTCCGTCGCTGGCCGAGAGATAGATCATCGTGGCTGCGAGGGCGACCTTGGGGGTGAGTTGAATCTGTTGACCCTGAAAACCATCAAACATTCGAAGCGCTCCCAGTACATGGCGTCCGTGTCCCTGGTGCGCACAGCACGCGCGCAAGGGAACCGCCGCAAACGATAGCCCGAGACCGCACACACATTCACCGATTCGATGCGTTGAATGGGTGTGATTTCGCGTATGGACATAGCGTGACCGGCCCCTTAGGTGCGGGCGAGCGCGCTCTGTGAGATAGTCCGCACAGCTCGTGTTTTTCGCGGGCATTCGTATGTGGGCGCCCAAGACTCGTGTGGCCCAAACCCTTCGCGGGGCGCTCCTCTCTGGTTGTTTTTGTGCGAGGTGAACTCATGGCCGCTGCGCCAACTCCTGCTCCAGTCCGCAAGGTCCCTTTCAACGCGTTGCCTGCGACCACGCGCCAACGCTTCTGCGACGTCGTCGATGGTCGCTCACCTCAGCGCCCCATCGCGTCACAGGTCGCGATGGGCACTGGCGGCGTGGTTGGCTGGACCTTTCTGACTTTGGTCTTGCTCGCGTGCGGAGCCGGGGTGATCTCGTACATCGGCAGCGGACGCCACCGAACCGCGTGGGCCGAGGGCCCTGGTGGGCTCGTGCTGCTCACGATGTTTCTCTTCTTCGCGATGTGGTCGACGGTGAGCGCGGTCAAGGGCGCGGTCACTCGCAAGGTTCTGCCATTTTCGCCAGGGCGTTATCTCTTTGCGACCGACCTTGTGATCGCCGAGAGCGAAGAGCTCACGCTCGTGCCGATGGCTCGGATGAAGCACTTTGACGGCGTCCACCAGCACTACAACGGCGCGTATACGCACACCGCGCTTAACTTCACGTTTGAGGGCTGGGGCACCGCGACGTTTACGGTCCACGGCAAGCAGTTCGCCGAAGAAATCCTCAATAATCTCCAGTACATGACCAAGTCATTGTCCGACGCCGCCAAGGCCCGCGACATGAAGCGCTTGCGTGAACTCGACGTGTTTCACGACGCGTTTGTCACCGGGGACATGGACCGTCCTGGCGCGCTTGGGCTGGCGTCCCTCACGGCCGAACAGGGGCACACAGGTGGGCCGCTCGCGCGCGAAGTGCCCAAGATGTTCAAGTTCGGTTGGGCCCTCGCGCTCCTTGCGGGGCTCATCGCGGCGACGCCGGCGTGGGTCCTCGCGGGTCGCGCAGCGGACAACACGCGGCTCGCCGATGCCCTCCGCTACCCGAGCACGTACTCGTTTGAGGCCTACATGACCGAGGGCGGTGCGTTCGCCGACGACGTGCAACGCGAGTACGCGCCGATGTTTGTCTTTCGCGAGGCGTTGCGTCGCAACAGCGTGCAGTCGCTCCGTGAGTTTATCGAGCACAATGGCTCGTCGCGCTACGCCGCCGACGCACGAGCGATGATCCAGCAGACCTTCGTTCGCTTGCGTCAGCGCTTTGATCAGCAGGCCGCGAGCGATCCGCAGATGGTGGCCTTTATGACCGCGCTGCTTACCTACCAAGAGCAGCACGCGTCGCCGCCGCTCAAGGTTCGGTTCAATCGCCCAAGCACCGATGCGCTCGAACAGATCGACGCGCGGTTGGCAGTGGATGGGCGAAGGCTCAACCATCGCGAGCTCGTCCGGATCGCGCCGCACTTCACCGCGCAGAGCAGCGCGCCACGTGAGCAGGCGATCACAGCCGCCCTTCGTCGCGGATTTGGCGCGGTATTTCCCAACGACGTGCTGAGCCTCCAGGACGGCGAGCGCATTGACGGCAACTCGCCTGCGACGGTCACCGAGCCCACGATCGAGGTGGCCTACGCGGTCCAACCTTCGGGGACTTTTTACACATTGCGCAGCGGCAACCGAGCGTTTGTGGGGATCTCTGTCGAGTTCAACGTGCGCATGCGGGTGCCTGGCTCTTCGCAGGACTTCACGTTTGTCATGACCGTTGAGCCGCCCGAGCGCTTCTCGTTTTCGTATGAGCGCCCACGGTACGGCGCGGGGACCGGCCCCACGGACGGCTATGTGTACAGCGTGATGGCGGAGCGCGCGTTTTCGCAGCTCGAGGGCCGCATGGCCAGCGTGTTCTTTAGGCCCGGAACCGAGGGATTTCGCTCGCTCTCTGGCGGCACAACGGCGGGCGCTCAGGCCCCCACACCCCCGCCAACCGCAAACGACAGCGGGTCCGACGGCCGCGAAGAATAGCGCGCGCTAGAGGGGAAACAATCGCGCGGCGGTCCCGCGCACGATCGACTCAAACGCGGTGTCACTCACGATGCGTCGCGCGAGGATCGTGCGCTCACGGTCGAGCTCATACGGTGTGATCGGAAAGTCCGTGCCGTAGAGCATCCGCTCGGCGTGAGCTTCGACCTGTGCCCAGTCGGGGCGATGTTCGAAGTACTCGGCGCAGGCCATGGACGTGTCGAGGTAGAGATTCTCGTGGCGATCCATGAGCGCAAAGTAGGCCTCGTATTCGTCGGCGCCCACGTGCGGCACGATGAGTTTTAGCCGTGGAAACGCACGCAAAACGCGCTCGCACCGCGACACATGGCAGATCGTGTGGGTGTCCACGCCGTAGGCATCCGTCGCGGGCTCGCGACCACAGTGCACGACGGCGACCGCGTCTGCACGCTCGCACTGGGCCAGGACCGCCATCACGCGGGGGTCATCGATCGCGAGCTTCTGCACGTGGCAATGGAGCTTGATCCCGCGCAGCCCCAGGGGCCCTAGCGCTTCGTCTACGACGTCCCGCGCGTCGCTCTCACCAGGGAGCACGGTGCCGAGCGCGACGACCTCGGGGTGCGCCCGTGCGAGCTGCGCGGCAAACGCGTTGAGCCCTCGCGCGATGCCCGGTCTGTGGGCATAGACCAGCGAGACCACGCGGCTCACGCCTGCGCTTTGTAGGGCGCCCAGCGTCGCCTCTGCGTCGCCCCGAAAGGCTATGCGCCACGCGTGGTCGTCAAACCACCGCCAGAGCGACTGATAGACCGCTGTGGGCCACAGATGGACGTGTGCGTCGGTCACCCGGTCCAGTGTGCCTGCGGCGCGGCGGCGAGCCTCGCGTGCGAGGGCGATCGGGTCCGTCTCGTCTGTGACCGACTGCCAAGTGGGCAGCACGATCGCGCGCGATGCGACGGTGGACTGATCTGCGCAGCAGGGCTCAAGCGCATCTTGATCGCGCGTGGGGTCGTCGTAGGGCATGAGGTTGGGATAAAGAGGTACACCTTTCGCGCTACGCGCGGGGCTGTGGTGGCATCGCAAGGATCCGGCGACGTCGCCGGGTGAGCACGCAACGACCCAAGCGGTCCAACTTCTAGACACCCCCATGAGCACAGAACTAGACACCCTCGCAGAGCTCGAGCAGCTGCTCGCCACGCAGAAGAGCACCTTCGCGTGGGCGCTCACGCATGCGAGCGCGGGGGACCCGCTGCCCGATGCTTGGCTTCGATGCAAAGACCCCTACGTGATGCTCTCGTTGGCTGCGCTCGTCGCACGAGATCACGCGATGGCGGCGCTTGAGTTGGCTGCGCTCGACACGCGCGTCTACCCTCACGCGAGAGACTGTCTCACGAGCGGGGCACGCTCACTTCGCAAGGGAAATATCAGGGACTCTATGAGTTGGCTCTCAAGCGCGTTGGTCCATTATCCAGGTCGAGGCACCGCGCGTCCGCAGCCTGAGAAGGGGCGCGCTGCGGCCGCAGCCGTGTGTGATGCGCTGCGGTCACGGGTCTCGCTTACAATGGACTTGCTATGAGTGACGACGCTCTCATGGATGCCTCGCGAAGGACCCCGAACAGCGACCCTGCGAGCGATGCAGAGGTCTACCCCTGGGTGGCGCTCAATCCCCGGCGTCCGAGGCTCCTGGCGGCCTTGAGCGCGGTGTCAGGGGTGGGAGAGGATGCGCTCGGGCCATGGCTGGATGCGGTGGGTCTGGACGAGGTGCTTCGAGGGCTTGAGCTCGACGTGATCCTCGACAACCCGCGAGACTGCTGGGAGCGGTTGGTGGTCCATGGTCTCGTCCAGGACGCGGCCGACCCGCCCGAGAGCTGGTCGCACCAGCTTGAGCGGCCCGGTGCGATGGCGCTGCTCGCAGCCGACGGAGAGAGCGTCGCGGCCGTAGAGTCCATCGCAAGGACGCTCTTGGCTCAGCTCGCATCAATCGATCCACGTGTAAATTCGCAGGCCAAAATCAAGTGGATCGACGCGCCGCGTGTGCGACAGCTGCTCTCTGCAGAGCGCGACCCTGGCGTAGTCATCGAGGCGTTGGACATCGCGTTCGCGATCACAGGGGTCGCTCGCCGCCCAGATCTCGACGACCTGCCCGAGGTCACGACAGAGGTCACGCGTTTGCCAGGGATTGAGCTGGCCGAACGTGTGGTCTCGCAGACCCTCGCGCGTCGACCGTATCTCCGTGGCTCTCGCGCGCTTCATCACGCCGCGCTCACGACCGCCCTCGCGCAGGTGTGGTCCGAACAAGTTTCGCGTGGAGAAACACTGCCCACAAAGGGCCTCGTCGCAAGCAAGCTCGCGCCCTCTCGCAGAGGTGAAGCGCTTGTCAATGTTCCCAACCCGACCGAGACCGCGCGAGCGATCTACCGACTTGGCTACGCGCTCGGGATGTACTTCGTCACCGAGAACACGCTCACGTTAGGCGGCCCGTTGGGCCCTCACGACGTGACCTACGACGACTATTTTTACTAGCCCGTCGTGCGATCGATCACATGCACTGCAGGGGATACTGACCGAAGCAGCCTTCGAGCTCCATGCGGCAGGTGCCCATGCTCTGCTGCATATTGAAGCAGGTCTGCACTGCGGCGAGCTCGGTCGCGCAGCGCTGAGCAATACACGCCTGTGTGGTGCACGCTGGGCCCGCGTCAGATTCCATCTGTGCGGCCATCGCGCACGACGCGACGGCGCCGGCTTGTGCTGGGCAGCAGTTGACCTGCGCGCGCGCGACACACTGGCCACAGTCCATGTTGCTGTTGACGCAGCCGGTCTGGCATTGCGCGTTCATGCCGCATGCGCAGATGCACGCGCGGGTGGTGGCGCCACAGATGCCCGAGGAGGCGCCGCCGTCGGTGGCTCCGGCTTCGACCATCATCATGCCGCCTTCGGGCATGGTCATGGTCATCCCGGTGTCGGACGTGGCGTCCATCGCGACGACGTCGCTCGCGGGGGTGCCGCCGCCGCATGCGGTCAGGGCGAGTGAGAGAGCAACAGTGACGACGGCAAAGCGTGTGATCGACATGATGAGAGACTCCGTGAGGTGCAAAGATCCATTGTGAATGTACCCGCGTACATTCGGCAGCCGCGTTTACAGCGAAAGTGTGGTGTTTTGCAAGCTCAGCGGAGCCCCGAATCGAGGCCGGCGTCGGGGATCGCGACGATGTCGACTCGGACAATACTGGGGGCAGGGGTACGTCGCACGCCGGCGCGCTCTGCGAGCTGCCGCACGAGCTCGTCTTCGACGACGACACGACGCTCGAGCACTAAGCGCTGTCGGATCCACTCGGCGCTCTCGGCGAGCGTGCGGTCCACGGCGTGGCGGCGGTCAAGCAGCCGGACGATCCAGACCCCGCGGGTTCCGTTAAAGACACCGGGCACGGGAGCTGGCGAAATGTCGTTCTCATGGGTGAGCGCAAACGCGGCCGCTCGCAGGCCAGCGTCTAGGTCTGTGCGCTGCTCGGTGACATCCGAGATCTCGTAGTCCGCGGCGATGAGCGCCGGATCACGCGTCATTTCTCTCGTCAAATCGCGTAGTGCGCGTCGCTGTGCGGTGCTGTTCAATCGGCGCCACGGCCGAAGCTCGCGCTCAAGCCTCACGACGTCCGAGGTAAACAACACCGCGACCCGGCGACGCTCTGGGATGTGAAATCGAAAGTAATTCGCATCGTAAAACTGACGCACCTCGTCCTCGGTGACACGTCGCGCGTCCGCGCTTGGCACAAGCGTAGTCGCTCGCAACCGCGCGATGAGCGCGCGCTCGACCGCGGCCTGCACGGACGGATCGGACTCGAGACCGCGTCGCCTAGCTTCTTGTGCGAGCAATCGATCCGAGAGCATTCGGTCCACGACGGACTCGAGCGCAGCGGGATCACTCGCGAAGCGCCTCTGCACGAGCTCATTGGTGTTCCGCACACGGTCCATGAACTCTTGCACAGACACTTGCACGCCTCGCCCTATCACTACGTTGCCACTGCTCGCGAGCGCGCTCACAGAGACCGTCGTGCCCATGGTGTCTTGGACTGACGCGTCAATCAGCCAGTGCGGCGTCGCGATGCTCGCGTCCATCGGAGGCGGGGGCCTCGTCTGAGCGCTCGCTTCACGCACCGTGGAGCCGACAATGACTGTCGCTGCGAGGGCCAGAGAGAGCGTTGCACCCATCGAAAACAGTGCAAAAACACCGGTGGTTCGTTGTTCGTTCAATGGCTATTGGGTAGGGGCAGAGGGGGCGTTGGGAAGGGCGAGTCACGTTGGACGTGAGCTCAGCGCGGGATCTTCTTGGCGTCCTCGAGAAACTTCGCGAGCCCGAGATCCGTGAGCGGGTGCTTGGCCAGCTGCTCGATGACCTTAAAAGGGATTGTGCAGACGTCGGCGCCGAGGGTTGCGGCCTGCGTGACGTGAATGGGATGGCGCACGGAGGCTACGAGCACCTCGGTTTTGTAGTGATAATTGCGGTAGATCGTGACGATCTGGTCGATGAGCGCCATGCCATCTTCGGAGATGTCATCGAGGCGACCGACGAAGGGCGAGATGTACGTCGCGCCAGCTTTGGCTGCGAGCATCGCTTGCGAGGCCGAAAAGCACAGCGTCACGTTGGTCTTGATGCCCTCGTTGGTGAGCGTGCGAACGGCCTTCAGGCCCTCGACGATGAGCGGAACCTTCACCACGATGTTCTTGTGAATCGCCGCCCATTCGCGGCCCTCGCGGAGGATGTCCTCGTACGAGATGCCGAGCACTTCGGCCGAAATCGGCCCATCCACGAGCTCACAGATCTCTTTGACGACGTCGAGGTACTTTCGACCTGTCTTCGCCACCAACGAAGGGTTGGTGGTCACTCCGTCGACTGCGCCCATGCGTGCGGCTTCGCGGATTTCGGAGATGTCAGCAGAATCAATAAAGATTTTCATAGCAGCGCGCTCCTGAGGTGTCGCTTCGCGCGATCGCGTCGTCGCCAGTGTTTGGCAATCGATGGGCATCTTTCGCGCGCGAGACCAGTAATTGGGCTCAACATGACGCGCTCAGGATCACCGTAATCACCCGTTGATCCTGAGGCGCGTTAGGCGATAGACCAGCGCTTGGTCTGCGGTCAAGCCGTGGCCTGTGGTACTCGCACAATCGTTGTCCACTCGTTGACCAATCGCCGCTAGCTCAAGAGCACCGACTATGGATCGTCCACTCGTTCTCGTCCTCGATTTTGGTTCGCAATACACCATGCTCATCGCGCGTCGCATCCGTGAGCTGGGTGTCTACTGCGAGATTCAGCCGTGTACCCTCCCGATCGAGCAAGTCCGCGCGCTCAACCCGCGCTGCGTGATCCTCTCGGGGAGCCCGTTTAGTGTGCTCGATGCTGCGTCGCCGAAGATCGATCCGTCAGTGTTTTCTATGGGTGTTCCGGTGTTGGGGATCTGCTACGGAGAGCAGCTCGCGGCGCATCTTCTCGGCGGCGCGGTCGAGAAGGCCAGCGCGCGCGAGTACGGGCGTGCGACGCTCACTGTGCACAATCCCGTGGGATTTCTCTCACGGTTTGCACGCGGCGAAGAGACCGAGGTCTGGATGAGCCACGGCGATCGCGTCGTCGCCCTGCCGCCGGGCTTCGAGGTGTTGGCCACCAGCGCTCACTCGCCCTTCGCGGCGGTGGGCGATTTGTCTCGCCGATTGTTCGGTGTGCAGTTTCACCCCGAGGTGCACCACAGCGTGCGTGGCACAGACGTGCTCGCGGGGTTCTTGTTTGACGTCACAGGCCTCAAGGCCGACTGGAGCGCGGGCGCGTTTGTCGACGAGGCCATCGCCAAGGTGAAGGCCTCGGTGGGCGCAGGGCGCGCGGTCTGTGGCCTCTCGGGTGGCGTCGATTCGTCTGTGGCCGCGGTGCTCTGCCATCGCGCGCTCGGTGACCGGCTCACCTGCGTCTTTGTCGACAATGGGCTCTTGCGCAAGGGCGAGCGTGACCAAGTCGAACGTGTATTTCGCGAGCAATTTGAGCTGGATCTTCGTGTCATCGACGCACGCGAGCGCTTTCTCACCGAGCTCGCCGGAGTGCATGACCCCGAGAAGAAGCGAAAGATCATTGGGCGCGTTTTTATCGAAGTGTTCGACGAGGTCGCGCAGACCCTCGAGGGCGTGACGCACTTGGTCCAGGGCACGCTCTATCCCGACGTGATCGAGAGCGTGTCGTTTAAGGGCCCGAGCGCAGTGATCAAGAGCCACCACAACGTGGGCGGGTTGCCCGAGCGAATGAAGCTCGCCTTGGTCGAACCGCTGCGCGAGTTGTTTAAAGACGAAGTACGCGCCGCGGGCGAAGCCATGGGGCTCTCGCGAGAGATCTTGTGGCGACATCCGTTTCCGGGCCCAGGGCTGGCCATCCGCTGCCTCGGAGATCTCACCGAGCAGCGCTTGTCCGTGCTGCGCGAGGCCGACGCGATCGTCGAGCACGAGCTCCGCGCCCATGGGCTGTACGACTCGGTGTGGCAGTGTTTTGCGGCGCTGTTGCCCGTGCGATCGGTGGGCGTCATGGGCGACGAGCGCACCTACGACGAGTGCATCGCGATCCGCGCCGTGACCTCGGTCGACGGCATGACCGCGGACTGGGCGCGCATCCCATACGAAGTGCTGGGCGCGATGTCCTCGCGGATTATCAACGAGGTCCGCGGTGTCAATCGTGTGGTGTACGACATCTCGAGCAAGCCCCCGGCGACGATCGAGTGGGAGTGAGCTAAATGCGAATGGCTTGCAAATTCGCTTGTCTTGCGACGCTCGCCCTCGCCGCCTGTGGCGGCAGACAGCGCACGCAGGGGCGCGCGGTCTCGACGGTCGCGTATCGCTTCGAGTGCAATCCGCGCGATGCCACGCTGATCGTGGACGAGGTCTCTCGCGGGCAGTGTATCTTGTGGGAGCGCCAGTCGATGGGGCTCGGCCCTGGCACACATAGGCTGAGGGTCGATCGCGATGGGTATCTGCCGCACGAAGCTGAGCTACGGGGTGAGGGCCCTCGTGGCACGCTGCACATTCAGCTGCGCGTACGTCCTGAGTGAACCACTCCGGCCGCTGGCGCTGACACTCAGAGCATCCTCGATACGCTCTGCTGCGAGCTTGGCTGCTGTCCCCCAAGACGCCCTTAGGAGCGCACGTGGTTGAGGGTCCAAGCGGCATGCGCGGCGACGGTATGACCGTAGGATATATTGGTTTTTGCTGATTGAATCGCCTGCCTGCGGTGCGGCAGTGTTGCGCCCAAGACTGGGCAAAGAAGGCCTCGCTTCTGTCGAGGCGCTGGAGTACTTTGGAGGTTGACCAAATGAGCGATCCAGCACTCCGAATTTTGCACAACGATCACTGCAGCGTGGTCGCGACGGCAGGCGATTTGATTGTGGTTCGTTGGCGGGCGAAGCTTGAGCTTGAGTCGTCTCGGCGCGCAATGCAGGCCGTCGAGGTCGGCAGCACGAAATCCAAGCGCACCGCGATGATCGTCGTGTCAGACCGAGGTGTCGGAGCGCCCGAGTCGGCCATTCGCGATGAGCTCTCCAAGGGGCTCACGCAAATGAACGATCGCTTCAGCGCAGGCGCGATAGTGGTTTCCGACGAGGGATTTGTCGCCGCGAGCGTTCGCGCGGCGCTCACGGGCATGATCCTTGTCGTGCGCCAGCCTTACCCACTCAAGATCGTGACAACTCTTGCCGAAGCGGTGGTTTTTTTGCGCTCCAAAGTGCCGGGGTTGCCCTCCGAGCGCGACCTGCTCGCGATGGCACAACAGGTGACTTCGCTCCCGGTGCGTTAGGGCAGAGGTTCGGCCTCGTCGGTCCACGCGCTCATCCATTGGTCGGTGTGCTCAGCGTGCGCGAGCAGCGCGGCGTAGTACGAATGGCGAGCCAACAGGGCGCCGTCTCCAACGACCAAGAGCCAACGTCGCGCGCGGGTGATCGCGACGTTCATCCGGCGCACATCTCTGAGAAATCCCAGGTCGCCGTCTTCGTTGCTTCGCACCGTGTCCACCACGATCACGAGCTTCTCGCGCCCCTGAAATCCGTCTACCGTCGAGACCTCGAGCCCTCGCTCAAGGAGGTCCGACAACGCGTCCCGAAGAAGCCGCACCTGCGCGTTGTAGGGCGTGATCACGCCGATGTCCGTGGGCGCGACGCCTCGCGATAAGAGCCTCCGCACTTCGTTCGCGACACGCTCTGCGTTGCCTGGATTTTGCTTGCTAGGATCGTCGCCGACGACCATCTCGTCCCACCCTCGACCGACCGTATCGAGGAGCACCAAGGGACCCACACGCTCAGGGTCTTCGCCGATGCCATCCAGGTCCGTCAACAGCGCCTTGGCGACATCGTCTGCCGCGATCAACTGGCCCTTGTAGGTCTGCGCGTTCGGAAACGCCATCAGCGCCTCGTGCATGCGGTGCTGCACGCGCAGAAGGGTCACCGCAGCTTGTCCGTGTTCGCTGGCCGCCAATCGCTCAAAGAGCGTCGTCGCGAGCCCCATGGCGATCGCCTCGTCACCTACGACGGTCGGAGGCAGCTGGTGGGGGTCGCCGGCCAACACCACCGCGGGGGCTCGCAAGAGCGCGACCAGGGCAATAGGGTCTGGCGCTTGCGTCGCTTCATCCAAGACCACGCGATCAAATCGCATGTTCTCGAGCACGCGCACATCGGCACCCGCTGCGGTCGACGCGATCACGCGTGCGTCGGCCAAAATAGCCTGCTGGGCGCGCCGCTTGGCGTCTCGTGCGCTGCCAAATAAGCCGCGGATCTCTGCTCCCATGGCTGCGCGATCTTCACGCGACAGCGCGCCACGCTTTTGCCTTTGCACCATGCGATGGCGGATCGCCTCGGCCTCGCGCACCCACCCTGTGGCCAGCTGAACCGATTCGTCTTGCTCGACGAGCGCGTCGAGGGTGTGCGCTTCCATTTCGGCCGAGACCCTCGCGGGGTGACCGATGCGCACGACTTCAACGCCGTTTGCGATCAAGCGCTCGGCGAGGTTGTCTACGGCGGTGTGGCTCGCGGCAGTGATCAGCACGCGCTCGTCGCGGGCGACACACTGACGCACGATCTCTGCGAGGGTGCGTGTCTTGCCCGTGCCAGGTGGCCCGAGGACCAGCGTGAGCTCTTCGCGGAGCGCACGTTGGACCGCGCGCTGTTGATCGACCTCGAGCATCGGGTCAAAGTAGGCGACGGTCTTGGTGGTCGGCTCGGTTCGCACGATGAGTGGTGGTTGCGCTGCAAAAATCCTCTCGATTCGTCCGCGCTCTTCGCTCCGTTGGGGCAGCTCGGCGATCGCGTCGAGCGCGTCACGACCGCGTCGAAAGGTCACCTCGGGCGCGTCGCGGTCCATCTTGACGCCTGGGTCTGAGAGCCAGTCCGGAGGCTCGCACTCGAGCATCGCTGCGATGCGATCAGGGCTCTTGCGCGCGATGACAGCACGGAGCGCATCGGGGTCCTCGACGCTGGTGCGCCAAAGGATCACCGGGTCGCCAGGACCGAGTCTCAGGTCACGCAGCGCGAGCCTGCTGCTCACCCGAAACCACGCGAGCGTGCGGTCTCCGGGCGCCGGTTGGGTCTCGTCAAGCATCAGGTCTTTGAGCGCGATGCCCTGCTCGACGCGATCGCTCAGCGACGTGTCGCGGCGCTCTTGTGCATACTGTTGCTTCGACGCTTCGTGCTCGGCGTGCCAAGCCCCGCGGAGCCTCGCGAGGTGTTCGTCCAGGGTGCTCATGGTGCTCCTACGGTGGAGAGGGCTTGGCGAAGATCATCGAGCAAATCATCCGTGTCTTCGATCCCCACGGCCAAGCGCACGAGCGACGCTGAGATGCCACTCGCGGCGCGCTGCGCGTCACTCATTCGCGAGAGTGACGAGGGGTACATCACGAGCGATTCGACGCCGCCAAGCGAGGGCGCCAACCGAAAGAGCGTGAGCGATCGGGCGAGCTGCGCCGCTGCACGTTCACCGCCCTTTAGCTCGACACTCAACACGCCGCTGCCTCCGCGCATTTGCGATTTGGCGAGCGCATGTTGGGGGTGACCTGCGTGCATGGGATAGTGCACGCGAGCGACCGCGTCGTGCTCACTCAGCAAGCCGGCGAGGGCGAGGGCGTTGGCGTTGTGTCGCTCCATTCGCAGAGCAAACGTGCGTAGACCTCGAACGACGAGCCACGCGTCCATGGGCCCGAGCACCGCACCCTCGGTGCGCAGATGGTCCCAGCCGCGCGCAATGGTCTCTTCGTCGCCGCACAGTACGCCGGCGATCACGTCCGAGTGTCCCGAGAGATACTTCGTCGCGCTGTGAAACACGGCGTGCGCACCGAGCGCCGCAGGCTGCGTGTTGTACGGGCTGGCGAAGGTGTTGTCGCACACGACGCGCACACCGCGCGCGCGCGCGACCGTCGCGATCGCGGCGATGTCGACGCATTCGAGCGTAGGATTTGCAGGAGTTTCGAGAATGCACAGCGTGGTCTTGTCCGTAAACAAGCGCGCATAGCTCTCGACGCTGTGGTCTTGCGCGTACGAGGTCGTGACGCCAAAACGGGTCAGTACACGGTCGAGCAAATTGCGCGTGTCGCCGTAGAGCGTCCGTGCCGCGACGATGTGATCGCCGGACGAGACCCACGGCACGATCGCGGCGCTCGCGGCGGCCATGCCCGAGGCGAACGCGAGGGCTCCGTGGGTGTTTTCGAGCTTCGCGACGAGTGACTCAAGCTGCTTGTTGTTGGGATGAGACCAGCGTGCGTAGAAGTCTTCGGGAGCGCGTGTGTTCGCGGCGTCGATGAGCTCGTCCGAGGTGTCGCGCGCGTAGGTGGCGGTCTGCCAAATGGGCGCGACGACGGCGCGCGTCGTGTTGTTCTCGCGGTCGCCATGGACGACCAGCGTACTTGGACCCATCGGACGGCGGGCGTGGCTCATGCGCGTGTCCACTCGGTGCTCTCGACGACGGGGAGCTGCAGCGCGCGCTCGCGTTCGAGGTCAAGATTGCCGACGTGGAGCGAGAGAGGGCTCTGGACCCACTTGTAAATACTCTGGGTAAACAGCCGTACAAACTTCTGCACCCACGCGTTGTGCACACCCGCCGGGTCATCAGGAAACATCACGTCGAGCACGCTCACGATCTCACTTGGGTTCATCTTCTCGGCTGCGTACAGGTGAAAACACGCGTCAAGGGCTCGAAAAGGCATGAGCTCGTCTTCGCCCTTCTGGTTGGCCGCGAGCTCGGGGCCCGCAGGGGCTTCGAAGCACGCGCGGATGCCCTCGAATCCGCGAGTCTCTAGCAGGTGCTCGAGGAGATAGATCACGACGGTCTTGGGCACGTTGGCCAAGATCGCGAGGGCGCCCTCGAGGTCGCCGCCGATGGTGGTGTAGCCCATGGCCTTCTCGGACATGTTTCCCGTCTGCAAGAAGAGAAATCCCGACGTGTTGGACCAGTTCCACATGCGCTGACCACGCAGGCGCGCTTGGATGTTTTGTCTCGTGATTTCAGTGGGATTTTCGCCACCGAGCATCGTGCGCGCGACCTCTTCTTCGCGCCCAAACGCCTCTTCGATCGGGACGATCATAAACTGCGCGCCGAGCTCTGCGGCGATCTTGGCTGCCGCGCCTTGCGTCTGCTCGGACGAGAACCGTGACGGCATATAAAAAGCGTGCAGCAGCGAGCTCATTTTTTCGTGCCGCTCGGCCTCGGACAACGCAGCCAATCGTCGCTCTAGATAGCGATGTGCGATCAAGAGCGTGAGCAACGAATCGCGCCCACCCGAGAGCGCGATCCCGATCCCCTTGAACGCGCCGGTCTTCTCGAAATAGTCGCCAATTCCCAGAGAAAGCGCGTCGAGCATGTCCTCGCAAAATGAGTGCTTCGCGCTCGGCGCGGTCTGCGTTGACGGCAGAAAGAAGCTCCCGTTTGCGGGCACTGGGTAGAGCAACTTGCTCCGGTCTGGCGTCGCCTCGGTGAGCGCAATCCGCGGGATCTCTCGGTCGTTGACCGCCTGCCGGTGGGCGAGGGCGTCCATGCGCCACGTGGTGCTCTCCGTGCGTAGGCGCTGCGTGCGATCAAGGTCCACGGTAGAGCTCTGAAAGCCCTGCACAAATCTCGGGGTCTCGAGCAGCGGTCGCCCGTTTGAGAAGACAAATCCCCCGCCATCGAAGATCAGCCCATCGTTGGCACCGACCAAGTTTGCATAGACCAACGCGCACTGGTTGTCGCCCGAACGCGTCGCCAACATCTCGCGACGCGTGCCCATCACGCCCGTCCGAAAGGGCGAGGCGCTCACGTTGAGCACGAGCTCTGCGCCGGCGTAGCAGCGGCGACGCATGGGGCCGTCGGGTGACCAAATGTCTTCGCAGACCTCGACCGCGAATGTGCCGAAATCGCAGTCAAAAACCAGGTCTCCAAGCGGGACACCGTGTGCTTCGGCGCGCATGTAGGGCAGCCCTGGCGAGAGCGTCCGGAGCTCGTAGAAGACGTTGTACGTGGGCAGCTTTTCTTTGGGGACGAGCCCCACAATTTTGCCCGCGTGGACGACGGCGGCGCAGTTGTACAGGTGTCCGCGGTGCGCCACGGTGACGCCGAGCACGAGGACCATCGCGTTGTGTGCGGTCTCTGCTGCGACGCGCTCAAGGGCGCGCCACTGGGCGTCGACAAAACCGCGCCACTGGACGAGGTCTTCTTGTGCGTACCCACCCAAGACCTGCTCTGGAAAACACGCCACGGTGACCCCCTCAGCGGCCATCTTTGCGGCGAGCTCTAAGACACGGTCGGTGTTGCTAATCACCCTGCCCACGGTCGAATTGATCGAGGCAACTCCCACGTTTACCAATCGCATGCGCGAGACGATAGCAACGTCACGCGAGCCATGGGGGGCGATCTTCTTGCGTCGCGCCACGCATTCTGCGCGACCAAGCAGTGGCGCCAACGTTGGACGGTGGTATCCCTGCGCACTGAGAGATGTCGCGCCGCCAGCGCGCAGCCTAACGTCCCCATATCAAGCGTCGAACAAGAGAGAATTTGCACCATGGATGACACGCAACGCGCACAACTTCAGCAGCTCGTGAGCAAGAGCAAAGTGGTTCTCTTTATGAAGGGCACCAAGAACTTTCCGCAGTGCGGCTTCTCCGGGACGGTCATCCAGATCCTTGTCAAAGTGGGTGTGCCCTTTGAGACGGTGAACATCCTCGCCGACGCCGACGTGCGACAAGGGATGAAAGAGTTCAGCGATTGGCCCACGTTTCCGCAGCTCTACATCGACGCTCAGTTCGTCGGCGGAGCGGACATTGTGCGGGATATGTACTCCAATGGTGAGCTGCAGAAGCTCTTGGGACAGACCACAGAGACCGCGTCGTAGGCTGTAGCCTCGGTGAGAGGGGCGGGATCGTTCAGTAGTCGTCGTTGTCGCGGCGCCGTCTGGGGCGGTAGGGTCGGGGCGGGCGATCCCCGGCGTGAATGATCACGGGTGATCCGTTCTCTTCACGCCCAGAAAACACGCCGTGCCAGCCCGAGGGAAGCTGCGGATTGGCGAAGAAGAACAACCAGCGCGCGTCGTTGGGCGCCATGTTGACGCAGCCATGGGACATGCGCCAACCCCACTGACCGTGCCAAAACGCGCCGTGAATCGCATACGAATCCCAGAAGTACATCACCCACGGGACGTCCTCGATCGAGTACGGCCCCGCCATCGCAGTGTCGCCGTCCATCGTTGTGGTCACATGCTTTGAATAGACACGGTACTGCCCGTTGGGCGTGTGATAGCGCTCGAGCTCGCCGTGGTCGCGCTTGCCGGTCGAGACCAGCGTCGCAAACGCGGGCGTCTCGCCGTCGTAGGCCACGAGAATCTGTTGGTTGAGATCGATGTCGATCCAGCGCTCGGTCGCTTCAAACCAGGTGGGCCTTGGGCGCGCGACCGCCAGACCGACGTTGGCTTCTTTGACCGCGAGGTTGGGGTCGGCCTCGGTGCGCCAGTAGCGGTTTTCGCCAATGGTAATGGGCTCTGCGGCGGCGAGCTGAATGCCCTGATGTCGTGGAATTCTCCTCACGAACTCGACAGCGCGACCTTCGCGAAGCACGCGATACAAGAAGCCGCTCGTGCTGGACATAAACGCGTAGGGCAGGTGCGCCGTCGTGCCGTCGAGCACCACCCCGCGAAACTCGCTCCACGCGCGCACGATCGAGAGCGGACCTGCGGGGACGAGCCCTCCGGCCTGGGTGCGCCAGTAGTTTGTGTCGCCGCCGCGGTCATGGGCCAACCGATCGAGCGAAACGTACATGCCCGTCATGAGCCGTCGGATCATGTTGGACTGGCGATCGCCTCGGAGATCACCCAAGCCTGGACGTCGCGGTCGATCGTCGTCGTCGTCGCTGTGCCGGCGCCGGTGGCTGCTCTCGCCTGTGCCACCGTCCCGTGCCTCAAACGCGAGACGCCAGCCTCGGTTGTCATGAAGCTCGTCGCTGCTCGGAAACTCGCGAAAGACCGCGCTCCGCCCGTACACAATCGCGTAGCGATAGGGCATGCCCGCGTCCAGATCGGGCTGCGCTTGACGAAGCTCTCGCTGTCCGTCCTGCCACGGAATCGCCAGCGCACCGCCCACACAGACGAATCCTCCGTCTTGAAGCTCGTACCAGCCACCTTCGCGTCGGAGCTCTCGCCTGACGGGGCAGGTCTCGCGTGACACCCTCGTCCCCTTGAGCGCCACGATGCTGCCCGCGCGGAGGTAGCCAGCCAGCGGCGCGTGGCGGTTGGCAGCACGCCGAATGGGCACCCAAAAGCCTCGCGCCATGATCTGCGTGGGCGGCGTAAAGGGCTCTTCGACGGTGACATCGGCGCTCGCGTCCTGCGCTTCGTAGGCGTCGGTCTCACCGATTGCGTCTTGGGCGCTGTCGCTTGCGTCGGCGAGGAGCGAGGGCGCTGTCGTGCTTGCGGCGTCAGTGGGCGTGGATGAATGGCAAGCGGCGACCCAGACGCAGAGAGCCAGAAATGAAGATCGAATCAGATTCATCGAGCGATAGATGCGTCGTTTGTTGGATCACCGCGGGTGAGGGCGAGGACCCAAGTGACGCGTGGGGCTAGGTAGAGAGGGCTAGAAAACGCGAGCGCAGCGTAGAGGCTCACGGTCAGAGTGCAACCTCGCACAGGCAAAGTGGACGGGGACCGCAATTCAACCATTGACCGGAGCGAAAGAAATCCTCAATGTACCGGCCCCTTTAGCGGCGAGCCATAACAAATGGTCTGGTCGCTAACTCGCAGGGGTTGTTAGCTCAATCGGTAGAGCAGCGGACTTTTAATCCGTTGGCTCCGGGTTCAAGTCCCGGACAACCCACTAAATTTGCAGCGTTTCTTGAAGGGACAGGGTCCAGAGGGTCCCCAAAATCCACGCTGTTCGGGACGCTTTGTCCCACCGGTGTCCCAGTCGCGGCGAGCAGTCGATCGCGCAGACCCTCGGCATCGAGCCTCGCGTACACGGTCTGCGTGACCTTGGTGTTCGAGTGTCCGAGCACGGGCGAGATGTCCTCGAGCCGAGCGCCCGCCCTGCGCAGCAGCTGGGCAAACGTGCGGCGCAGGTCGTGCCAGGTCGTGTGCTCTTGCCCACACCGGCGCGCGGCGCGCTCAAGCGAGAGCAGCGAAGCGCGCTGCCCCCAGGGCGCAAAGAGCGCCCCATCGACGCCTCCCGCGTGCGTGCGAACAAAATCGAGCAGGGTGCGCTGCCAATCGAGCACCACCGGCACGACGCGATCGCGCCGCGCGCTCTTGGTCCCGCGGACGCGAACATAGTCCGCGGTGAGGTCCACGCGCTGGGCCCGACCGAGGGCGGCCCACTCGGCGCCGGTCGCGACGGCAAACGCAGCCCGCGCGGCGTGGTCAGCCTGCGACACGTGCCACGCGCTAATGAGTGCAAAGACCTCGTCGAGCGTGAGCCAGCGCTCGCGCGGCTGATACTCGGGCGAGTGCCTCGGGATGAGGGCGAGGGTGTCTCCGCGAAAGAGCCCCAGGCGCGCGCTCGCGCGGAGGGCCGTGCGCAGCGTGCCGAGCTCTTTGTGGATCGTGTGCTCGGTCACGCTGTGCGTGCGGCGCGTGGCGAGGTAGCTGTCGAGGTGGCGCGGGCGCAGGTCCGAGAGCCTCGTATCGGCACCGAGCAGCGCGATCAAGTGCCCGGCTTTTTGCGCATAAAACGAGCGTGTTCGCTCATTGCGCTGTGCGCGGACGAGCCGCTCGAGGGAGCTCTCTACGGTCTCTCGCGATAGCGCTGCGGCGTCGGGATCAGCGAGCTCTCGCTCCCACTGGATCGCGATCGTTTGCGCGGCCGCTCGATCGGTGCAGCCTGTCGACTTTTTGATCCGCGAACCATCTGCGCAGCGGAGGTGCGCGTACCAAATTCCGCCTCGATGATTGAGCCGCACGCCAACACCTCTGTCTCGTATTTGGCCCACGCCTCGCGTGAGACCCGAAGCATCCCGCGCCGTGTCGCGGGGCGCCCATGATAGCGCAGGGCACACGCGCGCAGGTGCTCGTAGGCCTGCGAACGCGAGCACTGCAGACGCCCCACGATGTCGCGCGCAGCGAGCAGCGAGGGCAGCGAAAACTCAGCGAACATCACGCGAGCCTCTGGGCACCGAGGCCGGCGCAACGCACGCGGGCGAGAGCCGCTCCCACTTGTGCTGAAACGGGCGGATATAGCGGCGCATGCCGAAGACCGACTCGCGCACGGCGCCGCAGCGATCGCACCACGCGCGGTAGGGGCGAAGGGCGACCCAGGTGTGCGACCGTGGGTGGCTCATAGAGCCTCCGCCTGGGGCCAAGGCGTTGTGAACAGCCGACGTTGCAAACAAGTCATAGATGCCTCCTGCGGGGAGTGACCCGCAAGAAGAATTTATGCGTTAACAACATGAGTGACGCAACAGAATTATGCGTACAAGCTCTTTTAATGCCGTTACTCTGAAGAATATTCGTGAGCTAGTCATCGAACTCCGAGCGTCGAAGCGCTGCTGCGCGTGCTTCACAGAGCTCGAAGGGGACGGGCCAAGGGCAGACACGCTGCAGACCAAAGCCAGTTACGACACGGCCAGTGGGGATTTTCTCGAGCAAATATCTGGGTAAAAGCAGCGCGAGTGTCAGGTAGAGGACCTCGCGATGTGGCGCGCGTCGACGGCGTTCGTGCGCAAGCTCGTGTGTGAGCATCAGCGCGCGTTCGGTTGAACGCAGTGAGCGGGACAAGAGGATGGTCGCGGTGGCTTCGCACCACAGCGCCAGCGTCGAGGCGTCGAGCCAGTCTACTGTCTCTGTGTGAATTCTCAGCATTTCTGCAACCCGATCGAAGGTTGTTCGCGGGTTCATCTCAGCAAATTCAGAGAGGGACTGTGGCGCATATGCGCACGCGCAATAGCTGGCGACCCCAGCGTGGAGGGCGTCGGCGGTCGCTTCGAGCGCGCTCGCGGTCTCGGGCTCCACGCGCGCAGGCGCACCTGCAAGGTCGCTGATGATCCGTTGTCTGCGATCCATGCCTCACTATGCCTCGCGTGGTTGCCGTTGCGTCACTCGGTGGATCGCGCACTAGAGACCAGAGCTCTGGTAGATTCAGCGCGTTGCCAGCGCGAATGGCCGTGACCGGGGTGTCAGAGAATGTCCGAGCCAAACAGGTGACAAAACATCACTTTTCTTTGCGCGGCGGCGCGGCAAAGCTCGCGATGTGCCTCGCCAAAGAACACAACATCGCGACGGACGGGGGCGAGTCGTCGAGCGTGTAGTTGTTTGTTTGTGCAACAAAAGGCCACACCCATTCTTCGACGGACTCGTCGCGCCGGGCGAGCTCTTTGCGTGCCGCTGCGACCTGTTTCTCGAACCCTCGGCGTTGGCCAATCGTCTCGGGCGAGTCCTCGGCGTCGGCGTCTGCGTCTGCTTCGAGCTGAGGGGAAAGCGACGGGAGAGCGGCAGCTTCGTCGCCGTTCAGTAGCCACTCGACGGTGACGCCCAGCGCCGCCCCAAGGTTGACCAGCGTGGACCCGTCTGGATGTGAGGCATTGCGCTCAGCCCTGACGAGCGTGCTCTGCGCCACGCCGATCCGTTCGGCCAAGACCATCTGGGTCATCCCAAGGGCCAGTCGTCGCGCCCTGATCCGCTCTCCGAGAGTCATGAGGCTGAGCGTATGCGTGTACGCATGTTGGCGAGAAGAGCAAGAAAAGATATGTGTACTTGCAATGTATGCTCGCGTTGATATTCTCAAACGCTATGAAGCACTCTGACTTGCGCATCGCCCGTAGGGCCCTCGGAATGACCCAGAAGGACCTCGCGGCTCGTGTCGGGGTTGTGCAGAGCACCATCGTCAGGATCGAGCGGGGGCTCAATCGCCCATCGCTGCGTATCGCACTTCGGCTTGCCGACGTTCTTGGTCTCGACCCTGCGACTTTCGTCAAAGACGAGGCCGCATGAGCGCCGCGAAGCTCGGTGCTCCGGCGACGTCGCCGGGTGACTGGTTGCACGTGTGGACCGATGGCAGTGGCAACACGAGTGAGCGGCCCGGTGGCGCGGGCGTGGTCATCTTCGAGGGCAGCGAAATCGTTGCCGAAATGGCCGAAGCGATCCCGCGGGCAAGCAACAATTGCGCTGAGGTCTGGGCCATCGGGCGCGCGTTGCAGCTCGTGCGCGAGGGGTGGGGCAATGACGCGCGGGCCACGGTGTATTGCGATAGCGCGTGGGCGCTTGGCGCGGTGGATGCGAGGTCAACGTGGCACCTCGATGCGGTGAAGCTCTCGGGGCGCGTCGCGCGCGCGGTGCGTCGGTTGCTTGCGGCGATGCCGAATGTGCGAACGGAGCTTGTTCCGGGGCACAGCGGGTTGGCGGGAAACGAGCGGGCTGACGAGCTCGCGGGGATGGCGCGCAGACGGTTGGTCCAAGCGATCAAAGCAAAGGCGGCGTGATGGGTGCTCAACTGGTGTTGATCGATGGCGGGCCCATGGTGAGGCCCGCGGAGTTGACGTTGGGTCTGCGTCGCGCGAGGCGCTCGCGTGCAAAGGCTTGGCGCTTATTGTGTGCAATCGAGAAGGCGGATTCGCACGAGGCGCTCGCGGCTACGTGGCAGAAGGTCATCGCGGCGCGTGTGCGCAAGCA
>JAUXYJ010000046.1 GCA_030694465.1 Deltaproteobacteria bacterium | reverse complement strand
GATGGCTGCGGCGGGAAAAAGCACGGAGCGACCGCCGAGGAGCGAGCGTCGCATGCTGGCGCGTAGCGCTTGCATGCGATGCGTTAGCGACTCGCCGGACGCGCAGTGCCACCGCCGCAGCGAGGTAAATCAAGTCCACACCCGCCCACTGGGTCCCAAGTGAGAGCTCGGCCCACCGTGTCCCGGGAAATGAGCTCGCCGTATGTGCCGTGCACATACGAGCGTGCGAGCGTCGCCAGGGCCCACTGGGCAGGGTCACCCGCGCAAGAGCCCGGTGGGCTCTCTCACGCACCCCTGCTCTTTCGCACACGGATCTCACTGTGCTCGCACCCGCTGCACCCATCGTTGTGCACGCAACCCGTCGCCCTTTCGCACACAGCACGCAATCGGTCTCCCACGAGCCCCGCGCGTGTGACCCAGCGACGTCGCCGGGCACCGCCCTCTTACGGGTGCCAAGAACAACGAATTCGCGAGCGACAGCCCCCTGAGATAAAGTCATCAGGCCTCATGACCGACGAACCTCACATCCCCCGCCGCTGGCGCGTACGAGATCCACAGCGCCCCTTCTGGCAGACCGATGGGCTCGCGAATGACCACGTCGCCAAGATCGACGGCAAGGCACTCACCGAGTACGACGCAGTGCCCGTCCTCGTGCTGCTGGGAGAGGCCGGCGCGGGCAAAACCCACGAGCTCAATCGCTGGGTGAACACCCCAAACGAAGCCCCGATACTGCCCTTCACAGGCAAGGGCATCACGCTCGGTCTCGACACCCTGCCGTCAAAGCAGGCGTTCAAACAATGGCGCGATCACAAGGCGCGCTTGACCATCGTCCTTGACGCCCTCGATGAGGGCACAGAGCCGCCTCACGCCCTCGTCCAGCGGCTCGCAGCGGCCCTGTCGGGGCACGGCGACGCCCTGACGCGAATGACACTTCGGCTTAGCTGTCGCAGCACCGTCTTTAGCGATCGCACAGTCGAATCGCTGATCCCCGTGTTTGGCAAAGAGGCCATCCAAACGCTGAGCCTCGCCCCGCTCTCAAAGAGCGACGTCTGTGAGTATTTCCGCAACAGCAAACGAGCCCATCCCGAGCAAGACTTCGCGCTGCTTCAGGGCAAGCGGCTGCGCCCTCTTCTTGCACGACCGCAGCTACTCAACACGATCGTCAGGACGCTCAAGCGCAACGACCCCAAGCTGCTCACCGTGCGCGCGCTGTACAGAGAAGCGATCAAGCAACTGCTCGGCGACGTAGAGGGCTGCCGCAGTGAGAGCGCATTCGACGCGGCCTGTCGCGTCGCCGCTGCCAATATCCTCGCGCAAACCTCCCTCGAAGAGCTCTTCGATCACCCATCACAGCTCGCCGGAGCACACCGCAGCCAGCGCGGCCCCATCGAGGTCAGCCGCGAAGAGATCGTCGCGATCCGCAGCAAGGGTCTGTTCAACCAAGAATCTTCTGAGCCCTTCGATTGGAGCCATCGCTCGTGGGGCGAGTTCTTGTGCGCCGAGTGGCTCGTGCGCGTGTATCCGAGCCTCGCCGAGGTCACCGCGATCCTCGCTGGCGGCCTCGACGACATGACCGTATTGCCCGAACCGATCAACGCGGTCCTGGGATTTGTCTCACAGATTCAACCGAACTGGGCCCACGAGATCGCACAACGTGCCCCGCTCGCGATGCTCACGAGTGACCTCCCCGACGACCCCGCGCTTCGCACGCACATCGTCACGGGCGCCCTCAACAGCATCGCAACACACCCCGCCTTGCCCTGGGACAACACGCTCATCTGGCGGCTGTCTGGGCTCGCTCCGACCGCGATGGACGAGGCGCTCGCTGCACGCATCGCCGATCGATCACGCTCAGACACCGAGCGCCATTTCGCAATCGAAGCCGCGTGTTCTGCTGACATGAATGCATCGTTGCTCGCAGCCGCACAGCTCGCGCTAGACCAGAAAGACAGCGACGAGCTGCGCGCTTTCGCGATCTCGGCGATCCACACCCATGGTGGCCGCGAAGCACGCAACGCACTCAGGCCACTCCTCGCAACCACAACAGTTCCAGCCATCCATCGCAGCGTCATCGAGACACTCTGGCGGAGAAGCAGGGACGAAGAAGCCCTGATTTCGTTTGATGAATTGCTCGATTGGCTACTCACTCATCGACACACGCCTGAGCGCAGCGCCCAATCTGAGTACGCAGAAGTCGAGCTCCTCTCGGTGGATCTACTGCTTGGAGAGATCGTCAAAACATTCAACGATCAAGAGCTCGCGTCCCTGCTCACTGCGTTGGGCGCTCATCGTGGGACTTGGTCTGGCGTCGACTCACACTCTCAGGTCACCCGTGAGGTCCTCTCGCGCATTGGCAGCGCACCCATCGCGCATACCCTCGCGCGATTCTTTTCCACGAAAGATCCAGACTCACTGCGCTGGCTGACGGACGAAACATCTCAGCTACTTTCCAGGGGCAGAGAGTTCGATTCCACTGCAATTTCGCTCGCAGAGCTACTCATCCGCTCATCCACAGAGCCCCTGGATCACTATGATGCGCGCCGCTCCCTCCGCTTGATGCCTCGGACGGACCTCGACTCGCTGCTCGAACGAGTCAAACAAGACGAAGCCTATGCGCACCGCTGGGCGGTCCTCGCGGCTTGGCGCTTCGCAGCCGAGTTGCCCCCTTCGACCCCCTACGAATCAAACAAGACCAACCGCACGATCAAAGACATGGCCGACGACCGCTCACAATCGTCGGCGCTCGCAGACGCGACGCGTGACTGGTTTGACGGGGTCGCCATCGACGATCCACGCTACGCGCACGAGCGCGAATGGGCGAAGACACAGCGACGTCGGCGTATCGACGCGCAAGCGAAGTGGCAGCGCATTGAAGAAGCGCGCGCAGAATGGTTAAGCCATCTACCTGACGATTTGCAGGCATTCACACGTCTCGTCGACAACGCTCACCTGCAACTGCGTGACACGCAAGTCGACGACCCACTGCAGGGTCCTCTTGCCGAGACACCGTTTTGGCGAAGCCTCGCCCTGCCGCAGCAATCGAGCATGCTCGACGCCGCAAGCACCTACCTGCGTCAGGCCGACCCCAAGACCGACGAGTGGTTTGCGAAACCGCTTTGGCACTTCGCATCGCGCACAGCAAGAGTCGCGCTTGATCTGCTTGCGTTGAAGAGACCCGAAGCGATCGTCACACTGGACTGGTCACGTTGGATCCCCGCTGTCATCACCAACCAGCAAGACCAAACGCGTGGAGAAGACCATCGTCGACTGCTGGGTATTGCGTACGCGCGCTGGCCCGACGCGCTTGACCAATGGATGCTTCGATTGATCAAAAGCACTGTCACCCAAGACTCCATAGAGTGGGGTGACAGCCTGTGTACCGATCAGCGGCTACCTAGTGTTTTGGCAGCGATTCCATGCTTACTCCCCACCGCAAGCCGCCTCACGACTCGAGTGCTCTACGGCTATTGGCATGCGCAGGATCCAAGCGCAGCGATCCGGTTTGCAAGGACTCAGCAGGCAGTCGTCGACGACCGATCTCAGCAGTGCTGGGTCGAGATCCTTACGCTTCTCATTCAAGCAGGCACCGAGGACGCATGGGCTGCAGTGTGTGACCTTCTCGAAACCAATCCAAGGTCCGCCGCCAGGCTCTTTGCAGCCCGCCAAGATAACTTCGAGACGCCGCTAGACCTCTCGCGGATTTCACTCGCGCTGATCGAGCGCATGTGGACTGCGTTGACACACGATCCTGGACCACGCGTCTGGTTCAGCATTGGGTCCAAGCTCTTCAACGAGCTCGTCACTTCGCTGAGAAATCGCGCGGATGTCGAGAGTGACGTGCGCGCCACCATCGAGCGGCTTCCTACGATTGCGTGGGTAGAGGACTACAAGCCGTTCATCCTATCGAGCGTAAGCATTCGCGCACTCCAGAACGCGTGGAAAGCGCTCAGCCTTGATAGGCTCTTTGATCCAATCGTCAGGGAAATTCACTCGATCACGGGGCAAATTGTGAAGACATCCGACGCAGCAAATTCTCAGGTGATCTTCGCCTGGCTCCACATCTCAGACATCCACTTCGGTCAGGGTTCGCCTGAGAAGCAAGCCGAGCTTCACACCATCTGGCGAGGCCTCGTTGAGAGGGTCAAACTCGCCCACCGCGCGAGCGAATTCCCCCTCGACGCAGTGCTGCTCACCGGCGACGTCGCCTTCTCAGGACAGGCCGCACAGTACGAAGAGGCCCGCAAGCGCCTCATTTCGCTCACTCAAGCGATCGGGCTCTGCCTTACGGATGTGTACGCCGTGCCCGGCAATCACGACGTGAATCGCAGAGCCGGCGATCCCGATGCGGTCGATGGGATCCGCCTAAATCCCATCGAGAAGCTCGCGTCACGATGGAGCACGGAGGACATGAATTCGCTCTTGGTGCGCCAAGACGCGTTCTGGAAGTTCGCTGCCAATCTCGCCCCCGTTGCGAGGCAGGGCGAGCCCTTCAACGGATGGTGGACCGCGAGCCCCACAACGCTTCGAGACACTCCAGTACAGCTCCTTGGAGTCAACACCGCCCTTCTCTCGAGTGACAAAGACGAAGGCAACCTCGCGCTGGGCAGCAGACAGATCAACGATGCGATCGACAGCATGGATCCAGAGGCAATTTCGCTGCTCCTCAGCCACCACCCCTTCGATGATCACTGGCTCAAAGACCACGAGAAAGCACGAACCTTACAGCGTAAGGTGAGCATCCATTTTTCGGGACATGTGCATGAGGGCAATGCTGCGCAGGGACGCAACACAACCGGTGCCGAATGGCACGTGTCTCAAGAGGGCGCGACACAACTCGAAGGCACCGCGACAGGCCACCAGTTCTCGATCGGCGCAATCGCGAAGACCGGTGACGCGTTTGAGTTTCACCAGTGGCCGTATTGCTGGGATCCTCCAGGCCAACGCTTCGTGTTGGACACTTCGAGGCTGGGAGACTTGAGCGAAGCTCCAAGCCGCCTCACGATGAAGAAGCCAAGGCAGCCATGAACCGATACGAGAAATTTAAGCAGCTTCGTGGGGCTTGTGAACCCACCGCCAGTGACACGACGCAGGCGTACTTCGTGGATCGCCCCGGCGGCGGCGCGGGCCGCGCGATCGCAGAGTCCCTGACCCTCGCACCTTACGCTCATCACCACCTCGCCTCGGCAATTGGCGGCGGAAAATCCAGCGAAATGCGCTTCGCCATGGCGCAGCTCAACAAGCAAAACCCAGACGTATTCACCGTCTGGATGGACCCGACTGAGCATCGCCACCCCTTCAACGACATGGGGCCCAATTGGCTCGTTGAGTGGGTGCTTCATGCGCTTGTGACCACCGCCGAGACACAGGGTCGTCTCACCAGCGAGCGCATCCGCGCACTGGTCGCTCCGTTCTTGACAGTCCCCTCGGCGAGACCGCTCGGGCAGGCCCAAAGCAACTTCACCGCGTCGCATGTACTTGGCGAATTGGTCAGACATCTGCACACCCCAGTCACGGTCTTCGTCGACTCGATCGATCGCTACGACGACTCTGAAACCCTGCAAAATGTCTTCGCAAATGATCTCTTCGTGCTGTCTCGGCTTGAGGTCGGCCTCGTGTGTCCCGTGCCGCTCAAGTGGTATCTCGCACCGCGCGACCATGGCCAAGGGCTCTCAGCGATGACGGTGCACTTCGTGCGACCTGCGCAGCTCAGCGCCCCCGCAGAGCGAGACTGGCTTGAGCAAGTGGTCCGGCAGCGCGACATTCATCAGCTCGTCGACGACATGGCATGCCAACGGTTAGTGCAAATCTCTGGCGGAATTGTCAGGTTTCTCGTGCAGCTCATGGGCATCGCGACCGAGCGTGCCTACGCAGCCGGGCAGGACAAAGTGACGGCACAATCGGTCGGCGCTGCGATAGGTCAGTTTGCTCAGTCGTCGCTCGTCGCGGGGCTGCGCGCGTCGGACACAGAGCAACTTCGGCGGTGGCAGAACGGCACACTCAGCACAGCCTCCATCACGCACTTTGCAGAGCACGTAAACCTCGGGAGAATTCTCTTGGCGAGCGCAGATCCAGGGTCTGCGACGTTGCATCCAATGCTCCTTGAGCTCTTCGAGAGCCGCGCCGCATGAGCACAGACGACCAGCGTACGAGCGCATTTGAGCTCGTGATCCGGCTCGAGATGGCCTCGTTCGGGCGCGGCGCCTGGGCCCTCTTCAGCGCGCCCGAGACTTCGTTGGATGCCATCGCAGAAGAGCTCAAAGAAGCCATGGCGTTTGCGCCAACACCGATCGACGCAGAGATTTTTGAAGTGCGCGAGACCACCGGCTTCGACGATGTGCTTGACGCGTGCGAACCCACCTCGGAGATCGCGCTGATCGTCGTCGTTCGCGACGCGACAGAGCACGCGCTGTGCACCCTCGACCAAGAACGAAGCCGACTGCTACGTGCACGAATGGGTGTGATTTTGTTGGCTGAATCTCGTTTAGAGAAGTTGACTCACTTTGCTCCCAATGTCGCCAGCGTGCTCAACAGTGAGAGCGTGCGCTGGAGCCCCGATCCATCATTCGTCTCGATTCCTGATCAGCCCCCCGCTGCACCCAAGGAGCCCTGATGCGCACCAAGCCCACCACAGAGCTCGCCGCAGCATGAGCGCAAGCAACTCCTGGGGCATTGACGCTGCGCTTCAGGCAAAGCGCAATCTCGAGCGCCAGAAACGCATCGAGACCATGCCCACATTGCCCTTCGCGACGGCAACACAGCAGTTCACTGCAATGCGGTCGTATCTCGTGGCCTGCGCCCAGCAGGGCGTCATCACGACAGCCCAAGACGAGATCTTCAAGTCCCTCCGGTTCGACACAGCAAGCTCCACCGTGTGGATGTGCACGCCAAAGAACTTTAAGCGAGATTCGGCCTGTCCCCGCATCACACGGCTCGATGGTGCCTGGCTTGACCTGTCCGTGTCGTTTGCAACAAACGCCAGCCGAGAGCTCATCCTCGCGGGCTACGACGCAGAAATTTGGTTTCCGACACACGACAACCAGCACAGCGCGCCTGCCTGGATACGACTGGATTTTAACCTAGAAGCTCACACCAACGACTACGAGCGCGCGATGCGCTCACACCTTCATCCGGGCACCGATGACTGGTTTGTCCCGAGCCCTCTGTTGTCGCCCATTGAGCTGCTCGACCTGCTTGTGTTCGGCTGCAAAATCCCAGCAGGCAGAGCCCCACGCGGGTAACCCAGCGACGTCGCCGGGCCCCCTCCGCACATTGCCCTCACCGCACTCACCGAGCTCACTTCGCGAGGATAAATCCTAGTCCAACGAGCTCTTGAGCCCGACCGAGTGACCCCTCTTCTTCGCCTTCGTGCCGGACGAAGGAGAAGAAGAGGCGCCCAGCCCAAGGTGCCCACTGTGGGGTGATGATGGGGATGGCTGCGGCGGGAAAAAGCACGGAGCGACCGTAGTTCACAGTGCGATCCCCTCGCGCGCTGCGCTCGGTCACGCAAACTCGCCGGACGCGCAGTGCCACCGCCGCAGCGAGGTAAATCAAGTCCACACCCGCCCACTGGGGCCCAAGCGAGGGCTCGGCCCACCGTGTCCAGGGACATGAGCTCGCCGTATGTGCCGTGCACATATGAGCGTGCGAGTGTCGCCAGGGCCTACTGGGCTCTCTTGCGCAACCCTGCTCTTTCGCACACAGAATCACCTACCTCGTCGCCGTATGCACCGTGTGCATAGGCCGCCTGCGAAGATAGCCGGAGCCTACTGGGCAGGGTCCCCGGCGCCTGCGCCCACCGCGCACTCTACCTCACAGGGCATGAGCACCGGATCGCACATGGGCACCACGTGACAAGCAGGTGATGCTTGCGTTGCGATCACAAACCTGTTCTGCGGGGCATTGGACGCCCTGACCGCTCAGAATCCCGCCATCGTCTGCTGCGTCCGTGGGCATCACCGCGGTCCCGCAGGCTGCAGTCCCAAGGGAGCCAACAATCCCCAGCCAAATCCCTGCGAATGTGCGAAGAGCCCTCTCGTGCTCGCGCAGTGTGCCACACACGCAACCGAGCACCAGAGTCTCATCCGCATCCCTCACCCAGCGACGTCGCCGGGCGCGATAGGGTTAGCGCGGATCTTCGCAAAACACGTCGATGAAGCCCATGTTGGCGCGGTTGCGGTTCACGCGGCACCGATCAGGCGGACAGCCGATCGAGCGCGCTACACACGGTAAGCACAGCGGCGGATCGAGACACTCTGCGCCGTCGCAGGGCATAAGCACCGGGTTGCACATAGGCTCGAGCGACAAACAGGTGATGGTTAGGTTGCGATCACACACCTGCCCAGAGGGGCATTGGACGTTATGACAGTACCGCGGACCACTGTCTTGTGATGCGTCCATCGTTGGAGCGTCCGTGGGCATCACCGCGGTCCCACAGGCCGAGAGATTGAGCAGCAAGATTGCAATCAGATATCGCATGGCTCATAGGCACGTGGGGCCGTAGTTGCCGCTGGGATTGACCGGGTAACACTTGCCCGGGGCAGCGGGACACATCGTGTTGGGCTGACAGCTGTTGGTCATCGAGCCGATGTAGGTCGCCGTGCAAATCTGGCTCGGGGCACAGCTATTGGGGTTGCCCGTGAGGCAAGCAGCACCCCCGCAGCCGCCGCAGTTGGTCGTGACCGTGACGCTCGGGTCTAGGCTCGTGGGGTTGCGCATGTTGCGGAGGCCACACGTGTTGCAGAAGTGATAGCCCTCAAACGCAGTACACACCGCCCCGCCGCGATCGCACAGCAGCACCCCTTGCTGTGGCGCCCCTCCGTTGCACAGAGCCACTCCGAGGCCGTACTGATCCACCAACCGCGTGGGATTGCTGCACGTGGTCCGCGCGATTCCCTCGTCTGTTTGCCCATTGCAGTTGTCGTCCACACCGTTGCAGACCTCGGTGCTGGGGCCGACCTGCTGCGTGCACACCGTGTTGCCCGTTGGGCCTCCGGGGCACGACGTGCGGCCCACTGCGCAGGGCGAGCTCGCAGGGACGCCGCTAACGCGG
>JAUXYJ010000043.1 GCA_030694465.1 Deltaproteobacteria bacterium | reverse complement strand
TGCTCACCAACCACCCTGTTGTGACCGCTCGCGACATCCGATGTGATTCTCCTGGGATATGCGCACCGTTGGAAAATCGAAGAGCTGCATCGCGTATGGAAATCGGGTGCATGTCGCGTCGAGCAATCGCAGTTGCGCTCGCCGGAACGTGTCATCAAGTGGGCCATCCTGGCCGTGGTAACCGCAGCACGAATCGAGCGCCTACGCATGCTTGCGCCGACGCAGCAGCTAACACCGAGTTCACCCCGTATGAGCTTCGTGCACTCACGCTCATGAAGCGAAAGTACGTCAAGCGAACCGAGACCATCCCTGACGACATTCCTTCGATGGCCGACGCGGTGCGATGGCTCGCAGAGTTGGGCGGTCATGCGGGTAGACCTTCGAGTGGTCGTCCAGGCGCTGTCACCATTCGGCGTGGCCTTGAGTTCATCACGCCCGTCGCCATCGCGATCAAGCTGCTAGAAAACGAGGGCAAACTGTGACGAATGCCCAGTCGAATTCGTGGACATCTGATTTAAGCCGCTTGGGCTAGCTCGAACGCGAGCTCGACCTCGGCGGGTGTCCTGAACTGGATGGAAGCTCAACGCGTGCGGCAGCTGCGATCATGGCTGGGAGCAAACGCTGATGGGCCGCAAACGCACCGGCTGGCTCCGCCAGGAGAAGGACGTCTGGTACGTCGGCCTCACGCTCCGCTCGGGCAAGAGCGAAGAGAAGAAGATTCCCCCGCCCACTGATGCGACGGAGCACGACGAGAGCTACGCGCAGAAGGTCCGCGCCACCATGGTGAACGCCTACTAGGCTCGTACATGGGCCCCGGAGGCGCCGACTCCGATCGCAGCGCCAGATCTCGGTGACCCAACGTGGATCGCGTACGTGCGCACGTGGGCTGCGCGGCAGACCTATGAGTCCGCGCAGCAGGATCGAGAGCTGGTCGAGCGCTACCTCGCGCCGAGTCCGTCCGCGAACTTGCGCGTGAAAGAGCTCCGTCCGCGGCACATGATCGCGCTGCGCGATGGGCTCAAGGCGCGCAAGTCTGCCCGCGGGGGAACGCTCGCGCCACGCGCCACGCACCGTGCGCCACGCGTTTCACGCTGTGCAGCGCGCGCTCGACCACGCGCTCATCGACGAGCGGCTCGCGTCCAACCCGTCCAAAGTCGTGAGAAGGCACCTGCCTGCGGTCGAGGACAAGGACCCATCGGAGCGTCAGGATTGGATCTTCTCGCGCAGCGAGATCGCCGCGCTCAAGTCCTTCCTGCGGGTGATCGACGTGCGACGGATGATCTACGCGATCGCCTTCACGCTCGACTGCCCCTCCCGCGACACCGCACAACGCGCGCCAGACGCTGCCGATCCACGCACCTTCAAGGGAGGTCGAGAACTTGTGGTTTCCGACAGCGCGCGCGGCGTTTGGGGTGGCCATCGGAAACGCTGTGGCGGGGAGCCTTGACTCGGGCTTTGCGTTCGATGCTCGGCTGGGAGCGCTGCGATACCACCGAAGAAGAGGGTTGCAGCTTTGGCCCGAGCTTGGCGTGGCATACAACGGCGGCCCAGCCCCCGGCGGAACGTATTTTACCGCGGGTTTGGCAGCACTGTATGGAACCCTGCAGTTCAGCGGCGGAGTGGGCGCGAGCTTGGTGGTGGGCGACGCGCGCACGGGGCTCGGCGCAGGTGTGCGCACATCAGTCGTGTTGCAGACCGCGCTCACTTCGCTGTCGGTGGACTTGTCACACCAATATCTCAGCGTGGGCACCGAGAATCGCCACGAGTTTCGCGCGACGCTTGGGATCAACCCGATCCCGTTGATCTTTGTCGCGACCTTCATTCGGGGGATCGTTCGCTAGATCCTACGCAACGGCAGGTCTAAGTCGGTTGAGGAGAAACGAAAAGAGCCGCTTTTCACTGCGGCTCTCTGCGTCTTTAGTCGGGGCGAGAGGATTTGAACCTCCGACTCCACCGTCCCGAACGGTGTGCGCTACCAGGCTGCGCTACGCCCCGAATTGAGGCGCGGACAATACTCACCCCAGCGCCAAGGTCAAGAAGCATTCGCACGCAGTGGCAAGTGAACCCACAATCCTCGCGCTACGAACGCCTCTCAGCGCACGCGCTTGACGCGCCAGAGCACAAACCCGTCCGAGCCATCGCGGTCCGGTCGCAACAACACCCGCGCCGCGCGCAGCCGCTCGCTCACACCCTCGCCCGCATCCGCGAGCTCAAACCCTGGGTGCTCGCGCAAGAACCACTCGCACATGCCCTCGCCCTCTTCGCGCGTGAGCGTACAGACCGCGTACACGAGCGTCCCACCCACGCGGACCGCGCCCGCGCTGCGCAGCAAAATTCCACGCTGAACGCTGCCGAGCTCTTCGCGCTCGCCTCGCCCACTCTCGCGTCGCAGCAAGAGCTCGGGCCTGCGCGCCAAGGTCCCGAGCCCCGAACACGGCGCGTCCACCAGCACCCGGTCATAGCCCTCGCGAGCGTGCGCCTCAAGCGTACCCCAGCCACGGGTCAGATCGGCCGCGTGTGCCTCGTACGTGAGCCCTTCGCGCAAGAGCCCCAACCGCGCCAGCTCGTCACGCCCACGCGCGAGCTTCTCAGGGTAGAGATCGCACGCGTGCAACACGCCCTGCGAGCCCATGAGCGAGGCCAAGAGCGCGGATTTTCCGCCACGGCCAGCGCAGACATCGAGCACGCGCTGCCCTGGCTGCACATCGAGCGCGAGACCCACCGCCTGGGCGCCCTCTTCTTGCACCGCGAAGAGCCCCTCGCGGTAAGCCTCAGTGTCGCGAAGATCTCCGGCACCGCTCACGTGAAGGGCATCGCGAGCGAGCGCTCCACGGGTGATCACCGCGCGAGGGCGCTCTTGCGTGAGCTTCTCGATCAGCGAATCCACAGTGCCCTGGGTTGCCTCGACGCGCACATGCGTGGCCATCGTGCGGCCCAACATCGCGGCAAGCACACTGCCCGCGTCGCTGTCGCTCCCGAGCGCGTCTGCGAACTCTTTGCGCACGCTGGGGTGCACGCTGTCCATCGCGAGGGCCAAGCGCTGCGCGTCGAGCGGTCCCTCGACACGCTCTTGGGCGAGCTTGCGCAAGAGCGCGTTGGCAAATCCCCCGAGGCCCTTCGAGCGATCGCGCGTGATGCTCTCGACCGCCGCGTGCACACTCGCCCGCGGAGGCACACGCTCAAGGCCCAAGATCTCGTAGGTGGCCACACGCAAGAGCGCGCGGACGTAACCATCGAGCGTCTCGTACGAGCCTTCTCGCGTAATATGCCTGCGAATTCGCTGATCAATTGCACGCTGCGAGCGCAACACACCGTAGACAATCTCGGTGCAGAGCCCGCGGTCTGGCCCCACAAGAGCGGGCGCTCTCTCAAGCGCGACCGCGAGGGCCGGGGCCGCGTAGGCCTTGTCTTCTTCCACTCGTAACAGCACCTCGGCGGCGCGCTCACGCGCAGTCCCACCGAGCGCGCGACGTGACACTTTGCTGGTCATTCACTCACCGAACCGTTGGATAGAGCCATGGACGCCGCGAGATTGATCCCGTGCGTGCATGGTTAGTAGCAGTTCATGCGAACCATTCGCACTTCGCCGGACTCGCCCCAAAACGCGTAGAGCACGTTGGCGTGCGAGACCGCTGCAAAAGCTTCGGGCGCGACCGCACCAAAGCGCCCCATGGTGAAGGCCTCGCCCATGGTGCTCCCGTTGGCACGCACCGCGCGCAGCATGAGCTGGCCGCTGTTGGGCCAGAGCGAAAATCCGCCCCAGTCTGTGCTCGCAAGGGCCGCGTGCGCTGCACCCACGGCGGGACCGAGACCTCGCTCGCTCCCTGCCCCGGCCGCGCCGCGGATCGCAGCGATGTGTGCAGAGCCGCCCTGGACCGAGAGCACCAGCGCGCCGCGGCCCACCGTGGCACCGCTAAACACCCGCACGTCTTCACCACGCACCGCTGCCAACCGCGAAGTGCGCGAGCCCCGGACCACTTCGACCTGCGCTGGCCCCATGCCAAGGGCCATGCCTCCGAACGCGCCGAGGGCTTGCACCGATCGATGCGTCCCCGTCGCGCTCCGCACGCGACCGACGAGCACGCCGCTGCCATCCAGCATCATGCGATGCACGTGCCCATCGCTGCTCGCGAACGCCACCATGACGCGGCGACCCACGCTCGCCACCGACGGAACCACCGACGCCAAGGGCGCGCCAGTCAACGGCTGATCGCGCACCTCGCCACCGGTGATCGCGCGAGAAAACACTGCAATTTGACCGTTCGTTCGCTTGTACGCCCCGACCACATTGGAGCCAACGATCGTGATGGCGCTGCGCCCGACGCTGCCCTCGCCCACGGTAAACGTGTTGGTCTGGATCGAGCCATCGTTGACGCCCGAGAGCACCAAGAGAGACACCGTCCGGCGAGGCCCAACGGCGGTGTCATAGAGCACGAAGAGCGTGTCATTGGGGCCCGAGACGACGCTCACACCTGAGACAAGTCCGCCCGAGGCCACGGTCGCCGGCTGCGTTGAGGTGCAGGCCGTGGGCGTGCGTTGCGCGTGGGCGGCGGGAGCGAAGAGCAACGCAAACGCACACACTGCGCGAGAGAACAACCGGTGGGACATAGAGCCTCGTGAAATGCGAACGCAGGGTGAAATCGCGACCGCCAACGAGCGACCACAAAGAGAACACACGGTCACGCGAGCCGTTTATGCACAAAGCGCGAGAGAGCTTCGAGGACAGACCCCGGGATCTCGTGGCCTCCGCGAAAGGACTCAAACGACACGTTGAGCTCTGCCTCGACGAGCATGTCGCGCAGCAATTCGGCCGCCGCGTACGGCAAAATAGGGTCCATCTGGCCGTGGCTCTGAAACACCGCGAGGCCCTTGCGTGCAGGCAACAGCGGCCGCCACACGCTCTCTGCCACGAGGGTCCCTGAGAGCAATACCAGCCCCGCGAGCGGGAGCCCACTGTGAAGCGCGACGTCGCACGAGAGCATTGCGCCCTGCGAAAAGCCTCCCAAAATAATCTTGTCCGCGGTGACTCCGAGCGCGCTCTGCACGTCGTCCAAGAGCGCGATCATTTTCGCACGTGCGGGGACGAGTCCGTCGGGTACCTCGCGCATCAAGCGATCGAATCGACCGGTCATCATGTCTTGTTGCAAGCGCATCATGTCAATGCGCCACCAGGCGCGCGCGTCGGCCATAGGGCCAAACTCAGGCAGCTTGATCGGCGCCATCGGAAACACAAACCGTGTCCCCCGCGGCACATCGAGCGCTCTCGCGAATGAGACCAGGTCTGTCCCCGGCGCGCCAAACCCGTGAAGCAAGACCACCACAGGGCCTCGGACACCTGGCTGCGTCTCGACCACCGTGGCCTCAAGTCCCCCCAACGTTGCACGCATTGCGCTCATCTCGGTGTCGCTTGTCGCAAAGGCCCGCCCCCACATGCAAGCACTGAATGAACGGTGATTCAGCGTGGCGTGTAGCGCAGGGTGTAGGTCGTGGCAGAGCCAGCGCCGGAGCCGACCAAGCCATCGACCAAGAGCCAGCCGTTGTTGAGCGAGCTTGTGAGGGTCGCTGAGGCGCCGCTGCCTCCGGCGAGCACGCAGCCCCGCTCGGTGCCTGGGCACGAGCTCACCATGCCCTCACGGCCGGTGATCATGGGGCGAAGGCCAGAGCCCTGCGCGACCGCGGTAAACATCCCACCGGACGAGGTGAAGTAGTACACCTCTTCGGGGGCGACCGTGTAACCGGCAATGCCGCAGCTTCCGCTGAACATTCCCAGGCCGAACGGCGCGTACGAGAAGACAGTGCCACCCGCTGAGACGTTAAAGCGTCCCTGTCCACACGTCCCATAATTCGCCGCCGCCGAGACCCGCGCGGTGAGCGAAAACGCACCCTCGGTCGCGGCCGAATACGAGTCCACGACGATAATCGCAGTCCGCGTGGCGCCACCACCCGGCGCAGGGTTGTTGCGAATCCAAATGCGCGATCCCCGCTCATTGGCGCGTCGGTCGTCGTTGCACGCGAGATCTGCCGACGTGCACGACGTGCGATAGACCAGCACCGGGTCCATGCTGCCAACGCCTACCGCCTCGACGGTGAGATCCATGCCCGTGGGATAGGTGATCTGGTACCAAACATCGCCGCCGGTGCCACCACAGCCGCTGTTGACGCCCGAGCCCGAGGCCGTCGTGGTGCCCATCACGGTGGTCGTCATCATCGCCGCCGTGAGCGTGATCGCTTGCGCTGCGACGCAGAGATCATTGGCAGGACCCGTGCACGTGAGGCCTTCGTCAATGGCTCCGTTGCAGTTGTCATCCAGACCGTTGCACACCTCACGGGCAGAGGGGTTAATCGCGCGGTTGCTGTCGTCGCAATCGGTGCCCACCGCGCACGCCATCCCCATCACCCTCGCCGCCGGAAACCCGTCGCCGTCTGCATCAATCGGGGTGTTTGCACACGCGCCACGGCCCATGTTCGCGGTCGACACGCACAGATCATTGGTGCACGCCGAGCTGTCGTTGCACGTCGGAGCCGCCGCGCCGACGCACCCGATCTCTGCACGGCAGGTCTCTACGCCGTTGCAAAATTGCCCGTCATCGCACATGAGCGCTGTGCCAGGTCGGCATCCGCGCGTTGGGTCGCACGACTCCACGCCGTTGCACGCGTTGCGGTCGTCGCAGACCATGGCCGTACCCGCCAAGCACGTCCCCATGTTGCAGCGCTCGACACCATTGCACACGTTGCGGTCGTCACACTCGCCATCGTTGCGGCAGCCCTGCATCACGCACCCACCCATCGCTGGATTGCAGACCTGACCCGCTGGGCAGAGCGCAGGGTTGGGCGCGGCCTCACAAGCGCGCGTGGTCTCGTTGCAGCGATCGGTGGTGCAGGCGACCCGGTCATCGCACGTGGGAGCCGTCCCCGGCACGCACCCTCGCGCGCGCTCGCAGGTCTCGGTTCCGTTGCAAAACAGGCCGTCATCGCAGCGCAAGGGGCTCCCTGCGCGGCAGCCAGCGGCCGGGTCACAGGTCTCAGCCCCGTTGCACGCGTCGCCGTCGTCACACGAGAGCGGAGTGCCTCCGCGACACATCCCGCTCGCGCAGGTCTCGGCCCCGTTGCACGCGTTGCGGTCGTCGCACTCGTTGTCGTTGCGGCAGCCCTGCATCACGCAGCCACCCATCGCGGGATTGCACACCTCGCCAGCGCGACACATCGCCGAGTTCGCTGTAAAAACACAGGTCCCTGTCATCTCGTTGCAGCTGTCTTCGGTGCACCCTACGCCATCGTTGCAGCCCAACGGGCACGCGGTCATGGCATCGGGCCCCGCCTCGACGCTCGCGTCAGTGCTCGTCTCGGTAGAAACAACATCCGCGCCAGCCTCTTCAACCACCCCGCCCTCTGTCGGGGGGTCTCGATCGATGCTCATCGTGATGTCCGACGCTGCATCCGCTGCGGCGCCATCCAGTCGCTGCAAATCTGGCTGGACCAAGAGCGAGCACCCCGTCGAGAGCGTCACACACACCGCGGTCAGCAGCGCGCGGTTCAAAGCAAATGGTCGGGTCATCAAGAAGTCTCCTCAGGCAGGCGGGGATGCCGCAAATAATCTGATCGATTATCATACACGATCTCTGCAAAAAGGCTCGATCTTGGCTCAATTCGCGCGCTCCTACGTGTGCGCAGTTGCCCCTCGTGTGAGCGATGTGACCGGCGCTGTCCGAGATACTTCGACAACGAATATTACGTGTAGTAAATATCTCACTATGCGTACCCCTCGCTCTGCCCTTTTGTTGGCTGTGTTGGTGTCTGCGTGCGGCGCTCCGCCCACGCTCGCTCAAGACGCCTCGCGCCCTCTGGACAGCGAAATCGCTGACGACACGCGCGAAGCCGACGGGACCGTGCCCAAAGACACGGCCGTGACCTCGCCCGACGTGATCATCCCGATGATGGACGCAACACCCGCTCCCGAGGACGCGCCCGACGTGCTCGCGCCGCCCATGGACAGCATGCCCCCGGCCACAGCGGACTACAGTGGCAACGGGCCCCTCACCGCGATGTCCCTCGCCGTGCGCAATGTGCGGCTCAATACCAGCACGGGATGCGCCGGCAATGACTGCAGCGTGCAGGTCGCGATCACCGTGCCCATCGGGAGCGCGCCGGGACGAGAGGCGCCGTTTCCGGTGATCGTTTTGTCCAACGGGTTTCAGCTCGGCGGGGCCCAGTATCAGTCGTATGCGCTCAGGGCCGCGCGATGGGGATACGTGGTGATTCGCTGGGATACTACGACGGAGAGCGGAGGACTTCCGCGCTCGATCGCGCACCGTGCGCTAGCCAACATGGCCGCAGCGGTTGTCACCGACGCGAGCGCTACGCCCGAGCTCCGTGGGCAGCTCGACACGCGCAGAGTCGTGTTCGCAGGCCACTCTCGCGGCGGAAAAATCTCGGCCCTCGCGGCCGCTCAGACCAACGCCGCCGGGCTCGTCGGGTTTGATCCCGTCGACGCCCCTCCGCCAGGCACTTCGGCAGGCCCAGACTACCCCTCTGCGGTCACAGCCCTCACGGCCTACCGTGGCCCGAGCGCGTTCGTTGGCGCAGCGCTCGGTGGCACCAGCATGTTCGGAATGCCCTGCGCTCCCACGGCGAGCAATTACCAGCGGTTCTTTATGGCAGGCACAAACCCCGCGAGCGAGATCACCCTCGCAAACACTGGGCACATGCAGTTCTTGGACATGCGCTCGAGCTGCGGTCTCGCGTGCACTTTCTGCCCCACGGGCAGCGCCATGGACGCGCAAGTGCGTGACATTTCGCAGGTAGTTCTCATCGCCCTCGCCGAGCGCGCGACCCGCAGCGTCGACACCAGCGCGTACCTCACGCCCACCGGCGCGTGGCTCTCACGACAGGCCCTCGCGAGCACCCGGGCACGTTAAGAGAGTGAAGAGAGCAGCTCGGTCACTCGCAGCATCGCGACCACGCGCTTGGCCGAGCGAATGTGCAGCACCATGTCGACATCGAGCACGAGCGGCTCAGACAGCTGCAGCACCAGCTCACTCGCGCCGCGGGCTAGGGCTCCCTCGTCGACCGACACAATCTCAGCGCGCTGCTCGGCCCCGTTGGCGAGGGTCAGCGTGAGCTCTCCCCGAGCCATGGGCGCGCGCGTGCGTGGATCCGTCGCATCTGGGTTTCCGCAGGCAAACCCGATCGCACGGAGGGTCGAGACCAGGCGCTCTTGCCCCGGCCCCACGACGACATCGGCCCGCGAGATCTCGCCCTGGCCTATGCCCTCAAGCATCACCACCGCGGCTTCTCCCTCGCCCATGCGCTGCTTGGGTCGACCCGAGTACGTCATCTCGCAGACCCGCACAGACCGACGCCCCGAAGGCCCGAGGAGATCCACTGCGTCCCCGACCTCGACCACTCCGCGCCGTACGATCATCGTGGACGCGGCGACACCAGGGCGAGCCAGGTCCATCTGCGGGTCCGCGATTGATAGCCACAGCCTATCGTCTTCGCTCTTTCGATAGGTTATAGCGATGTCGAGCTGCTCCCAGAGCTCGGCGATCCCAGGCTGCCACGCGAGGCCAGCATACGGAGTGATCTCGCCAGTGCCGCGCACAAGTACGGCGTGGTCTCCCTCGAAGCCAGCGTCGTTGAGCCACCGCCGCGCGTTGTACTCAATGTTGTTAAGCGCTCTGGCCCCCGCCTCGCTGTGCGCCTCATGCAGATAGATCACCGCGGTCTCGGCACCCAAGACTCGCGCACACGCGAGCATCTCCGTGGCCAGCGCGCGCCCGGGCAAGGGCTCCTCTGCAGCGATCACCCAGAGCACCCCTTGCAGCGGAACCCCTCGTACAAACAGCAGCGACTCGACCCCATCGACGCACTCCCACAGCGCATACGGCCGCTTGCCACTCTTGAGGCTGTGCATGCTCGGTGCCCCACGCCGCGGGCCAAAATCGTTGAAGATCATGGGCGGATCGTCCGGGGATTGCGTCGGGAGCCTGCGGATCACTCCGTTGACTCGGTCGCGTGTGATCAGGGCGCGCAGGCCCTCAACCACCTCGCTCGTCCCGTGCTCGCGAAGGCCAACCACCGCGACACGCGCGGACAAGAGCTGCTCGTTGTCGGGCATTGTTGGCCGAGTGTAGCGAACAATTCGCGCTTGCTACGCCCACAACCATCCAGCCACCGGTGGCGGACCGCGTCATGCGCTGTCTCGCTTGTTGCGCGGTTTACATCGACCACGCGTTGCGACGACACTGCGACATGCGCGCACGGTTAACGTTCGGACTCATCGCCTGCATCGCGGGCTGCTCAACTCCCAACAGCACGCCGGATGTGGTGCCACGCGATGTCCTTCGCGAGAGCGCAGCAACCGACGCGCTGGGCCCCGCCGAGGACGTCGCACAAGACACCTCGCGCGAGCAACCAAGCGACCTCGTGGCGATCGCGATCGAGCCGGCCACGGCCACGCTCACGGTGCGCGACGCGATGCCCACGACGCTGGCGCTCCGCGCGGTGGTGGTGCGCCGAGACGGCGTGCGCACGGCCCTCACGACGGGCGTCTGGTCCATCGACAATGACCTCATCGCCACCGTGTCATCCGACGGCGTCGTGAGCGCGTCAGGGCTAAGCGGCGGCACGGTCTTGGTGACCGTCCGAGCCACGGGCGCGGGCGCCGTGATGCTGAGCGCTACGGCCACCGTCGAGGTCAACATCGATCGCGCGGTCGCCCCCTCGGGCTCGCTCGCTGCGCACATCGCGCGCTTCGCAGACGCAGCGGTGATGGACCCCGCGCGCAGCGCCACCGTGCACTATCCGTTGCGCGACACCGTGATGCCGCACAACGTCGCGCCCGCGGACATTCAGTGGGAGCGCGGCGTGATGGGAGACGTATTTCGCGTGCAAATTCGCAAGCCGCACGTGACTGTGACCGCGTACGTCGCGTTTGACAACGCGGGCTTTCAGTTTCACTGGGTCCCCGACCGCGCGCTGTGGCGGGTGCTCGCCGACAGCGACCCCACCGAGCCCTGCACGCTCACGGTCGACCGATCCCTCGCGGGCTCAAGCGCGGTGATCGCAGGCGAGCCCCAGCGCTTCTCGTTTGCCCGCGGAGGGATCTACGGCAACGTGTACTACTGGTACTGGACCGGGGCGACCGAGGGGCAAATCATGCGCGTCGCAGATGGCACCGCGATGCGGTCTCGCGCGGTGCCCAACCCTCCGCCGGACCCGGTGCGCGGGCAGCGCTGCCCGGGGTGTCACACAGCCTCGCGCGATGGGCGCTTTCTGGCCACGCCGCTCGGGGGCGGGGTCGATGGCGCAGCAGTGTTTGACTTTACCAGGGATTTGTCAGGAAATCCGTCGCCCACACTGTTTGCAACCAATCGCATCTCGGACATGTGGTTCTTCACGTTTGATCCCACCTCGACACGGCTGCTCGGCGTGTCACGCACCGGCGCGATGCGTGCGTTTGACGTGCTCACAGGTGCCAGCGTCGCGAGCACAGGCCTGCCGGTGGCCAACGCGATCCACCCCGAGTGGTCACCCAACGGGGCCTCGGTCGCATTGATCCAGCGAGAAGACGGCCGCGGCGACGAATTTACCCGCGGAAACCTCGCCGTCATGCAAGCCGTCGACATCGACAACTTTCTCGCTCCGCGTGTGATTCACCAAGGAAACTCGCTGTCTACCGCCCCCGAAGGCGGCGCCGCCGACGCGCACCCAACGTGGTCGCCCGACTCGCGCATGATCGCGTTTGCCCACGGCGAGCACTCGTACTCGGGCGACTCGTTTGTCGTGATCAATGACCCCCGACCCTTCGGTGGAGCGCTCTACGCGATCGCACCCGCCGGAGGCCCTCCCGTGCGGCTCGACCGGGCCAACGGCGGCACGATGGGACGCGATTCGTACTGGCCCACGTTCTCGCCCTTTGTAACCCGCGAGGGCGACTCTGGGGGATATTACTGGCTCGCGTTTATGTCCCGGCGCGAGTACGGCAACGCGCAGGTGGGCACGCGAGGCCTGCGCTCGCAGGGCCGCGGCGGCGGCCGGTTGCAAATCTGGGTGACCGCGATCGACACCAACGCGCCCGCCGGGACAGACCCCTCGCGCGCCGCGTACTGGCTCCCAGGACAAGACCTCGCCACCGGAAACTTCGGCGCCAACTGGGCCCCCGTCGCCTGCCGCAGCACCACCGCCGAGTGCACCACCGACGGCGAGTGCTGCTCAGGCCGCTGCCGCCCAGACCCCGCGATGCCCGCGCGTAGCACCTGCCAACCACCTCCCGCAGCCGAGTGCCGTCGCGAAGGGCAGACGTGCGGAGCCAACGGCGACTGCTGCGAAGGGCTCTCGTGCTTCGCCAACGTGTGCGCCCGCCCGATTGGATAGCGATCGGCGCGTGAGTCCAGCCACCGGTGGCGGGCTCGCAAGCTCACTCGTCGGTGAACACATCCGAGAGCTCGGTCGCCGACGCTGCGCGCCCGATCCATCGCGCGAGCACCGCAGGATCGCTGCAGGCCAAGATGCGCGAACGCACCGAATCTGTGAGCAAAAACCCACGAGACTCTAGAAACACACGCAGCGCGCGGGCCTCTCCACGGGCCTCTCCACGGGCCTCCATGCGCTCGACAAAGGCCTCGTAGAGCAGCCGAAGCTCACGGGCCTTGGGGGTCTCTGGGATCGCCTCTGGGTTCATCATCCATCTCCTCAACACAGCCGCCATCGCGTCACCAAGCATGGACACCATGGCCTGAACGAGCACACGCCGCAACAGCGCATCCGCCACCTCTTCGATGAGCCCGAGACACCGCCGCAACACCAACCGCGCCTTGGCATCTTTGCGATGCGCTACCGCCCAGATCGCAAACACCGCAAGCTCAGGCTGGGTCCCCGTCAAGAGCGCATCGAGCATCGATTCTTGCAGCAAAATCACCGACGGAATCAGCAAGAACCTGCTCCCCAAGGGCCCTCCAGTGTGCGCAATACTCTCGGCCCACTTGGCCACTCGGGGCTGTGTCGTAAGCACCACCAGATCACCCTCGACTCCTCGCGACGCGACCAACGCACCAGCCGCCGAGAGCCACCGCCGCCGCTTGTCCGGATCAGGCTGCATCTGCACCTCGATCATCACCCACGGGTCCCGATTGGCTGGGTCCGCAAGCAGCACGTCGGGCCGCACCTCGATCGGGTTGGCCACACGCACGCTCGAATCGACAACCCGCAGCGCGTCGCTAAAAACAGGCCTCCCGAGGGCGACCAAGAGCTCGCGCAAGAGCGCAGGTCGCTGCTGCAATAGTGCTGTCATTGTCTCGTGGATCGCGCTCGCCATCGTGCGCCGGTGATATCCAGCAGACGATTTTGCGCAACCGCTCCGAGCTCTGATTCGATCAGCGCCGCGCTGGGTCCAACGGTGCGCGTCTCAGCGCATTATTTTTGCGTTCTCGACCTCTTTGAGCGCCACTCCAGCCACCGGTGGCGAGAGCAATCATGCGCTCGAAGCGAGCACCCGCGCGACCGCGATCGATCGCTCACCAAACACCACGCGCAACAGAACACGCTCATCGAGGACCACCGGCTGAGCGAAGCACAGCGTAAATCGCGCGAGGCCTACGCTCGCTGTGACAGCGTCACTCCCGGTGATTTGACCCTGCAAATTTCCAAGCCAATTGGCCCATATCTCGACCGCGCCTGGGGCACACGGCGCGCGCATTCGCTCGTCGAGCGCGTCGGATCGTCCCAGCGCATACCCGAGGCACTGCGCCGTGCGCACTGCACGCCCGGTGCCTGGGCTCACGATCACATCGCCCGCACGCACAGAGTCCATGGCTACGCCGGTGAGCTCTACACCCGCCGACGCACCGGCCCTCGCGACGCTGCCCGTGTCCACGAGATTTGCCAGCGATTTGACTCGCACCACGGTGCGCTCTTCGCCACGTAAGAGCTCAACCGTGTCCCCCCCGCGGAGGGTCCCATCCGAGACTGTGACCGTGGCGACCAGGCGCTTGTACTTGAACTGCACGACCTCGACGGCCGCCCACAACGCGAGCTCGTCTCGAAGGGGGTCGTAGGTGCCTTGGTCCATCTCCGCAAAGAGCTGCCCGATGCCCTCACGCCAGCACGAATCTGCCTCGGGTGTGATCGCCCCGGTGCCTCGAACGAAGGGCGTCTCATCTGCCAAAATGCCAACCATTTCAAGCACTTCGCGCGCATCTTGCTCGAGCGCATTGAGCCGCTCACCCTCGGCGACCTTGTGCGCGTCGTGAAGAAACACCACCGCGCGCTCGGCACCCAAGACCCGCGCACACTCGAGCATCTCGAGCGACGCCCCATCGAGGGGCGCGCACGCGTCGAGCACCCACACGAGCAAAGGGACCGGAACCTGCCTCACAAAGAACAGCGAATTCACAGAGTCCACGCATTCCCACAGCGTGTATTCACGCATCGCGCTCTGCGTCCGATGGACAAACGGAGTGCCCGCGAAGGGCCCAAAATCATTGGGCGCCATCGCGCCGCTCAGCGCGGGCGGCGGGTTGTTGATGTCACGATGCACCGCACGAATCGAGCCACCATGGTGCAGCGAGCGCAGCCCCTCGATCACCTCGCTCGTCCCATGATCGCGTCGCCCAAGCACGAGCACGCGCGCAGACGGAAGCCTCGATGCACCCTGCAAATTCACAGCGTGATGAGCATCGCACACACGAGCCTCTGGCGCAGCGATCCGCGTTGCACTACCACTGCGACCGGTCCAACGAACATGCCTCACGAGCCCACAAACTCTCAACACGCCCAGCTCTCGCTTGAACTCGAACGCGCCACGCTCTACGCGATCGGCGACGCGTGGAAGACTCTTAACTACACGCACTTTCGCGACGTGCTTCAACCCCCCACGTTGGCCTTCACCGACAGCACACGCTTCTACGCGCGCTGGCTTTGTGAACAACATCGGCTTGAGTTTTCGCTGACTTTTGTGCTCACTCAGCGCTGGACGGTGGTGCTCGAAGTGCTCAAGCACGAGATGGCCCACCAGTTTGTCGACGAGGTCCTAAAAATCCGCGACGAGACCGCGCACGGAGCCGCGTTTCATCGCGTGTGCGCCGAACGCAACATCGACGCGCGCGCCGCGGGGCTCCCCGACGCGAGCGAGATCGAGCGCCATGAGCGAGACGCTGTGCTCTCGCGCGTGGCCAAGCTGTTGGCCCTCGCGACGAGCTCTAACGAGCACGAAGCGCAGTCGGCGATGAACGCAGCGCAGCGCCTCATGCTCAAGCACAACCTGGATATCCTCGAGACCAAGCGCGCGCAGCAGTTTGTCTCGCGCGAGCTGGGCGAGCCCGCGGGGCGCCTCGAAGAGTCCGTGGGGCTCATCGGTGTCGTGCTCGGCGAGCACTTCTTCGTCGAAGTGATCCAGCTGCGCGTCTGGCGCGTACGCGAAGGGCGCATGGGCTCGGTGCTCGAGGCCACCGGAACGAGCGAGAACATCGCGATGGCCGAGTACGTGTACTCGTTCTTGCATCACACGGCCGAGATGCTCTGGATGCAGCACAAAAAGCAGCACAAAATCAGAGGCGACCGAGACCGCCGAGCCTACCGCGCGGGCGTAATCACCGGCTTTCTGCACAAGCTCCGCGACGAGAAAAAGAGCAACCAAGAGAGGGGCCTCGTCTGGGTCGGCGACCCCGCCCTCACGTCTCACTATCGCAAGCGATACCCGCGGATCTCTCACGTCAACAGCGGCGGCAGCGGAAGCCGCGAGGCCCGCAGCGAGGGCCAAGACGCGGGCCGCAAGCTCGTGCTTCACAAGGGCGTCGGCGAGAGCAGCGCAGCGCGCGGGCTGCAGCTCGGCGCGGGCACCCACAAGGGATAGAAATCCCTGCGATCATTCAGCCCAGCGCGACGTTGAGCGCGGTGTAAGGCAGGCTCAGCGCCTGCGCCACCGCTTCGTACACGCACGCGCCATCCCAGCAGTTGACACCGAGCGCGAGCGCCGGGTCGCGCTTGATCGCGGCGACGACACCGTGCGTCGCCAGGTCCACTGCGTACTTGATCGTCACGTTCGTGAGCGCAAACGTGCTCGTGTGCGAGACCGCACCGGGCATGTTGGCCACGCCGTAGTGAATCACGCCCTGCTCTTCGTACGTGGGCTGGTCGTGCGAGGTCACATGCGCGGTCTCGACGCAGCCGCCCTGGTCGATCGCTACGTCGACAATCACAGAGCCTTTCTCCATGCGAGAGACAAGATCGCGCGACACAAGCGTGGGCGCCTTGGCGCCGGGGACGAGCACCGCGCCGACGACCAAGTCCGCGCGAAGACACTGGTCCTCGATGTTCTGCGCGTTCGAGTACAGCGTCTCAACCGCGGCCCCAAAGATGTCTTCGAGGTAGTCCATCGTGTGCGGGTTGACGTCGAGAATGGTCACGTGTGCGCCCATGCCGATGGCGATTTTCGCTGCGTTGCGACCGACGACTCCGCCGCCCAGGATCACCACGCGACCACGGCGTGTACCCGGCACGCCGCCGAGCAAAACACCCTTGCCGCCGCGCCATTTTTCAAGGGACGTCGCGCCGACTTGCACAGACATTTTGCCTGCGACTTCGCTCATCGGTCGCAACAACGGGAGCGACCCATCCGGGAGCTGAATGGTCTCGTACGCGATCGCGCGGACCTTCTTCTCCATCAGCTTGCGGGTGAGCTCGCCCTCGGCCGCGAGGTGCAAATACGTGTACAAAATCTGCCCTTCGCGAAAGAACGCGAACTCGGCAGGCAGCGGCTCTTTGACTTTGACCACCATGTCGGCAGCCCAGACCTCCGCCGCCGAGGGGACAATCTTTGCGCCCACAGCGACGTAGGCCTCGTCGCGCACGCCCGAGCCCTCGCCCGCGCCTGCCTGAATCAGTACCGTGTGCCCACGCTGCGTAAGCTGACGTGCGCCCGCGGGGGTCATGCCCACGCGATATTCGCGGGTCTTGATCTCTTTCGGAACTCCGATGATCACAGCCAAGTCCTCCTGCTTGAGCCAACACCGAAGAGACCCTCCACAGGTTGTGGGGTCCCTTTGTGGCTCGTTGCGGGCGGAGAATGCACGAGCGCGCCCCGCGTTGCTAGCAGTCTCGCACAACGATCGAGCGGCAAATTTGCCGGGGATTTAACACAGCGCTTCAACGCTTTGCGTCAATCTCTTCGCGCGCTCACAGTTTTGTCCACTTTGTCTTGTGCCTCACCGACCGCGTCTGCGCTTACGCGCAGAAGTGTTTGGCTGTATACGTCCGAGCGTGCAAACCGAGCGCCTGAGGTCCGTCGTTGTCACTGGTTTTTTTGCGGTGATCGCTGCCTGCCAGCACCAGCCCGCGCCCGCCTGGGCCCTCGCCCCCGACGCGCAGGCGACACACACGCTGCCCGTGCAAGCCGAGCGCCCCTTGGTCGAAGGCGAGTCGTGCGAGCGCACACTCGATTGCCCCATCAACGCGCACTGCATTGACCACCATTGCCTACCCAACCAGCGCTCTTTGCGTGGAGAAGTGCTGGTCGAACGTGGTGCACGCTCGCTCGCGCTCGGTCGCTTTGACGAAGCCGTCACGATCTACCAGCGCGCCGAGAGCGCCTACAGTGACCAACACATGAGCGTGCCTTCAGCGGTCTCGTGTGGCCTCGCGAGCTCGCTCGTGGCGCTCATTGACCGCGGGAGCGCCGCCCAAGATCTCCGTGAATCCGCAGCGCGCGCCGCCCAACGGTGCCTTCGAAACAGCCCCGTGGGCTCGCCGTCGTCCGAAGGTACGCTCTCGCACCTGGCGTCCCTGGTAGACCGCGGGCTCGACGTCGCCGCGCTCGACCGCGAGGGACAGACCCGACTGATGACAGGACCAGACAGACGCCCGACCGCCGAGACCATGACCCTGACCGCAGCGTTCTCAGGTGCCGCGGACACAGGCTCGCGTGGCGCGTTTAAGACCTTGGTCGAGGGCGACGAGATCCGCGCAGAGTTTCGCAGGTGTTTTCTACAATGGCACGAGCAACACCGCGTCGAACGCGACGAAGGTGCCATCCGCGTCAGCTACTCACGCGTGATGGACGAGTACGACATGCTCAGCGCGCCACGGCTGCAGCTCTCGACGCCCGAGGTGGACAGCACAAGCACCAGCACAGACGACCGCCAAGGCCCCGAGCACTGGCTCGCCTGCAGCGCCTCTGCGATTCGCCGCGCCGCGAGTGATCTTCGCTGGCCCTCACGCGCCGAGCGCTGGGCCGAGACCATCACCCTGCAGGTCGCCACGCACTGAGCCACCTGCGCTACAGTGCCTCTTGGTCTCTCCCCTCGCGCTCGTACGTCACCCACACATGCTCCCTCTTCTACGCGCTTCTGCTCTCGTCCGTGCACGCAGGTCCGCGCACACCGTGGCGGGAATGTGCTTGGGTATCATCATGATTTTACCAGTGATTTCGCAGGCTCAATCGCGCCCTTCACGGCGCACAAGCGCGCGACATGGCGCCTACGGGGTCGTCGACCCGAGGTCTCGCACCGCGTCTGCCTATCAGACCCAGAGACTCACAGTGCTCCCGAGCCTCGAGGTGCCCGAGACCGCAGAGATCACGCTCGAAGAAGAGACCACCGTGATCGAGATGTTCGCCTCGCCACACCCCGTGCCCTTCGGCGCGCCCAACGTGGTGCGACCGTTCTCGCCACCGGTGGCTGGACCGCGCGGGCTCCAATTGATCACAACCTATGACCTCGACGAGCAGCCCGTGACGGTGACCGTGTCGACAACCTCGCCCATCTTGCGCAACTACGACGGGGGCCCCGAAGAGCCCACCGAGGTCCGCGTCGAGTGCGTCGCGACTGCCCCTCATTTGCGTTATTTGCCTGCACTTCGCGTGCCTTCAGGACCGACGCAGTGAACGCACGCAGATGGCTCGTGAGGTTGACCGTGGGCACCCTGTTGACCGTGGGCTCGCTTGGGTTCGCGGCCTCGCGTGGATGGCTCTCGATCCCCGGCCTCGCGGCCCATGCGCAGCTCGAGGCACAGCTGCGCGACCGTGGGACCATGGCGCTCGCGGGGAGGCTCCCGTTTGGCGTGAGCCTCGGAGAGACCCGCGTGGATTCGTACGAGGTCTACCCACAGCTGCTCGCGGCGTTGCATGGGCGTGATCGCGCAGCGGTCGCGAACGCGGTGCGCGCGACCCACGTAGACGGGCTGCTCGTGCAGAGCAACCGCGCGCTCGGGACCGAGGGCTCGGCCCTGCGTGCCATGAGCGAGCTGCGCGCGATGCCTGGGCTCACCGCGACATGGATGGAGCAAGACGTCGCGCTCTACGAGGTCAAAGAGCAACCAGAGATCTCGGCCGACGACGCCTCGCGGTTGATCGAGTGCGTGCGCTTGATGATCGAAGGGGCCGCGGCGCCGCCCGAGCGCGTGTTTCCGGAGCCCTTGCGGGGCGCACGACCGGCCGAGGTGATGGTGGTCATCCGCGATGGCGGCTCGCCCATCCTGTGGCGCGCAGTGCGCGGCGGGAGCGTCGCGCGCGCCCTCGTCGACGCCACCTACGCCGTCATCGACCGATGGAACACCCGACAGCAACAGACCTACGGCTCGCTCCGTGACGCCATCCGTCGCATGCCCCTGACCGTGTCGATCTTTTACGACAAGGGAGTGCTCGAAACACGCCAGGCCCCATGGATCGATCACGCAGTAAATTCTCAGGTATTCGCGATTGGCTACGAGCGCCAGGGTCGCTGGGAATACGTTCTCCCCACGGCCCCTGGGATCCCCGCGCGTCGCAGCTCCGAGGCGCTCTCGCAGCTCGTACGCGAACACGACGTCCCCCCCCCGGGCTACGGCCGCACCGACCTCACGCTCTTTCGCTTTCGCGCGCTGCAAATCATTGAGAGCACCGCGGGCGGGGCCATCACGATCGTCAACCCCTCGTAGCGATCACTTCTGGCTTCGCGCGAGCGCGTGGGCATACACACTCGCGCGATCAAGCCCGAGCGCCTTGGCCACCTCGCGCGCGGCCACCGAGGGCTTCATCCCCGCACCGAGCGCGGCGTCCAGCGCGCGGTCAAGCGCGGGCGTGTCGTCCGAGTCTCCAGCGCTATCTACCTGCAAAAACCCAGCGACAACGATCGAAACTTCTCCCAGCACACCGGGCTCTGTGCGCTCCGCGAGCTGGCTCAGCGTGTCACGCATCGCCTCTTCGTGGAGCTTGGTGAGCTCACGCGCGACGCACGCCTGCCGCGCAGGCCCGCACGCCCCCGCGAGGTCACGCAGCGTCTGCGAGGTTCGGTGAGGTGACTCATAGAGCACCGAGGGCAGCGGGTCGCGCGCAATGGCCGCGATCGCGCGCTGTCGATCGGGCCCTTCGCGTGGCAAAAAGCCCACAAAACGATAGCCCTCGCCCGCGAGCCCCGAGACCAACAGCGCAGAGACCGCGGCGCTCGGTCCTGGCACACTCTCGACACGCACCCCCGCGTCAATCGCAGCGCGCACCAAGAACGCGCCCGGATCGCTCACCAACGGAGTGCCCGCGTCGGTGACCATCGCCATCCACGCGTTGTCGTCTCGCATGCGCCGAATCAGCGACTCGCATTTGTGCCGCGCGACGTGGTCGTCTAAGCGCTCGATCGCGTGCGCCTCGATCTTGTGGGCGCGCAGCAATTGCAGCGTGCGGCGCGTGTCTTCTGCAAGCACGACGTCGCAGGCCGCGAGCACCTTGAGCGCGCGCAGCGTGATGTCATCAAGGTTGCCAATCGGCGTCGCGACCAGAGACAGCGTGCCGTCCTCTCGTTCGCGCGCCGCGTGTCGCTCGCTCTCTTGCATACCCAGTCCAATGTCACTCAGCGAAACGCGATCGCGGCGCCCATCTCGTCTTGCAAGAACTTGCGGAGTTTCCCCTGCAAACGCGCCTCGATTTGCCGCACACGCTCGCGCGAGATCTTGTAGTCATCGCCGATCTCTTGCAGTGTCTTGGGCTCATCTGCGAGCAATCGTTCGTCATAAATCGTGAGCTCTTTGCCCACGAGCGTCGCGCGAAACTTCTCTAGATTGGCTCGCAACATGGTCGACAGCTCGCTCGACCCGGCGCTCTCGTCCTGAAGCTCATCCGTCGACGGGAGCAGGTCCATCCGCGTGAGCGGTTTGCCATCGGCGTCCCCAATGGGAGCGTCCAGCGACGCGTCCCCAGACGCAAGGCGCCGGTCCATGTCGATGACCTCTTGCTCGGTGACATCGAGCCGCTTGGCGATCTCGGCCGAGTCCGGGTTGATCCCCTGCGAGATCAACCGCTGCTTCTCTTTGTTGAGATTAAAAAAGAGCTTTCGCTGCGCTTGGGTGGTCCCGAGCTTTACCAAGCGCCAGTTATTGAGAATAAACCTGAGAATATACGCGCGAATCCACCACGCCGCGTACGAGCTCAGCTTGACCCCTCGGTAGGGATCATAGCGCTTGACCGCCTGCATCAGCCCCATGTTGCCCTCTTGAATGAGGTCCATGATGTTGCGATACGCGCGGCGATACTCGTACGAGATCTTGACCACGAGCCTGAGGTTCGCGGTCACAAGACGCGAGGCGGCCTTGAGGTCTCCGTGCTCGACGTAGCGCACGGCGAGGGAGTTCTGCTCGTCTGCGCTGAGCAGCGGGTGTCGGCCGATTTCGCGAAAGTACGTCGCGATCGGGTCAAACTTCTTCAGGCCCTTCTCAGAGTCCTGGCGTGCGAGGTCCTCGAGCGAGACGTTGCCGTCCTCGTCGCCAGATTCGCTTGAGATTTCGCCCACAAGCGCGTCATCGTCGTCATCTCGCGCGCTGTCGTCGCCGTCGCCCTCGGCCTTGGGCGTGTCCTCGGTGCGCGAGGGCGAGTCGCTCTTGGTCGCACGGGTGCGCGACTCAGCTCGCATGGTGTTGGTCTCGGTCGCTTTGTTCGCAGTGCGCTTGGGAGTAGCCACGGTGTCCTCTTGCACAGAGATCTCTCGCTCGCGCGCTCATGCGCGAAGCCCCTGTGCGGCGGCGGCAACGTATCACTCTCTGCCCACCGACGCATGGACTCTCGACCGCGTGTCCACGTGTCAAGCGCACGCGATCCCGCCACCGGTGGCTGGACTGCACGGCACATTTTACCCGAGCCTTGCTATCCTCACGAGCTCCGCTACTTCATGTCACCCTGCAAATCTCTTCGCCAACGCCTCCGTGATGACCGCACACTCGCGATCGTAGTTGCGCTGTGTTGGCTCGCCCACGCCCTCGCCCACGTGCGCGACCACAGCACCCATGAGCTGTACTGGGCGTGCAATGTCAGCGCCCTCGCGATCGCCCTAGGGCTCACCATGCGTTGGCACTCGGTCACCTCGGCAGCCACCCTCTGGCTCGTCGCAGGCACCCCGTTGTGGCTCTTGGACCTCGCGGGCGGCGGAGCTTTTTTGCCCACCTCGCTGCTCACCCATGGCGTGGTGCTCTCGCTCTCCATCGCGCGTTTGCGCCGCGTCGGGATCGCCCAAGAGAGCTGGTGGATGGCGCTGTTGGGCGGCGCGTTGTTGCAGCAAATTTCCAGATGGATGACGCATTGGAGGCACAACGTCAACGTGTCCTGGGGGATCTATCCCGTCGCGCGCGGATGGTTTGCCAACTACCCTCGGTACTGGATCGCGTCGTTTGCGCTCATGGGCGCGATCTATGCTCTCTTGACCTACGCGATCACGCGTTGGCACCAACGCACGCAGCCCCATCGCAAGACACCCGCCGAAAGCTAAGAGTGCAGACCCCTGTGCAGCAGCACGAAATCATCGCGCGCTACGAGCGACACGTCTCGCCAGCGTTTGTAAAATTGCTCGGCGTCTTGGGCTACGGGCGGGTCTTTGTCCGCGCGCAAGACCGCACGATTTGGGACTCGCAGGGCCGCGCGTATCTCGACGCGCTCGCCGGGTTTGGCTCAGCCAATTTGGGGCACAATCCCCCGGCGCTCCTCGACGCGATCCGCGAGCACTTAGAGCAACAGCTGCCGGGGATGATTCACGTGGGGCCGTCGCCCAGCGCGGCCAACCTCGCGCACGCGATCGCGAGCGAAATCGGTGGAGATTTGCAGGTGAGTCTCTTCGCGCTCTCCGGCGCAGAGGCGGTCGATAGCGCGCTCAAATTAGCCCGCGCGGCCACGGGGCGCCGAGGATTTTTGTCCGTCGAAGGGGGCTACCACGGGCTCGATCTTGGCGTCCTGAGCATCATGGGCAGCGAGCGCATGCGCGCGCCCTTTGAGCCCCTGTTGCCCGCGTGCGAGCGCGTCGCGTTTGGAGACGTCAAGACCCTCGAGCGCGCCCTCGCCACCGAGCGCTTCGCGGCGTTTGTCGTCGAGCCCGTGCTTGGTGAAGGCGGCGCGGTGATCGCCCCCTCGGGCTACCTCGCGCAAGCGCGCGCGCTGTGCACGCGGCACAACACCGTGATGATCGTGGACGAAGTGCAAACCGGCATGGGACGGACCGGGGTGATGTTTGCTTCTGCGAGCAAAAATGCAGCGCCGGATGTGCTTGTGCTGGGCAAAGCCCTCGGAGGCGGGATCGTCCCCGTGAGCGTCGCGGTCACCACGCGCGCCCTGCACGAACGCGCGTACGGGAGCATGGACCGCTTTGACCTCCACGGCAGCACGTACGCAGGCTATGCCCTCGGCGCGGCGGTCGCGATGGCGACGCTTGCGTGCACCAAGGCGCCCGAGATTCTTCAGAACGCACGTGCCCGCGGCAGGCAGCTCGTCGAGGGGCTCAGGGCGCGCGTGGGCTCACACCCCATGGTGCGCTCGGTGCGTGGCGAGGGGCTTCTTGTGGCCCTTGAGCTGGGAGCCACCGAGCGGTCACTGATGGGGCGCCTCGCGGGCTTCGCGGTCGACGCCGTCGCAGAGAAAATCCTAGGCCAATGGCTGGCCGTTTGCTTGCTCGAGGCCGGCATCATCGCGCAACCCGCGTCGCAACGCTGGAACGTCCTCAAGCTCACCCCACCCCTCACGATCACCGAGCCCGAGTGCGCGCAAATCATCGAGGCCATCGGGAGTATTCTCGACGCCTACCCCGACCCCGTGCGCGTCGTACGCGACGCCGCAGCGCGCATCGGTGGGCAGTGGCAGAAGGGCTGGAGCTTTCGATGACGCGCTTCGCACAATGGAAGAAAGACCTGCAATTTACCGCAGGGATCGTCGGCAAGCGCCCGTTTCAAGTGCTGCTGCAGCTCACAAACAAGTGCAACATGCGGTGCTCGTTCTGTGACTTCTGGCCCAACGTCGCGCCGCGGAGCGAAGAGCTCTCGCTCGAAGACTACGCCCGCGTCAGCGATGAGCTCGCGCAGCTCGGGACCTTCTTGTGCTCGGTCGAGGGCGGCGAACCCTTGGTCCGTCCAGACCTCGTCGAGATCATCCGCACGCTCTCTCGGCATCACATCACCGCGCTCTTTACCAACGGATGGCTGGTCACCGACGCCCTCGCCCGCGCGCTCTTTGACGCAGGCTTGGGCAGCGCCAACGTGTCCATTGACTACCCGCAGGCGGCTCGGCACGACGCCAAGCGCGGGCTCGAGGGCGCCACCGAGAGGGCATGGCGGGCCGTGCAGACCTTCGTGCGCAACGCGCCCCGCGGCGCCAAGCAAGTCCATGTGATCACCGTGGTCACCGAAGACAACTGGCGCGATCTGCCCGAGCTCTTTGCCCAGAGCGCGGCGCAGGGCGTAGGCCACCAGCTCACCCTCGTCAGCCTCGACGGCTACCGACGCGGCGCCGAGGGCCCTGACCGACTACCGCCGCCCGAGAGCGGCGAGGCCATGCTGCGTTGGCACAGCGAATTTGCTCACATTCGTATGCTTCGATCGTACTTCGAGCACGTCGCACCTTGGCTCTCAGGAGGCGCATCGCGCGACGCCATGCCCACGTGCGCCGCCGGAGTTCAGAGCTTCAACATTGACCACGTAGGCCAGGTCAGCGCGTGCATCGAGCACATCGATCGCCCCGTCGGGTCGGTCAAGAGCGCCTCGGTGACAGACCTCCACGCGATGCTCGTCGCGCAAGCCCAGGGGCGCAGTTGCCAAGACTGCTGGACCCTGTGCCGTGGCGTCGCGCAGGGCTTAGGCAACGGCGCGAGCGCGCGCACGCTGCTCGAGATGTCGTCACGTATGCGAACGACGTAGAGTCATTTTTACCTGTAATTTAGCTCATCGTTTTGCAAGTGCGAGCGCGCACGTGTCATCGATTGCCCGTTGGTATTGCGCAGCGCTGAGCTCTGGCGCGAGCTTAAAGAGCACACGACCAGCCTCTTCGGAGGTCTGAACCACCGTGTTCTTTGAGCGTGTCTTGGACATCATCTGCATGCCTGCGACGATCGATCTCACGATCGAAGCCCGGAGCGTGTCGCCTTCGTGAATTCCCACAGAGGCATCGAAGTGCACGAGATACCCGGACACAATCCGGCGAGCGTCGTCGTCAGGAAACGTCGACGTAGCCCCCGCAACATACACGTACAAGAGCTTGTCCCGATGAGAGCTCGACCTCATCCGCTTGAGCTGATGGAGCACCGCCGTCGCGCGCTGTGCGTTGTGTGGGAGCGGTCCACACCACACGCAAATCAAGACCGGCCCAAAGACGGTCAGCGCGTGATTGGGCTCCTCATGGACCGTGTGTAGGGAAAGCATCGTCATGATCCTGGAAAATCGAGCAACGATAGTCCGATGTCTGGACAACCGCGAGACGCGCCGGTGTCTACTCAACGATTGGGTGAGATTCTAACCTTGGAGACACGCCACGAATGACCCATAGCCTGCAAATTCGCACACTTCGCGAGGGACACTGCGAAGCCGAGCACGCGGTCTCGGCCGTGCTCGTCGATCACTCCGGCGCGGTGCTCGACCGCGTGGGCCCACCCATGATCACCACCTGGCGCTCGGGTGCCAAACCGTTTCAGCTCGAGGTCTCGCTCGATGCACTCATAGCACGCGAGCGCGCGCAGCTCGGCCCCGAAGACCTCGCGATCGGCGCCGCGAGCCACTCGGGCGAGGCCCCGCACACCGCGCGCGTGCAGCGGCTGCTCACGGAGCTCTCGCTGACCTCCGAGGCGCTCTATTGTGGTGCGCACGCGCCCGTTCACACCGAGTCAGCGTATGCGCTCGTCCGCGCGGGGCACGCGTTCTCGCCGTTGCACAACAACTGCTCGGGCAAGCACACGCTGATGGCCGCCGCGACCCGCGCGATGGGGTGCCCCGAAGACTACCGCCCCAGCGATCACGCCCTGCAACGACGCATCGCCGAGTCCATCGCAGACCACGCCCACGAGCGCCTCACCGCGCGAGTCACCGACGGCTGCGGGGTCCCATGCATGGTGCTCTCGATCGACGCAATGGCCAGGTGTTTTGCAGCACTTTCACACGCAATGACAACATCACCCGAGAGCACGCTGGGCACCATCGGGCTCGCGATGGTCGCGCACCCGTGGTGGGTCTCGGGCACCGGACGAAGCGACTATGCCCTCGCGCAACACGCACGCGAGCCCCTCATCGCCAAGGTCGGCGCAGAAGGGCTGCTCTGCATCGCGGCTCCGTCACGTGGACTCGCGATGGTGCTCAAAGTGCACAGCGGTCACGACGACGCGCGCATGGCCGCAATGGACGCCCTCGCGTCGCGCTGGCTCGGCGAGCTGATCGATCCCCAGGCTTTTGAGCCATTTTGTACAGTCCGCAATGTGATCGGGGCCACGGTAGGCACACGCGAAGCGCGCTTTGTCTGACGATCTGTGGCTCAGAAGGGCGCTTCGCTTGCGAGGCCGCCAGCGCGCGCGACCGGGGCACCCGGCGACGTCGCCGCCGCTGCGAGCAGCCGTGGGTCGCCGGCGATCACGCGCTCTTCGTCGCAGGTCCAGTCGGTCGTGCCGGGGAGCCAGCGAGTCTCGATGACGGTCTCGTTCATGTCGATTTCGTTCACGAAATTCCACGAGTAACGTGCGCGGACGTAGGCTCGACCGTCGGTGGCCCGCGTGGCCTCGAGGTCGAGATCGACGATGCGGACGCGGCCCGACCACGAGGCGTGACGTCGCGCGAAGTCATCACGCATGGACGAGGCCACCGAGCGCTGCGCCGTGTCCGTTCGCCCCCACCGGAGGTCCTCGTGAAAGTTATTCACAGTGTCCTCAAGCCGATGGGGATTCATCGTGGCGCACGCGCTCACAGAGCCCACAGAGACCAGCGCCGCCAACGCCTTCACTACCCACGAATTTGCGCTTGTCATCGATCGACCTTTCGAGCGCTCACGTTGCAGAGCGACTCGAGAAGCCCTTTGCATGAATCGCAAAGGGCGCGCGAATTTGCTGCACGGATTGCCACAAATTAGACCCTCGCTGCCGATCCGTACTAGCGATGTCTCAGTCCGTCCCTGCGCGCTCACTTCGCGCATCCGACGAGCATCCCAACTCACAGCATCACAACAAAGGGTGGCTGCCATGACCGAGACCAACACCGAACGACGCAACGAAGCACGAGTCACCGTGGACCTCTGGGTCGAAGAGCACTCCGACGACGCCCTGTATTTTCAGCGGGCAACTAACCTCTCGACCGGCGGAGTCTTTCTCGAGCGCACCCTGCCCCACGCCGCCGGAACGCGCATCGAGATCGACCTCAGGCTCCCCGGCGACGCAGTCCCGCTCCGTGTCACCGGCGAGGTCATCCCCGTCGAGGCGCGCGAAGTCGGCATGAGCGTGCGCTTTGTTTCGCTCAGTGATCCTGCACGCGATCGCATCGCGCAGTACCTCCGCACGGCGCCCTTTCGCGTCCACGCAAAAGCCTAAGCACGCACCCTCGGCAGCAAGTGATACCTTCGTCGCCCTTAGACGCGATGACCTCACGCTGCCGCAGCCGCGCCGCCCCCCTCGCGTGGGCCACCCTCGCCGCGGCGCTCGTGGGCGCGACACCGCATCGCGCACACGCACAGACCAACGACCCGAGGCTCACGTTTCGCACATTCGAGACCGAGCACTTTCGTGTGCATTTTCACCAGGGACTGCGCGAAGCCGCCGAGCGCGTGGCCACCGTCTCCGAGGCCGCCTATCGCGCCGTAGGCGCACGCATGGGGTACCTCCCTGCGCAGATCACCGAGGTCGTGCTCACAGACACCTCGGACGACGCCAACGGGTCGGCGACGAGCATCCCGTTCAACGCGATCCGCTTGTTTGTGACCGCACCCGAAGACCTCTCGGTGCTGGGCGAGTACGACGACTGGCTCGAACTCTTAGTCCTGCACGAGTACACGCACGTCACCCATGCAGATCAAATCGGTGGCATCCCCGCCCTGATCAATCGCATTTTCGGAAAAATCTATCCGCCCAACTTAGTCCAGCCCCGATGGATCCTCGAGGGCATCGCGACCTACAACGAATCGCGCATGACCTCGGGCGGTCGACTGCACTCGTCCATCTGGGACATGTACCTCCGCGCCGACGCCCTCGCAGATACCTTTGTCACCCTCGACCAGCTCTCCACCGGCCCCAACCGCTGGCCTCACGGAAACATCTACTACCTCTACGGCTCAAACTTCGTCGGCCACGTCCTCGATCGCTTTGGCCCACAAGCCTTCGCGAGCGTGTCCCGAGACTACGGCGCCGAGCTCATCCCGTACGGCATCAACCGCTCACTGCAGCGCGCGACGGGCCACACGTGGGAAGAGCTATGGCCTGAGTTTTTGCAGGCAACTCGCGCACGCTACCGAGCCCAACGCGAGCAGGTCGTAGCGCGCGGATTGATCGAAGGCCAGGCCCTCACCCACCAGGGCGAAGAGGTCGCGTACCCGAGATTTGTCGACAACAACACCGTGGTCTTTCAGTCCAGCGACGGCCACTCACACCCGATGTTTCGCTCCGTCGATGTGCGCACGCTCTCGCAAACGCCGCGCGAGCTCGGCTGGTATGGGAGCTCGTCGGGCTGGGCGCTCTCGCCTGAGCGCACACGGATCGTCCGCTCTGACGTGGGATTTTACAGGGGAATCTACGCGTTTCGCGACCTCTATCTCAGCGCGATCGACCGCGATGACCAAGGCCGCATCGAGCACATTCCCGTAGGGCAACTGCTCACCCACGGCGGACGCGCGCTCTACCCCGACTGGTCCCCCGATGGCGACCACATCGCGTACACGGTCAACCACAGCGGCACCCAGTCCCTCGTCGAGTACACCCTCTCGCAGCGCCAAGAGCGCCCCTTGGTGCGCGTGCGATCGTTTGAGCAGGCTTTCACCCCGAGATACTCCCCCGATGGCCGCAGCGTGGTCTTCTCGCAGTGGCAACGCGGAGGCTTTCGAGACATCCGGTTGCTCCACCGCGAGAGTGGAGCCATCACCGAGATCACCCACGACCGCGCCGCAGACATGCAGCCCTGCTTCTCGCCCGATGGCCGCTACATCGTGTACTCGTCCGATCGCACAGGGATCCACAATCTCTTCGCGTACGAGCTAAGCACGGGGCTCACACGCCAGATCACCAACGTGGTGCACGGCGCGTTTATGCCTGCAATTTCGCAGGACGGACAGTGGATCACGTACGTGGGATACACCCACCGTGGCTACGAGCTCTACCGCCTGCGGTGGTCCCCCGCCCAGTGGCTCGAGCCCGGCCCCACGCCCGCGCGCAGACCTCACGAAGAGGTTGACACGCCGTCCATCGCGATGCGCGAGGTGCCCTATCGCCCGTGGCCTACGCTCGCGCCGCGGACATGGATCGCCGAGTTCGGAGACGACGGCTTTGGGCCCACCGTCGCGGTGACCTCGGGAGCCTCGGATGTCCTGGGAATTCACAGCTGGTCTGCACAAACGAGCCTCGGCTTTGTGAGCCTCCAGCCCTCGTTCTCGCTCTCGTATGTCTACCGTGGATTGCGCCCCACCATGTCGCTCAGCGTAGGGCGCGCGGTGCAGCGACAGGGCTACACGATCGCGGGTCGAGACTTCTTTGTCCCGCGCGAGACGTACTACGGCGACCTCGGAATGAGCGTGGGATTTCCCTCGCTGTTCTTCTCGCACGCGCTCTCGTTTGGCTACAGCGCGCGCTACGCAGGGCCCGTCGGCGCCGTCCCCGGCGGCGGCTACGTCGACCCCAACGAGCTCGCGCCCGCAACGCCGACACGCTCGACCGACGCGAGCCTGCGCGCGTCATGGAGCTTCTCGAGCTCCCAGCGCTACAGCTACGACATCTCAACGCACGAGGGATTTCAGGGCGCACTCTCGATGCGCGCCAGCGACCGCGCGATCGGCAGCGCGCGCGGAGGCTTTGACGTCAACGCGGTGCTCGCAGGGTTTGTCCCCATCCCGCTGCAGTGGCGTCGATACCAACACGTGCTCGCCGTGCGCGCAGCGGGCGGCGTAGGCACCACCGACCGGGGCGAAGCGACCTTCTATTCGCTCGGTGGCTTCGCGATGTTTGACCCGCTCGCGTTTCTCACGTCGCTGCCCTCGCTCGCGTACGGAGGCTCGACGCCGCTGCGAGGCTATGCCCCTGGTGCACGCTCGGGTGCTGCGTTTTTACAGGCCAATGTCGAATACCGGTTTCCGCTCCTCCAGGTCGATCGCGGGATCTCGACGCTGCCGGTGTACTTCTCGCGCGTGTGGGGCGCCGTGTTTGTCGACGCAGGGCACGCGTGGTTCGGTCGCCTGCAGCCAACTCAGATGGCCGTAGGGATGGGCGCAGAGGTCTTCGCCGACCTCGTGTGGGGCTACCTCATTACGACAACGCTGCGCTTTGGTGTGGGCCAAGGTGTGGTCGGTCAAGACGCGCAGACGCAGGTTTACGGAATGCTCGGGACACCCTTTTAGCAGGCCCTGAGTGCCTCGATGCGACAAGCGAGGTACACTGCGACTACCTCTATGTCAGCACCCCTCCCCGCCATGATCATCGTCGCGCTCGTGCTCTTGATGCTCTTTTTGAGCACCGCCGTCGTCGAGGCGATCGTCCTCAACGTGCTGCGCTGGGGACCGCGTGATCGCTGCCTGCGCGACGCGTTCGTCGCCACCGCTGCGGGCTTTATGCCAGGGCGCTTCGAGCTCTTGCAGCTCGCGTTTGCGCGCCCGTTCGCGATGCCCGAGATCTTCGCGTGGACCGCCGTCGTCGCAGTCACCGAGACCGGCGTGTACATCTCGCTCTCGCGCATGGGCACCGGCCCCGACGGTCAGCTTGCCGCAAGCGAAGACACCAAGCTCTCAATCCGCACCGTGCTCACCGCGCTCGCCGCAAACCTCGCCTCGCACATGGTCTTGATCTCGTTTGTGGTCTTGGTCTCGCGCCTGGTCGGCCGATGAAAACACTCGCGCGCGTGACGCTTGCGATCGCAACCGTTGCAACCGCAACGATGGCCATCGCGTCCACCGCGAGCGCGCAGACATGCATGATCGAGAACTGTGAGCGACCCACCGCGGTTCCGACATTTGGCGCCGCGGTCGCCGACACCGAAGCAACCTCGCGCACCCCGCCACGAGCCTGGGGAACGCTCCGCTGGGCCAGTTCAAGCACCGACGTGTTCGCAGCGCTAAGTGGGATGCCGTTTCCTGTTGGCACACCTGTCGCCACGACGATCGGCAGCCCTACCTCCGCAGTCACGAGCGAGCCACGCAGCCCCCTCGCGCTGGCAACGACAGAAGACAGCATGCTCACGACGGTCGGCGTGGTGGTCGACCGCCGCAACAACGTCTTTCGCGCCATCAACAGCGCGACGGGGATCATGGGCACCTACTCTGAGCCCGACATCGACTGCTCGAACTCGACCTGCGTCGGCGCAGCCAACGAAGCAGACGGAGGCGTCGGGATCCTCACCATCCGAGGCGCTGTGGTCTCTCAGAATTTTCTCAGCCCTCCGTCGAGCGCCATCGCAGGCGTGCGCGGTCGAGCCGCGATCACTCAGATCAACGCAAACCTCTTTCTGATCGCCCGCAGATCGCCGGTCTCGCCGAGCAATCAAATCGAGCTGCGAACCTTCAACGCGACCACAATGGCGTTCTCGTCCCTGACAACGATCGCTGCCCCAGGGCTGCTCGCAGGTTCGCCGATCGTGGCCGAGTCCATTGGCGGCAGTTGCCTCGTCGCGTGGATCGCCACCGAGAGCGGACGCACCGTCGCAAACGTGATCCGTGTGGCCTCTGCCACCGAGCCGCTCGTCGTGCACAGCCCCGCCACAACGGTCGCCGTGCTGGCGAACCTTGTATCCCTTGGGCTCGCGCGTTCTGGGCAGAGCTATGTCCTCTCACTTCAGACCACGTCCGCGATCTCGCTGATGCCCCTCGCGATCGACAGGTTGGGCGCGATCGCCTCCCGCATCCCAAGCCCCCTCGACGAGCTCCCAGGGTTGTTCCCTATTGGCAGCCTCCCGGTCTCGCACAGGCTCGGCGGAGGCGCTGCCCAGATCGCCTTGGCCTACACGCGCACGATCCCAGGGGGCGCAGGGCCCGCATCCATCGCCTCGTTTGCCCTGCAAGCGCCCAGCATGTGCACCACCAACGACGAGTGCACACTCGCGGCCAACCGGATGGCCGTGCTGTGCGGAACCTGTAGCTTTGGGCTCTGTGGTCAGTACATGGCGTGTCCATCAGACGCTGGTGTGGACGCTGCAGTCGACGCCGCAGCAGATGCCAACTTCGTCCCGCGCGATGGCGCTGCGATCGACGCCATGGGCGTGCTCGATGTCGTCGATGAGCTGCCCGAAGACGTGGTCGTCCCAACCCCGGACGCCATGACCGACGCGCTCGATGCGTCCATCGAGCCCCCCGCGGACGGCGACGTCGCCGGCGACAGCGCGCTCGCCATGGACTCGCAAATCCCTGAAGATTCGCAGACCATTCGCGATGGCACAGCGAGCGCCATCGACGGGCTGCGCTTCAAGGGCGGCGCCTGCGCATGCACGATCGCAACGCACTCGGTCACCCCTTCGCGCACAGGCCTCGTGGCCGCGCTGGCACTCGCGCTCACGTGCGTCCGTCGAAGACGCGCGGCTAGACTTACAGCGTAAGTCTCTGCGGCCGGTGGCTCTCTTTTTCGTGCCTCGAGACCGCGCTGTTTTCTCGCGCAGAGCACAGGTCGCAGTGGGCAAGCGCGGTAGAGTCTGCGGACTGTGATGTCATCGACCTCCACCGCGAGCCCCTTCACAACCGGCCGCATCGCAACGCGTGCCCTCGTCCATCGATGTTGTCTGCGGCGGCCCATGCGACCGCAGCTCAGCGCGATGGTCGTGCTGGCGTCGGTGCTCGCCGCGCGCTCTGCGAGCGCACAGGTGAGCTGCATTCATGCAGGCTGTATCAACCTCCCGTCGACCTATGGCGCGGCCGTGGCAGACACCCCGTCCATGCTCGAACCCACTCCTCGTGGCTGGGGAGCCATCCGCTGGAACGCAACCACAGCCACCGTCAGCGCATCGGCGATCACCGCGGCGCCACCGCTCGCTTTTCCACTCACAGCAGCCTCGCCGGTCGGCACCACACTCAACCGCCGCATGACCGTCTCAAACGAAGCCTACAGCCCCCTCGCGTTGGGAGAGTTTGGCACCGGCACCCCGAGGCTCTTCGCGGTGACCTCAGACGAGCCCGCGGGGCAATGGAGCGCACAGTTCAGCGGCCAGTCAGAGCATCGCCTCTCGGTTGCTGGATCCGTATCAGACCCCGATGTCGCCTGCACCGCGAGCCAGTGCGTAGGCATCTCGAGCGATTCGGCTGCAAATCTCCTGGTCGCACGGCTTAACTCAGCGCTCGCCATCCCGTTGGTCTTGCGCTCGTTGCCGACCTCTATGTCCATGTCTGGGTACATCCCGAGTCGCGCCGCGGTCGCCGCGGTCGGAGGCTCCACCTTCGTGTCTGCGCGACGCAACCCAGCCAACCAGACCTCATCCATTGAGCTCGGGATCGTCGACATCGGGCCCATCGTCCCGGAGTATCGCAGCACCGTCCCATTTCGCTCGGGCCCGCTGGTCGGCAGCACCAGTGCCGAAGCCCGCACGCACGCACCCATCGCAGTCGAAGGCGACGGGGTCCGCGTGGTCTTGGCCTGGATCCAAGCGACCATGCCTCCACAGGTCCACGTCGCGAGCTTTAGCCTCACAACGGGCCTCGCCGCGCCCCTCGATCAGCGCGTCATCGCAGAAATCGCCGGCGCGCGCGTGGTTAGCCTGGCGCTCAATCGAGGACACTTTGTGCTGACGGTGCAGAACGATGAGCGCGTGTTTGCCCTCCCAATCGCGCTCGACGGCGCTGGCCGAATCGCCCACCGCGCGTTCACATCGGACGACACAGTCGCCGACATCTCTATGGTGGGTACGACATTAAGATCGCACAGGCTCGCGAGCGGAGCGGTCGCTCCGGCCCTCGCGTTTTCTCGCGAGTTCAACAACGCCGCGTCCGAGCGCCAGGTCACTTCGCACGCGATCGTTGCGCTCAACAGCTGCCGCAATCACACCCACTGCGCGCTCACGCAGGGAGCAAACCTCTGCGGCTTCTGCGTCGCTGGCTCCTGTGAGCGCTTCGTGGCCTGCGCCGCCGATGCGGGCGTCGATGCCGAAGCCGGTGTCGCAACCGACGCCAGCTTCGACGCGCGCGATGCCGTCGCGCCCCCCAGTCGCGACGCCGCAATGGACGCGACCGAGGCGTCCATCGAGCCCCCCACAGACGCCGCATTGGACGCGACCGAGGCATCCGTCGAGCCCCCCACAGACGCCAGCGCCTCCGAGGACGGCTCGCTCGCCATGGACGCGCAAATCCCTGAAGATTCACAGCCCATTCGCGATGCCGCGGCGAGCACCATCGACAACCTGCGCTTCAAGGGCGGCGCCTGCGCGTGCACCGTCGCGACGCACGCGGTCCCCCCTTCGCGCACAGGCCTCGTGGCCGCGCTGGCCCTCGCGCTCACATGCGTCCGTCGCCGCCGAAGCACAGCCAGACTTACATCGTAAGTCTCTTGGCACGAATTCTGTGCGCTTGGATCCCGCGCCCTCTTCAGAGTAAAGAGCGCTCGAGAACACAAGACACTTCCATGTCACTTCGCACGGAATCATCCCACGCACGAGCACCCAACCGCCGAGTGAGCAGCACCCTGCTGTGCGCTGCGTGTTGTATTCTGCCTGTGAATTCGCTCGCACAAGCGCGACCAACGCCCAGCACACGTGCTGCCCGCCCCGCCCGCCGTACAGCCAACGGGGTCACCGTGCGTGCACGACCCGAGAACCTCTCGGCCACCCGCATGAGTTTTCGCGGGCCCGAGGTCGCCAATGTGCCGGGCACCTTTGGAGACGCTGGGCGCGTCGTCGCCTCGCAGCCTGGGGTCGCCCGGACGCCGTTTGCCGCGGGTTATTTCGCCGTGCGCGGGACGAGCTTCGAGAACACCGGCCTGATGATCGAGGGCTTTCCGGTCCCGATTCTGTACCACTACGCGGCGGGCCCCTCGGTCGTCCCCACGCGCCTGGTCTCGTCGCTTGATTTTTACCCCGGCGGCTACCCCACGCAGTTCGGCCGCTACTCGGGCGGGCTGGTCTCGCTCGAGCTCGCAGCGCCCGACGTCGACCGCCGCACGGTCGATGCCGAGGTCAGTATTTTTGGCGTCGGAGTCGGTGTCACCGTGCCCTTCGGCCAGCGCGGTGAGCGGCGCGGAGGGGTCTCTCTCAACGTCCGCCGGAGCTACTACGACCTGCTCCTGCCCCTCGTGTTTCCGAGCGTCACGCTCAACTTCGGAGACGCACAAGCGGTGGTGGACTTTCGCGTGGGCGAACGCACGCGCGCCGAGCTTATTGTCCTCGGCTCAACCGACGTCTACGACCGCAGCGATCAGCGGCGCGCAGGCGGCGCATCGACGCTCAACCGTGACGGCCTGCAGGTGCACTTTTACCGCGTGATCGCCAAGCTTGAGCACAAGTATTCGTCTGGATTTGCGCTCACATTCGCTGCGATGGTGGGCGCAGACGACGTGCGATTTGCCTCGGCAGACACCGGCCGCCCAGACACCGATGTGCACTACGGCGGGGCCACCGTCGGGCAGAGACTCACCATGAGGTTTCCGCTGGGCCGCGCGCTCAGCGTGAGCGCGGGGATTGACTCGCTCGCGACGCTGTTTCGCGCGAGCGTGAGCTTTCCCGAGCTCTTGGGTGTCTCCGTGGTACCTGCTCCCCAGGCCAACCGCTACGCGACCCGCGCGACCGCCGACGTAGACCAAATCGATGTCACCCCATGGGTCGACCTTGCGCTCCGCAGCGGCCCCGTGGACGCGAGCCTCGGCGCGCGCGTGTCCTACCTCCACAGCGGCGGAAAAAGCTATCTCCTCGCAGACCCGAGATTCATCGCGCGGATCGCGCTTGACGACCGCACGACGCTCATCGCTTCGACTGGGATTTTTCATCAGCCCGCGCCCTTCTTTGCGCTCGTCCCGCTGCTCGGAAACGGAGCGCTCGGACCCCAAGCCGCGTGGCAGTCGTCCGTCGGCGTCGAGGCGCGCTTAGACCAGGGCTACGACCTGCGCTCGACGGTGTTTGTCTCGCAGCTCTCGGGGCTCCCAAGGCCCACCAACCAGCTCGTCGAAGACAGCCCCGGACAGGTGCGACGCGTGCTGCTCACTGACGATGGCGAAGGCTTCGCGTCGGGCGTCGAGCTCTATGTGCGCCGCCGATTGATGCAGGGAATTTTCGGATGGATCAGCGCGACGTGGTCTCGCGCCGAGCGCTGGATCCCGGGTGGTGCCCCCTACCCCTTCGCGCTCGATCAGGGCTTTGTCTTCAACGCCGCGGCCTCGTGGGAGATCAACAGCCGTTGGCGACTGGGCGCGCGGTTTTCGCTCTCGACGGGCACGCCGACCAACCTCGTGCGAGGCGCGAGTCTCGACGCAGACGCCAACAGTTTTCGCCCGGACTATCTCGCCGAGGGTGATCGATTGCCTGTATTTCATCAGCTCGATCTACGCGTAGACTATCGCTTTCGTGCGCTCGGTGCCGACATGAACTTCTACGTCGATGTACTCAACAGCTACTTCGCGCGTGGCACCGAAGGGTGGAACTTTCAGTACGATTTTCGCGCGCGCCAACCCCTCCAGGGCCTGCCGCTCTTGCCCGTCGTGGGGCTGAAAGCGACCTGGCGATGAGCGCACTCAACCGTCGCAATCTCTGCTTTTTTTCAGTGTTTTCGCTCTTGGCCTCTACACAGTGTTCGCCGCCCTTTGAGCAGCCCGCGCTCGTGATCTCCCCGCGCGTGATCGCCCTGATCGCCTCGCGCCCCACCGTCGCCCCCGGAGACTCGGTCACGATGACCGCGGCCCTCGGAGACGCCATGGGCGTGAGCACGCAAGGCACCCTGCGGTGGTCCCTGTGCGCGCGCCCTGAGGTGAGCTCGTCGGGCCTGCCATTGAGCTCGTTTGGCGCGTTTGAGCCCGACATCGGGTGCAACACACGCGGCACCGTGCAGGTCGCGCAGAGCGTCACAGCCGAGCGCGCGACGTTCACGATCCCGCCCGAGATACTGCAAGATGAGCCGGTCTTGCTGGCAGCGTTTGGCGACCAAGTGAGCGCAGAGACCCGCCGCGCGCTCGCGCAGAGCGCTGGAATCACGCTGATCGCATCGCTCACTTGGACAGTGAATTCACAAGAGTTCATCGCGTTCAAGCGCGTGCTCGTGCACCCCACCGAGCAAAACACCAACCCGCCCACCCCATGGGTCACCCTGGGCGGGCGCGCGTTTCGCTCGATCGCACGCGAAGGCGTGCAGCGGTGCGAGCCCACCGACGGCAACGGCCCCCACGTCGTCGCGCCCATGACCCATGTCGTGATCACGCCAGACACCGACGAGGCTTGGGTCGAGCCGTTTGAGCGCATCGACGCATCAGGGCAGCGCGTGACCGAGTACGAGGCTGCCTTTCGCAACTGGTTTAGCACCGCAGGAGCCTGGGATTTTGGCCGCGCGCGCGCTCCTGACCTCGCCCCGACGTGGGTCGCCCCGCGCACCCCCGGCACGAGCACCCTCTGGCTCGTCCTGCGTGATGGCCACGGCGGCACAAGCGCATGCATTTTTACCGTGCTTGTTCGCTAGACTCTGGCGCACCGAGGGCGCTTCGCGAAAAAAATGCGCGCAGAGATTTTCATGCACTGGGAGCCAGTGTACCTATCCGCGCAACATGAATTCAAAGCATCGTCTTGCGGTGGCCTCGGCCATCGGGATTCTCTCGATCACGGGCACCGCGTGGAGCTACAGCGGCGGACGCACGGGTTCGGCCACCGTCGGCTGTGGAACCGCAGCGAGCTGTCACGGCACCGTGGACAGTACGACCATGGTGCGGATCATGGGCCCGACCACGGCACGCCCCAATGAGGCCGTGATGCTCACGTTCGTGATGAGCAGCCCCACACGGATGAACGGCGGACTAGACATCGCGGCGGTCATGGGCGCGATCACTACCGCGGCAGCCAACGTCGGCATCACCTCGGGCGAGCTCACCCACCGGATGCCACTCGCAGCGGGCGCCGGGACCAACGAGATCCGCGTCCCGTTCACCTGGACGGCACCACGCACAGCAGGCAGCGTGACCATTCACGCAGCAGGCAACGCCGTGAACCTCAACAGCGCACGAACCGGCGACGGATGGAACACCGCGACGCACACGATCACAGTGAGCAACAGCGCGACCCCTGACGCGGGCACACCCGACGCAGCCACGCCCGCCGATGCGGCGACGTCGCCGGACGCCGCCATGACCCCCGACGCAGCTCCTGGCCAGGATGCGGCGACGTCGCCGGATGCCGCCCCAAGTGAAGACGCAAGCACCCCCGCACAGGACGCGACCATGCAGCCCATGGTCGACGCGATGGTCCCGCGCACAGACTCGGGGACGAGCCCAGACGGCGGCATGTCCATGACCACTCCGGGCTGTGCCTGCACCACCGCGGCGACCTCACGTTCGACCCCTGGATCGCTCGGAGGGCTCGCCTCGATCGCCCTCGCGCTCACCCTCGCATCACGCCGCCGCCGATAGCGTGGCCTGTCTGCGCGCGCTCCCGAGTGGGCGAGTCATCGCGCAGGACACCCTTGGGGCCCTGAGACAATTGTCTCCCACACAGGGCACTTACTCGCTGTTTTTGCAGTGTTTAAGGGATGTTCTCACGCTGGCACGACCGCTGCATCGTGCTTCAGCATGCGAATCACTGACGCCCTGGTTCTCCTCACCACACTCACCGCTGGCTGCGTCGAATACGGCGAAGACTACGAAATGATGGGCGAAGAAGAGCCCAGCGCAGACACCACCGAGGCCATCCGCTCGACCGCGATTCGCATCCCTGCAGACGCAACGGCCGCCGACCGCGCCCGCTGGGCCGCAACGAGCGCAGCGTTTGAGCGCATGTCCGCTGCAGCCTCTCGCGCAGGTCACAACATCCAGCTCACGGGGCCCAACTCAGGCATCCGTGGGTTCGCGCAGCAAGCAGCGCTCTTCGCACAGAACTGCCCCAGCGCGCGGTGTGTCAACGGCGTGCGCCAAGGCACCTGCCGCATCGTCACTGCGTGCCCCTCGCGCAACGCTCCGCACATCCGCGGGAGCGCCGTCGACCTCGCCCTCACCAGCAGCGCCTACCGTTGGCTCGCCAACAACGCGCGCAGCTACAGCTTCTGTCGCACGGTCTCGAGCGAGACCTGGCACTGGGAGCACAACCGCGCCTCAGCTTGCTTGTTCTAATCGCTCGAGTGACTGCTTTTTTACACGGATTCGCGCACTGTCGGGGCCGCGCCATCCAAGAGCACTTCGTCGCGGTTGACCACGCGTGAGAGCGCTGGGAGATCCAGCACCTCGATCGCAGTGCGCTCGTAAGCGCGCGTCGGATCGGTGCGCGCGAGATGTCTCTCTGGCAGCGCGTCGAGCTCGTCCGCAGCAAATATACGCAGGACCGTCCGTCGCTGCGCATAGGTCCCACGCTGATGCCGCGCGGGAAGATCGCCCCAACGGATGTCCCGCTGCGCGAGCATCTGGGTCATGGTCTGCGTGTCTTTCTGCTGCAATTCTCCGTGCGAAAAATGTGCTCTGGCCAGCGCCTCGATGCTGTTACGGACAGCGTCTTGCTCTCGCCACAAGAACACGTTGCACGCCTCTTCGCGGCTCGGAACCGACCACACCCGCGCATCAAACGTCGGCAAGCTCGCGAGCGTCCGCTTCGCGGCTTTCTCGGGCAAATACGCTGGCAACAAGTGGTTGAACATCGCCGACGTCTGCGCCGCCAACTGCGAGGTCATCTTTTGCACCCGTCGACCAAACCAGAGCTGCTCGCTGTCGGTTCGCTCAAGCCAGAGCAACGTGATCTCGTCGGACTGCGTGTAGCCCACGCGCGCGCCCGTCTCTTGGATCAACGCACACATCACGTCGATCATGAGTTGGCTCAGACGATTGTCATAGGGCTTAGGCAAATCCCCGGCAAACGTGTGAAACGCGCGCCCATCGATGCGCGCCAACACAGGCAGCCCAGTCGCAAGAGTCCGTGAGGCCTCGGCGCCCTCGTACGCCTTCATTCGTTCAGACAATGTGGTCATAGTGGGGTGGCTGATAGCGACGGCTCGATCCCGTCGCAACCCACATCATCGTCGCGGCCCCTGTCACGCCACAGCCCGCACGATCGTCAGGTCCTTAGAGCCGTCGCTCTGTAGAAAGGACATGAGTTGTGATGCACGTCGTGATCGTTGGGGCTGGGTATGCAGGCCTGCTGTGCGCGTTTCGGCTACGTCGCCGTGTGGGTGATCGTTGCCAGATCACCGTCGTGGACCGCAACGAGGCGTTTGTCGAACGCATCCGGTTGCACCAGTGGCTCGCAGGCGATGCGCTGCCCGCCGTCGCGCTCGAACCCTGGCTCTCGTCTGCGAAGATTCAGTTTGTGCAAGGCACGCTCACCGCCTTGGATCCAACCCAGCACACGCTCTCGCTCGGCGAGCGCACGCTCGGGTACGACCGGCTCGTCCTCGCGCTAGGGAGCCAATCTGCCAGCAATATTCCTGGGATCGAGACACAGGGCTACACCCTTGAGCGCGCTTGGGCGCTGCGCGATGAGCTCCCGAGGCTCGCGCGGGCCCGAGGTGCGATCGCCGTGTTAGGCACTGGACTCACCGGAATCGAGTGCGCCACCGAGCTCGCCGAACGCTACCCAGACCTCCGTGTCTCGCTTGTCTCTCGCGGCGGGCTTGCACCGTTTTTGTCAGCCAAATCACAGCGCTATGTACGAGCTGTGTGCGCCAAGCTTGGGATCCACATGCTCACAGACTGCGCTGTGCACGAGGTGACCGCGAAGGGACTGCGCACCGACGACTCCGAGCTCGCGTTTGACAGCGTGCTCGGGTGCACAGGATTTGCGCCGCCGAGAGTCATTCGCCAGTCCCTGGTCGCGACCGACGCGCAGGGCTACGTGGAGATCACAGACACGCTGCGATCGCGGTCGCACGCTGACATCTTTGCGATCGGCGACGTCGCCGGGTCGCCGCCCTCACGACACGCTGCGCTCCAGAAGAGCTGCAAGACCGCGATGCCCATGGGGGCCTATGTAGCGGACGCGATCACTAGCGAATTCACAGACCATTCTCTGGGTATGTTCTCTCTTCGTGACGCCGGCGTGTGTGTGAGCCTTGGCCGCAGACATGCGGTAGTTCAAGCGTATCGCCGAGGGGCTGCGCCCGAAGGCCCCGTGCTCACCGGCGCGCTCGCCGTGTTTGTCAAAGAGCGCATCGCGCGGTTTACTCTCGCGAGTCTTCACAACGAAGCGCGTGACCGATTGGCGTACCGCTGGCTCCGCGAACACACCCCCAAGGCCCTCGCGCAAGCGAGCTACGCCTAAACCCTTCGCCCCCATGGACGCCTTCGAAGAACACCGCGCCCGGCTCTTGGCCCTCGCCTACCGCATGACCGGCTCGCGCGCCGACGCCGAAGACCTCGTGAGCGAGTGCTGGCTCCGCTGGGCTCAGGCCAACAAGCCTCCCTCGCCCTCGGTGCCTCACAACCCCGGCGGCTGGCTCACGACCGTGCTCGTACGGCTCTGCCTTGATCACCAAAAGTCCGCGCAGCAATCTCGCACGCACTACATCGGACCGTGGCTCCCCGAGCCCCTCCGGACCGACGAGCCCGCCCACGACGCGCTCGACCACCTCGCCCTCACCGAGTCCATTTCGACTGCATTTTTGCTGGTTCTCGAGAATCTCTCTCCGAGCGAACGCGCCGTCTTGCTCTTGCACGACGTCTTTGACTACGAGCACGACGAGATCGCAACAATGCTCGGTCGCACCGCGAACGCATGCAGACAGAGCCTCCATCGCGCACGCGCTCACCTGCGCGAAAATCGCCCCCGATTTGCCCCCTCGCGCGAGCAACACGCCGCGGTGCTGCAGGCGTTCTCTTGGGCCATTGCCACCGGGGACACCGCGCAGTTGACCAGCATGTTTGCAGCCGATTCGGTCATCCTCTCGGACAGCAATGGCAAAGCATTGGCCGCGCGAAACCCCGTGCGAGGCGCAGACCCTTGCGCCCGAATGCTCATCGGCCTCGCGCGCAAATCCATGGGCGAGCAACACATGGAGTTCGTCCAGCTCAACGGCTGGCCCGCCCTCGTCCTTCGCGTCGACGATCAGCCCGTAAGCGCCCTCGCGATCGAGACCGATGGCACAAAGGTCTTCGCGGTATACATCGTGCGAAACCCCGAAAAACTCCTGCGATTATAACTTCGCAAGACCCGGCGACGTCGCCGGTTTTGTCGTGGTTGTGCGCCGACCTCACACACCCACTCGGGGTGGTCTCGCATCTGGGTAGACGATCGTGTATTGACCCCCTCGCGCAACGTCTGCGCGATCCCCCACGCATTGATGCCCTCTCGAACGCTCTATCTCGACGCCTACGCCTCGCTCACACACGCAACAGACGACGAGCTGATCGTCTACGTGCGCAACGACACGCCCTTCGCGAGCGTCGAGGCTGCAGGGAGCTCAATCCTCGAGAGCGCCAGAGCGCTCACGCGCTTCAAGCGCTTCGAGCAACGTCGCTGTCTCGTCGACCTCCGCAACGGCCCGCTGCGCAGCGACCCTGCGTTTGAGAAGATCATGAGTGAAGTTCAGCCTCAGTTCTTCGCGGCGATCGCGAGAGGCGCGGTGCTGGTGCGGACTGCCGTGGGCAAGCTTCAGATGACCCGAATCGCGAACGTTCAAAAGCTCACCTACGCGGTGTTTGACGACGAGCTCAAAGCGCGCCAGTGGCTCACGCAGGCCCCCTGGCCTATTGCGTAGGTTCTTGCGCCTGCAGAGGCAGCTCTGGGTCCGTGACGCTCTCGCCGGTCCGCAACGCCTTCGCGCACGCGCTCACGATCGCGAGCGTCCCATACGTGAGCGCACACACGACCCCAAAGTCCACGCTGCCGCGCCATGGCTGCGGCAACTTGCGCACGATCAAGATCGCAGACATCACGCCCAACAGCATCATCCACGCCGAGAGCAACCGCCGCGGAGGCGTCGTGACCAGCGACAACGCATACGCAGGCGCGAGCACGTGGCGCCACCCCAGGGGCTGCCGCGAGAGCACGAGCAGCCGAGAAGCCATCCTCGGCGCGAGGATGCCCGCAAACGCGCGATAGCCCTCGCCATACACAATCACGAGCGTCCACAGCGCCGTGAACACAAGCATCGCCGGGCGCATCAGTCCGCGCTCGCGGGCATCCCAAGCGACACGCGCGAGGCGGACAATGGCGTCGAAGAGCGAGAGCACAATGGCACCCGCTCCCCAGTAAAATACCCAGCGATGACGCACGACAGGCTCGCTCATGGCGTGGTCGGTCCCGGCGCAAAGGACAACGAGACGGGCACACGAGTGCCCACCCGCATGCGCACGGCTGCGACGCCCCACGGCGCCTGGACGGCACGCGCGACACACTCTCTGAGCGTGTCATCGCTCTCGCCCTCCCAGGCCACGGCGCTCTCTGCGTGCAGGGTCGGGCGAGCCGCAATGGACGCGACGGCCAGCGTCAGAGACGCACGTGTCGCACGCCCGCAGTCTTGTGCGAGCGCGGCGGCTTGGCAGGGCGCGAGGGCACGCACGAGCTGCGCGAGCGCGTCGGCCACAGGGGGACGAATGTGCAACGACTCGGGCCCCAACACCGTCGCGCTCACAAGCAATTCGGGCTGCAATTGCGCTGACGGAATCACACACCGACGCAGCAACGGGGGCAACTCAGGGGGCGCCTCGCTTGCGACGGACTGAGCGCCCGCCATCACGTGGGCATAGCCCGAGGTCGCCGAAGGCAAGAGGGCGCGGACCAGCTCGCCCGTGAGCGGATTCAACACAAACAACGTCACCATCGCGCCGTCTCTGCGCGCGGCGCGCACCAAGACGTCGTGACGCCCATCGCCATCAAGATCCCCCGCGTCGATCACGCCCACACCCAAGACGCCCACGCTCGCAGGACCGCGGACGACACGATCGGGGCTCGGCCAGCTCTGACCCGCGCGCCCGAGATAAATCAGGACTGCGCTTGAAGCAGGGTCGGCGATCACGACCTCGTCGCGGCCGTCACCGTTGAGGTCATGTACCACGGCGAGCGAGCGTCCGAGGCCCTGCTCTGTGACCCCTCCGTTGGGCGCACCGAGCACGCCTACGCGCTGCTCGCCGCTCAATGGGGCGAAGTGCACGACGCCTGCGCGCGCGATCCCCTCGCCCGCGCCCGTGTACTCGCAGGCAAGCACGAGATCTTGCAGCCCGTCGCCGTCGAGGTCGCCGAGCGCGACGCGAGACCAGCGATCGGGGCTGTCGTGATCGTCGTGCAAGACGCGCGCGGGCGAAGGCTCGAAACCCTGTGAATTTCCACGATAAATATAGATTTTCGAGCCCGCCAAGAGCGCGAGATCCGGGTACACGTCGCTGTCCATTCGCCCCGAAGCCCAGTCCCTCAGCTCACCATCGGGCAGCGCGATCCGCTGCGATGGCCGCTGGTCCCGCGCGCCATAGACCCAGAGCTCGGTGCCCTCGCAAAACCGCGTCTGCTCAGTGTGTGCGCTCCCATCACCGCGGGCATCACCGCGGGCATCACCGCTGGCGTCTTCGTTGGCGTCCGCAGGAAGCGCGCGCGCTAGGACGCGCACATGGGTAGCGCTCACGAGCAGCCCCGACGCGCGACGACCGCCCAGCCCATCGACACGCAGCAGTCTCTCACCAATGCGTGCAAATTCTCCCGCAGAATCGCTCTGCGCAGTGGGCCCCAAGAGCCTCTGAGAGGTCTCTTCGAGCGCGCCCTCAGCCCGGCCCGAGTACACGCGCACGCCGCCGCGATAGCAGCGACCTTCGGTGCGCGAAGGCCCCTCTGCGATGGCGATCTCGCTCATGTGGTCTCCGTCGCGGTCTCCGGCAAACGCGAGGGCTGCGAGCGAAATTGCAGCGGGATCTTGCTCTTCGGGATGCCACCGCCAAGCGATCCCAGCGGGCCATCGCGCGCGCGTCCCGAGCAAGAGCAGCGCGCCCGTCGGGGTGTCCCCAAGCAACACGTCCGCGAGGCCATCGCCGTTGCTGTCATTGTGCACGACCGAGGCGGCCCTTACGATCACCGCAGGTCGCTCGATTTCGCGTGATTTGCAGCTAAAAAGCGAGATCACACAGCAGGCACTCAGCGCGCACACAGACCACCATCGCATAGGTCAATGGCCGCCGCCCTTGCTGGGCTTCGCGTTCCAGATGCGGGTCATGAGCATGGCGCCGATGAGCGAAAACGGGATGATCGAGAAGACCCAGACGCGCGCATCGTGGGGGTGATGCGAGGGATTGCTCCCGTGACCATCCCAGCCAAAACGCTGCAGAATATAACCTAGGCCAAAGCCCGTGAGCCCCGCGGCGACGTACTGCACGCCGTCGAGAATCCCCGCGGCGGTCGCAGCGGCTTTGCGCCCCCCAAAGTCCATGCTCGCGGTGCCCGAGAGCATGCCGTGAACTCCAAAGATAAACATGCACGAGAAGCCCACTAAGAACGCAGCGACCGCGCCGTTGGGAGCAAACCCAAGGGCGAGCAAGACCAACGCTTGCGCGATGTAAAAGATAAACGCGACCGGGGGCCTGCGTGACTGAAAGTACCTGTCGCTCAGGGTGCCGCAGACCAATCCACCTGCGATTCCGCCGAGCGTTGGGCCTACGCCGGCCCACGCGTGCACGCTCATCCCGGGGCGCACACCGTGCACCTCGGCGAGGTACTCGAGAAAATAAATGAGCAGCCCTTGGCGCACAAATCCCGTACAAAACTCAGCCATCGCGATCACGCGGATCACCGGGTCTGAGAAGATCTTGGCCAAGAGCGCGCGCAACGAGAGAGGCTTCTCGGCGACCACGGGCTCGACGACCGCGGCGCCCTCTGCGAGGGCCTTGGCCTTGAGCGCAGAGTCCGAGCTCGCGTCCCCAGTGTCAAAGTCTTTGAAGCCCGCGTCCGAGGGGCGGTCGCGGACCAGCAAGAAGTCGACGACAAACATCGTCGCGAGCGCGAGCGACGGGACCAAGAACACCCAGTACCACGGGAGCTTCGCGATAATAATCCCGCCCACCGAGAGCGCGAGCCAATAGCCCGACGAGATCATGACGCCGAAGATCCCGCCGAAGACTCCTCGCTCGCGGACGTGAAACCAGCTCGCGTTGACCTTCACAACGCTCAGCGCGCCGAAGGACTGAAAGTACATGTTGATCGCGTAGAGAATGCTCAGTCCGACGACGACGTTTTGCGTCCAGCCAGACAAGAAGAGCAACCCAATGGCGGCGTTGAGCATCGAAGCTCCGAACGCGCCGACCAAGATCGCGCGACGACCACCGACGCGGTCAGCCAGGGGTCCATTGAGCATGACGCTCAGCGCGTACACCCAGAAACCCACGGTAAACACCACGCCGATTTGTGTCTTATCGAGATGAAAGAGCCGCCCCATGGTGCTCTTCGCCGCGGTGAGATTGTACCGGCCCATGTACAGCGCCGCGTAGGTCAACCCGAGCGGAAACCAGTTAAAAAACCGGCGCTGGCGGTACTCAGGCGAGTGCTCGGGCGCTTCGATCGCGGGGTGCGTTTGATCCATTGCTCCAATGCCGTCCGTCGTGTGGGATGCGCAGGACGCTACAGCACTTCGCCGTGGCTCTTGTGCACGAACAGCTTCCTCGTCGAATTGCTCGAAAAAGCTGCTACAGCTCCGCGCAAAGATCGCCTCCATGAATACGTCGACACACACTCCCCTCGCACGAATCGAACTCCTCGCGGGCAGGCTCTCGCTCGCGGTCTATGCGCACGAAGTCCACGCCCAAGATGGCCTCGTCCCGTGCTGGACCTGGGTCTCGCAGGGCTTCGCGCTCGAAGGCCACCCAGAGCTAACACTCACGATCCGGCGTGGCCTGCGTGAGCCCGTCGAGCCCTTCTCTCAAGACCCCGCGAAGCTCTTTGGCGCGCTCTGGCATCGGCTGCACGCGGTCGAAGGCGCGCTCTTGCAGAGCGGCGATGTGCTCGCGCTTGAGCCTGGCGAGTTTCTCGCGACCGACCAGTGGGCCGCCGTCGGCGCGCTGCCCGCCATGCCCTTGGCGCAAGTGCCCGCGCTCGACGCAAACGCCCTGATGCTCATCGCGCTGTACAAAGACGAGTTCGAGCTCGCGAGAGACTATGGGCTCTCCCGTGTGAGCGCACGGATGGGCCGAGACGCAGGGTTGTTTCCAAGCGCGCCGTGGCTCGACCGCGACCGCAAATCAGTCGCCAAAAACGACCGCCCCGAGCGCACGGTCTTGGGCAAATGTCTCCGCGTGACCTCGCGCGCAGGGTGCGTCTTTGTCTCGGACGATTGCGTGCAGCTTGAGCTCCCCGCCCGCGCCGCCGAGGGCCTGCGTGCCCCCTTGGGAGAGCTCCCCGAAGACACCGCCCTGGTGCTCTTGCTCCCCCACGACCCGCTCGCAGACGGAGTGCTCGTGTGGCAGCCCAACGACCGCGAAATCACCGCAATCGGAGCACAAGACTCCCGCGGTACCCGCGTCTGCGGCAACTTCGTCGCGCTCATCCACGGCCAGCCCGCCAACGGCGCAAACCCCCTCGAAGATGGCTTCGCGGTACGCACAAAAGACACCGAATGGCAAGCGCTAAGACGTGCCCTCGCAGCCGGTCAAGACTGGTCGCTCACGGCCACCGACGAGAGCCTCGGGTTCGCGCTGCGGTTCGTTCGGTAAGCAAATTCCCTGAATTTCTAATCAAACTCTGGGGACCTGCGCATATTGTGTAGTTCAACCAACACGCATTTCTTGCAACGTGTAACGTCGTGTCATGGGCGCAAGACTTCAGGCGGTGGTCGACAGAATACGCACGCAGTCCAAGGGGCTGCCCAACATTGATCTCGCGCGGTTAAACCTCCGCACGGGACAGCCACTCTCACGACTGGCAAACGAAATACCTGATGATCCGACGCTCGTGCGCTCGGCCGAGGCATTCGCCGACGAGGTCCTCGGGTTTCGCAAATCAGGGGGCCGTGCATGAGCGGGCCGACCTTTGACGCGGCCAAGGCCCAGATTACCCTCGCGGACTCGCGGCTGGTATTTCACTGCCATCACTACAACGTGTCTCTGCAGCGCACGCTGCAAGACGCGCTGGGTGAGCGCGCCGTCGCGATCCAACGCGAAGCAGCCTGCGAGACCGCTCGCGTGATGCTCACGCGCTTGTACGCCGAAGAAGCTCTCACGGACTTCTCCGCACGCGTCGCCCGCGCGTCCCAGATCTTCTCAGACGCCGGCTTCGGCCGCGCAGACGTCTCTGCGTTTACGCCCTTGGGCGCGACGCTCACGCTGACGACCTCACACTACGCCATCGGATGGATCGCCAAGTTCGGCCCCTCCAGCGAGCCCGTTGATCACTTTGCCGCGGGATACTTTCGCGGCGCGCTGATCGCGGCGGCAGGTCTCAACCCCGAGCGCGTCAGCCTCGAGGTCGTGCAAGACGCAGGCGCCGGCGAAGGCATGTTGACGGTTGTTCGCTACGAGGTGCGCTAATGGCAATCGACGAAAAATCCATCGTAGAGGCAGTGTCGGGTCTCGGTTTTAAAGGCAACGAAGAGGGGCTCATCCCCGCCTTTGGCCTTCATTTGACCACTCATTTTGCAGACTATTACAACCGATCGTCCTTCGCGGTCGCGCGCGCGATGGAGGGCAGCGGGCTCGAAGACGACGCTCGCGCGCTGCTCGTCGAGGCCGGCCACATCTGCGCGTTTAACACCTTCGGCGGCATCATGAAGAGCGCCGAGTGGGACGCCGTCGTGGCGCCCATGATCAAGACACGCGAAGACTGGCTGCATGGCATCGTCGCGGTGATCAACGCTTTCGGATGGGGCAAGTGGCACATCGAGCGGCTCGATCCCGGCGTTGAGCTCAAGATCCGCATCGAGAACAGCTACGAGTGCACAGGCTGGCTCAGGGATTATCCCGTGAGCAAATTCGCTCGCTGTTATCTCGCCACCGGGGGCGTCGCGGGCCTGATGAACCTCATGTATGTGGGCGACATCACGACGCGGCCCGAGCTCACCGAAGCGTACTATGTCGAGCTCTTTCGGGGTGGCGACGCTTTTCACGCGGTCGAGACCTCGTGCATGGCGCGCGGGGATGCGCACTGCGAGCTCAAGGCCGCCAAGAGCTAAGGGCCCTCACATGAGCGCCTGCAGCGACTCGCCCGCCAAGGTCCTCACCGTGCACGCCTGGCAGGTGATCGTCACCGCGTCGTGCGCTCGCAGGGACCTCTATGATCTGCGTACAAACGCAGTGATTCCGCAGACCATTCGGCCCTGGCTCTCGAGCCTGGGGACCACCTCGGGCGGAGAATCTCTCTGGATCACCGACGTGCCGAACACCCACCGGATCACCGTCGCGGTCGCCTCGGGGCGCGTGGTCGTGCTGCCTCGCATGGAGCCCACACACGCGGCCCAGCGGCGCTCGGCCGAGGACTTCTTCGCGGCGCTCTGGGAGCAGCTCGCGCGCTACGCGGGATAGTCTTCAGGTACCCGGCGACGTCGCCGGGTCTGCGCTCGGGGGGCTCATGGTGTCGCGCGCGAGCATCGAGCGGTCGTGCATCGCGCTGGCAAATACCAGGGACAACACCGCTCCGACGCCCACCAAGAACATGTCCCACTGCGCGTCCCACACGTCGCCCTGGCTCCCCAAGAACGCGGTGCCGACATCGCCTGCGACCACAAGCGTGGTCCACCACTCGATCAGCTCCCAAAACGCCCCCACCGCAAACACCACCGAGAAGACCAAGAAGCTCAGCCACCCGCCGCGCTTGAGCGGTGTGCGATCGAGCAGCACCTCGCGCACAAACAGCGCCGGAAACAGCCCCAGCGCCAGGTGCCCGATGCGGTCATAGTGGTTGCGCGCGAGGTGAAACGTCGCCTTGGCCCAGTGACCCAGCGGGGTCTCTGCGTACGTGTAAAATCCCCCGTAGATCAGCACGAGCATGTGCACAAACGTGCCGCCGTACACCAGGTCCGACAGGGGCCTCTTGCGATAAGTCACCGCCATGTAGGCCACCAGCAAGAGCCCGGGCACGACCTCGAGCGCCCAGTTCTTGCGCCCCGCAGGCGGCGCGATCGCCGTGAGCGCACACACGACAAGCAACAGTAGCAACAGCACCTTGGGCAATCGTCGCGAAGACATCGCGTGAGTGTGCACAGAGTCTCAGCCGCCAACGCACGAGCCTGTGTTTTTTGGGTGCCGCTGCGAACCTTTCGCCTCGCGCGGACACTATCGCTTCGATGAGCGACTCTCCTCGTACGGCCAATGCACACTTGCACCACACCGCCCTCAGCACGCTCTCGCGCACGCGGTGGCTCTGCGCGACCACGCTGATGGTCTTGAGCGCGATGATCGCCGCACAAATCGCCAGCATTGCGGTGGTCCTCGAGCCTCAGCTCTCGTCGAGATCCCAGTGGCTTCTCACGATCGATGGATCCCCAAACGAGCTAGCGATTTATGTCATCGCGGCGCTCTTGCTCGTGTTTGCTTGCCGCACGCTCACGCGGTGGGCGGCGGTGGGCCGCGCGCGAGCGATCGCAAAGCTCCAGCAGGTCTCCGCGCAAAACGCGCGCGAGAGCGCCTTTCGCGGGGTCGTGAGCGCGAGGCCTGTCTCGCCCGAGGCGCTCATGGCAGCGCACGCGAGGCACGCGTCGTCACGGCTCGCTCTGCGCACCGCGGCCGCGCTCGCCATCGCGGCGCTCGGAGTGCTCGCGATGAGCATCCCTCGCACAAGCGCCCCGAGCTTTATGATGACCTGGGCCGAGCATGTGTCGCACCTTGCGCAGGGGCTCGTGCTCTCGTTGCTAGCTTTTTTGCTGGTCGCGACCGCGTGGCCCACGCGCGCGCGGCTCTTGGGGGACGAAGCGAGAGACCAACACGCCCAAATACGCTAGGCTCGCCGCATCCTTATGAACCCTATTCACTCTGAATTATGCCGCTTCAGTGTGCCCATGGTGGCCCTGTCCATCGCGCTGACAACCCACGCCGCCTCTGCACAGACCCTCGAGCCAGTTAGCGTCACAGCGCAGCCCCCTACGCCCGCGTCAGCGCCAAACACTGCCTCAACGCCGAGGGTGCAAGACGCCTCGCTGTTTGCACCGATCGAGAACAACAGCGCGACTGCCGCCCTCGCGATCCCGACCGCCGCGACGACGATCACCCTCGCGCCGCGTCCGTTTGTAGGCGGAGGCTGGATCGCGCTCGCCGGGCTCGGGGGGTTCTTCACGCTCGGCGGACTCGCAAACCTCGGGTTAGCGGCCCACACGCTCTCCACCGCGAGCATAGGCCCCGCCCCTGCATCGCTCTCATCGGTCAGCCCTTACTTCGTGGGCGCAGGGGTCTCGATCGGAGCTGGCGCAGCGATGATCGTCGGCGCATATGTCGGTATCACCGGAAATTTGCGAGAGATCGCAGCCTACAACCAGAACCTAACGCGTGCGGCTCGGCTCGTCGGCGAGCAGGTGATTGCCTACGACACGGCCGAGCGTGCGCTGCGAAGCCGAGTCCACACGGCGACCACATGGACCAACGTGGTGATGGGAGCCGCGACCCTAGGGACCCTCGGGTTCATGTTTGCTTTTCAAGATTTTAATGCCGGCATCTTGGCGTTCACCTTGTCTTATCCGCTGATGGCGATGCTGGTCACGCCGCTCGTGGTGACGCTCGTGGGCAACGCCGCCGGCGGACGCGGATCGTTTGGCGCAGCGCTGCTGGGCGGCTTCATCGGATTCTTAGTCCCGGTCGGAGGCAACATGTACGGCGCGACGGCGGGCTACATGACCTCGCACGACGGAGCACAAGAGACCATGACGTTTCGAGCCCCGCAGCCCACCGTGCAGCTCGGCGCAACACCGCAGGGGATCGCGCTGAGCGGTACGTTTTAGTCTGTAAAAACACAGCATCTCGTCAGTGATCGCTCGGGCTCTCGCGCTTGCTCGATGAGCGCGCCGCTTGCCGAAGCTGTGCAGTCCAGAACTCGTCACAGGCGCTCCAGTACGCACGAGACCGAGCGGCCTCCGCTGCGCTCTCGCGATGAACTTCGGCGGCACGTTCGGGCTCGACGCGCTGCACAAGCTCCCACATGACGCTGTCGTCTACGTTGTCTTCGTGCGGCTGGGTGCCTCCGTCACCGTCGGACGTGCGAGTGATTCTACGAACCAAAACGCTGTACGAACGAGGCATCCCCACAAACCGAACGCTCCACGTATCCCCACGACTCTGAGCGCGCGCGTCCGCATCAAACGGTGGCGCGGGCGCGTCCATCACGACACCTTGCCGCTGCAAAATCTCGCGGAGCGTCTGCCACGTTCGCGCAGGCGGCGCCTCAAAACGCCAACCACGCACCTGCACGCGCGCATACGAATCCGGGCCTCGCGCGCAGGTGTTTGCGCAGCAAGGCAAGACCAAAAACAGCGCGGTCAACACCCACGCGCGATAGCGAACTGCGAAGAAAGATCTCATGCGAAAGAGCGTTCGCACGAGGCATGCCACGGCTGTTACGCGCTAGAATTTCGCTGCATTTTCTAGTTTTTTTCGCAGTCTCCTGCTGTGACATCTGGGCACATGTGACGTGCAGGCACATGCACCCTCGCGGCTTTGCCTCTATCGTTGCGACGCGAACCCTATGCGCCTACTTAAACTCACGACACTCTCGCGCGCGGTCTCGTTTACGTGCGCTCTCACCACACTGACACCGAGACTCGCAGCGGCCCAAGAGGCACCCGCTCCCGAGCCGGCCGCGACCCCTACGACTCAGCCACCTGCTGCGCCCACAGGGATCACGACCACGCCTGCAGCGCCTTGGCTCCCACCACCTCCGCCGGGGGCCACGGTGGATGTGCGTGCGGCCGCCCAGCCCATCCCACAGACCACTCAATGGCCTGCTATTTCGCCAACGAATCTTGCTTACTTCAACACCCTGGGCCCTAGACCCTACGTGCGCCCTGGGTGGATCGCGCTCACGACCCTGGGCGCAATGTTTGCCCTCGGCGGGGGTGGGCTGCTCGTTGTTTCGGCGCTGTCGGCGTCGGCGAGCCCGCCAACGACAGTCCCCGGATCGCCACCTGCGATGGGCAGCGGAGCGGCCTTTGGCTTCGCGCTCGGGGGCACGGTCACCCTAGGAGTCGCAGCGGTCGGGCTCACCGCCGGGATCATCGGAATCCGTGGAGATTCACTCGAGATGGCCCGCTACGATGCAGCACTTCGTCGCTTCGCGCTGACGCAGGGCAACGCAGCGCTCGCCCGCGAGGCGACCCGTGTTGAGCTCCGAAGCAGGGTCCAAGCGAGCGCCACCCTCGCCAACGTGCTGATGGGCATGGCGACCCTCGGATCGCTCGCGCTGATCTTTGTTCAGCCCAGCAGCCTCGGCGTCACGCTGGGCCCTGTCACGTACACCGCGCTGGCGCTGTTGGGCACGCCGCTGGTGGTGACCCTCGCGGGCAACGCAGCAGGAGGCCAGGGCTCTTTTGGGACGGCCTTTCTTGGGAGCCTCATCGGGCTCGTGGTCCCCTTTGCGGGCCACGTGTATGGGGCCACGCTGGGCTACATGGCGGCGCACGACAGCGCACAAAGCGCAGCATTTTATCAGCCTTCACCCGCTCCCACGGTGACCGTCGGGGTGTCTCCGCAGGGACTCTCGATGAGCGGAGCTTTCTAAGCGCAAAGTGCTTGCCACGACGCACGAAGAGAACGTAGGGTCTGCGTCGTTGTGGGTCTTGAGAGAGGGCTGAGCTAAGTGCAGCCTTTGTGCTTCGAGCACATGCGCGATGCAGCGTCGCGCAGGACCCGTAAGTAGTCGTTCTGAGCAGGGTAACCTGTTCTTGGCTGGCTTCGCTAACGCGGGCCCCGACGCGACTACTTCACGGAACCAAGCCCGCAGAACCGGCCTTGAAGTAGTCGCGTCGGGGCCCGCGTTAGCGGCCAGCCGGTGAGGCTACCAATGCCACAGGTGAGATAGGTGCAAACGAGCGCAGCCTTCTCTCTGGACCCACAACACGCATCGCACAACCGGGGACGATGTCGCGACGCAGGCGTGACCCGGCGACGTCGCCGCCTGACCCGTGTCTCTGAGCCACAGCGGCCTCGAGTTCGGGTTTTACTCAATTGTTTCTCAGGCAGAGTGCTCACGCAAGACTCCAAAGAGCCGTGCGCTCTGGGGCCTAAACAGCGTAGCCTGAGGGCATGCTCACTCAACCCACTGCCTCTCTCAAGACCGCTTGTCTGCTGCTCGCTGTGGTCACGAGCGCATGCGGCACACCGACTTCAGCAGACGACGCGTCCATGGGACCCGATGGGATGGGACGCCAAGACGGCGGGGACGCCTCGGCGACCCTTGAGGACACCCAAACACCGGACAGCGCTTCACAACCAACGGACGCCGAGACGACGCTCGATGCATCCGCCCTCGACGCCATGGATCTGGACGTGACCGCCCCAAACGACGCACGGGACGCACGGGACGCACGGGACGCGAGCGCCACGACGGATGCAGCCAACGGGAGAGATGTGACCACCATGGACAGCGCCACCGACGCGGGAGTGTTTCGGAGCTCGACGCGACAGACCGCACGGATGCTGGGAGATCGCATGGCGCCCAGCGGGTTTTACGAATATCTGCCGCCCAACTACGACATGGTGACGCCCACGCCGTTGTTAGTCTTCTGGCACGGCATCGGCGAAAACGGCAACGGCACCACCGAGCTCACCCGCGTGCTGAACAACGGCGTCCCGAGGCTCATCGCACAAAACCAGTGGCCCGCATCGCGCCCGTTTGTGGTCCTCTCGCCGCAACACCCGGGCGGCGGATGCCCGACCGCCAACGAGATCCAGGCGTTTATTGCCTGGGCAATCACAAACTATCGCGTAGACCCCGCGCGAATCTATCTCACCGGGCTCTCATGCGGCGCCATCGGCAGCTGGAACTACCTCGGCGCCCACGTCGACGCCCAAGTCGCCGCCGCGGTGCTCATCGCGGGCGACGGTCGCGGCGCGTGGGGTCGCCAAATGTGCAACCTGGGCCGCGTGCCCATCTGGGGCTTTCACGGCGACGCCGACGGCACGGTGTCCGTCGATGGGACGCGTATGCCCATGACCAGCCTCATCGCGTGCCCCTCGCCCCCTCGCAAAGACGCGCGCATGACGATCTACCCTGGCGTGGGCCACGACTCGTGGAGCCGCACGTACAACCTCAGCGCGGGGCATGACATCTATGCGTGGCTCTTGTCACAACGTCGCTAGTTGACACTTGCGTCCCCAGCGGGCTGCGACGTAGGGTCTGGCGCGTTGTGGGTCTTGAGAGAGGGCTGAGCTAGGTGCAGCCTTTGTGCTTCGAGCACATGTGCGATGTCGCGTCGCGCAGGACCCGTAAGTAGACGTTCTGAGCAGGGTAGCCTGTTCTTGGCTGGCTTCTCTACCTGAGCGCTAGCGCGTACTACTTCACGGAACCAAGCCCGCAGAACCGGCCTTGAAGTAGTACGCGCTAGCGCTCAGGTAGAGGCCAGCCGGTGAGGCTACCAATGCCACAGGTGAGACAGGTGCAAACGAGCGCAGCCTTCTCTCTGGATCCACAACACACGTGTCGCTTCGCTGGGGAGCGTGATGACACTGGGCCCAATCCGGCGACGTCGCCGGGTG
>JAUXYJ010000037.1 GCA_030694465.1 Deltaproteobacteria bacterium | reverse complement strand
CGGCGGCGGCGGCGGCCGTGGCGGCAGCGGCGGCGGCGATCGCTGGTAAGACCCATCGATTGCAGTTCACTGAGTGAATTCGCAATCGATCGATCGCACCGAGGCCCGGACACCCTGAGCAATCAAGGTCCGGGCCTTTGTCATTTCTCCCGGTGAATTTTCTGCAGAAACCACGGTGACAGCGCTTACAGACAGCCAGCGCAAGACCGACCCAGCGACGTCGCCGGGTGCGTCGCTCAGCCGAAGACCGTGAGGTTGTTCTTGAGCATCAGCGCTTGGACGTAGGGCTGCAGGTGCGCGTCGGGGATCTGATAGTACTGGCTCATCTGGATCAGCATCGCTTGCTCTTGCGGAGCCAAGAAGCCGTCGCCCATCGCCATGTCCGCGACGTTAAGAATCAGGCAGAGCTTCTGCTGGGGCGACAGCAGCTGGGCGCTCTGTTGCAAGAACTGCTGAAAGGGCGTCCGACGTACGTAATTGAGCCCCTGCTCAAGCACGTGATCGTCGGGAACGACCTTGAAGATGTCGCCCTTTTCGTTGGGATCCAGATGCCCATCCGCGGCGCTGACGTAGATCATCGCAGCTGCTAGCGCCACCTTCGGCGTGAGCTGGATGGTGGTACCCATAAAACCATCAAAGAGACCCATAACGACGCTCCTGCGATACGCGCGCCACGACGACACGACGATGCGAGGCGGAGTCTCCAAGGCCAGTCCCTGTCTCGTCAAGCGCCTCGAACGTACACAGCGGTGATAGCTTGCAAACGACTTGCGTGAGCGATCACGAAGGCCACGTTTTTTTTTGCGAGCACGAGCTGAGGGAGCGACGGGATGAGCACAGAAGAGACCAGCGAACAGCGAGCCGGCGGGACCATGGCGATGATCCGCGCGCGGACGAGTCAGATCGTTCTGATTCAGGACAGCAAGGGCCTCGGGACAGGGCTCGCCGTGGCGACCGACGGGTGGATCCTGACGAACAAGCACGTCGCGCCCAGCATTGGGCCCTTTCGGGTGATCTTGGCCAACGGGCAAAACGTGCCCGGCGTGGGTGTGCATCAGAGCGCACATCATGACTTGGCGCTCGTGAAGGTCGCGGTGCCGACGAAGGACTATCTCGATTTGGACAGCCAAATTGCAGAAGATTATACCGTTGGCGAAGAGGTCTTCGCGCTGGGTCATCCGCGCGGTTGTCGCTTCTCGGTCTCGCGCGGGATTATCTCGAACCCGCACCGTGAGTTCGAGAAAGAGTATTTTGTGCAGACCGACGTGGCGATTAATCCGGGCAACAGCGGAGGGCCGCTGCTCAACGCGCAGGGCGCGCTCGTGGGGATCGTCACGATGACCCTGAACTTCTCGCAAGGCCTGGGATTTTGCGTTCCGGGAGACACTGCGGCGGACTATGTGCGGTACGCGCGGAGGCTCGTGCGGCAGGGCGTCGTGAAGGTCCCCGAGGTGCTCTTGGCCAACGCAGCGCAACCACAACAGCCCGCGCGGGACGTGGTGTTTGGCGCCATCGGTGTGCTTGCCGAAGCGGGCAAGGTCTCGATCGAAGAAGAGAAACCCGAAGAGGGCTTCTGCAAACTCAAACGCAAGTCCGCCGAGATCGAGATCCACGTCGAAAACGAGGTCCTGCGGGTCTCAGGGCGCGTCGTACGCATGGGCCCTGGCGAACGCGGCAACGCCAAGCTTCTCCTGCAATTGCTGCAGAAAAATGGGACCGAGCTCGGCGGCCCCTGCTTCTACATCGCCTCGGACGACGAGCTTCGCATCGGGCTCATTCGTCCCACGACGGGCCTCGACGCGCTCCAGGCGTTTTGGGCCATCGACCATGTATCGCACTTGGTCGAAGACTACGCGCCCAAGGTCACCGCGATGGTCTTTGGCATGGGAGCGACTCTCAACAACACCGATGCGAGCAACCCCGGCTATCCAATTATTCAATTGCCCAACGCGCCCACGACCGAGCCCCCCAAGGGCTAGTTACGCGCTCGCCGCGCGCAGCTTGGAGCGCAGTTCTACCAGCAAAATTCCAAGCATATTCTTGCCGCTGCCGTCTGTTCCGCAGCCCCAGTAGTAGTCACCGCGGGTCTGTTCGACGAGCTCGGCGTCACCGGTCGCGAGCAGCTGCGCAGCGAGCTCAGCGTGCTGCGTAAACTTCGCCTCGAGCGCGACGCGCATCACGTCGTCTTTGATCTGCTCCCAGTCTTTGCGCAGTGGACGCGATCGCTCGCGGCCCATGTGCGCCGCCGTCGACGCGCTCTCCGCCGCACGGATGAGCTCTTCGTGCGGGGTGCCCTCAAACTTCATAGCCTGAAAATAGTGCTCAGTTGTGGGCCACTCGCGGCCCTCGATCACGATCGGATACTTTGCAAAATTGCTCATGTATCCGTGTTCGTCTCGCTCTCGGTAAAACCCAATTCGCGCTGTCTTTGTCACGATTCGCTCCTTTGTTTCGCATGCTCAACGCAGCTGCAGAGACACTTCGTAACGATGTGCAACGAACTTGCAACCCCCCTCGCCGCGTCGAGACCCATGTGCAAAGATGATTGGATCTGCCATGTCAAAGCTCGCGCCGTTGCCCACTACGCTGGGCCCACACAGCCTCAGCCCGGCGATCCAAACGCTGGCACGAGATTTCGTACAAGCGCACCCTCGCGCGACCCCTGCGGCACAAGCAGAGCTGGTCGTCACGCTCTCACGCGCGTCGATGCGCGAAGGCGGCGGGCCCTTTGGTGCAGCGGTGTTCGCCCTCGACGGCGCGCTGGTGTCCGTAGGCGTAAACTGCGTGGTCCCCTGGAAGAGCTACGAGTTTCATGCCGAGGTCGTCGCGCTCGCGCTCGCCAAGACCGTCACCGAAGCGCTGCTGTTGCCCAGCGAGTGGCACCTGGTGAGCTCGTCCGCGCCGTGCTGTATGTGCTTTGGTCGGCTGTTTTGGAGCGGCGTGCGAGCGCTCACGGTGTGCGCACGCCGCGAAGACGTCGAGTCCCTCACGGGCTTTGACGAGGGACCGATCCCTGCAAATTGGCAGCAAGAGCTCCGGGATCGAGGGTTCGTCGTGTACCAAGACCTAGCGCGCGACGACGCACGCGAAGTGCTCAGCGACTATCGTGGACCGGTATACCAAAGGCCCAGCGCGTGATACTGGCGCGCCACACGTACGTCACCCCGACGTCACGTCCCTCTGCCACAGTGTTGCTGTCATGAACTCGGGCTACTTTGTCTTCGCGATCTCCGTCGGATTCGCAGCCGTATTGCAGGGCGCGCTCAATCGACGTGTCGCCCAAGCGTGGGGACTGCCCGCGGTCGCGATGCTTAACTCGCTCGTAGTGCTCGCCGCGTCGCTCGCGCTCTACGTCGCCGCGCGCAATGGCTTGACCGGCAACGACCTGTTTCGGCACCGTGCAGAGGCGTTTTCGCAAATGCGCTGGTGGCACATTGCGCCCGGAATGCTCGGCCTGATGATCGTCTTGGGACTGCCACTCTCGATCTCTAAGTTGGGCGCGCAGGCCACTTTTGCGCTGGTGGTTGCCGGCCAAATGATCACCGGGATCATGTGGGATCGCATGGTCGAGGGCATCGCCATCAGCGCGTGGCGTCTCGGCGGGTTGCTCTTGGTGATGGCAGGCGCAGCGCTAGTCAACGTCCGCTCGTGAGCGCACCGTCTCGCGCGAGCAACAGCTCCGCGACGACGCTCACCGCGATCTCTGCGGGGCGGTTGTGTCCGAGCTTGAGCCCAATGGGACACCGCAGCGCGCGCACCTGTGCGGTGTCCACGCCGAGCTCAAGCAGCTCGCGTCGCATCTTGTTTGCTTTGAGTTCGCTGCCCATCACACCTACAAAGACGCCGCGAGGACGGGACAAGAGCGCGAATAATACTGGCAAATCCGTTGCGTGCCCCTGGGTCATCACAACGCACAAGGTGCTCTCTGGGGTGCTCTTTGCGTGAGGGACGAGGTCCTCGGGGCAGTGCGCGCGTAGGCTCGGATGGGCGGGCATGCGGTCGATCCATTCGCGACGCGTGTCGAAGACATCGACGACGCACTCGAGGGTCAACAAGAGCCGCACGACGGCTTGCGAGACGTGCCCCGCGCCAAAGATGGCCACCGCAAACTGGGCGGGCCAGACGCACTCGTACAAGAGCGTGACTTCGCCACCGCAGGTCATGCCGATGTCGCGTTGGAGGTTGACGACCTCGAGCGTGCAAGAGTCTGTGCGCTGGACGAGCAGGGCACTCGCGCGACGGAGGGCGTGGGCCTCGAGCTTTCCGCCGCCGATGGTTCCGAACGCGAGGCCTTGGTGATCGAGCAGCAATTTCGCAGACAATTCTTGCGGTGCGCTGCCGCGAACTCCCACCAAGGTCACGGTCACAAAGGGCTCGCGCGCACACAACCGTGCGCGCTGGGCGTCGAGCATCGCGACGTGCGTCTGAGTCACCGCGCGAGGCCCTGCAGACGCAGCGCATCGAGCGTGAGCAAGATCCGCTCAAGGGTCATGGGCAGCGTCGCAGGTAGCGTGTGCTCGACCGGCGCGAGGGCATAGAGCGCGTCGCGGACGGCGGTCCAGACCGAGAGCCCAAGCAAGAGGGGCGGCTCACCGACGGCCTTGGTTCCTCTGACATTTTGCAGGTTGTCGTGGTTCTCGATGAGCTCGATCCGAAAGTCCCTCGGGGTGTCTTGGACGCTCGGGATTTTGTAGGTGCTTGGCGAGTGAGAGAGCAAGAGACCCTTGTCGTCGTAGACGAGGTTCTCGCTCGTGCACCAGCCCATACCTTGGACAAACGCGCCGATGACCTGGCCCACGTCGAGCCCGTGGTTAATCGGACGTCCGAGATCCATCAGCAAATCTACACGCAAAACCTTGAGTTCGCCCGTATACCGGTCGATCTCGATCTCAGAGCAAGCTGTGCCTTGCGTGAAGTAAAAGAAGGGCGAGCCCTGCCCGGTGAGCTTGTCAAAGTGAATGCCCGGGATCTTAAAGAAGCCATAGTCTCCGAGCTGAACCCGAGACAAATAGGCCTCTCGGCAGAGCGCTCCAAACGCGATCCGCTTCGAAGAATCCAAGCGATCATAGGCTTCGCCGTCCGCAAAAATGATGTCCTCATCGCGGGCTCCTTCGGGCACTGCGAGCTCAGGCTGGGTGCCAAGCCCCGCGGTGCGCGAGGGTCGTCGATCCTCAGGGAGCGCGAGCACTCCGCGCGCGACGAGCGACAGACGATCACGGATCCGGGTCACCGCGTCGAGGGCGGCCTTGGCGTTGAGGTCGGTCCCACTTGATGCCGCGGTGGGCGAAGTGTTGTGGTTTTTCTCAGTCGAAGTGGTCATCACGCGCACGTCGGTGTGCGCGATCCCGAGCACCTCGGCGACGACCTGCGCGATGCGCGTGTTGACCCCTTGGCCCATTTCGGTGGCGCCGGTCGAGACCTGCACGGTGCCATCTTGGTGGACGTTTACGAGCGCGTTTCCTTGGTTGAGAAACCGCGTCGTAAACGAGATACCAAACTTCACAGCGGTCAGCGAAAGACCACGCAGAGTGCTTGTGCCCTTCGCGTTGTGCTCACGCACGGATGCGCGACGCGCGCGATAGTCACAGCGTGACTCAAGCGAGTCAAAGAGCTCGGGCAGCAAGAGGTTCTCGAGCGGCTGACCATAGTGCGTGACGTTGCGATCGGGGGCCGAGTACACGTTGCGCTTGCGAACATCGAGCGGGTCTTTTTCGAGCGAATGCGCGATGTCTTCGAGGATGGCCTCGATCATCGCGACGCCCTTGGGTCCCCCAAATCCTCGAAACGCGGTGTGCGGATGGACGTGGGTCTTGCAGACCTTTCCGACGATCGACGCGGCAGGCAAGAAGTACGCGTTGTCCGAATGAAGCATCGCGCGCTCCATGATGGACGTGGACAAATCCGCGAACGCTCCGCCGTCTGAAAAGAGCCTCGCGTCGAGCCCACAGAGCGCACCATCGCTGTCAAAACCCACGCGATAGTGAATCTCAAACGGGTTGCGTTTGCCCGTCATGATCATGTCGTCGTCTTTGGTGATCACGCAGCGCGCGGGGCGATTGAGCTTGTGCGCAACCAGCGACGCGTAGAAAGCAAAGAGCGCAGCTTGTGACTCTTTGCCGCCAAAGCCCCCGCCCATTCGCTTGACCACGCACACGACGTCGAGTGCACGCAGACCCAGCCCGTGCGCGACGATGTGCTGCACTTCGGTGGGGTGCTGCGAGCTCGCGTGTACCTCGATCTGGCCTCCGTCGCGCGGGTAGGCGATCGCGGCGTGCGACTCGAGGTAGAAGTGATCTTGGCCCTGGATATAGACCACGCCGTCGCGCTTGTGCGGCGCCGCGGCGATGGCTGCGTCCACGTCGCCGCGACGGATAAAGCGCTCGTAGCCCAGAAAGCTCTGCGCGGCGATGGCCTCGGGGATCGAGAGAATCGCGGGCAAAACTTCATACGAAACACGCACCGCGCGGCGTGCTTGCTCCATCGCTTCACGGGTCTCGGCGGCGACCAACGCGACCACCTCGCCCACAAAAGAGACCACAGTGTCGGCCACCAGCGGTTGGTCTTGAAAGATCGGTCCCCACAGGTTGTGGTGCACATCGCGCGCGGTGAAGACCGCTACGACGTCTGCGATCGCGAGGGCGTCTGTCGGGTCAATACCCACGATGCGCGCGTGCGGATGCGGGCTGTAGACCACGCCGACGTGCAGCTCTCCGGCTACCGCGGGGCGGTCATCGATGAACTCGCTGAGGCCCTGAACGTGGGTGTGTGCGGCGTCGTGCGAAGGCGACTTGTGTGCCTCGATGATCTTCATGCGCTGACCTCGGCGCGGAGCTCATTCGCGAATTTTCGCAGCAAATTAGCTGACAAGATCTTGCGCGCCTCAAGCGATCCGCGCAGGTCACTGCGTGGGCTGAGGCTCGCGGCGAGCTCATCGGCGATCGCGTCCCACGCCTGGGTGTCCGAGATCGCGGTCCCCTGCAAGCGCGCTTCGATCGCGGGCAGACGCATCACGGTGGGCCCCACGCCGCCATAGGCGACACGCGCCCGCGTGACCACACCGGCAGAGCGCTCGAGATAGAAGCTCGCGCCCACAAACGAGATGTCTAAGTCTTTGCGCTGACAGACTTTGTATGCGCGAAACACGGCGACGTCGCCGGGTACCGAGAAGCGCACGCGCGTGAGCACCTCGTCAGGCGCGATCGAGAGCGCACGGTAGCCCACATAGAGCGCGTCGATGGGGATCCAACGCGCCCCACGGAGGCTCTGCGCTTCGACCTCTGCGCCCAGCGCAAAGAGCGCGGGGAGCGTGTCGCCGATGGGCGACCCGTTGGCCACATTGCCCATGAGCGTCGCGGTCGCCTTGATCTGCGGCGAGGCAAACACGCGCAAGAGCTTCGCGAGCTCGGGCACAGAGGTCTCGCACGCGCGCTCAAGGGCACCGAGGGTCGCCGCGGCACCTACGGTGACCACGCCTTCGTGCACGGTGACGTGGTCGAGTTCGGCGACCTTGTGTGTGGTGATGGCGTGACGTGAAGAGCCCGCGGGCCAGAGTTTTTGCTTGTTAATCATGACGCCGAGGTCCGTGTTTCCGGCGGTGATTCGAGCGTCTGGGTGGGCAGCGCGGAGAGACAAAAGTGCGTCTAGCGTGGTGGGCGCGTCGAGGCGTCCACGGCCCTCGACGGCGATGCTGAGTGGGCGCTCGGTGCTCTCAGTGAGCGCACGCTGGAGCGGCTCGGTGTGCAGCCTTGCGACGACGGACTGCAGGCGCTCAGGGCGCACGTCCGCGGCGGCGTCGAGGATGGGGAGATAGCCGGTGCAGCGACAGAGGTTTCCGGTGAGGTGATTGGCGATCTCTTTGCGATCGGCGGGGCGATGGGGGTGGTGCTCGAAGTGGCCGAGCATGGCCATCACAAAGCCAGGCGTGCAAAAACCGCATTGAGATCCATGGTTTTCGCACATCGCGCGCTGGACCTCGTGCAGCGACCCGTCGGGCTGCGCGACCGCTTCGATGGTGAGCACGTGGCTGCCATCGAGCTGAAGCATTTGCACGATGCAGGCGTTTACCGGCTCAAATCGCCACGGACGGTCGCTGCCCGCGCGGCCGACGAGCACAGTGCACGCACCACAGTCTCCCTCCGCGCAGACCACTTTGGTTCCGGTAAGTCGGCGCTCGTAGCGAAGGTAGTCCGAGAGGGTGGCGAAGGCGTGCTCGCCCTTGAGCTCGTGGCGCCTGCCATTGATGTACAGAACAACGCTGTCTCTCATGATGAACGACGGATGGTACACCGCACCGCGTGAACCGTTGCGGCAGATGCGAAGCTGATGGCATCCTCCCACTATGTTCATCAAGGGGTTGGTCAAGTTGTGCGTCATCGCTGCGGTCTTTGCAGCGTGGAAATACCGGCAATTTAGCGCACGAAAACGACTCCGCGAGTTCGACGCGGGGCGCCGCTGTGTCGCGTGCGACGGCACCGACATGACGATCGCGGGGGACCTTGTGCGGTGCAATGGGTGCAACTACAGCGACTCCCTCAACGCCATCGCGAAGACTCAGCTTAGCGACCGAGAGATCGCCGAAATGACTAGGCCTTCTTAGCTTCTTAGGGGGCAAGGTACGGGGCGAGGATCTCGCACAGGGCGGCGCAGAGATCGTCGTCGGCGTTAGGGGTCGCGGTGCGGGCGTAAGAGAGACCTCGCGAGGCGCATTGCGAGGCAGCGTCGATGTCCAGATCGTAGAGAATCTCGACGTGGTCCGAGAGAAACCCGATGGGCGAAAACACGACCCTTTGGATACCGTCTGCGCGCGCTTGATCGAGCGCCTCGGAGACGGTGGGGCCGAGCCAAGCGCCGCTCACCGCGCCCTGGGATTGATAGGCCAACTGCCACTGAGGTGCTGGCAAATTGCAGGCATTCGCGACCGCGACCGCGGTCTCGCGGACGAGCGTGGGGTAGGGATCTCCGGCGGTGACCACGGACATGGGGAGCGAGTGTGCGGTGAAAATCACGCGGGTCGCGTCGTGCCCCAAGAGGCTCCGTAAGCGCGTCGCGAAGACCTCGATGAGAGCAGGGTGGAGGTGATAGCCGTCGACCCGCACGAGGTGCTGCGCGGGGTCGAGGCCGGCAGCGCTGAGCGCTTGCGCGACCGGGGCGTGGTAGATCTCGACCGAGTAAGGAGCGAGGGGGAGTGACACGACGCGATCGAAGCCCTCGGCCAACAGCGAGGGGACGACCGATGCGATCGTGGGGTGCCACAGACGCATGGCGACCTGCGAGCGAATTTGCAGAGCATTCGCGAGATCCTCGGCCACGCGTGATGTCCACGCGAGGTGTGGCGAGCGCCCACCGATGGCCTCGTAGTGCGCACGGACCTCGTCAAGGAGCTCAGGCGGCGCAGGCCTTCCACGACGAATGATCTGTAAAAACGCAGGGATTTCGTCGAGTGAATCGACCGTTCCGTGCGCGGTCACCAGCAAAGCCGTTCGGTGCATGACGAGCGTTGTAGCAGGGGACCCTCCCACGCGCGTGGGCGAGTGTGCATCGGCACAATCGCTCACATCCACCCGCAGCCCCTCTGGAAGAGCGAGCGCGACCTTAGGCGCCTACAGCGCGCGGTCACACCCTGCGAGCGCGATCACCTGCAGGCACCCGCGACGCAGCGCTGACGCGCTCCGCATGTACGACCGCAGGCGCCACAGTTGCTCGGATCCACCGTGAGCAACGTGCAGCGTCCGCTGCAGAGCGTCGCCCCCGTCGGACACGCGCACGCGCCCGCTACGCAGGCCGATCCGCCGGTGCAGACTCGACCGCACGCGCCGCAGTTGTTCGAGCTGCCCGTGAGATCTACGCAGGCTCCGCCGCAGTTGGTCTGGCCCAGGTCGCAGCGACACGCGCTTGCCGAGCAATACGAGCCACCAAAACAAGTCTGGCCGCAGCCGCCGCAGTTGTTGTTGTCGATTGTGGTGTTTACGCACGAGCCCGCGCACTGTGTGGTGCCCGCGAGGCACATGGTCTGGCAGAAGCCCAGTACGCACGTCTGCCCAGCGCCGCACGCGTTGCCACACGCGCCGCAGTTGGCCGCGTCGCTGAGTGGGTTGATGCAGGTCGAGCCGCAAGGCGTGAGCCCGCCGGTGCAGCGACACACGCCCGCTTGGCACGACTGACCCGCGCCACACGTGCGCCCGCAGGCTCCGCAGTTAGCGCGATCTGTCTGCAAATTCGCACACGAAGTTCCACACACTGTCGAGCCCGCGATGGCACACGCGCAGCGGCCCGCAAAGCACTGAAAGCCGGTCCCACAGCGCGTGCCGCACGCGCCGCAGTTGTTGGGATCGTTTTGCACCGTCGTGCACGACCCGCTGCAGTTGGTTGTGCCAGGACGGCACGAGAGCGTGCAGCGACCGAATTGGCACACGTTGCTCGCGGGACACGCGGTACCGCAGCCACCGCAGTTGGCGACATCTGATCCGAGCGCGACACACACACCGCCGCAGCTCGTGGTGCCAAAGGGGCAGCGGCAGATCCCTGCTTGGCAGGTCTGTCCACCACCGCAGGCAGCGCCACAGCTTCCGCAGTTGGCGGCATCCGTCGCGAGCGAGACGCACGCGCTACCGCATCGCGTCGAGCCGCCCGTGCATCCAGTCGCGCAGATGCCCGACGAGCACACTTGACCGGCCGCGCACACGTTGCCGCACGCGCCGCAGTTGTCCGCGCGGTTGCTGGTGTCCAAGCACACGCCACCGCAGAGCGATTGACCTGCGGGGCAAGCACACGCTCCGGCGACGCAGGTGGTCCCGTTGGTGCAGCGGTTTGCACACGCTCCGCAGTTGTTGCTGTCGTTGGTCGCGTTGACGCAGGCGCCCGAGCACTCGATCTGCCCAGGAGCACACACGATGCGACAAGCGCCCATGGTGCAGACCTGTCCCGTGCCACACGCGTTGCGACACGCGCCGCAGTTGGTCTGACTTGACGCCGTGTCGACGCACGCACCGTTGCAGAGCGTCTGCCCTGCGGGGCACACGCAGACGCCGCCAGAGCAGGCGGTGCCGCCGTTGCAGGTGAGCGAGCAGCCGCCACAATTGCGCGCGTCGCTTCGGACATCTACGCACGATCCACCGCAGTCCGTCAGCCCTGCGGTGCACATCGCTTGGCACACGCCCGACGAGCACACGTTGCCAGCGGGGCACACGTTGCCGCAGGCGCCGCAGTGGGTGGGATCAGACTGCACGCTGGTGCACACACCGCTGCACCGGGTCTCGGTCGCGGTGCACGAGGGCACGCACGCGCCCGCGACGCAGAGGGTCGAGGGTCCGCACGCGTTGCCACAGCGTCCACAGTTGCCATCATCGGACTGCAAATTTGCACAACCGACGCCACACACGGTGGTCCCAGCGGGGCACACGATCATCGCGTCCATGGACGCATCGGGTGACGCGTCGGGTGACGCATCCATGGGCGGAGGAGGCTCGCCGTCGGGGACCTCTCCATCCATGGGGGGCGGGGGCTCAGCGTCTGGGAGCTCTGCATCGACGGGCGGAGGCTCACGATCGGGGCCCGCGCCATCTGAGCGGACGATGTCCGTCATGATCTGACCGTCCGTCGCGGCGTCTGGGGGCGCCACATCGGGCTCTTCGATGGGTGTCCGCGCACAGCTCGCTGCGAGCAGCGAGAGGCCCAACAGATGTTTAAACGTAAGTTTCATCAAGGATTCTCGCTTCAGGGTACGAGGTGGGACAAAAGTCGATCTGTCTGCTGAGTGCTCGGAGTTCTGCTGGGCTTCACAAATTTCGTTCTTGGCAGAACAACAGGGCTCGCAGGGCGTGGGCCGCGATTGCTAGAGTCCGAGGCTGTGAGCGTAGAAACCCCAGTCAAAACCATTCTCTGCGTCTCGAGCTTCTACAAGGGCGCACGATTTATCGAGCAGGCCAAGAAGCTCGGATGCCGCACGATTTTGCTGACCGTCGAGAACATCTTGAAAGAAGCGTGGCCACGTCACGCGCTCGATGAAGTCTTCGCGATGCCTAACTTCAAAGACCGCCGCGCGGTGATCAACGCGGTGTCTTATCTGGCGCGCACGCGGAAGTTTGACCGCATCGCGCCGCTCGATGATTTTGACGTCGAGCTCGTCGCGCACTTGCGAGAGCACCTGAGAATCCCGGGCATGGGCGACACAACCGCCCGGTATTTTCGAGACAAGCTCGCGATGCGTTCGCGTGCGAAGGACCGCGGGATCCTGGTCCCGGACTTTGTCGCGACGATCAACCATGATGACATCCGGCACTATCTCGCGAACGTGCAGGGCCCTTGGGTGCTCAAGCCGCGCAGCGAAGCCTCTAGCGTTGGCATCAAGAAGATCAAGAGCGCCGAGGAGCTCTGGCCCATCCTCGAATCGCTTGGAGACCAGCAGAGCTATTATCTCTTAGAGAAAATGATCGCGGGCGACTGCTATCACGTCGACTCGATCACGTGGGACCGCAAGGTTGTGTTTGCCGAGGCCAACAAGTACCGGCGACCGATGCTCGAGGTCAGCCACGAAGGTGGGATTTTTGCATCTCGAACGCTGCCTCGCGACGGCGACGAGGCGGTCGGATTGCGCGCGATGAACGAAGATGTCATCCGCGAGTTTGGCCACGTCCGTGGCGTGTCACACACCGAGTTTATTCGCGGCGCGCAGGACGGAAAGTTCTACTTTCTCGAGACCGCAGCGCGCGTGGGTGGCGCAGGCATCTCAGACCTGGTCGAGGCCGCGACGGGCGTGAATCTCTGGGAAGAGTGGGCCAAGATCGAGGTCTCTCAAGGCGAGACTCCCTATACGCCGCCAGTGTCTCGCGGCGACTACGCAGGGATCGTGGTGTCGCTCACGCGCTACGAGCAACCTGACAACAGCGGCTTTAACGACCCCGAAATCGTCTATCGCATGGACGACAAGCCCTGGCACTTGGGTCTCGTTGTGCGCTCAAAAGACCCCTCGCGGGTCGAGCAGCTCATTGAGAGCTATGTTCTGCGAATTCAGCGGGATTTTCATGCGTCCGCGCCGGTCCTGACGATCGCGACGGCCTAGAGACTCGCGGCAAACCAATCGCGACAGCTCAGCGCGGGCGACGATCCCGGTCAAACGTCGGGACGCCCAAGATGTCACTGTCGTCCACGCCGGTTCGGTGCGACGTGCGTACCCGTGAGGGGCGCACGCGATGAACCGCGGGGGTGGGTTCGGCCACGGCGACGCCTGCGTCCTGCGAGGCTGCTTCGGGGACGACGGGCACGTTCGGGATCACCGTGGGGACAACCGTCGCTGCGCTGGGCTGCTGTGACGTGCGCTCGACGTAGACCACCGTCGAGCGGGTCGGGCGCATGGACTTTGCGAGCAGAACGCCTCCCGCGCCCAAGGTGAGCAACACGAAGGCCCCAAGCCCAAGATACAGCCCCACGGGTTGCTTCTTAGACTCAGCGGACTCTTGCGTCTGCGCACGCCGAACCTCGCTGACGATGCGCTCGCTGGTCTGTCTGCGCGAGGGCGTAGCCATCGGAGTATTGACCGACCAGCCGCTGCGGAGCCGAGCGCGCTCGCGCTCGATCTTGTCACCCACGGTCTCTTTGACAAAGTCCGCCACGACGCGGTTGGGCACAGCCAAGCCGAGGCTCTCAAGCGCGCGGCCAAAGTCTTGTGCGCTGCGCCAGCGACCATTGGGGTTTTTGTCGAGCGCCCGCATGACGATCTGCTCGACGCGCTCAGGGATCGCGCTGGAGACGCTGCGAAGCGTGGGGATCTCTTGGTGAAGGATCACGCCGATGGTCTCGACGTCGGTCGCGGCACGAAACAAGCGCCGCCCCGTGAGCATTTCCCAGGTGACCACCGCCATCGCGAAGATGTCCAGCCGGCGGTCCATGAGCTCGGGGCTGGTGAACTGCTCGGGCGCCATGTACGCGAGCTTGCCCTTGAGCTCGCCTTCGCGCGTGTGGCTGGCGCGACCGGCTGCTTTAGCGATCCCGAAGTCTGTCACGCGGACGACACCGTCGGTCCCAACAAGCACGTTCTGCGGGGAAATATCCCGGTGAATAAGGTCAAGCGCCATGCCGTCATCGTCGCGAAGTTCGTGCGCGGCGTGCAGGCCTTCGAGGGCGTCAATGGCGATGCGTAGCGCGACACCGAGTGGCAACCCCGCGCGGTGTCTGGAGACGTGCTCTTTGACGAGACCCGAGAGTCGGTCGCCCTCGATGTACTCCATCACCAAGAAGGGCGCGTCGCCGTCTTCGACGTCGAGGGTGGCGACGACGTTGGGGTGACGGATTCGTGCAGCCAAGCGCGCTTCTTCGAGAAACGCGGTCACAAACTCTTCGTCGCGTTCGAGATGCGGGTGCATTCGCTTGATCGCGACGAGCCTCTGAAATCCACGCGCACCGACGCTGCGCGCGAGAAAGACCGTCGCCATCCCTCCGGCGGCGATTTCACCAAGGAGCTCATAGCGTCCTAGACGCGTGCCTCCTTCGGATGCCGTTGGCTCCTCGGTTGTCTGTTCGACGGTCACGACTTGCTCACCGCTAAGGGTGCCGCCTGTGTAGACGTTTGTCACGAAAGGTCTCGGCAAATTGCGAGACGAGCGTGCGAGTGGAGTGCCCGACGCGACCCTTTGGGCGCTGTAACGCTAGAACTGCCCGATGATGGCGACTCCGTTGGGCATCGGCACAACGAACGCCTGGGGGCTTACCGGGGGGCTTACAGGAGCGCTGTCTGCAGCCGCGGCGGGGCGCTCGGGGCGCCAACGCGTGAGGATGGCTGCGGTGACCGCAAACGCGCCGACGATGCTGGCACCCACGACCAGGGCCGACGTGCGGTCCTCGGCAGAGTACACTGCGCGCTCTTGCTCGAGGGTTGCGCGACCCATGCGTGCGCTCGCGATCAACGCTGCACCTTTGGGCAAGGCGTCAGCCCACCAGCTCACTGCGGCGCCGATGCCGAGGCCCAAGGCGACACCTCCGCTCGCGATCGCGACGGCCGGATGAAATCGAAACGGCGGTGGCGGCGGCGGAACGACCACGGTTCGAACGGGCACGACAGGCTCAGGTGGAGGGATCGGGCGCTCGAGCGTGAGCGTCTCGGTTTGTCCTGCGGAGAGCTCCAGTGTGCGACGCTGCTCGAGGCGCTCGCCCCAGTGCGCAGCGATGGCGCGCGAGCCAGGCTCTGCGAAGAAATCCAAGGAATTTTGCAGCACACCGTCGACCTCAACCTCGCAGCCATCGCACGTGATGGTGACGTGCGCGAGGCGTGGTTGGAGCTCATTCAGCGTCTGCGTTGCGAGCGCGAGCGCGCGGCGGTTGGTCGCGTAGTGCTCACGCAGCTGCAACGAGAGCGTCGCGGCGCGAGTCATGTGGTAGAGCCCCTCAGCTTGCCGATGAGAGCGCACCGCGCCAGCGAGCGCTTGCCAGCTGGGGACGCTGCGATACGAGGCCTCGTAAAAATTCGCTGCAGCAGCAAAATCACGGCGCAAATAGCGCTCGCCTGCGCGACGAAATCCCTCTTCTGCGGCACGAACATCTTGCGCCTGCGCGATGGACGTGGTGAGCAAAGAGCATGCGAGCAAGAGCGCAGGCACGGCGTTGAGTGAGAAGCGGGACACGATGGCTGCGATGCTCCCCGTCAGGTTGTGCTCTTGTCAAACGCATTTCCGAATCTCTTGGCTGCGCGCTTGGCTGTGAGCGTTCAGTATTTCGAGAAGAACCAAGAGCAACGACCCACAGCTCCCATGACCCCCGAGAGCATAGGCCTCTACGATGAAGAACAGTGCTCGATTTGCAGGACAGACCGTGTGGATCACAGGTGCCTCGTCGGGCATCGGCGAGGCGTGCGCGCGCGCGTTTGCAGACGAAGGCGCTCAGCTCATTCTGTCTGCCCGGCGACGATCCGAGCTTGAGCGCGTAGCGAGCGGCTGTGTGCGACCCGGCGTGAGCGCGCCGCGCGTCGAGTGCATGGATTTAGACGACACCGAGTCGCTGGCCGGCGTGGTCGCGCGGGTCCTGACAAACCACCCGAACATTGACGTGATGGTGCACAACGCCGGTCTCTCGCAGCGATCGCGCGCAATCGAGACAGCGATTGACGTCGACGAGCGGCTGATGCGCGTGAACTATCTTGGCCCCGTCGCGCTGACGAAGGCGTTGTTGCCGTCGATGGTCGCGCGGAGACGTGGGCATTTTGTCGTGGTCACCTCGCTCGTGGGGGTGTTTGGCACGCCGATGCGCAGCAGCTATTCGGCGTCAAAGCATGCACTCCACGGATTCTTTGACTCACTGCGCGCAGAGCACACCGAAGACCAGCTCAAGGTGACGGTCGTTTGCCCTGGTTTTGTTCAGACAGATGTCTCACGCAACGCGCTCACCGGAGATGGATCACCGCAAGGGTCGATGGATCCGGGGACGGCCAAGGGCATCACGGCGGACACATGCGCGGCGCGGATGCTCGACGCGATCGCGCAGGGCCGCCAAGAGGTCTATGTGGGCGGCGCCGAGCGATTCGCGGTGTATGTGAAGCGGTATGTTCCGCGGGTGTTTTCGGCGCTGATCGCGCGCGCCAAGGTGACCTAAAGGCCCTCAGCGGGCGGCGGTAAAAGCAGACGAGTGACACGAGTCCGGCCCGGTGGTCTCGAACCTCCCTGCGCGCCATCGGTACCGCGAAATGGGCGCCACGGTGCCTGCCCTCGCCCAGACCGAGAGCGTGCGATCTTGCCAGCTAAATCCCACGGTATTGTGCGAACCGGTGTCTTGCAAAGTGCATCCAAACACTGGCGACAGTTGCTCGCGGTCGAGCGCATACAGAATGAGCTGCCGCGAAGACTGGGGTTGTGGCTGAAAATTGGTGCGCAGGTGCTCTACTCGCAGCAGCTCTTGGCATCCCGCACCGACGCGCACGCTGCGAAGCACGACGACGCCACGGCGCCCCTCAGCGTCTACATTGCCGCTCTCACGGTTGATCGCGTAGTGGCTGGTCGCACGATGGACCCAGCTGCCCGCTTGCGCTGAGAAAACCCAGATGATTTCTTCGGGTCCATACGTAGACTCTCTTGACGCGCTGAGCACTGCTTCGGTCGGCCCTGCCCCGTCGAGCTCGGCCATCATCAGGCGCACGTCGAAGAGGCTCCGAGAGAGTGCGCCGCCGTCGCCGCTGGGCAAGAGCGACAAGAGCGTGTGCAGACTCGGCGCGGGATCATGCGGGCACAGCGCGGGATCGGCATGTGCGATCGGCGAGACAATTCCCAATGTGAGACCCGCGAGAAGGGCCCATCGCTTCGGTAGGTTTAGCATCGACGGCGGTGCGCTTTGGGGGACAGAGAGAGGGGCTATTCTGCGGCGTTCGGGCGAGCGGCGCGGGCGCTCTCATAGCGCTGCTCGGTCGTCCGACGCGACGTGACGGCCTCGCGCGCGAGTGTGTCCGCGCGCTCGTTGAGCACTACGCCCACATGCGCCGGAACATAGACAATTCGCACGTTTCCGCGCTCTGCGATCAGCCGCTTGATGCTCACGATGAGCTCAGGGTTTGCCTTGGCTTTCCAACCCTTGGTGAGCACGCCGATCGAGTATTGGCTGTCTGTGTGCACCACCAGCGGCTTGCTCTTGTCCGGCGACAACTCCACCGCACGGAAGATCGCTGTGAGCTCGGCGACGTTGTTGGTCGCGTTGCCGAGATACTCACTGCGCTCGATCCGTGAGCCGGTCTCGATCAACACAACACCGAGGCCGGCGGGGCCCGGGTTTCCCGAGCATGCCCCATCGGTGTACGCGATGATCGTGCCCTCGGGAGCGGCGGTCGGCGCGGGCGCAGCGGCACCCTTTTTTGCGGGCGAAATCGCAGCGGATTCGCTGATATCAACGCAGTGACTATCCGGCAAAATCGGCGCGTTAGGCACCGCTGCAAGGTTGCCCAACGCGGCCCTGTAGGCCTTGGGGACATTGGGCCCGTAGCGGACCTCAACGCGTCCCGCGGTGACGACGGGGATCCCCAATGCGTCTACGCGTGCAAGGACCTCACCGTCACGCAATCGAAACTTTTGCCATGGCATTGCTAGTCTTGGTGCGGGGCATAGCACCGAAGCTCAACGTGACGCGAAAGAGTGACAAACGTTCGCGGTCTTCGCTGCGAATGAGCGATGATTCGTCCGTGGCTTCTCACGCACCCGATCCGGACATCACGCACTGGCGTGTGCTCTCTGTGCTCGCGCTCGCAGCGCTGATCGCGTTTGGCTTTGTGCGACGACGCGAGGCAGCGGCTCGCAGGCCACACACGAGCGCAAACGAGTCCCATGCACCCGCGATGGTGCCGCACAACACGCGCGCGATGCTTCGCTTGGATCTTCGGCAGCTTCGTGGGATCTCAGCGCTCGAGACGCTTCTAGACGCGCCCGCCGCAGACGCACCCTGCGAGGCACGGTTGCTTCAGAGCGCAGATTCGCTCGTGATCTCGTCGGCACGCCTCGACCTCGAAGAGCTCACCGTACAGTTCGAGGGTCCCGATCTGGTCGCCGCGCGCGCACGCTGTGAGCAAGCCAACGCGCCGCTCTACCGTGGCGTCGCGCTGCACGCTGCACGCGTAGCGCGAGACCCTTCGTTGTTGCCTCGCGCGCCGAGCAAGGTGGTCGCGTTTGTGTCCAATACGCTGGCGATCGCGGGCGCACCCAGCGCTGTCCGGGCCATTCTCGACCGTGTGCGATCCGCGGACGCACGGGATGTGATGGAGAGCCCTGTAGACACACTGATGCAGCGTACGTCCGAGCGCGCGGTTGTGCGCGCGGTCGCCTCGCTCGACACCCGCGCCGTACGCGAGGGGCGATGGGCGCGCGTCGATGGGGTCAACCTTACGATGGCAGGCCGCGAGTCGCTCACGTTAGAGTTGACCCTGTTTTGTGCGGATTTTGACGAACCTCGGAGACTCACAGAGACGCTCGAGCGCATGCGAACAGAGCTCGCTTCGCAGCTGGCGGTTGCCTCCCTCGCGCGTGCGTTGCGTGAGGCTTCGATTGTGCGCGGCGCGAGCACGGTGACTCTCTCAACGCGGATGAACGCGGACGAGGTGAGGCTCTTGGTGGGACTCGCACAAGCAGGTCTGCGCGACGAGGCGCTGGGCGTGAGTGACGCGAGCCTCGGTGCCACCGAAGACGCCTGTGCAAACGACGCGCCAAGCCCCTGATTAGGGTTTTGCTTTGGGTTTGCGCTCTTTGGCTGGGAGCTTTGCGGCGACCGTCTTCGCTGCGCCAAGGTCTTCGAGCCGCACGGGATCTTCGACGGTGTGATCGCCTGGGTCTACGTCGGTGAAGGGCGCAGAGGCGGTCGCGGGCGCGATCTCGATCGCTGACGCGAACCTGGCAGGCGCGCTTGTGGGAGCTCCTGCGAGCAGGCGATCGACGCTGGCGAGGAGCGCGTCGAGCTCGAGGGGCTCGAGGTTTGAGAGCTCAATTGCTTGCGAGTCTCGGCTGCGAATCAGCAGGCGAACACGGCCCGTGAGGCCGGGCCAGAGGGCGCGCAAGAGCAGCTCAAACGCGATGCCCGCCAAGAGCATCCCGACGCCCAACGCGACGAGCGGAAAGTACTTTGCGCCCGCGCCCTCGATCACACGTCGCGCACCCAAGAGCGTCCCGAGCAAGAGCCCAGTCATCGAGAGCGCTGCTGGAAGCCACGGAAATCTCGCCTCGCGGCGCAGCTCAATGAGCTCTGCGAGGGGCAGGCGTACGTCCCATGTGCGGAGCGTGCGACCCAGGATTTCGCTGTGCCCTACGAGCCTCAGCGACGACTCTTCGACGCTGAGCATCGCGGGTCGACGAAACGAGAACACCCCGCGTCCGAAGAGCGAAAACACTGCGCGAAGTGCGCCGATGCCCAAGAGCGCTGAGGCGCTGCGAGCGAAGAAACCTCGCGCGTGTCCGATCACTTCGACCGCGATCGAGGGCCCCGCGGACAGAGAAGACACTGCGGACGTCGTCGCGCTTCGGCTTGTGTGGGAGGTCGTCGCGAGGGTCTGCGCGGGCGCCTCGATGGCGGGCAAGCCGCGGAGCGCACGCGTGGCTTCTTCGGCACGCTTAGAGGCTCCATCGATGGGCGCACGTGCCAACACTTTGGCAAACCGAGACGCGGTGCTCTCACCCAGCCCGGCGAGCGCGAAGGGGGCCGCTTCATAGGGTTGATAAGGGCCGGTAAACTCAAGCCAGTCGATGTCTTGGAGCTTGGCGAGCAGCCGCGTATCGCCGTGATCTCCGTTGAGAATCTCTCCCAAATACCTCGCCAAAAGCACGCTTACGACCGCGCGCTCTTGCTCGTTTTTGGGTCCTCGGCGCAGCACCTCGATTGGTCTCACGCCGTCGGCTTCGCAGGTCGCGTCCGAGGCTCCGAGCTCGCCGCAGCGTGCATCGATGCGCTGGTGAGACATGGCCCCAACGCGCGCTTCGGCCTGCGCCAAGAGCACCTCGCCGACGACGCGTGACGCTGCGTCAAGCTCTGCCCGAGGGCGTCTGGACAGACTGGTCGCTGCCGCTGCAATTCGCTCGTGATCGAGCATCGCCGCCTAACTTTCTCTCTGCGCGTGGGTCATGACGTCGCGTTTCGTGGGTCTGATTGGATGAAGCAGCATGCGCGATCAAGCGCAAAATCCCTTGGTTTTACACCAGCAACACGGCTCATACGACGCGCTCGACGGTTTAGTACATTCCTCACGGGTCTGTCACCTCTGTACACGAGGGGTGTCTTGTCTCGCGTCCCCGGTGCCCAGACCGCGCCTCAGGGCACCGCGCGCACTTCGCGCAGCGTCGCGCGCAGTTGGTCATAGCTCGTGCGCACATTGGCGAGGAGCGCAGGCTGAGCTGTTGCGAGGTCATGTGCCTCGGCGGGATCTTGGGACAGGTCAAACAGCTCTGGCCTTCGCGCGTTGCGAAACAAGATCTTGTGGGGCCACTGAATCAACGCACGCCTCGTCGCGTTGAAGGGCCCCTCGGGGAGATCGAGATAGATTGGGCGCGGCGAACCGAGCGCACCAAAGAGCTCAGAGACCAGGGATTCTCCAGACAGACTGTCACTTGCACTCGACGCAGGGGCGGGCAAACCTAAGAGCTCTAGCGCCGTGGGGACGAGGTCAATGTGGCTTCGCGCTTGGGTCATTCGGACGGGCGCGACGCCCGGCACATGGATGATCCAGGGGACCCGAACGAGCTCTTCCCACAGCTCGACGCCGTGCCATGCCATGCCGTGCTCACCGAAGGCTTCTCCGTGGTCCGCGGTGACCATGACGACCGTGCGCGCGGCCGCTGGGCTCGCCGCGAGCGCCGCGAGGAGCCTGCCGATTTGCGCATCGGTAAACGCGACCTCAGCGTCGTAGCGACCGCGCTCATTTGGGGCAAACGGCGGGTGCGTTGGGTGGTCTACGTACTGCTTGTGAGGGTCAAAGAAATGAGCCCAAAGCATAAAGCGCCCACTGACAAACGCGGGATCTTGGAGCGCGGCGATCGCGCGATCGGCAACCTGCGCGTCGGTCGAGACACTCTCAATCGCGTCGCCGTGGGGCTGCGCGTTGAGGTCCAAGCGCTCGATCCCCTGCATGAGTCCGTAGCGCCGCTCGAAGTAAAAATGGGAGGCCATCGCGGCCGTGTGAAACCCCGCAGCGCGGAGCCTCTCGGCGAGCGTCACGTTGTCGCGATCGGGATACCGGACAAAGTGGCCTTCGTCGCGCGCGCACTCGGTGGGGTAGCGTCCGATCAAGAGGGGACCGACCGAGCGACCGGTGTACGAGCTCAGCGCGTAGGCGCGCTCGAAGACCGCAGAGCGCGACGCGAGGGCGTCGAGCGAGGGTGACAATGGCCTGGGATTTCCTGCGTAATGGAGGTCGTACCGGAGGGTATCGACCGTGATGAGCACGAGGTTTGCGTCTCGCGGGAGCTCGCGCGCGATGCGCTCACGAAGCGAAGGAGGCGGCGCTGCGACTGGCACGCGAGGCCTTGGCGCGGGCGTGTCTGCGCCCGAGCAGTCTTCGTCCACGCCGTTGCCCGCGAGGTCTTGCGCGTTGGGCGAACGCGCGGGGTCGTGGTCGTCGCAGTCGCCTCCGCCAAAGAGCGCGCTCGCGCCGTCGTGGTCTCGGTCGGTGAGCCTTCGTAACCACCGCAACACTGGGCGAGAGAGCCCTCCGCGGCTCTCTACGATGGCCGCGCTTGGGCTCTGATCAAACGCTCGTGCGCACACGCGGGTCATCCATCCGCCTGACAACACGCACGCAAAGAGCAATGCAACGGACGCCCTGGGCCGCGCGCGCAGCGCCGCAGTGAGCGCGGCCGCGACCCCCAGCGCGAGCCACCAGGTGCCCACGGGCCAGAGATCAAGCTCGGGCTTTTTGAGCACTCCCAGCGCGCCCAGGACCCCTCCGCGGCCATGAATGTCTCCCGTCGAGACTCCCACCGCGATCAAGAGCGCCGAGGCCCCCAGCCCCAAGATGGCGGCGCGCTGGAGCCTGGTCTTGATCGGGATGGGCGACGGCTGCGCGTCCGCCGATCGGCTCTTCACAAGCCGACGCGCGGCGAGCGCGTAGCCCACGCCGATCGCCGCGGTGAGCAGACCGATGCCGACGGACTGTGCGAGCGAGGCGAGCCCTACGTGGTGAAACGCAGTCATAAACCACGCCCCTGCGCGCGCTGTGAGCGCGATCCAGAGCACAATCACCGCAGGCAGCGTCGCGATCGCGAGGGCGACAGCGCGCGCGCGATCGGTCCCCTCGCCCACGCGCGCAAGCCACGAGTCGACCCGCGAGGGTGTACACCAGAGCACCGGAACCACGAGGATGGCGACGAGACTTACAGCGTAAGGCCAGTGCAATGCGCCCTCTCGCACGGCGGCTCCGACGCGATCTACGGGGGTGCGCGCTGCGCTGACGAGAGCGCCCACGAGCAGCATGGCGGTGAGCGCTGCGGCACTGAGCGCAGTGAGCGCAGAGAGCGCGCGTGCGTCGGCGGGTTTTGTGGGTTCGGGGGGGTCGTTCACTCTGGGTCGGTGCTCCGCGGGCGCGGACGGTAGACAGACCGAGGTTCAACCCGCAAGGGCCGCGGTTTAGATCATGGCCTTGGGGACAAACGCGCGCTCGACGGTGAACCCTTGTGGGGTGTTGCGCAGCTGATAACCGGGCAGGGTCGCGGTAAACACTGGCGAATGGGTCGCGATGACCAGCTGCGCCGGCCCCACCTCGTCCAGCACGATCTTGCGCAAAAGATCACGCAGTCGCAGCTGTTGCGCGTGGTGCAGCCCCAGCTCGGGACAATCGATGAGCGCGAACCTGGCGGGCGAGACGAGCAGCGCAGCGACCAACGCCAGCACCCTTTGCATGCCCGTGCCCAGCCGATGCATGGGCACTTGCGCATCGTCACGCAGCAACGTGAGCTGAGGGATCTTGCTGTCCGGCTCGCAATGAATCCCCCATCGGCCTCGACCGGTAAAATCGCTGAGCCCGTTGGCGAGCTCGACGAACTTGGTCCAAGCGCGACGCTGTGGGTCTTGATTGGCAGCGCAAAACGCTTGGTGCAATCGCCGCGCGACCTCGGGATCAAGAAGGCTGGTCCGTTGGAGTTTGAGCACTGGAGCGACGGTGACCATGCGCTCAAGCGCGCAGGGCTCGCTCTCGTGCGGAGAGGGGAGCTGGCCGCGCTTGATGAGCGCCGCGAGCACACGGTCGCCTGCGCGTCCGAGCGAGGGCGTGATCGCGCTGACCCAGCAAATCTTCTGATCGGCGTGCGTGATGGTGAGCACCAAGGTGCGACGCTTTACGTCTTGTAGACCCTGGAGTCCGAAATGGTTGAGTGACTGAGTTTCGATCTCGGTGAAGCTCACGTCGAGCGAGATTTCTATGCGCTCACGGGAGTCTCCGAACGCAAACAGATCTTCGGGGCGGAGGCCGTACGCTTTCTCGAACTGGCGATCGGGCCACTCGTGCGTCGCGAGGTCTCCGATGAGCAAAAACGCAAGGTCGATCGCGTCGAGAATGTTGGTCTTGCCCGTGCCGTTGTCGCCATGAAGGACGGTGATGCCCTCGAGTGAATCGAGCAGCACATTGCCTACCAAATTGCGAAACCCGTTGATCCGTACTGACTCTAAGCGCATGCGCGAACCTCCACGGCCTCCGTGCGCGAGTCTATGCGACAAGCGCTCTTAACTCGGAAAAACCGACATCGCTTGTCGAGACTACCGAGTAGACATCATGGCCGACACGCTCTGACCGTTGTGAATCCTTGAGATCGCCTCGGCGAGCAAGGGCGCCACGCTGACGACCTCGATGCGGGGGTCGCGCTTGGATTCGGGCAGCGGGATCGTGTCGGTGATGATCAACCGCGTGAGATCTGACGCGCGGAGGCGGTCGAGGCAGCCGCCAGACAACACCCCATGGACGACCGCCGCGCGCACTGAGAGAGCGCCACGCTCGGTGACAAAGCGAGCGGCTTCGAAGATGGTTCCGCCGGTGGCCATTTCGTCATCGACCATGACGGCGTGATGGCCGGCGACGTCGCCGACCATGTGCACTGGGCGAGCTTTTTCGTCATCGCCCGTGCGACGTTTGTCGACGATGGCGAGGGGCGCGTGGAGGCTCCGTGCCATGCGCCCGGCGTCTTTAGATTCGCCCACATCGGGCGCGACGACCACGGGCGCGCTCATGAGCTCGCGATCCGCGAGCAGTGATTGCACGAGCAAAGGCACCGCGGTGATGTGATCCACGGGGATCTTAAAAAACCCGTGAGCCTGGGGAGAGTGCAGGTCGAGCGTGAGTACGCGATCTGCGCCCGCGGTCTGCAAGAGATCTGCGACCAAGCGCGCCGTGATCGAGATCCGTGGCTCGTCTTTTTTGTCCGAGCGCGCGTAGAAATAGTAGGGAATCACTGCGGTGATTCGACCTGCGCTCGCGCCCCGGAGGGCGTCAATGAGCATGAGCAGTTCAACGAGGTGGTTGTGGACGGGTGGGCAGGACGTCTGCACAACGAACACGTCGCGGCCGCGCACGCTCTCGTCGATGCGGACCTTGATGTTCTCGTTGGAGAATGTGGTGATCGTGGCACTCGCGGGTTTGACCCCAAGCGTGGTGCAAATGGCGGCGCATAGCTCGGGATGACTCGACCCCGAAAGGATGGTGAGGTCCATCGCGGAGGACAGTACCATCCCAACCCAAATGACCAAGACAGTGTTGATCATGGGCGGTGGAATGGGTGGACTGACAGCGGCACACGAGCTGGCCGAGCGAGGCTTCGCGGTGACCGTGATTGAGCCTCGCGCGATCGTGGGCGGAAAAGCGCGATCGTACGGCGTCGCGGGCTCTGCGGTCGGCAGCCGACGTGAGCTGCCAGCAGAGCACGGATTCAGGTTTTTTCCTGGGTTTTACAAGCACGTGCCGGACACGATGAGCCGGATCCCGATTGAGAACTCTCGCAACGGTGTGCTCGACCATTTGGTCGAAGCGACGAAGTTTTTGCTCGCCCGCGCCAACGGGAGTGACCCTGCGTTTTATCTCAAGCTGCCACACAACCCCGCGCAGTTCATCGATGCCCTGAAGACGATGTTTACCCCGATGGGGATCTCGCCGTTGGAGATGGCCTTCTTCGCCAAGAAAATGCTCGACCTGCTCACCTCTTGTGACGCACGCCGCCTCGCGGAGCTCGAGAAAATCTCTTGGTGGAACTTCATCGACGCGCCCAACCAATCGAGCGCTTACCGCGACATCCTCGCGCGCGGCGCCACGCGAAGCCTCGTCGCCCTCCGCGCCGAAGAGGGCAGCGCGCGCACCGTGGGCACAGTCCTCGCGCAGCTCATCTTTGATTTTGGCCGCGGCAACCTCGATCGCTTGCTCGATGGCCCCACCAACGAGGTCTGGATCGACCCGTGGAAGACCCACCTCGAGTCGCTCGGAGTGACCTTCGTCCACGGTGCAAAAATCACAGCGATTCATGCGGACAACGCGAGCAAACACGTCTCGAAGGTCACCGTGACCAAGGCCGACCACAGCACGCAGGACTACACCGCAGATTGCTTCGTCGCCGCGATGCCCCTTGAGGTCCTTCGGCCCTTGTTGTCGCCCTCGATGCTCGCGCTCGCGCCCAAGCTCGGCGGCCTCCGACGGCTCAAGACCGCGTGGATGAACGGCATCCAGTTTTATCTCAAGCGTGACATCCCGCTCACGCACGGACACGCGCTCTACGTGGATTCTCCCTGGGCGCTCACGTCGATCTCCCAAGCGCAGTTCTGGAAGAGCCGCCTCGCGAACTACGGTGACGGCGAGGTGCGCGGGATCCTGAGCGTCGACATCAGCGACTGGGATACGCCGGGGATTGTCTATGGCAAACCCGCCAAAGAGCTCACCACCCGCGAAGAGATCCGCGACGAGGTCTGGGCCCAGCTCTCGGCGGCGCTCAACGACCACGGCCATTCGGTCTTAGACCCGTCGGACATCGTGGGCTTCGCCCTCGACGAGAGCATCATTTTGCCCAACCCGTCAGGGGTCACAAACCTCGAACCGCTGCTGATTAACACGGTAGATTCCTGGCGATTTCGGCCCACAGCGGTCACCGAGATCGCGAATTTTTATCTCGCCGCGGACTTTGTTCAGACCCACACGGACCTGGCCACCATGGAGGGCGCCAACGAAGCAGCGCGCCGTGCCGTCAACGGCATCCTCGATTGGTCCGGTTCGACGAGCGCCAAGTGCGGTGTATTTCCGCTCCAAGAGCCCGCGGTGTTTGCGCCGCTCAAGGTTGCCGACCAGTTCTTCTTTGATCTCGGCTTGGCCCATCGCTAGCGCGCGCCCTTCGGGCTGACCGCGCAGTGTGCTATCGAACGCCACGCGCATGACGAACATCGACGCACAGCAGTGGTTCGAGCGCTGGTTCTACCAGCATTATCCCAGCGAAATCCGCAGTCGCTACCTCGACGCCATGACCGAGGATGCCAACCCCGCCAACAACCCCTCTCTCTATGCGCACATCGCGGACGGGGCCGAGCGCTTTGTGCACAACGCCAGCGCGCTCTTCGACGTGACCCTCACGTTCGATGGCGAAGGGGTGGCCAAGCTCGCGCGCGCGCTGGACCGGACGACACGGGATCGCTTGGCAAATTCCAGTGATCCCAGTGATCCGAGCAACGCGCTGTTTAACACCATCGTCCACGGGGCGCTCTTTGTGGGCGAGTGCGCGGTGCGCGCGCACGGGTGCCAATGGAGCGCACGCAACCCGCTCTGGGAGTCCCGCGTGCGACGCTTTCTGCCAGGCAAATCCCCCAAAGAGTTGGCGCCCTTCGCGCCCTTTCAGTGGCTACTCAAGCACCTGGACGACCGCGAAATTGATGACAGTAAGCTCTACGACCGGTTCAAGCTGCACGTGGAGCACGGCACGTTGGCCCTCGATCGCATGAGCGTGCTGACCGAACGCAACAGCCTGCCCTCGCTCAAGCACCCCGCATACGACACGTTGATTAAGTATCTGCACACGCACCTCCCGAGCGTGCGAGACCTCGGCGGGGCTTTTCCGACGGCGAGCGAATTTACAGCGATTGCGTACGATACGGTGGGCTTCGAGGTGCTCGAGCAGGGCCGCGTCATCGCGATGCACGGGATGTATGTCCCGAGTGACCATGACGCACAGTCCACCGTGGATGTGCACTGGCTCACCAGCGAGGGCGTGCTGCGAATTGATCGCATCCCGTGTGATCGCAAGCCGCCCCACTTTGCGCGGCGCACGGGCGATCACCTCGAGGTCACCTACGCACACGAGAGCAAACCACGCACACACCGGTTGCGCGTGCAGGGACACGGCTGAGCCCCCTTGCCAACGCGCGTTGCCGTGGTCATTGAGCAGTCGCTTCTCATTCGAACGCTCTGATCAAACGCTAGGCATCTTTCATCATGAACCAACGAACCGAACGCTTTCGCGTCGAGCGCGTAGACGCGCTCCGCTGGCGTGTACCCATCCAGCAACACATGAAGGTCGAGGGGCTCTTTTACGCCGACGACTCACTCATCCAAGCGATCTTGCGTGACGGGAGCGCAGGACAAATCGCCAACGTCGCGTCGCTCCCGGGCATCGTAAACCGTGTGCTCGGCATGCCCGATATCCATCGCGGGTACGGGTTTCCGATCGGCGGCGTCGCGGCGTTTGACCCAGACGAGGGCGGCGTTGTCTCTCCCGGCGGCATCGGCTTTGACATCAACTGCGGCGTGCGATTGCACGCGCTCGAGGTCGACGCAGAGCAAGTGATCGCACAGCGCGCGACCATCGCAGATGCACTTCAGCGCGATGTCCCTGCGGGGATGGGTGTCACACGTCACGACGAGCGCCTCGACGATCTCGATGACATTTTGCTGGGCGGAGCGCAGGCCCTCGCGGACCTAGGCATCGGCAACCTCGAGGACCTCGACATGATCGAAGACCGGGGCGCGATGGAGGGAGTCAACCCCGACGCGGTCTCACGACGGGCCCGCGAGCGTGGGCACCCACAGCTCGGCTCGCTCGGCTCGGGCAATCACTTCTTAGAGATCGATCGCGTCACCGAGATCTATGACGAAGAGGCCGCGAGACAGTTTGGCTTGCGCCTCGGAGGGATCACGCTGCTCGTGCATTCGGGCTCGCGAGGGCTCGGGCACCAGGTGTGCGAAGAGTCCACCCATGCGATGATGCGCGCGTCTAAAAAAGCCGGAATTCACCTCGTCGATCGCCAGCTCGCCTGCGCGCCGTTGGGCACCGAGGCCGCGGATTTTTATCTCTCTGCGATGGCAGGCGCCGCCAATTTTGCGTACGCAAACCGCGCCCTCCTCGCCCATCGCGCGATCGAAGCCATCGCAAACGCGCTCGGGACACGCCGTAAGTTTCTCCCCGCGCCGCTCGTGTACGACGTCTGTCACAACATCGCCAAGTGGGAGACTCACGAGGTCTCACCTGGCGTCCACAAGCGCGTTCTCGTGCACCGCAAGGGCGCGACGCGCGCGTTTGGACCTGGCCACAGTGAGCTCCCCGAGCGCTACCGCGCGTTGGGCCAACCGGTGATTATCCCTGGAGATATGGGCCGATATTCGTATGTGCTCTGCGGACAAGACGGCGCGATGCAAGAGACCTTCGGCAGCGCATGTCACGGCGCCGGGAGGCTGCTCTCACGCGCCGAGACTAAGAACCACGCGACTGGCTCAAGCGTGATCCGCGCGCTGAGCGAAAAAGGGATCGCCCTGCGTGCGTCCAGCGTCAACGCGGTGGTCGAAGAGATGCCCGAGGCGTACAAAGACGTCGCCGACGTCGTGAGCGTGATCGAGCGGGCCGGCATCGCGCGCAGGGTCGCGAAGCTCGAGCCCGTGATCGTGGTCAAGGGCTGAGAGATTGTTTGCACTAATGCCGTGACGCACGGGCGCACATTGGCACACGATGCGCGCCGCGATCATGAAGCGCCGAACGAGATCTATCGTCGCCGAGGACCCCATGGGGGGCCCGTGCTGAGCCTGCCGCAGCTTGTATTTTCGCAGAGCGAGCGCATCGAGCTTCGCGCGCTGCATCCCCGCGATGCGCGCGAATTGCTGGTGATTGTGACAAAATCACGCGCTGAGCTGGGTCGATTTATGACGTGGCCCAGGGACCTCGTAGAGGTCGAACACGCGCGAAGGTTTATCCAGCTCGGTCGCGACGGCTGGATCAATGCGCGCACCGCACGGTTCGGGATGTTCGAGCGTCGGACTGGAGATTTGCTGGGAAGCATCGAGCTCGACGGCATCGATCTGCGGCGGCGACAGGCCGAGCTGGGGTACTGGATGCGCACCGACCGCTCGGGCATGGGGCTCACCACCGAGGCGTGCTCGCTCATGCTGCGCTACGCGTTCTCGACCCTGAGCCTGCACAAGGTCCGCGCCGACGTGGCCGTAGGCAACAAGCACTCGGTGCGCGTACTTGAGAAGCACGGTTTTGTGCTCGAAGGGACGCTCCGCGAGGACCGCGCGATCGCGGGCGTGTTCACCGATCATTGGCGCTATGGGCTGCTCGCGCGCGAATTCGCAAGTACGCTCTCGCCACGATGAGCCACGAGAGTTGTCCGCACTGTGGTGCAGCCCGAGAGCAAGCCCTTCACTGCAGCGTCTGCGAGCTCGCCTACGAGCGCACTGCGGTCCCCACGGCCGCGAGCCCCTTGGGTCGCGCGGTGCAGTCCGGGCGCGCCCAGATCGCGCTGGCCGCGACCTGCTTTGCCGTCTCGATGCTGCTGCCGTTTGCGACGGTGACGCGGCTCGCTGGGGGCGCAAGCGTGAGCGTTTCTCCAGTCGATATGCTCTTAGAGCTCGGGCCGTTTGGTCACGACCTGAAGTCCATGACCATGATGGCGATCCCGATCGCGGCGGCGGCCATGGCGCAGTTTTTGTTCTCGCGGACGCATGGGCGCGCGATGTTGGTGACTCGGCCTGTGTTGTTTGTGCTCTCGGTGCTCCCGACCCTTTCGCTCATGATGGGACACCTGCGATTGCAGCGTGGCGCGCGGTTTGTCTTTACGCTTGGGCCCGCGTCGTGGGTCGTGCTGAGCGGCGCGATCTTGGGCGTCGCCGGCGCGGTGGTCTTTGGGCGCGGAGTCCCTGAAAAAAGGGGCACAACACGGCAGAACCACCACGACGAGGACGAAGAGTGAACGACGTTCACAATGCAGATCGCGACAACTTTCTCCCGACGCTTGAGCGAGCCCGCGCGATGGGGCCGCTCATGGTGCACCGGGGCTGGTTTCGCGGCGAGGTAGATCTCTGGACCTGTGAGGTCGTGAAGACCGAGTCCGTCGCGGCGCTCTCGGTCGCCAGCCGTGCGCTGAGGCGCTCTTCTTGGACGGCGACCGAAGAGCTCGCGGCAGACGGGCAGTGGTCTCGCACCCGAAGCGAACCCACCGCGCTCGTGTGGCAAGAGTCCCGCGACATGACCGTCCTTCGCACGCTGTCTTGGTCCAACTGCACGACGTGTCTCCCTGGCAATCAGGGCTGGATCGAGTGTCCGATCTGCAGCCCGTTGATCACCGCGAGCCCCGTGCTCGTCGCGTGTCATACCTGCAACGGCAGTCGCCGGATCAAGTGCAAAATGTGTGACGGAAGTCTCCGCACCATGATGTGTGAGGTCGAGTATTCGCAGCAGCACATCGACCAGTCGCGGGCGCTCTTGTTGCCAGACCTTCCGCGCAAGCTCTCGTGGTGGCTCTTTGAGCTGTTGCGCAATGACCCCTCGCCCGAAATGCTCAAGGTCGAGCTCGAGCGCTACCTCTCGATGGGCCCGTATCGACAGGCTTCGGCCGAGCGCGAGGCGGACTTCTGCGGCTACTCTTTTCACGGGACCCTCGAAAAAGCCCGGCAGAGTGTGCAAGCAACGCGCGCTCGGCCAGACGTGCTGCTCTCGGACTTCGTGGCGTTCGCGCGGCCTATCTTGCTCGTGCGGTTTCGTGAGGGCGACCGGTTGTGGGACGTGGGCTTCGCGACCCGCAGTGACGGCGTGTGTTTTGCCCACGCAGCGCGCGTCAATGAGCAACATCCGTAGCCTCATTCGCGCACAGCACTGGCGCTGTCACCCTGGTCGGCGGTAAAGCTCTGGGTCGCCATGACGGTAGTTCACTCGTGGGGTCCTCCCCCGCCCAGCGCGATGCCCGGCACAACTCTCGATCGCCACATCCTGGAGCGTCAGCGACAGACGCCCGGCGCGACCGGTGATTTTAGCGGGCTTTTTCAGCAAATTTCGCTCGCAGCGAAGCTCATTAACTCTCGCGTACGACAAGCGGGACTCGCCGGTATGTTGGGCCTCACAGGGCAGACCAACGTGCAGGGCGAGCATGTGCAAAAGCTCGACGAATATGCCAACAACGTGATGATCCGTTCGACCGAAGCCGGAGGCCATTTGTGCCTCATGGCGAGCGAAGAAGACGACGAGGTCATCAAGATCCCTGAGCGATTTCCCACGGGCAAATACGTCTTGCTCTTTGACCCCCTCGATGGGAGTTCGAACATCGACGTAGGCGTCACCATCGGGACGATCTTCTCGGTCCATCGCAGGGTCACCATGGGACGCGCGGGCACGCTCGCGGACTGCCTGCAGCGTGGGAGTGTGCAGGTCGCGGCGGGCTACGTGCTGTACGGTTCGAGCACGATGCTTGTGTACTCAACCGGAGACGGCGTGCACGGGTTTACCTACGACCCGAGCGTCGGCGAGTTTTTTCTGTCGCACGAGAACCTTAGGGTCCCCACGCAAGGCTCGTCGTACTCGGTCAACGAGGGAAACACCTCGCGATGGAGCGACGGCATGAAGCGCTGGGTCGATTGGCTCAAAGAAGAAGACAGCGAGACCCACCGCCCGTACGGCGCGCGCTATGTGGGCTCGCTGGTGGCGGATTTTCATCGCACCTTGCTCAAGGGCGGCGTGTTTGCCTATCCGTCAGACAGCAAGAGCCCCGCGGGCAAGCTCAGGCTCCTTTACGAAGCCTCGCCGCTCGCGTTTATCCTTGAGAGCGCCGGCGGGATCGCCAGCGATGGCACCCGCCGCATCTTGGACATTCAGCCCAAAGAGCTCCACGAGCGCACCCCGCTCATCTTGGGCTCGCGCGATGACGTAAACATCGCGCTTGATTTTTTGCAGGGTCGCCGCTGAGTGAGTCCGAGGTACGAGCGCGCCGGGGGGCCGCTCGTTGGGCGCTCGTTGGGCGCTCGTCGGGCGCTCTCGTGACCGCGCCCGCTGTGCGCACTGCGAACAAAAAGCAGCTTGGCCGCACGAAGAGCAAATCGTTTGACGTTCCCGCGCGTCGATAGAGCCCACGGTCACCGCTGAGCACCCGCGAGCTCCCCCCGCGGTCAATCCTCGGTGGTCTTGGTCGCAGATGAGGGTCTGCGCGCGCGTTGGAGCCATCGCTGCCCAACGCGAGTCCGCACGCGCCCTCAACACCTCAGACGCCCGGCTCGCCACCTCCAGAACCTCACCACGGAGTCACTCTCGATGAACATTCACACGATTTTTGCACGCAAACGCTATGCTCAGGCTGTCGCCGGGGGCGCCATCGCGCTCTCCGCCGCTGGCATTGTCCTTTTGCGCGCAGAGGTGTCCCAGCGCCCCGTCGTCGAGACCGAGAGCATCAACGTCACACCGGGCACCGCGACCCAGGCGCCCCGCGCAGAGTTTCGCGGCCCCGCGGCCCACGGGAGCGTCGCGCTCTCGCAAGGAGCCATCGCCACCGCGGGCATGCAGCACGTCTTCGCCGAAGTGAGAATCACCGCGGATCAGGTCGCCAACGCCGCCATCCGGCCCGTCGCCATGGCCGTGGTGCTCGATGTCTCGGGCAGCATGAGCGGAGAGAAGCTTGAGCAAGCAAAACGCTCGGTGTTGCAGCTCGTCGAGCGCATGCGTGACACCGACCAGATCGCCCTCGTCACCTACTCGGACAGCGCGCGGGTGATCCAGCCCTTGGCGCCCTTGTCGGTCGCTCGTGCAGCGCTGCAGATGACCATCCCGACGATCGCGATCGAGGGCGGGACCAACATCCCCGCGGGGTTGGGCATGGGCGCGATGGCGCTCGGCAACGCAGCCCAGGGATTTGTCAGACGGATCGTGTTGGTCTCGGACGGACAAGACACCAGCGGGCGCCCCCTTGAGCAGGTCCGCGCCGAGGTCCGCGGCCGCGCGGACGCAGGATTTACCGTGTCAACGCTCGGCATCGGTGTGGACTACTCAGAGCCCACCATGACCGCCCTCGCAGACGCGGGCCGAGGAAACTACGAGTTTCTTCGCACCGGCGCAGAGCTCGCGTCGTTCTTGACCCGCGAGCTCGACCAGGCCAATCGCACCACCGTCGAGCGCGCGACCGCCGAGGTCACCCTGCCCGCAGGCTGGCGTCTGGACCGCGCCGTAGGCACCGAAGCGCAGGGGACCAGCGGCACCCTCGTGCTCCCCGTGGGCGCCCTCTTTGCGGGCGACGAGCGCCGCATCGTGCTCGACCTTGTCGCGCCGGCGAGCGCCGCGGGCGCTGTCCACTCGCTCGCCGTTCGTGCCAATTGGCATGCGGTCCAGAGCAACCAAGACGTGCGTGTGGGTGACGGTCAGCTCGCAATCCGAGCAACCGATTCGCAAGCCGAGGTGGTCGCTTCGGTCAACGCCGAGGTGATGGCGCAGTCTCAGTCCGCGCTGCTCGCGGTACGACAGCGCGAGGCGGTCGAGGCGTGGCGCTCCGGAGACGCTCAGCGCGCCCAGGCGATCACCGCGAGCAACATCGTGGCCCTGCGCGCGCTTCAAGCCAACGCCCCCTCTGCGGCCCCCGCCCTCGCCCGCCAAGCCGCAGCGTACGCCGACGAGAGTGAGTCCTTTGGCAACGTGAGCGCGGGGTCCGCCGAGGGCCGTGCGCAGAGCCTCGGGTTTAACGCCAGGCACCGCCGCGCCGCGATGCGCTCGGCAGCGTACTGAGCGCACGACTAGGCTTCTCTTCTTCTGGGCATTCGATACCAAGGACCCGCCATGCAATCTCTGCTCGCGATGATTCTCTTGGGGGCCTCGCTGCTGGCCCTCCCTTCACTGAGCTCGAGCGACTCGCTCTTCGCGGTCCCAGCGATCTTGGGCCTCGGGATCACGACCGCGGTGCTCTGCAGCGGCCGCGGGATGCTCGCACTGGCGCTCGGAGCGCTGGGCTCTCTCGCGTATGTGACGCTCGCCTCACGTTCTCCTGAGCTGGGCGGCGCGCTCTTTGTACTCGGAGCCCACGGCGCGCGGGTCATCCGTGGGCGCACCGCGGCGCTCCGAGGCGCCCTCGCCCTCGCGTCTCTCACCGGCGGCGCGGTCGCGGCGATTTTGGTCGCTCGGTACGCCGCACACGACCTCGCCGTGATGACCGCAGCCACGGTCATCGCGAGTCTTTTTGCAGGTGCATCGTTTGTGCTCCCGTCCGACGACGCGCTCTCGTTTGGCCTGCGTGGTCTCGCGCAAGAGAGCGACGAGCCCGGCCGCTCTCTTTTGCTCCGCGCGGTCCAGCTTCGTCGCAAGATCGGCGACAGCGACTCGGACTTGCTGCCTGCACACAGCACACGACAGCTCGAGGGTGCGTGGACGGTGTTGCTCACGGCGGCGCGCGCGAGGGCCACGGCGCAGCGGAGCACCGCGATCGCGCTGGATCGACGGATCGCGCGCCATGTGGATGCGCTTGAGCGAATTTACTCTGCGGCCGAAGAGCGCTCGGCCCACGTCGCGGGGATGGACAACGCCGCGCTAGACGCCGCGAGGCTCGAACACGAGCGGCTCGCGTCCGAGATCAGCGCGCTGCAAGAGCTGGCACCCGCGACCGACGAAAAAGAATTCACCGGGGTCACGGTCTCTGTGAGCGAACCCAAGCGCGAAGAAATCCCTGTCGAATCCCAAGCAGAAGTGATCGCACAGCCGGTCTCAACCTCGGACTCAGCGCACAACTGAGCGCCGCAAGATCGCCGGGACGGCCGAAAAAATTTCGCTCAGCGGTTGACGCTCCCACGATCACTGCCTATCAGCCTGTCCACCGAACGACGACGGCGCCGACGAGAATCCCTGCGAATCCGCAGGCATTTTTGCGCGTCTTTTCGTTCTAAGTCTTCACCCAACGCACACACCTACTGATCGAGTCACCGATGTTTGTACCTACCTCAGTCCGCAATCAGCTCTGCAACACGAGAGGCACCGTGTGCCTCGTCGTGGGCGATCTGCGGGCCATGGACAGAGACATCTTGGCAGACAATCACAGCGATTTTACAGGTTATTCAGGCAGAGAGTCGACGAAGCCACAGGGAGATCTCGCGCAAGACCATGCAGCACTAGACAGCGGACGACACACCAAGAGTGAGGGCAGAGACAAGACTCTGCGCTGACCCCCGTGTGACGACAAACCAGGCTTCTCACTTCGAGGCCGGCTCCGCCCAATCACAACGAGGCAGAGTCGGCCTCGCTGCATTTGGACCTGCAAAAACACAAGTATTTTTACGTATCGATGCGGACCTCGAGAGGCAGAGAGGACGGTTCTTACCCGTCTGCGTGAGGGTTCGAGCCCCTCGGCATCGACCGACACAGCCGCCACGGCGCACGCACCGCGTGACCCGCCGAGGGCGCACCAGGGTACGGACACGTTGTCTCTCAGGGACAACGGCGCGCGATGCAATCGCGTGAAAAAACACCCGCCGATCTTTGACAGCACCCAATGTGACAAACAACGCAGCGCGACGAGTCACTCGTCTGCGCTGCACATGGCGGAGTAGCTCAGCGGTTGAGCAGCTGGCTGTTAACCAGCGTGACGTGGGTTCAAATCCCACCTCCGTCGCCATCGTTCGCGATGCGCCTGCAAGGGCAATCCTGCAGCGCGCATCGGTTATGGGTCTCTTGCGTACGTGGTGTGCGCGCCTGGCTGAAGACTAGGAGGTTCCGGTTCGACTCCGGAGGGACCCACAGAGAGCGTCACGGGCAATGGGGCTCGTGACGGCTAGAGTTTGCGTCGGGCACGAGCACGTAGTCCCGGCGGTCGCGCCGTACGCAATGTCGTCGCGAAAACACCGCGTGCCCACCGCCGTGAACGTGTGAATCCGCACACCACGAGCCACACCACCGAGCCGCTGCAAGAGCTCAATCATGAGCCAATTTGCAGCACGAAAGCAGAGCCCATCATGGCGCGATTTAAGTCCAACAAGCGCGCGCCGAAGGCGAAGAACCCCTCGCCAGCGGTGCGCAATGACGCAACCATCAACCTGGCCGGAGGCGAGGCGTTTCACGTCGCAGATCCATCGCTACGGCTCTTGTCGATGCTCGGCAGCTCGTTCTTCAACGAACCCAAGGCTTACTCCGATGCGAGCGAGCCCTCGGTCGCTGAGGGCGACGGTGTGACGGTCTTGACCCCCGAGAGCCAGCTCTTGATCAAGACCGCACGAGAGATCGCGAAGAGCGAAAACCCTCGTGATTTGCTCGTCCTCGCGCACTGGGCGCGGCGCACCATGAACGTGCGTACCTCGCCGCAGGTGCTCTTGGCCGTGGCAGCAAACGAGCCCGAGACCAAGGGCTTTGTGCGCGGCTACGCACCCAAGATCGTCCGACGTGCAGACGAAGTCCGCGAGGCTTTTGCTGCGTATTTGGCGCTCTTTGGCAGCGGTATCGCGGCGGGCAAGAGCAAGCAGAAGCTGCCCAACTCGCTCAAGCGAGGTCTCGCCGACGCGCTCGGTCGCTTCTCTGAAGCGCAGATCTTGAAGTACGACACCAGCGCGCGGCCCACCTTCAAGGACGTGCTGCGCATGATCGATCGACGCAAGGGCTATGGCGTGTCGCACGCGATGCACCGCTACCTTGTGCACGACGAAGTGCTGGATCCTGAGGCACTTCCTGCGTTGGCGGCCCGCAAGGCCCTCGGCGCCAAGAAGGACTTCGACGACGAAGCACGAGCGCTCGTGGTGCGCGGAAGCGTGCCCTGGGAGGTCGTGCTCTCGCAGTTTGGACCCAGCAAGAACGTGTGGGAGTCCATCATGCCCTCGCTGGGCTACATGGCGCTCTTGCGCAATCTTCGCAATCTCTTGCAGCACAACGTCGACCCAGTCGCGATCGCCAAGCGCCTCGCAGATCCGGTCGAAGTTGAGCGCTCCAAGCAGCTGCCGTTTCGCTTCTACGCAGCGCGGGCTGCGTTGGCAGACCCCAAGCTCACCAAGGCGCAGGTCGCCAAGGTGACCGAGGCGTTGGCCACCGCGCTCGAGCACTCGTGCGCATCGCTCAAGCGGTTTTCGGGTAGCACCGCGATCGCGTCGGACAACTCGGGCTCGATGAGCTCGCCGGTGTCTGGCAAGAGCATGATCACCTGCGCAAACGCTGCGAATTTGCTGGCAGCGATCGCTTCGCGTGTGTCTGACGAGGGCCACCTGTACGTCTTCGGTCAGACCGCAGCGAAGGTGCCCACGGCAGGCAAGGACTCGATCTTTGAGGTGATGGATCGGCAGGCCAAGACCAACGTCGGACACAGCACCAACGCGCACGCCGTGTTGAAGCTGATGATCTCGACGAAGGTCAAGGTCGACCGGTTGATCTTGCTCAGCGACATGCAGTGCTGGGACAGCAGCGGCGGCAGCGAGAGCTTCGCGGGCTCGGTCAACGAGTACCGCGCCAAGGTCAACCCCGCGTTGATCGTGCACTCGGTGGACTTGGCCGGTCACGGCAAGTCTGTGATGTCCAGCGGAGACGCTCGTGTGAACCTCGTCAGTGGTTTTAGCGAGAAGATTCTCAGCGCGTTGGTGGACTTCGAGGTGGGCCTCGCGGCCCTGCCCTCGGAGCTCAGCACCGTGACGCAGTCGCTGGATCACTCCGCGCGCGTGCTCCCCACGATGGACGCGCTGCGCGCTGAGTACTGAGCGGTGCCCTGTGATGGGGCGCTGCGGTGCCGAGGTTTTCTCGGTGCGTTTCTCGTCGCGACGACACCGAGGATCCCTCGGGAGGGTCTCGCACGATCGCGGTGGCGTTGGCATCACCGCTCTCAAGGGTTCGGACACGCGCATGGACGGGAACCCGTGCGACCTCACCGAGCTCATGAGAGCGGCGATGCTGCGATAGACGCCCGACGCGGTCGCCCTTGCGTCGACACGCCCTGTGCACGCAGCGCTCTTGAGAGCGTTGTCGCCAGGGCGCGCGTCGCGACGAGTGACGCACTAAGAGCGCCTCACGACGGACACGTTCTATCCGCGTGCGGAGGGCAGCGATCGACACGACGACTCTGTCGGTGGGTCCTGCGCTCTCGCAACCACAGAGAGCCCACGCGGGGTGCATGTGCAAGTGATTTGTACGTGCAAAAATCCAGATCCGATTGCAACAGAGTCTCTAAGACCTAACGAGGTCCGTGATGGTCAGTACGCTTCTGCTCAACGCGGGCTTCGAGCCCGTCAAAGTGATCTCTTGGCAGCGCGCGGTGACGCTCGTTGTGACTGGCAAGGCCGACGTGCTCGAGGCCTACGACGACGAGATCCGCTCGCCCTCGTTGGCGATCGAGGTCCCGTCGGTCGTGCGCATGCGCCGTGGTGCACGCGGTCGCGCGCGGGGCGTTAAGTTCTGCCGTGGCAACGTGTACCGACGCGACGAGTTTACGTGTCAGTACTGTGGTTTGCGCCCGGGGCTCGCGCTGTTGACCTTCGACCACGTGGTCCCTCGCTCACGCGGCGGGCTCACCGATTGGACCAACATCGTGACAGCGTGCGTGAAGTGCAACGCGCGCAAGGCCGACCGGCGCGCCGAGGACGTGGGGCTCACGCTCTCTCGCCCTCCGATGCGCCCTGCGTACATGCCCCCGGTGTGCGCGCGGGATGCACAACACGACTCGTGGCATGGCTATCTGGCCAGCGCCTGAGTCCACACATTCACGACGGCGCGCTCTTGGGAGCGCAATTGTGAACGTGTTTCACACTTACGGTCACGAGCGCAAATCCAGGCGAAGCGGCACGGTTGTCATCCGTGTGTTGGCGGGTTCGATCCCCGTCGTGACCGCTCTTTTTGCTTAGTGCACTCCGGTGCACGCGCGGCCCTGTCTGCCAATGGTCAAGCTCTCTGATTTTCACTCAGACAACGCGAGTTCGATTCTCGCCAGGGTCACTGTTTTTTGTCACTTGGGTGCTGTGCGATCGCGTGCGCGACGCACGACTTCGCACGAAGCACAGGCAGTACAGCTGTGGGATTCATCCCCCTTAAGGAAGCGGTCGTGAGTTCGAGTCTCACCCTGGCAAATCCATGGCCAGGTAGCTCAGTTGGTAGAGCACTTAACAACCCCGCTGCGTCTTTTTCTCCTGTGTTTCGTGCGGCGTCGTGCGCGTGACGCCTGACAAGCCACAAGCAGTACAGCGTTGAGTTTCATCGAATTCCAATCGCTAAAACCACTCTACGCGGCTCTTCTCTTGTGTCTTGTCAGCCGCCACGCACGCGCACACTTTGCAAGCTCGCACGAAGTGCAGGCAGTACAGCGATGGGTTTCATCCCTACGGCGGAAGAGGTCGTGAGTTCGAGTCTCACCCTGGTCACTCTGCGACCAGGTAGCTCAGCGGATAGAGCGCTTAAAAAACTCCTGTCGCGCCTTTTTCTCCTGCACTTCGTAGGGTCTTGCACCCAATTTTCTTCCGAGCAGTACAGCGTTGGGTTTCATCTGTTTTTACAACAGAAAATGCGGGTTCGAGTCCCGTCGCCTGCTCTCTCTGCAGGCGTCGTCTAACGGTAGGACATCCAAAGACCTGACGCGCTTATTCTCTCGGGGATTTTTTAGCATCGATCATGACGCGGCGTGGTTGGCGCGCGCTCGGCAGCCGTGGGCCTCGGGACCCCTCTTTCGATGGACCTGCGGTGCGTTTTAGGCCCCACGAGGCCTCTGCGGCCCCGGCCACTCGGTCCCAAGAGGCCTCGCGGGCCCGATTTGAGACCGGGCCTCGGTCGCCGCAGGCCTCGGATGCCCGATTTGCACCGGGGGGCCGGTCGAAAATCGGGCTCGTGGGGCCAAAAAGGCACCACACATGGGCCCACAGAGGGGTCGCGAGGCCAAAAAGAAGCTGAGGGATTGGGTCGCGGAGGGGTCGCGAGGCCTCGCGGACTCGGCGTGCTTGGCGTCGAGCCCCCCCGGTGGCGAATTCAGTGCGAAATCACGGGGTGAGCGTGAACTGCAGCTGTTGTGCGTCGAGCGTCGCCACGGTGTTGCACGCAGGCGTCATGGGAACAGCCGTTTGCGCAGCGGTCGTGCCGCGCAGTCCGACCGTCGCGCTCGCGTTGAACGCGTTGAGAAGGTACTGGTACGTGATCGCACCGGTGGTCTCGCGAACGATGGATGAATACGTCGCTGCCGAAGTCACCGGCGTCGAGCTCGTGAAGTATGGGACCTCTTCGTACGTCACGACCCACTCACGGTTCGGCGCAGCGCCGGTGGTGACCGTGCAGATCCGGTGCAGGCCTGTCGCGCCGCTGCGGCTTAGGTTCATGTCGTCCCACAGCAGCGCGAGGATGTTGGTCCGCGTGGCGCCGCTCAGCGCGCACGAGTTGCTGAGGCTGCTCGCGCCGGTCGTGCCGAGCTGAACGTTGCCGTTGGTGTCCGCTTGAAACTGCGTGAACGTCGCGTTGTAGAACGGCATCGAAAATCCGATCGAGCCCGTGTACAGCACGTCGTCGCCGGTCGTCGCGAGCACGGTCGAGCCGACCGTCGTGCACGCGTTGCGAAAGTCTGCCATCGCCATGGGAGCGAGCGCGCCAGCCACATAGGCGCGGCACACGCCGACGAAGCATCCCTGCGCTGCCGCGCAAACGTTGCCGCAAGCGCCGCAGTTGGCAGGCGTGCTCAAGAGGTTCACTTCGCAGCCGTTGGCGGGGTTGCCGTCACAGTCCGCGAAGCCAGTGGCGCAAACGTTGTTGCACGCGCCGCCAGAGCACGTCGCGATCTGATTGGCGCCCGCAACGCACGCGCGTCCACAGGTACCGCAGTTCGAGCTGTTGTTCGAAGTGTTGACCTCGCAACCGTTGGCCGCGTTTCGATCGCAGTCCGCAAACGATCCGTCGCACACGAAGCGGCACGCGCTCGACGCGCACACGCTCGTCGCGTTGGTGACCGACGCGCAGGCCGACCCACACATGTTGCAGTTTGCCGGGTCATTGGCGGTGTTTACGCACGCGCCGCTGCACGCCGTGAGCCCCGTTCCGCACGAGGTCTGGCACGTTCCCGCAGAGCACACGCGCCCGGCCGCGCAGGCCGTCCCGCACACGCCGCAGTTACCGTTGTCCGACGTCACGTTGACCTCGCAGCCGTTGGCCGGGTTGCCATCACAGTCCGCAAAGCCCGCGTTGCACGCGCCCATCGCGCACGCGCCCATGGCACAGCTCGATGCTGCGTTGGCAAAGCTGCAGCGAAGTCCGCAGCCGCCGCAGTTGTTCACGTCCGTTGTGCGCACGTTGACCTCGCAGCCGTTGGCCGCGCTGCCGTCGCAGTCGCCAAAGCCCGTCGCGCA
>JAUXYJ010000029.1 GCA_030694465.1 Deltaproteobacteria bacterium | reverse complement strand
GTGCTCACTTCGCGTGGGTTTGTGCTGACCGAGCGAGAGCGCGCCGAGCTGGACGCGTGCGAGGACCCTACGGTGCTCGCGCGCTGGATCGCGCGGGCTGCGACGGTGACTGAGATGGCGCAGGTCTTCGCGCGCTGAGTGATCTCCCGCCACCGGTGGCGGGACTGTGGGCTGTTGTGCAACGGTCAGTCCCTGCCTTAGTCTCATTGGATGCGGACGACGGTGGTGGGCGTTGTGCTGGGCGTTGCGTTGATGGCGTGCCAGTGGTCGCGGCGCGGTACGACGTATGTCGCGTCGCGGGCAGAGCCGACGATGGACAGTGGAGTGGCTGGGCAAGATGCCACGACGGACGGTGGGCTCAGCGACGCAATGAGGGGCGGCGTGGCGCCTCTGAGGGCGGCGACGCTGGTGCCCTTTGGCAGCGAAGAGGCCTACCGCGCGTACGTCGCGCGGATGCAGCGCGCGACGGATGACTATTGGGCGTGGCAGCGGGCTGCGATGGTTGAATTGCTTAGGGAGAATCAGGCGAGAGATGCCCTCGATGAGAAGTGGACGCAGGGGGCTCAGCGGGGGGCTCAGAGGCGTCCGATTGCGGGCGAGCCCTATGTGCGGCGGCGCTATGTACCGCCCTCGAATGAGGGCAGTGTCCAACACTATCCATACCCTGGAGAAAGGTCCCGGGCTGCCCGAATTGTAAGCGCGCAAGAGGATGGCACAGACGAAGGTGACATCTTCAAGACCCGTGGAAATGACCTGGTCGTTCTGCGGCGTGGGCGCTTGTTTTCGATGCGCATGGAGGGCGATCGCGTTGTGCCTCGCTCGATGCTCGCGGTCTCGCCGCCGGGGGTGCTGCCTGCGGAGTACTATGACGAAATCCTGATCGAGGGAGACACCGTGGTGGTGATCGGCACGAGCTGGATCCGACAAGCGACCGAGGTGTCTCGCTTTGCGCTCTCTCAAGACGGGACGCTTAGCTATCGCGACACGCTGTTATTGCGGAACGGCAACGTCTCTCCAGAGGTCCCTTATCCCAGCCGGATCATTGGCAATCGGCTGGTCATGCACCGCGAGATCCCTGCCATCGCGTTCCCGTTTCGAGCGATCGGCGCTGATGAGGAGCGCTCGATTGTCAACACGCCCGCGTGGCGCACGTTGGATGGCGAGTGGCAGACCAGCGCGGATTGGACTGAGCTCTATCGGCCGACGCGCAACGTTGGCATGAACGCCGTGCTCCACGTCGTTCATGAGTGCGAGCTGGGCATGCCCGCGCTGCGCTGCCGTACCCGAGGCGTGCTGTCAACCCGTGCTCAGGGCGTCTACATGACAGACCACGCGGCGTACGTCTGGACCGTGAGCCATCCTTCGGACGCGAACGTTGACGACAACGACAACGCAAACGAGCCTGATCGTCTGGGAGATGCGGGAGCAGACGATGCTGAGGCCGATGGGGCCGACCGAACCAGCGAGTCCCGTGAGTCCGAAGAGGACAAGGTCAACGTGGGCTCGGTGGTCTACCGGTTTCCGTTGGGAGAAGGGACGGTGGGTGCGGTTGTCGCCGCAGGGAGTCCAATCGACCCGATGTCATTTCGCGAGCAGGGCGATCGACTGCAGGTCTTGGTGAGCCCTGATCGGCGCGGCGGTTGGTTGTGGCCGAGCAACCTCAGACAGGGTGAAATTGCGCTCGCGCTCGTGCAGATTCCAGTGAGCTTTTTTACACGCGAAGGTCGTGTGGTAGCGCCCAGCATGCTCCACGCCTTGCCGGCGCCAGCGAGGGCGACGACGTTGGCGAACCGCTTTGTTGGAGACCGTCTGCTCTACGGATCCGATGAAGGGGGCCGAGCACGCGGCCGGCTACCGACCTCCTTCACGCTCTATGCGCATCACCTTCAAAGCCACGTGACGCAAGCGGTGATGCTTGGTCATCCCGTTGAGTACATCGGCGCCATGGGCCGAGATGTGTGGGTGACGGGAGGTGGAGACCAGGCCCTCTACGTCAGCACGGTGACCCTCGGAGAGACACCGGCGCTGCGCGGTTCGTATGTGCACAATCATGCGCATCAGCCCCAGCCACTGCCACTGCCGGGCTATAGGCCGGAGGGGGAGGGACGCGGGCTCTTGGGAGTCCCGATCCTTGTGTTCAATTGGGCAGACTTTGCGCACCCACCGTTCTCACAAGAGCTTCTCTTTCTGCGTGTGGATCCACAGGGAATTCGTCGGGCGGGTTCGTTTGTCGCGACGCCTCCACGCGCGGACCGTGACGACCGCTGTCTTGGGTCGTGCATGGACTGGCGCGGCGCCGGGTCGCCGATCTATTGGCAGGGGCGCGTGTTCGCGCTGATGGGGTACGAGCTCATCGAGGGCACACTCTCGGGCAACACCCTGCGCGAGGTGCGACGGACGAATTTCTACGAGTCTCTCGCGCCCGCGGTGGCCCCGCGCTGAGTGATCTCCCGCCACCGGTGGCTGGAGTGCCTCTTCGCGCTGCGCTCACTCCGTCCGCACCGTGAGCTCGCACGATTGGCTCACGGTGACCGCGGTGCCCTGCGTGCGCGAGACCCTGCGGGTCACGATGAGCCAGTGCCGAGTCACCACACCGGGCATGCGCGGGGCGGTCCACGAGACCGGGACCGCGCGGTCGAATCGCTGAGAAAAATCCCCGCCGTCCGCGTAGTGAAAGGTGTTCTCGCCGAAGCCCGCGCCGGTGTCTAAGGGCATAAAGATCGTGCGCAAGCCCGACGGGATTCGGTGCTCGTTGCTGCCGTCTTCGAGTACGCAGCGGCCATCGCGCGCGGACCACTCGGTGCCCGCGAAGTTAAACCGTGGCATGGCGAGTGTGGGCACCCTCGGGGTGTTCGTGATGGCCATGAGCACGCGCTTGACGCTGCGAAGGACCACGCCGTTTGCACCTGCGGCTTCGACGTACACCAGCATGTCGAGGCCGTTGGTGCGTAGGGACGCGAGGACTTGGTCGAGGCGTTGGGTGTTTCCGTTGGCGTCGACAGAGGCGCCGAGGATCCAGGGGCCGAGGGTCTCTTGGTCCGTGGGGAGCGTCCACGAGAGCGTGTCGCCGCCCTGCTGCGTGTGCGCGACAATGCCCTCGCCGTCCGCGCAGCGCTGCTCGGGAAACGGGTCAATTCGCACCGGAACACACACGCGCCACCGCTGCGTTCTGAGCGTGCTGTCTCCGCCCAACAGCGCCCTCGCGGTGAGCGTCTGCCCTGGCTGCACGATCACCGGGTTGGCGATCACGAGCAGCACGCGGCCCTCGGTGACGAGATTGGGCGCAGCAAACGGGGCCCCGCACGAGAGCGCGCAGAGGGCAGCGAGCGTGGGGAGCGAGGTGAGTGTGCGCTGGATTTTCACAGCTCACCTCGGAGGCCGATCGTGGGGAGCAGCGGGATCCCGCCGCCGGGGACGCGCGCGGCGAAGTCGTAGCGGTAGGCCCAGCCGAGGTCTCCGTTCTGCGCGTTGTAGGCGTTGATGACGTCTAAGAACGCGTTCATTTTGAGCCCTCGCCAACGGAAGGTGTAGTCCACGCGGACGTCGAGCTGGTTAGACGACGGGTTGCGCGCGGTCATGCCCGTCGCGAAGGGATCGTAGGTCCCCTCGTCGCTGTTGAGAATCCCGCCGGTGACATCCGCCGTAGGAGATCCGCTGGCGAATTGAAACCTCGCGCCGAGCCTCCAGTGCTCGTTGACCTTGTACGAGAGCGCGACGTTAAACACGTGTGTCTGGTCGTAGTTAAACAACGTCACGGGGCCGTTGGGGCCAAAGCGCTCTGAGCGCGAGAGCGTGTAGCTCACCCAGCCATAGAGCCCTCGCTCGAGCTTTCGCCTGAGAAAAAGCTCGAGACCATACGCGCGGCCTTGGTAGTTAAACGCGGTGCGAGCGTCAACGCCGAGGTCCTCGTCGACGCTGGGGTTTCCGATCGAGGGCGCGATGCCGCCGAGGGGCGGGAGGTCAAAGAGCCAGTTGAAATACCCGGTGACTCTCGCGTCGAGCACGTTGCCGAGGTCAAGCTCTACGCCGAGCGAGTTTTGCCATGCGCGCTGTGGCGGCAGCGTAAACCCCGCGACCATCAAGAGCGCGTTGGGCAGTTGGTGAAAGAGCCCCGAGCCCAGCACCGCGGTCACCCACGGGTGCATCTTGTAGCGAAGCACCAAGCGCGGATCAAAGAGCCAGCGATTGATGGACGCATAGCGTGCGTACTCAGCGCGGACTCCGGTGACAATTTGCACGGGATCGAGCGAAAAATTGTGCTCGCTAAAGAACGCTACGTTGGACTGTGTGAGCTGCGTGGGGCGCACGGTGTTGCTGCGCTCGGTCGCCGTCACGTTGTAGACCTGCCCGAGGGCGTCGAAGCCCATGTGCGCGCGGTGCACACTCGACAAGCGTGTGTGCACGGTCAATCGCTGCCCAAACACGTTTCCCTGCAGGACCGAACTCTCGTTGGTGCGGGTCATGTTGAGCCTGCGGTTCTGCAAGACCTCGACGCGATCCCAGCCAATGAGCGAGGCAAACTCGATGCGAAGATCGCGTGACGCGCGGTGCTCGACCCGCGCGATGGTGCGCCAAAACGCGTAGTCTAATCCCGCACGAAAAGGGCTCGCGAGGTAGGGCCCGTCGGGGCCCACGGTGAAGCGATCGGTGGACGCAAACGCAAACACGGTGAAGCGCGTCCGTGGCGCGAGGTCGACCTCGAAGCGGGCCTGCGCGTCGCCGTAGCCCACGAAGACTCCGGGCGCGACCGCGAGCAAGAACGGGTCGTAATAACTCCGGCGCATCGCGAACGAGAGCGAGCCGGTCTGGCCGATCGGCGCTGAGATAAAACCCGAGGCGCGCAAGAGATCAATCTCGACAATGGCGCGCAGCTTGCGGGGGCGCGGCGCGTCGGTGCGCACCTGGATGAGCCCCGCGGAGAAGCGCCCGTACGCGAGCGGATAGTTGCCGGGCTCAAACTCGACCGACGAGACAAAGGGCGAGGCGATCACGCTCGGCCCCGCGCCAAAGTGATAGAGATTCAGCACCGGAAACCCGTCCACGATGAACCCGGTGTTCTCAAACGACGCCCCGCGGACGAGAAAGAACCCGACCCCCAACGGCGAGCGCCCGACACCCGGCAGCGAGGCCACGACGCGCAGGGGCTCTCCGAAGGTCCCCGGCACCGTGGTGAGCTCTTCGGCGCGAAAGATCTCGCGGGTGGCGGCGCCGGGCTCGGGGCGGGTTCCGCGCACGGTGACATCTTGCTCGTCGCCCTCGCGCGGGGGCGTTGGTGTGCGAGGTGTGCGTGGGGTAGGCGTGGGTGCGGGGGGCGTCGGTGTGGGCACGGGAGGCGCCGGTGTGCTGACCACAGGAGGTGCGATCGGTGGGCTCGATTGCAGGCGAAACCTAAACCGCACCCGCACGCGTGCGGGCTGCCCCTCGTGCTCGGCCGGGGTGAACACCATCGCGCGGGTGGCATCGAGCACCCGCCCATTGGTCTCGTCATCGAGGCCCTCAATGATCACTGGGTCCACCGCGCGGCCCTGCTCGGTGATGGTGATCTCGAGCAAGATCGACGCGTTGGGCGCCGCCTGGGTACCCGGCGCGGGCGTGATCTCGGGGACGCTCTGCACGCGCGGGGGCGTGTCGGCGCGGGCCCCTGTGGGCGCCATCGCGCAGAGCGCCAAGGTCAGTGCGAGAGATCGTCGGCTCACAAGTGCGCGCGAGCATACGGCAATCACGGGCGAGAGCATCGGTGGGTGTTGGCCCGCGGTGGGCATCAGGCAAGCGTCGTCGTGCAGCGTGGTTTGCGACGCTGGCGAGGGCGAGGGCGAGGGTGAGGGCGAGGGTGAGGGCGAGGGCGAGGGCGAGCGCGAGGCAGAGTGGGCCAATGTCGCGCCGGTTCGCAGCCAGAGCGTCAATGTTTTGAGCGGATTAAACGTATAAGTGTGATGACAAAGCGAGAGTCGTTCGGTTAGCGTCATAGGCGAGGGAGTGGACGAAACCTATGCGCTGGATCGACACGTCGAGAGAGTCTCCAAGTACGACCCCAATTTTCTCGTGGGGGATCGCCTACGCGACGGTCGACGCGCCTCTTGCGACGCTGTTGCCGGCGTGGGCAGGCCGCGCGACCTCGGGCGTGCTCGCGGGCTGCACCTCGTCGGGAGGAGTGTTTACGCCCGGAGGTTTTCGCAAGGGACTGCACCTGTTGGTCGCAGACGAGAAGGACCCCGTGCGTGCTGCGAGCGTGATCCGCAAGTGCACTGCCACGAGCGCCCAACGCATGGCGCGCGAGGCCGCCGAGCAGCTGGTTCGTGAGCTCGGGCGCGCGCCGGACACGCTGTTGTTGCACGCGACGCCTGGCTTCGAAGAGCGCATTCTCAAGGGCATCGACGACGCCTTCAAAAACAGCGCTCCGCCAGCGTACGGCGGCAGCGCCGCAGACAACGACCTGTCGGGCCAATGGAAGATCTTCTCGGGCTCACAGATCGAGACCGAGGGCTTTGTCTTGATGGGCTTTACGGCCGCGCAGGAGCCCTTGGGTGCTTTCGTCGCGGGGTATCTCCCCACCCACCAGAAGGGCGTAGTGACCCGAGCGCAGGGGCGTACGGTGTTCGAGATCGACGGCGCGCCCGCAGCGCAGGTCTACAACCACTGGCGCCAGGGAGCGCTCACGCGGTTTATGGGCAAGACCTCGACGGTGCTCGCGGACACGACGCTCGCGCCCATTGGGCGGCTGGTTGACCGACATAAAGGCACGCCGCGGTATCTGCTCTCGCACCCGCACCAGATCCACGAGGACGGAGCGCTGTCGTTCTTCACTGAGTTCGCAAAGGGCGATGAGGTCGTACTGATGATGGGCACCACCGAGTCGCTGCTTGAGCGCACGACGCAGGTCGTTAACCGCGCGCGAGCGCACCGCGACGACGCCGTCCTCGGGGGCATCCTGATCTATTGTGGCGGCTGCGTCCTCGCGATCGGCGACAAGACCTCGGACGTCGCAAAGCTCTACCGCGAGCAGCTCGGAGGCGCGCCGTTTGTAGGCGCAGCGACCTTCGGCGAGATTGGCTGCTTGGCTGGCGCCGCGACACCCAATCGGCATGGCAACCTGATGTGCGACACCGTTCTGTTTCGCTGACAGAGCGCTGCCATTCTGCATCGCAGTATAAGGGTGTGAGTCAACCCCCAGCGCACCTCCGCGGGCGTTAGCCTTCGTGGGCTTCGAGAGGGCGTTGTCGTGCGTTGCGCGTCGCGACCATGGCCATGCCGAGCGCGAGTACCGGGGCCAAGGTAAACAGCTGCGCGGCGTGCGCGGGGTAGGCCACGATCAGCGCGCTCCCGGCGTAGAGCGCCAGCGTGGGGCCCACAAACCATCGCGCGATCGCCACCGTGGAGAGCGCACAGATCGCGCCCATCAGCTGCAGGTCTCCCATGAGCACGGCGGCGAGGTCTGTGTTTCCGTGCCACAGGGCGAGTGCGCGGTTGAGGGTGATGGTCAAGAGCGCCAAGAAGACCACGGCACCCATCCGACGGCTGAGCGTACTCGCCATCACTTGGGCACGAAGTACCCAGGTCGCCGTCCCGATGCACCCGAGGCTAAACAGCGCAAACGCCAGCGATTGCTTCACCGTGGCCGTGCTGGCTCCGCCCTGTGCCGCGAGGTAGCCCGCGATAGCCAGCGCGGCACACACGCCCACCCCAAGCACAATCAGTCTCTCGCGGCGCGAGACGCTGGGGTCAAACTCGCGGCGGTACTGAGCGCCCTCGCGGGCCTCGTCGGCTTGCTGTGCGCGCGCCCGCTTGAGGGCGGTCAGGGCGGGCGCAAAGGGGGCGGCGTGGGCTCCTAGCTCGGCCGACAGGGCCTCGGCGCTCTCGAGGTGCTCGCGGGCCAGGGCGACCGTGAGCATCTGCGTCAGGCAGGTGCGCAGGCCCTCGTGGGCGATGGGGTTGTCAGCCCAGGTGCTCAGCGCTTGGGCAAACGCAAAGCGGCACTCGGTCGCGATCCGGTCAAACGCGAGCCGCGGAACGAGCGCGTCAATCGCTGCGTCCTGTGCCGCCGTGGCGAGGTCACTCAGCCGGGCGCGGGTCTGCTCGGCCAGCCGAGACGAAGCCCGGTGGCGCAGCCACGTGGCGAGCTGTACCCGCAGGGCCTCGGCGCTCGGGGGGCGTTCTTCGCGGTCGTGGTGGGTCGCCTGGTTGGCGAGGGCCGCGAGCTCTGCCTGTACCTCGGGCCCATAGACCACCGGGGCGCTCTCAAGGGCCGAGACCAGCGCTGCGTACAGGGTGGCTCCCGCGTGGCGCGCGGTGCCCGTCAGGACCTCGTGCAGCGTCGCCCCCAAGAGGTACACGTCGGCGCGCGTGTCCAGATCGCGCACGTTGCCCGAGAGCATCTCGGGGGCCATGTAGCCTGGGGTCCCGACGAGCTGTGTGGGAGTGTCTGCGGCGAGCCGTGCCGCGATGCCCCAGTCGACGAGATAGACCTCGCCCCAGCGGCCGAGCATCACGTTGTCGGGCTTGATATCTCGGTGGATCACCCCGTGCTCGTGAGCAAACTGTGCGGCGTCACACACGGCCATGAGCACCTGCACCGACGCGACCAGCTTGTCGTCGGTGCTCACGAGCAAGCGCGTCCACGCGGGGTGCTCGGGGTCTTGCAGCACCTCGCGCCACGAGACGCCCTCGATGCGCTTCATGACCAGCAGGGGCCGACCCTGCGTATCGAGCCCCAGCGCATGGATCGGGACAATGTTCGGGTGCTCAAGCGAGCCCGCGATGCGCGCCTCGCTCAAGAGCGCCTGCACGGTGGACGCCGAGCTCACCTCGGGCTTGAGCACCTTGAGCGCGACCTCACGGCCGAGGGACTGCTGTGTGGCAAGCAAGACCCTGCCCATCCCGCCCTCGCCCAAGACACGCTGCACGATCAGGTCTGGCGTGTGCCCGGTGCTCAGCACAGGGGCACCCGAGAGAGCGCCCATCGCGAGCGAGATCACGGGCAAATCGCTGGTGTCTCGCGGTGTAAACGGTGCGGGTGTCGCCTCGTGTGTCGCGGTGAGGGTCTGCGCGGTGAGGGTCTGCGCGGTGAGGGTCGCGTCGGTGCTGAGATCACTGGGGGCGCGGTCGAGGCCGTGCAGGGTCCAGAGCTGATCGATCGTGGGGGGCGAGGCGGCTTCGGGCATCGGTGGGGGGCTTGTAGGGTAGAGAGCATGGCGCGAGGCGGCTGTGCTGTGGCTTAGGGGCGCCGGCTTGTCGCCCACGTACCGCGAGGGTGCTTACTCGCGCGGAGCACAGCGGTTGATGCAGTCCACGAGGGCTGCGCAGTTGCTGGCGCGCGCGGCGCATTCCCAGGCCATGCCTCCGCGGCCTCCGCGACCCGAGGCGAGCTGGCACGTGGTGGTGCAGGCGCCCTCGATGGTCTCGCAGAAGTCATTGGGCTCCATCGGCGCGACGGCGATGTTGCAGGCTGCGCCCATGGCGCAAGAGCGCCGTGAGCGTCCACCACAGCGAAGATCGCAGAGGGTCTCTTGGGGCTCGGGGCAGCGCGTCGCAAACGAGCTGCACATCTGAAACCGTGTCTGCGCTTCGGCGCACGTTGGCGTCGCGTTGACCGCGCGCACGATGTCGTAGTCTTCGAGCACGTTGAGCCCGATCCCGCACAGGGTCTCGCAGTTGGTCGCCCAGCGGGGGCACTGGTCGGCTCCGTTGACCGAGCACATGGCGCCCATGGCGCAGCGCGCGGTCATCCGCTGGCAAAACACCTCGCAGTCGGCCGACCCGCTGCACAGCCCCGCTGAGGCCTCGACCGCGGCCTCGACCGCGGCCTCGGGCTCGGTGACATCCGCCGTGCTGGCGTCCATCTCGACCGCGCTGTCTTGCGCTTGTGCATCCATCGGCGGTGGCAGCGTGTCTTCGGCGACGTCGTCGCTCGGTGTCGCGCTGTCTTGGAGGGCCGTGTCGGTGGGTTGGCTGGGGCTCGCGCAGGCGGCGAGGGCAAAGAGCAGAGGCAAGGCGCCTAGGGGCTTCATGGTGGGTGCTGAGATTGTCTTGCCTTGCCCAGCGCGATGCAACCGCTGGCGCTTCAAACCCAGTCCCCCCCCGGCGCTGAGCGCTCAGCCCTCGGCGGGCGGCGGCTCTGAGGGCCTGCCGCGCTTGGTGTTTTGCAGCGTGCGGCGAGCGACCGCGGCCCTAAACTCATCCACTGGGCGCAGGGCCGCACGGGCCTGGGTGATGCTCGCGGGCTTGCGCGCGTTGGCGCTGGCGGCGAGCTGAAAGATCAGCTCACTCAGGGTCTCGCGCAGCGCGCGGAGGGACTGTGCGGGGTCAGGTTGTTTGGTGGGAACCGGGACTGACTCGGTGATCCCGAGAGACCTCCCGTATTGGTCAAACGCGCGGGTGGCTTCGGCGACAAAGTCCTCGCCCACGAGCAGGGCGACGTCACGGCGCAGCTCTGTTGCGTTGAGCGCGCGGACGCGGGGCTCGAGCACAGACCACTGCTTGGCGTACGCGAGCCTGAGCACCGAGAGCCCATCGGGCGCGAGGATCTCTAAGAGCTCTACTGCGCGTCGAGACTTAGGGTAGAGCTCGGCCGGGAGCCGCGCATACGACTTGAGCCGCTCGATGAGCGCACCCCAGGCGTTGTCCATTTCGGCGTCCGCGTCGCGCGGTGAAGGGTGCGCTCCTGCGGCGGGCTTTGCCTTGGCCGAAGGGCGTGTGGCCAAGAGCGCTCTGAGCTCGTTGGCGCTCTCTTGCACAGGCTCGGGGCGTACGCCGGGCAGGGCGCTCTCAAGGGCGTTGAGCAGCGCGGTCCCGAGCGCGACGGTCTCGGCGAGGCTCAGCATCGGGAGCGTGCTGTATTGCGTTCGGTCGAAGGGCTCGAGGTGGGAGTGCGCTGGGCTCTCAAGAGGGCTCAAGTGCACTGCGTCGCTCGGCTTGGCGCGCACTTTAGAAGGGCGCTTGCTGGGTGTCTTGCCTGTGGTGGATTTGGCTGGCTTCATGGGCCAGAGCATGCCACCAGGCAACGAGCGCGACTCGCGTTGGGCTAGGCTCACCCTGCACAAAGTCATGCCGAGTTATCTCCGACCCGGCGGTCTCATCCGAGGGCAGGTACGAGAGACCCACGTTGCATCCCAAAGCACCCGGGCGTGGTGGTCACGAGATCAAAGTTGAGTCTCGGACCACCCGGCTGGGGTGGTCACAAGATCAAAGTTGAGTCTCAGGCCACCCTGCCATGGTGGTGGCGGGCTCAACGTTGAGTCTCAGGCCACCCTGCCATGGTGGCAGTGAGATCAACGTTGAGTCTCGGACCACCCTGGCGTGGTGGGTGTGAGATCAACGTTGAGTCTCGGGCCACCCTGTGAGGGTGCTGAGAGCCTCTGCGTCGATCGCCGTGGAGACTGCTGCGCGGGGTGGCGTGCCACGTGGGCGCACGTTTGGTGCGGGTACACCGCGGGTGCTGTCGATCATCAGGGAAGGCTGACAACGGCTGTCGGTGCTGCGGGTACGCAGGCGAGGGCTGCGCAGTGAACACAAGGCGAGTGACCGAGGCGCTCGCTGCGCGCGGGCGGATTGCGCCGGTGCTTAGGCCTGCGCAGCGCAGCGTTAGACGAGCTCAATCTGTGAGTGCGCGGGGCCGCGCGAGGGCACAGGTTGCTTTGTGTGTCGAGTCGGTCAAAGGCTCGCAGCGCTTGCGTGCTCTCGTGCGTGCGGGGTGTCACACTCGCCCGATGCAAGGGCAGCAGCGTAGGCAACGCGACGACGAGCAGGCGCGCTATGTGTGGCGCGAGCAGACCTATCGGCGCTACGAGTCGCTCATTGAGGGCTACGACGCGCGGCAGTTTGCGCTGCAGGTCCTGCGCGAGCTGGCGCTGCCCAAGGTGCGCATCGCCGTGTTTCATGGGTCGCGAGGGGTGTCGACCGCGAGCGGGCGCGACTGGGGGCAGCCCAGGGGCGCTCGCTGGGCGACCGTGAGCGTGGCCCAGTGGGCGAGCCGCGAAGAGGTTGTCTTGGCCCTGGTCGAGCTCGCAGGGCGCGCGCACGAGCCGCTCTTGTGCGAGTCGCTCTTGGCCCTGCCGCGGCCCGACTGAGGGCTCTTAGGGGCGGGGGCGGTTGGCGCGGGCGCACAGGGCGTCGAAGAGCGCGTCGGCGCCGGGGACTCCGCGCGGGTCAAAGGTCTTGGCGTGCGTCCAGAACTCACCCAGGCCACGGTGACCCTGCTGCTCATAGCGCAGGGCGCGGGCGAGCATCTGGGCTTTGTCGGCGACGCGGACGATGCGGGCCTCGAGGGTGACCCCGGCCTCGAGCTCGTCCCAGAGGGCTGCCAGGTGTGGGGGCAAGAGCTCATAGGCGAGCGAGCGCTCGAGCGCGGTGAGCTCGCGGTCGAGGGCGGGGCTCTTGGCGGGCATGGGGACATCGCCGGTGCGGGCCTCGGGGGCGTCGTGCACGAGCGCCATGCGCAGGGTGCGCTCGCCATCGACCGTGTGTCCCTCGGCGCGCACGGCGTCGAGCATGAGGGCGCAGAGCAGGGTGACGGCGTAGCTGTGGTCTGCGATGGACTCGCAGGGGCGCACTCCGCGCATGAGCCAACCCGTCCGGGGCAAATCCGCGAGCGAGTCCAGGGCTAACAGCGTGTCGAGCGTGCGCTCGGCGCGGTCACGTGAGGGGTCGTGTGGGGTGTCGCTCACAGGGCGAGGGCGCTGGGCGAGGGCCAGAGCTCACCGACGCCAAAGCGGCCCTTGTCGAGGGTAACTCGCGCGAGGGCGCACTCGCTGTCGTGGGTAAAAAACAAGCGGCCATTGCGAGCGACGAGGTCACGCAAGAGCGCGTCTTTCTCGTCGATCAAGCGCTCAGGAAACCGGTCGTAGCCCATGGTGATTGGCAAGTGCACCCACGGGCGCCCCGGGATGAGATCCGCGGCGAACACAATGGGTCCCTCGGCGCTGGCGACCTCGGTCAAGAGCAGCCCAGGGGTGTGGCCCTCGCTGCGGTGCAGTCGGTAGTCGGGCCCGAGGGTTTGCGAGGTCTCGCCGGTGAGAGTCTCTAAGCGGCCCGAGTCTCTGAGCAGGGCAGTGAGCTCGGGGATAAAGCTGGCGCGGTCGCGGGCGTGTGGGTGCTGCGCGCGGTCCCACGCCTCGGCGCCAACGAGGATCTTGGCGTTGGCAAAGAGCAGGGCGAGGGGCTTGTCGGGGTCGTACGCGGTGAGCAAACCGCCGGCGTGGTCAAAGTGCAGGTGCGAGAGCACCACCACGTCGATGTCGTCGGGCGTGAGGCCCACGGCGGCGAGGGACTGCACGAGGACGTGCTCGGGCTCGACCACGCCGAAGCGCTCACGGAGCTTGGGCTCGAAAAATGCACCGATGCCGGTCTCGAAGAGCAAGTGGCGCACAGAGCCATCTGCGTGAGTCTCGCGGATGAGCATGGCGCGGCACGCGAGGGGGATGCGGTGGAGCGCGTCGGGTGCGATCCAGCGCTCCCACACGGGGCGCGGGGCGTTGCCAAACATGGCGCCGCCGTCTAAGCGCTGGCTGTTTCCGAGGAGGGCCCAGAGGGTCTTGGTTGTCATTCGGGTTCGTTGTCCGTTGCGCGAAGTCCGTAGCGTTTGCAGAGCTCGCGGAGGTGATAGCGCGTGAGCCCGGCGGTCTGCGCGCTGTGGGTAATGTTGCCGTGGTGGCTCGCTAACAATGCACGCAAATACGCAGGCTCAAACGCTTCGAGAAGCCTCGCTTTGGCGTCTTTAAACGGGAGCTTCGACAGCTCGTCGTACACGCTCGACGGACCCACCGGCGGAGCGCTCTCGCGGGAGGTGAGGGACCCCAAGATCTGGGTCGCCGTCTGCGCGCTGATGGGTGCGACGCCTGCGGGGGGTGTGCGGTCGACGTTGCCCGCGGGCAAGAGATCACTGAGCGAGATCTCTGCGCCGTCGGCGAGGCTCGCGGACCGCTCGATGAGATTGCGGAGCTCGCGTACGTTGCCGGGCAAGGGCAGAGACAAGAGCCGTCCCATGGCGCTGGCGTCAAAGACTTTGGCGCCGAGCGTGGGATTTCGCTCGCAAAAGCGATCGAGCAGGGTCATGGCTAGCAGCGGAATATCTTCGCGACGCGCGCGCAACGGCGGCAGCTCTACGGTGACCACGGCGAGGCGATAATAGAGGTCCTCGCGAAAGGTCCCCGAGCTGACCATCTGGCGGAGATCTCGGTTGGTCGCGGCGACCACGCGGGCGTCTACGGCGATCGTCTGGGTGCCACCGACGCGGCGAACTTCGCGGTTTTCGAGCGCGCGCAAGAGCTTAGACTGTTGGTCCAGGGGCAGCTCGCCCACCTCGTCGAGAAAGAGCGTCCCGTGCTGGGCCTGCTCAAACGCGCCCACTCTGCGCTCGGACGCGCCGGTAAAAGAGCCCCGCTCGTGGCCAAACAGCGTGCTCTCGACGAGGTTCTGCGGCATGGCCGAGCAGTCTTGGACCACGAGCGGCCCTTTGGCTCTGCGCGAGGCTTTGTGAAGGGCGCGGGCGACGAGCTCTTTGCCTGTGCCGGTCTCGCCGTTGATCAAGACGGTGACGTCGCTGGCGCCGAGGCGCTCGAGTTGTGCAAACACTTGGCGCATGGCGACCGAGCGGCCGACCATGTCGTGGTAGCGATCTTCGGTCGAGAGCGGGACCTCGACGACGCCATCCGCCGGGACAATTTGCAGGGTGGATGTGCCCATGCGGAGGCGAGTTCCGACGGGGACGACGGCCTCGCGCAGGCGGGCTTCGCCCAAGAAGACCCCGTTGGTGCTGCCGAGGTCGCGCACGACAAAGCCTGCTTCGTTGGCTTCGAACTCGGCGTGCGAGCCCGAGACACTTCGGTCCGCGAGCTTGATCTCACAGATGCTCGAGCGACCCACGGTGATCCTGGGTTTATCCAGCTCAAAGAGCTTTCCGCGGTCGGGGCCATCGACGATGAGCACGCGACCTTTGCGGAGCCTGCGTGCCGTCGCGCGGTCGCCCACGTACACGGTCTCAAAGCCTGGGCGCGGGCCCTTGTCACTCTTGTCGTTCACGAGTGGGCCTCGGCGCCTCGGCGCAGGGCGGTGATCGCGTGGGCGTAGTCGGGCTTGCCGTAGATCGCGCTGCCGGCGACAAAGCAATCGACGCCACACGCGCGGGCATGGCCGATGGTCTCTGCGGTGATCCCTCCGTCGATTTGCAGGTCAATCTGGTGGTGGCACTGCGCGATCATCTCGGCCACGATGCGCGCCTTGGGCAGCACCTGCGGGATAAACGCTTGGCCACCAAACCCAGGATTGACGCTCATGAGCAAGACCAAATCAGTGCAGTGCAGCACATACTCGAGCACGCTCGGGGAGGTGCCTGGGTTCAGCACGACGCCTGCACGTTTGCCCAACGCGCGGATGGACTGCAGCGTGCGCTCGAGGTGCACGGTGGCCTCGGGGTGCACCGAAATAATATCCGCGCCCGCGTCGGCGAAATCTTGGATGTACCGCTCGGGCTCCATGATCATCAGGTGACAATCGACTGGTTTTTTCGTGCTCTTTCGCACTGCCCGGACGACGGGCGGGCCGATGGTGATGTTGGGGACAAAGCGCCCATCCATCACGTCCACGTGGATCCAGTCGGCGCCTGCTTGGTCCACGGCGCGGACCTCGTCACCGAGCCGTGAGAAGTCAGAGGACAGAATGGACGGGGCGATGCGTACGGGCAGCATGGGGCGCGACTGTACCGCACCAATCGAGAGTATGTTCTCGCGCAACTCGGATGGCGATCTACGGAATCGATCTTGGCACGACGTACTGCGCGATGGCCTATGTGGCCGAAGGGCGCAGCGCGGTGGTGCCCTTAGAGGGCTCTGGCCGCACGCTCGCATCGGTAGTCTTGTACGAACAGACAGCCCATGGCGCGCGTGTGTTGGTGGGCAAGAGCGCACGCGATGCGTACCGGCGCTTGGTGGGCGATGCAGACGAAGCGCCGTCGCACCTCACGCTCGTGCGCGGCGCGAAGAACGCGATCGGCGTGCGCACGCGTGTGCCCGGAGGGCCTCCGTGGAGGGTGGGCTCGCGCGAGCTCTGGGCGACGGACGTGTCCGCGACGATCTTGCGCGCCCTCGCAGAGCACGTGCGGAGGGTGCCCGGTGCGCCGCCGATGGACGGGGTGGTGATCGCGCATCCGCAGCGATTTCGCACGCGAGAAAAGCAAGCGACCGCGCAGGCTGCGGCGATGGCGGGCTTGGTGGTGCGCGGGATGGTCACTGAGCCCGACGCGGCGGCGTGGGCGTATGGGCTGCACGATGATCTCGATTCGGCGGGCGTACAGGGCGGGGTCAAGACGTTCTTGGTCTTTGATTTTGGCGGCGGAACGCTCGATGTCACCGTGATGCAGCGTGTGCGTGATGCCAACAATGGGGTGAGCATCCGCGCGCTGGACTCGTACGGCGTGCAGCTTGGCGGGCTCGCGATTGACGAGCAGGTGCGCGACCGGTTGTTCGAAAAGTACTGCGAAATCAGCGGCTATGAGGGCCTCACCCTCGCGCAAGTCAACGAGGGATCACGCGAGAAGCTGCTCGAGACAGCAGAGCAGTTAAAGATCGAGCTCAACCAAGATCTTCGCGCCGAGGTCTCTCCGTGGAAGCGCTCGCGGCGCAAATGGATCCGCATGGAATCGAGCGAAATCGTTGGCGAAGACAAGCAAATCGAGGTGGACCTTGGCGAGCTCAGCCGCTGGATCAGCGGCGACATTGACCGCGCCGTGGACTGCGCGGACCAAGCGCTCGCGCGAGCACAACTGCAGTGGGGCGAGATCGACCGCGTGCTGCTGACCGGGGGCTCTTCGCAGCTGTACGCCGTGCAAGTGCGCATGCAAGAGCGCGCGCCGGGGCGCGTGCAGGTGGTGTTTGACGACATGGATCACCCGCTCAATCCGCAGACCATTGTCGCGACTGGGGCGGCGATGTACGGGGCCTCGCTGGCGGGCGACCGCAAGGCGCTGCCGATGGAGATCCGAGGAGTGCTCCCGGACGCGTTTAGTGTGGCCGCGCACGTGCCCGATCCCACGGCGCCCAACGGAAAGCGCAGGGTGCTCCGGACGCTGGTGCCCGCGCAGACCCCGACGCCGTTCACCGGGCGAGAGACCTTTAGGCTCAGCGGTGGGCCCAACGTGCCGGTGACGCTGTACGAAGGGCGCACTGAGGCCGAAGCCACGCTCGCGGGCTCGTATGTGTTTCGCTTTGATCAGCCGCTCGCAGATGGGACCTTGGTCGAGGTCGCGCTCGACGTGGCCTCGAACGGTCTGCTCACGTTGCGCGTGCGGGATGGCAAGACCGGCGAGGTGCGCGAGGCGACGCTCACCGAGGCGGGGCTCTACTCGGATCAAGAGCTCGCGGACCGACGCGAGTGGCTTCGGGGTGTGACGCTCGAGGTGGCCTAACCAGCCAAAACGCTAGAGAACCCGCTGGCGAAACACCGCAGCGGCCTCGCGGGTCTCGCGCTCATCGCCGCTCTCTTCGATGCGACGCAAGCGTTGCAAGAGCACCAAGCGGTGCATCGCGAGCTTGCTGGTCGCTCGTTGGGCGAGCTTGTCAATGGCCTCGCGGACGCGAGTCTCATCGCGATGTTCGAGCACTTGCACCCACGCGGCGTCGTCTTCTTCGTCGAGCTCGTGGCCCGCTGCAAAGAAAGAGTCCACGGCGGTGGTGATGGGCTGCGATCCTTGGGCCTTGAGCAAGCGCGCGTACATCTCTTCGCGTGCAAATTTCTTAGCCAATTTGCGCGTCGGGAGCAGGTCTGTCGCGCTCATGTCTTTGCTCATGGCGTCGAGCGCAGCCGCTGAGGGGACCGCCGCCACGGGGGCTGGCGCGGGGGGTGTTACGACAAGCGTAGGACGCACGGGCGCGACCACGCGCGGCGCGGCCGCAGCGAGGGCGGCTTTGCGTACGGCTTCGGCGGCTTCGGGGCTCTGGGTGAGCAGCGATTCGAGCTTGGGTTTGCGTGCTTTGGGCTTGAGGCCTTCGGCTTCGAGCATCGAGTCGCTGTGATAACTCTGGGTCTTGGGACGAGTGCCGCGCGCTTTGCGGGGACGACCACCATTCATGGATCGCGCTCCTACGTAGGGAGTCCGGTAAAATACTCGCAACCGTGCATCGTCTGCGATGGCTCGGTAGGCGAGCTGAACAAAGAACAACGACCAAGTGGGGACAACAGGTCATCCAGGCTCTGAGAGCGACACCTCGGATGGGCTCTGTGACGTGACCGTTGCGAGGTCGTTAGTCGCAACAGTCGTTGTGTAGGGCTGCACACCCGGTGGTTGTGAGACCACGCGTTGAGCGTCGTGTACCCAAAGGTCAGGTGATCACTCCGCTCCGCCACCACCAAGGAGAAGACCTGTGCCGAAGGTACCTTGTCTTGCGCCCAACGCAACCTCACAACCGCACGCGCAACCCTTTGTCTGTCCATGCGTTTGTCGCAGGACCGCTGCTTGACGCGTCGCGTTAGAGAGGCTAACGCTAAACAGAGTAGAAAGCAGGCCAACGATGAGCAGTGTGCGCATTCGAGAGACGGGCGAGGTGCTCCCAGACGGGCTCGTAGCGGCAGCCAACGACGGAGCGCGTTCGAGTGAGACTGCAGACAGCATCGAGAGCTTTGAGGCGACCGCGGTGCGCCTCCGCGCGGCCGACGGGCTTGTGTTTGGGCCTGATTTTCGTGCGGTGTTTGAGCCCAGTGATGGCTCGCTGCCCATCACTCTTCGGCCGCTCGTCGCCGAGGACCGCGAGGAGCTCCGCGCAGGTTTTCGCAAGCTCTCACCGAGCGTGCGGTTCTTCAGGTTCTTTGCGGACCTCGGGGACCTCACAGAGGCCCAGCTTGACTACCTCACGACGCCGGACGGCACCGATCACTTTGCCCTGGTCGCGACCACTGCGACTGCGGATTTGCGCTTAGAGCAGGGGCTCGCCGTGGCGCGATTTATTCGTGTCACGCCCGGCAGCTCGACCGCCGAGGTCGCGATTACGGTCACCGACGACGCCCAGCGCAAGGGCCTCGGGCGCGCGCTCTTGTCGACGCTGGCGCTGGCTGCACGTGAGCGCGGGATCACTCATTTTCGCATGGATGTCCTCGCGTCCAACGAGGCCATGCTCACGATGGCGCAGCGATTGGGTGCAGACGAGCTTCCCAGCGACGAGCCCGATGTGCGGGTGTTTGACCTCGCGCTCCCACAGTCAGGCAGTGACCTCGACCAAGCGCACTCGCTCGCGCGGATTTGGACCGAGACGGTCGAGAGCCTGCGGCGCAATCTCACGCTCAAGGCGACGAGTCCGCGCACATCGGAGTGAGCTAACTGTGCTATCTGCCACGAGCGATATGAAGCTCACCTGGAAGTTTTCTCACGCACTTTCTCTAGTAGAAATGCGCCGACGGATCGAAGTCCGCGTGGCCTATTGGCACGCAAGACATCCCTCGTGGGGCATCGCCGAGAGCTACCGTTGGGTGACCGAGGACCGCGCCGAGGCGACCGCGCGGGGAGGCTCTGGGTGGCTCGTTGTGAGTGACACTCACGTGGAGCTAGCGCTCGAGCTTCCCTTTATCGCCCGGCCTTTTCGCTCACGAATTGAGTCTTTGGTCCGCGCCGAGGCCGACGAGATCTTGCGCATGGCCTCTTGAGCCTGGGCCAAGATAACGCGCGTAACCTTGGGGATCGCGCGCGCATCGAGCTCGCCCGGCGCGACCCACTCGCCTACGAGGGGGCGAGCGGACTCTTTGAGATCCGTGGCCAAAAACACAGTGATTTGCATGCGCGCGTGCGTAAGAATATGCGTGACTGTGCCCAAGGGTTCTTGGCGGATCATCCCCGCGAGGGCGATCTCTTCGGGGGCCTGGTCTGCGTCTAAGCGCACCATCGGCGGGAGCAACATGCCGGTCCAGCGGTCGAGGGTGCTCGGAGCGGGACCCAGCCAAAATCCTCGCGGATCGCACATCACATAGGCGACCCAGCGCTCGGTCCGTGGCGGTGCTTTCTTGGGCTTCTCGGGAAACCGCTCGGGCGTCCCCAGCGCGAGAGCCGCGCAGGATTTGGCGAAAGGGCAGAGTAAGCACTGTGGATTTGCAGGTAGACAGCGGGTAGCGCCGAGCTCCATGAGCGCTTGGTTGGTGTCCCCAGGGCGTGGGTTGTCCGCAAAGCGCCCAGCGAGCGCCCAGAGCACCTTGCGCTGCGCGGGGGCCATGGGGTCGCCCTCGAGGGCGATCCAGCGAGAGAGCACACGCTCGACGTTGCCATCGAGCACGGGTTCGCGCAGGCCAAACGCGATCGACGCGATGGCTCCCGCGGTGTACGCGCCGACGCCGGGGAGGGCCTTGAGCGCGGTGACATCGCTGGGGACCTTGCCCTCGTGGCGCGCTACCACCGCCTTGGCGCCCGCGTGCAAGAGCCTCGCGCGGCGGTAGTACCCTAGCCCCGCCCACAGGGCCAGGACGTCGGCCTCGTCGGCCTGAGCGAGCGCCGTGACGGTCGCAAATCGCCTGAGAAATCGCTCGTAGAATGGGATCACGGTCTCGACGCGGGTCTGTTGCAGCATGACCTCGCTCACCCAAATCGCGTAGGGATCTTGGCTCTCGCGCCAGGGCATCGCGCGACGATGCGCATCGTAGAAGCTCAGCAAAGCGGCACGCGCTGAGGCGATGGCGGGCTCACGCTCGGGGTCCATCAACCACTCATGGCGTGTTGTTCGCCCGCGAACAAGGAAACGTTTGACGCCGACTGAGCGTAGGATGACCGAATCCCATGGCATCACTCGCTCGTCGTTCGCTTCTTCGCGTGCTCATGCTCGGCACGCTCGCTGTCGCGACCCCCGGCTGCGTGATGAGCTCGGCGATGCCCGAGGTGATCGAGTCACCACAGATTCAGGCCCGCGCGGTGCAGTTTATGGGAGGCAACGGCGGCGCCATCGTGATGCGTGTTGAGCTCGTCGGGTACAACCCAAACACCTTCGCGCTCTACGCGACACAGCTCCACGCGCAGCTCTCGATCCAGGGCCAATCGCTGGGGCGCGCGGACGCGACTTTTTCGCAAATGATGCCCGCACGCAGGCCCCTGGTGTTGCTGGTGGATGTCGCGCTCTCGGGGGCAAATATCCCGGCGATTCTCGCTGCCGTCTCTGCACGAAACTACGGACAACAGAGCGTGGGGACCGTCCAAATTCAGACCAACATGGCCTCGGCTGGGATGCCGTTTCGCGTGGACGGAGATGTGCAGTTTCGGAGCCGATTTGGCGAAGCGCGCGCGGGCTTTGGCTTCGATGGCACGGTCAACCCAGGGACGTTTGGTTCGACCTACTAGCTCATTCGAGCTGTGATTTTACAGGCCTTGTGCGATCGATACCTCGCTCGCGGCGGACCTGTCGGCAGTACGAATCGCCAGCCTCGACCTTGCGGCATCCCGTCGGACGCAGCGCGTAGATGTCACACGAGACCGAGGCTCCCAGCGTCCCAGAGAGGGCGACGCATCGCTGCTCTTCGCCCACCAAGCGCAGATGAATCTCGCCCGCACGGTTGACCACGGCAAGCGATTTGATCTGCGATTTATCACGCAAAAGTGAGTCTCTTCGCGTGACCTGCACGTAGTCTCGGTAGCCCTCGGCGATGTTCTCGCGCGAGTTGCAGCAGCACGCCCCGCAGGTCATGCAGTCGTACGTCGGGGGGCTTGAAGGGGGGCTTTTGCGCATCGTGTGTCTGGAGTGAGCGCGTGGCTACGTCGCAAACTCGCTATGGTCAACGTCGCATGCTAGGCGCCATGGCAGCATGACTGTTCTGCAGCGACGAGTGAGCGCCCTGGTTGGCACCGTGATGCTGTCCGCGATGGCGCTCCCCCATGACGTATGGTCACAGCGTGTACAGCGCGCTGTCCCTGCGCCAGCGCGGGCCGCGCAGCGGGCTACCATCACGATCTCGTCCGAGCCCCTCCCGAGGACGCCGGTCGGCGTGGGCGCGCACGCCGTGGTCGGCACAGGGGTGCGCTCGGTGCGCGTGGTGCGTGCGGGCGAAGTCATCCGCGCGCGGCCGGACGTAAACTCTCCGCGCCGGGGGACCGCTGCGCTCGATGCTTATCTCCCCGCGCTCGAGGCCGCGGTGGGGCCGGGGTGCTCGACGCGCTGGATCCGCGTGGCGCCCTCGGCGTGGATCTGTCAGGCGGTGGTAGAGACCAGCGCGCATGCCCCCACCGGAGCCGTGCACCCGGTGCTGCGCGAGGGCGCGTGGCTGCCCTATGACTACTCGTTTGCGGCGCACTCGGGCGTGCACACGTTTCGCTCGCAGCAAGACGCCCTCAACGACGACTGGACCGAAGAGCTCGAGCGCTCGATGGGCGTCGCCGTGACCTCGGTGCAGCGGTTCGGAGGCCAACGCTGGGTGCAGACCGCGTCGGCCCGCTGGATCGCCCAGAGAGATCTTATTTCGGCCCGCCCCAGTGAATGGCAAGGGGCGCTGATTGATGCGAGCATTCCGAGCGCAGATCGCGTGGGATTTGCCAAGCGAAGAGCGTTCTTATGGCCCACCGCGCAGCAGGCCGTGCGGGGGGGGCGCGGCGCATCGAGTGAGAGCGTGCAAGCGCGCGAGCTCTTGGTCGCCGTGGATGTGGTCACGCTGCACGGGCAGACCCTGTGGCAGACCCCACGCGGGTGGATCAATCGGACGCACGTGCACGTCGCGAATGGGGCGAGAATCCCGAGGGATTTGCGCGTGGGCGAGCGCTGGGTCGACGTGGATGTCGCCTCGCAGACGATGGTCGCGTACGAGGGCGAGCGGCCAGTGTACGTCACGCTCACTTCGACCGGGCGCCGAGGGTTTGACACGGCCCGCGGTGAGTTTCGCGCGTGGGTCAAGCTGGCGACCACGGACATGAGCAACGCGGACGACCCGACGCTGGACACAGCGACCAGGCTGTACTCGGTCGAGCGCGTGCCGTGGGTGATTTTCTTTCACAACGATCAGGCCCTGCACGGGGTGTACTGGCACGACCGGTTTGGTGTGCAGCGCTCGCACGGGTGCATCAATCTCGCGCCGAGGGACGCCCGGTGGCTCTTTGAGTGGGCGCCGCCCGAGCTGCCCGCGGGGTGGACGGCGGTGTTTCCGACCGAAGAGCAGCCGGGTCTGCGCGTCCGGGTTCGCTGACAGAAAAGCCGAAAAGATTGCGCGCACGGTACTGAATCGCCATTCATTCGCGGTTGACCGTTGCCGTGTGGGGGACACTGCGCCAGGATGCCAACCGCCGCTTGAGAGCGCGTGATCGGTGGTGCGAAATGCCAAGTTCACGGGCTCGTACGGGCGTGCACAACCGTAAGGAGAGTTCTCTGATGGCTAGGCCAATTCGACGTGTCGCCGTGCTGGGTGCCGGCGTCATGGGCAGCGGGATTGCTGCGCATCTCGCAAGCGCGAGCATTCCGGTTTTGTTGTTGGACATCGTCCCCCCGACGTTGACCGAGGCAGAAAAAAGTGACCCTGCAGCGCGCAACAGGTTTGCCGCCAGTGGTCTTGAGAAGGCGACCAAGAACCGCCCCGCGCTGTTTATGCACCCCTCGCGTGCGTCGCTTGTGACCGTGGGCAACTTTGACGACGACCTGCAAAAACTCAGCGAGTGTGACCTCGTGATCGAGGCCATCGTCGAGCGTCTGGACATCAAGCGCTCGCTCTTTGAGAAGCTCGATAACATCGTGGGCGACGAGACCATCGTCGCGAGCAACACCTCGGGGCTGCGTATCAAAGACATGCTCGAAGGCCGCTCGCAGCGCTTTCGCGAGCACTTCTTGGTGATGCACTTTTTTAACCCCGTTCGGTACATGAAGCTGCTCGAGCTCGTGGTCGGTCCTGACACACAATCGGCAGTGTTTAACCGCGTAAAATCCTTTGGCGAGAACTCCCTCGGCAAGGGCATTGTCCTCGGCAAAGACACCACGAACTTCGTGGGCAACCGCATCGGCGCGTTCAGCATGATGGCGGCGATCCACCAGATGATCGCAGACCAGCTGACGCCCGAAGACGTCGACGCGATCGCGGGCTCGCCGCTCGGTCGCCCCAAGAGCGCGGCGTTTGGCACTGCGGACTTGGTCGGCCTCGACACCTTTGCGCACGTCGCGAAGAACTGTTTTGACGGGCTCCCCGACGACGAGTCGCGCGATGTGTTTGCGCTGCCCGCGTACATCACCGGGATGATCGAGAAGAAGCTCTTGGGCAACAAGACCAAGAGCGGTTTCTACCGCAAAGCTTCAGACGGATCGCGCGAGACCTACGACCCGTACACCCACGAGTACCGCGCGCAGACCAAGAACCCGGCGATCCAGTCCGTGGTCAAGGGCCTGCGGGACCTCGAAGACAGCGGCGAGCGCGTGCGCGCCCTGCTCAAAGACGAGGGCCCCGCGGGACAGTTCGCGTGGAAGACACTGGCTCAAACGCTGGTCTACACCGCCAAGCGCATCCCCGAAATCGCCGACACTCTCTGGGCCGTCGACGACGCCATGCGCTGGGGCTACAACTGGGATCTTGGTCCGTTTGAGACCTGGGATGCGATCGGGCTTGAAGCGTCTTGCAAGCGCATGAAGGCCGAAGGGCGAGAGCTTCCGGCGTGGATTGACACGATGCTCGCCAAGGGGGCCAAGACCTTCTACGCGGCCGATGGGCGCGTGTGGGATCCCACCAAGAGCGAGTACGTCGTGCGCGCTACCGACGTGCGGACGCGCGCGTACAGCAGCGTGCGCACCACGGTGCTCGAAGAGAACGAGGGCGCGACGCTCTGGGACACCGGCGATGGCGTGTTTGCGCTGACGCACAAGACCAAGAGCAACAGCATTGACCAGCACGTGATCACGATGATTCACAAAGCGGTCGACCGCGCAGAGCGTGATGGTCGCGCGCTCTTGCTCTTTAACGAAGGCGATAACTTCTGCGTGGGCGCCAACCTCTTTGCGGTCGTCGCGGCGGCGATGCAGGGCGAGTGGGAGGGCATCCGCCTGATGGCGAGCGAGCTGCAAAAGGGCGCGCTCCGCATGAAGAACGCGCGGGTCCCCGTGGTCGCAGCGCCGTACGGGTTTACCTTTGGTGGTGGCCTTGAGCTGTGCCTCGGTGCCAACAACGTGCAGGCCGCGGCAGAGACGTACGCGGGGCTCGTCGAGGTCGGCGTGGGCTTGGTGCCCGCGGGCGGCGGCACGGCGGGGCTCTTGTGGCGCGCGATGGAGGGCATCCCTGAGGGCGCCGCGGTCGACAGCTACGCGATCGTGACGCAGGTGTTTAAGAACATCGCGCTGGCCAAGGTCGCGACCAGCGCAGCCGAAGCGCAAGAGCTCGGGTACTTTCGCAAAAATGACGGCGTGAGCTTTGACCGCGCGCGGCACTTTTATGAGGCAAAACAGCGGGCGATTGGTCTTGCCGAGAGCGGCTGGATCCCCCCGGCGCCCAAGGCATACAAGCTCCCCGGCGCGAGCGGGATCGCGACGCTCGACATGATGGTGCGCACCTTGGTCGATGGCGGCCAGGCGAGCGCGCACGACGCGTTGATCGCGGGCAAGGTGGCCAACATCTTGTGTGGCGGCAAGGGCGGACACGTCGAGCCGGTGACCGAAGAGAAGCTGCACGAGCTCGAGGTCGAGGCGTTTGTGTCGCTGTGTGGCGAGCCCAAATCGCAAGAGCGCATGCAGTTTATGCTCATGAACAACAAGCCGCTGCGTAACTAAGAGTCCGCGGTCATGCTGGTTTTTTACAAAGATTTTGATAGGAGACAACGACAATGAACACGCCCGTGATCGTGGCTTCGATCCGCAGCGCCGTCGGCCGTGCACACAAAGGTGCACTCGCACAAACGCGACCGGACGAGCTGGCAGGACAGGTAGTGCGCGCGTTGCTCGCGAGGGTTCCGGGACTGGACCCAGGCGAAGTGGACGATTTGATTCTTGGATGCGCGATGCCCGAGGGTGAGCAAGGGCTCAATGTGGCGCGCGTGGTGGGCCTGCTCGGAGGTCTGCCGGTCGAGAGCTCGGCGATGACCATCAACCGTTTTTGCTCGTCTGGATTGCAGGCGATCGCGCAGGCGGCTGAGCGCATCGCGTCGGGCAACGCCGACGTGGTGATCGCGGGCGGTGTCGAGTCGATGAGCATGGTGCCCATGACGGGCAACAAGCTCAGCGCGTCACCCGAGGCGATGGCGCGCGTCGCCGAGGTGTACACCCCCATGGGGATCACCGCAGAGAACGTCGCGTCGCGGTTTCAGATCACGCGCGAAGACCAAGATCGCTTCGCGGTGGTCTCGCACCAGCGAGCTGCAGCTGCGCAAGCTGCGGGTCGATTTGACGACGAAATTTGCACGGTCAAAGCTACGAAGTACTTGCCCGATGGCAGCTCGGCGGACTTTGATTTTCGCACCGACGAGTTTGTCCGCGGAGACACGACGCTCGAGAAGCTCGCGACGCTCAAGCCGGTGTTTAACGCCAAGGGCAGCGTCACCGCGGCCAACGCTTCACCGTTGAGCGACGGCGCCGCAGCGTCGGTCGTGATGAGCGAAGCGCGTGCAAAAGCGCTGGGACTTGCACCGTTGGCGTACTTCAGGGGCTTTCAGGTCGCGGGCGTCGCGCCGGACATCATGGGCATCGGGCCTGTCGCTGCTGTGCCCAAATTGCTCAAGCGCCATGGCCTGAAGATCTCGGACATTGACCTGTTCGAGATGAACGAGGCCTTCGCCAGCCAAGCGGTCTATTGCCAGCGCACGCTTGAGATTGACCCTGCAAAACTCAACGTCAACGGCGGCGCCATCGCGCTGGGGCATCCGCTCGGATGCACCGGCGCCAAGCTCACCGCGACGGCCATCCACGAGCTGCGTCGTCGCAATGGTCGCTACGCGATTATCACGATGTGCATCGGTGGTGGCATGGGCGCCGCAGGCCTGATCGAGCGCGCCTGAGTGATCATCCGGCGACGTCGCCGGGTACACGCTAACCGAGGGGAAGATCGCGCCGAGCCTGAGCTCTACGGAGCACACGGCGGAGCGCGGGCTCGAGCGCAACAAGCGGGAGCTTCGCTGCGCGGGCGCGTCGTCCCTGGAGGGCCCTATCCAAGAGCCAGAGCTCAAGCACGAGGCGCCCTTTGAGCGTACGCGCGGGGCTGGGGGCCGGGGCGGTCGGGAGCGCGGACGCGAGATACGCAGCAAAATCGCTGGATTTAATCTCGTGCAACAGCGCGCGGGTGCGGGCGGTTGGGTCGTGTGTGAGCCACAGCTGTCCCAGCGCCGCCAGGGCCTTGAGTGAGTCCATCCAGCCGCCGGATTCGCCGGTGATGGTGCGCGATTGCTCGATCGAGGCCAGCATGGCTGCATCGGCGCCGGCGATGAGCGCGAGGTCTTCGAGCGCGTCTTGGCGTGCGTTGCGGGCGAGCTTCTCGTGGGCGAGGGCGAGGGCGTCGGGTGTGGGCATATTCGCGCGTTCGGTGGGGTTGTCCAGCGCGTGCAAGAGGTCAAAGACGAAGCGCAGCCGGGTGACGCTGTAGCGCAATCGGCGAGCGTATTCGCTGACTAATGGTGCAGCCAAGAGCAAGAACATGCGTGCCTCGCGTGCGAGATCTTCGGTGCTGATTCGGGTCGAGGCGAGCTCGCATTGGGCCACGCTGAAGTGGCTCAAGAGTGCTACTCGCTCGGTCTCGGTGGGTTCGGGCAGCTGAGATCGCCAGTGCAACAGCGCGCGCGCATCTGCTGCGGCGCGAAGCACTGCGGCCGATGGTTTGCGGCGAATGGGCGCGGAGCGTTCGGGCTTGGTCTTGGCCACTGGGGTAGACCGGATTTTCTTGGTGACCACATGGTTATCTTACAATGGTCAGGAAAATATGTGTGATTTTCAGCGATTTTCGTTCTTCTGACGTCTCATCCGGCGACGTCGCCGGGTGCGCTAGCGGGCCAAGATAGGCTCGATCTCAGAGAAGATCCTGCGGCGCCATTGGGCGACCTCGCTCTCGCCGTTCATCAAGCGCTGCGTCTCGCGGAGCACTGCATCGAGCGGTGTGAGTACAATGTACGGGTCGTGTGCGCTGAGCGTGGTGTGCGCGTTGGGCATCGCGCCGGGGCCAATCCAGCCGGCCATCACGTCGTGCAGCCCGTCGGCGAGTGCGCGCACCGCGCCGTGGGCCAATCGCGCGGCGAGCAAGCGGTCAAACGCGCTCGGGGTACCTCCGCGGACCACGTGTCCCAGCACGGTGACGCGGGTGTCTACGTCGGGGAGTTGTGTGGCGACGGCTCGCTCGATGCCTTCTTTGAGCGCGTTGCTGTCGATCTTGACGCCCTCGGCTTTAATCACCAGCACGCGACGCTTGGCGTTAAAGCGCTGGTAGGCGTTGACCATGATGCCGACGACCTGCTCGATCACGGCTTCTTCGCTCTTGCCGATCTCGGGGACGAGCACCGCGTCGGCGCCCGCTGCCACGCCCGAGGTCATCGCGAGGTAGCCGCAATCGCGGCCCATCACTTCGACGACAAACGTGCGGCGGTGCGCGCTGGCGGTGTCCGCGATGCGATCGCACGCTTCGACGATGGTGTTCATCGCGGTGTCTACGCCGATGGCCATGGTGGTGCAGGCGAGGTCGTTGTCGATGGACGCGGGGATCCCTGCGACGCGGAGCGTTCCGCGGGCCGTGGGGGCGTCGCGGAGGCTACGTGCACCCGCGAGGGAGCCATTGCCGCCGATGACGACCAAGCCCGCGAGGTTCTCTCGCACGATGACTTCGCGCGCGCGGGCTTGCCCTTCGGCCGTGGGAAACACTTTGGATCGTGCGCTCCCGAGCAGCGTCCCTCCGCGCCGTGAGGCTTCATCGAGTGTGCGCAAATCGAGGGACCTCACGCGCCCCTCCATGAGCCCGACGTAGCCATCTTCGACGCCCACGACGTCAAAGCCCATGGCGCCGCCGACCTTGGCCGCGGCGCGGAGGGCGGCGTTCATCCCGGGGGCGTCTCCGCCGGATGTGAGCAACGCGAGACGATCCCCTGGCAACAACGCACTCATCGATGTGACCTCCTCAACGGTGGGGACCGTACCAAGAATCACGTGGCTTGAGTGGGTGGCGGTGTGCCATGGCCGCGGATGGGGCCACCCTGGAGGACCGCCATGGTACGTGAGCTAAGTACCTGAAATCTCGAGCGTTCTTAGCTGGTCTCAGCGTTGCATTGTGTTGCGCACTACCGATGGGGACGCCGTTTGACCGAATCGCCAAGGCGCTGATGGACGCGCTGCTCGGGGTCTGTTGCGAGGTCCGACTCGAAGAGTCGCTGACCCTTGAGACGTTGTTTGCCGACGCGGTGATCGACCCGCTCAAAGACACAACGCTGTTGGGCGAGCGAGGTTTGCTGGGGCGAATGGGCTGCAGCGCTTGCGTGATTGAGGCCTACGCGAAAGTCCCAACGCTGTGGCACTTAGAGCAGTGCATGGCGCGCGCGGCGATGCTGCGTGCGAAGCAACAACGCAAGCGAGTTCTCTGGGTGATCTCTCCCGGGAGACCGACGATGGGTATCCGACACTGGCGGCTCAAGGCTCAGGCGAGCTGGGGCTCTGGGGTGTATCTCTCGCCGCTTGCGAGCGCTCCGAGGGTCGTTGTGCTCAGTGAGCTGCCAGAGACCCGAGAGACGCTCTTTCTGCGGTTGATGGGGCGGGGGCGCGTGCTCTCTCGCGCGCTTGCAGATCACGAAAAACTACCAAACAATGCGTGGGAGATTCCGCTGCTCGCGCCGGTTTTTGCCCGCGTCGCGAGCGAGCTCCCCGAAATGTCCGGGGCACGCGGCGCGCAACGGGAGGTTCGGATGCGATTTGAAGAAATGAAAGAGGCGTACGACCGCAAGGTCGCGGCGATTCGTCAGGAGAGTGAAGCCCGCGGTGAAGCGCGCGGTGAAGCGCGCGGTGAAGCGCGTGCGTCGTTGGTGGTCTTGCGTCAGGTGATCGCGGCGCGCGGCTGGGCGCTGAGCGCTGCGCACGACGCGTTGATCGAGAGAGTGACGGATGTCCCAACGATCCAGCGGTGGATCTTGCGCGCGATGCGCGCAACGTCGCTTGACGAGGTGCTGCGAGACGCGGACGGCGACGTAGCCGGGTAGCTCTCGGGGCCGCTCGGTTTGCCAGGGTCTACGGTGTTCGCTGGACAAATGCCTTGCGAATCGGCTACCCGTCTCCGATGGGAAGACTCTCTCTCGAAGCCATTCAGCGCCTGCCTAAGACCGACCTGCACGTGCACCTTGATGGCTCGCTTCGGCTTGAGACCATTCTTGATCTCGCGCGCAAAGACAACGTCGAGCTGCCCGCGCACGATCCGCCCTCGCTTGCGCGTGCGATGCACTGCGGCGAAAAGACCGGTTCGCTGGTCAAATACCTCGAAGCCTTCGACATCACCCTGCGCGTGATGCAGACGCAAGAGTCGCTCTTTCGCGCGGCGTATGAGCTCGCCGCCGACGCCGCCGCCGAGAACGTCCGCTACATGGAGGTGCGCTATGCGCCCTTGCTTCACACCCGCAAGGGCCTGTCGCACTCGCGTGTGGTCGAAGCTGTGCTCGATGGCCTGCGTGAAGCGCAGGTCGATCACGGGATCATGTCCAACGTGATCGTGTGTGGCATCCGCAACATCTCGCCCGAGTCATCGCTTGAGATGGCCGAGCTCGCGGTGGCCTACAAAGGTCGCGGCGTGACGGGCTTTGATCTCGCGGGCGCCGAGTACGATCACCCTGCAAAAAAGCACAGGGACGCGTTTCAGCTTATCCGGCACAACAACATCAACATCACGATTCACGCGGGCGAAGCGTACGGCCCCGAGTCCATCGAACAAGCGATTCACGTGTGTGGCGCGCATCGCATCGGGCACGGCTGTCGTCTGCGCGAAGACGGCGACCTGCTGCACTACGTCAACGATCATCGGATCTCGCTTGAGTGCTGCCCCAGCTCCAACGTGCAGACGGGCGCGGTCAAAGACCTCGCGACCCACCCGCTCAAGCTCTATCACGACCTCGGTGTCCGCGTGACGATCAACACGGACAACCGGTTGATCACGGACACCACCGTGTCCAAAGAGCTCTGGCTCGCGCACACTCAAATGGGATTGAGCCTGCAAGATCTCAAGCAGATCGCGCTCAATGGGTTTAAAGCAGCGTTCTTGCCGTACCACGAGCGCCGCGGGATGCTCCGCGCGATCTCCAAAGAGCTCGCCGAGTTTGAGACCGAGTTTGAGGCGTCCGAGGCCGCCGAGCGCGTCGCGCGGGGAGAAGCTGCAATGGAGCACAATCCCTACCAAATCTCAGCGATCGAAGAGCCGGTGAGCACCGAGGCGCAGGGATGATCGGCCTGAAGAATTACAGCGTTTTACTCGCGATGCTTGCGTTCGTAGGCGCATGCAACAGTGGCAACCCAAGCGCCCCCGTGACAGTGGACAACAACACCACCGCGGGAGGCCAAGGCTCTACCGAGATGGACGGTGACGCGAGCGTGCCCGACGCCGGCCGCCCTCGCAGCGGGATGAGCTTGCACATCGAGGGAGTGACCATCGGCGGCGCGCTGGTTGCCGGCGATGACCTCGCGAGCGACGCGCTTGAGATCAATTTTGGCCTGCAAATTTCCCACTTTGGCGCACAAGACCTCGCGGATGTTCGTGTGCGCGATGTGCGCGCGGTCGCGGACAACGGTGTCTCGGTGGACTTTGACGCTGTGCCTAGCGAAGACTTTGATGGGCGGATCGCGGCGGGGAGCACGCGCACCATCGCGTATCGCAAGCGGCCCGACAGCGGCGTACCGCGCGTGAACCGCACGCTTTGCAATCACTTCATGCGCGTTGAGCTCACGGTCGCCCTGGGAGACACCGGACGGACCTCGCGTGTGCAGTCACGCCAAGTGCGTGTGCAGTGCACGCCGGTGACACCTTCGCGCTGAGGGCGACTTCGCTAGCGCTCACGCACGTCGATCGCGGTAGTGTCTTGGCCCTATGAGCGATCGTCCTGCAGAGAGCGTGTTGAAGAGCCCGTTGCGGCCTGGGTTGTTTGATGGCCGCGTGGTGTTAATCACCGGCGGAGGCACCGGCATCGGTCGCGCGATCGCCGAGGAAATGGCGGGCTTGGGCGCCAAGATCGCCATCTGCGGTCGCCGCACAGAGCCCCTCGTCGAGTGCGCCAATGCGCTCATCGCGCAGGGCTACGAGGCGCACTACGCGAGCTGTGACATCCGCGATTCGGACGCGGTGAGCGCGTTTGTGGCGGATGTGATCGCGCGCTTTGGGCGCATTGATGTGCTGATTAACAACGCGGGTGGGCAGTTTCCGTCGCCCGCCGCGGTGATGAAGCCTAAGGGCTTTGACGCGGTGGTGCGCAACAACTTGGTGGGCACTTTTAACGTCACGCACGCGGTGGCGACCCAAGCCATGATCCCGCAAAAGAGCGGGCGCATTGTGAACATTATTGCGAATATTCTTAGGGGATTTCCAGGGATGGCGCACACAGGTGCCGCGCGCGCTGGGGTCGAGAATCTCACCAAGTCGCTCGCGGTCGAGTGGGCCCCGTTTAACATCCAGGTCACCGCGATCGCGCCTGGGACCATCTTGTCCACTGGCACCGATCGCTATCCCCCCGAGCTGGTTGAGCGCGCACAAAGACAGACCCCCGCGCGGCGCTTGGGCACCTGCGAAGAGGTCGCGCATCTCACCAGCTACCTCGCCTCGGACGCCGCGGATTACATCACTGGCGCGACGATCTACATCGACGGTGGAGCCTCGCTCTGGGGTGACATTTGGGACGTTGTAAACGTCTAGGTTCTGCTCAATCGGTCAGCGAAAAACCTGCTGACTGAGCGCTCAGTGTGCAGCGACGGGCGGGCGCCATTGGTCTGGGCGCAGGTCGTGCCATTGGGCGTTTTCGCTGCGAAATGCGTCGATCGCGGCGGCACGGCGTGGGTCGGTGCGAGGCAGCGGGCTGCGCTCTTCGGGGTCGACCGCGAGGTCGTACACATAGAAGCTGTTGCTGGTGTTTCCGCGGGCGAGCGCGACGAGTGATCCGTCGATGCGAGCGCGCCAGTGGTCGTTGTCGCTGGTCTGCGCGAGGTCGGTCCACACGACACGCGCGGGGGCGTCGCCGCCCTCAAGCTCGGCCCTGAGCGAGTGCCCTGGGAGGTCGCTCGCGGCGGGCAAACCCATGAGATCTAGCACGGTAGGGGCGAGGTCTAGGTGGCTCCGTGCGACCTCGATCGTGCGTGGATTTGCGCCGGGAATCACAAAGATCCACGGGACCCGCGTGAGCTCTTCCCAGAGGTAAAATCCATGGCGAAAGTGCCCATGCTCACCAAACGACTCGCCGTGATCCGCAGACACAATGATCGCCGTGCGCGCGGCCCACGGTTGCGCTCTTACCCATGTGAGCAGCGCCGCGAGGTGCGAGTCGGTAAACCAGACCTCTTGCAGATAGAGCGCACGTGCGCCGCGCGCGGTGTTCATCGTGGGCGCGCCCGCGTGGCGCTTGTATTGGTCGTGCGGGTCCATGAAATGCGCGTGCAAAAACCAAGGGTTTGCGCTCGCGCTCGCTTGTGTGAGCTCGTCTCGCACGAGGGTCACCAAGCGCTCGCTGGTCACCTCGACGTCGGTGGTCTGGTTGCGCACAAGCCCTGGCAAGAGCTCCCAGCGGGTAAAGCCCTGCTCGAGTCCCGACGCGCCGCGGGCAAAGTAGAAGTGCGCGTGGGCTGCAAACGCGAGCCCGCCCCCCTCGGTGATGCGCTCGGCGAGCGAGTGCATCGCGTTGCGGTACTCTCCGAAGAAGTAGCCATCACGAGGTAATTCGCTGGGAATTCTTCCGCCATACATCGCGCCCACCGACTGCGAGGTGTACGAGCTTCCGGCGTACGCGTGGGTATAAGTGACGCCCTCGCGTGCGAGCGCCGTGAGGGTCGGCGCGATCACTGCGGGATCTTCTCCAAACGCTGCAGGGCTCGCTCCGCGGGGGTGCAAGACATCCGAGCGTAGGCTGTCAATCGTGAGGTAGAGCACGTTGAGCGGGCCGCGCGGTGTGGGTGCAGCGGCGCTGTCTGAGCTTGCTGTGTCACGGCTCACGACGTCGACTGCGGGGCTCGCGTCGGGCTGCAAAGGGGCAGCGGGCGGGGGCTCGACTGTCGGATTTGCGGTCACGCGAGAGGGACATCCTGTTAGCAAAATCGCTAACAAAAGTGTCTCGATGGGGTGTGCGTACTTGCTCAAGTTCATGCGTGCTCGCGCGAGGGGAGCACACACACGAGCTTGTCCGCCAACAAGCTACCGGTGGCGAGCGGGCTCACCGTGCGTGAGCAGGCGCTCAAAGCGGCGCCACGTCTGCAATTCACGCCGCTCAAACGTGCGCACGCGGCAGCGCCCATAGTGATAAAACCCCAGCATCCCGAGAGAAGATCGGCAGCGCTGCCGGCCCATCGCGAGATAGCGCAGGGCCAGCGCGGTGATCTCGTCTTCGGTCATGGTGCGGCGCAGCGAGGCCATCACACCGAAGGGGGCGAAGCGACCCCGCGCGGTGTGCCAGCTGGTCTCGTGGTAGTCAATCGCGAGCAAAAGTGCACGGGTCTGTGCGTCGGGTGCCGCACGCTCGATGCTCGCCGCGGTGCTCTCGATCGCGGGCTGGTGGCGCGCAAACCACTGCGGCGCGATCAGCATCATGAGGGCCAATACAGACACAATCGGGACAGTGTGCGCTGTATCGTTGGGGAGATCCACTGCGTGGGTTTGGGCAAGCGATAGCCCCTGCGCAGTGTTTGATTGCGTGCCGTCTTGACTCGTTAGGAGCTCTTGTGAAGCAGATCCACACTCGCGCGGTTATGGTCTTCTCGCTGCTCTCGGGGATCGCGGGCTGCACTGCGTCGTCGACCACTGCAAGCACGCGCATGATGGCTGCAGAGCCTGGGCGTGCGCAGCAGGGATCCACGCAGATCGCGGCAACGAGCGACGCTGCGATCCGCGTGGCTGCTCCTGCAGCAAGGGCGACGCCAGGTGTGGGCACTTGCAGTGATCCCTTCGCGCTTGAGATGGGTCAGACGGTCCGTGGGGACACTTCGCGAGCACAGAACCATCACGCCGCGTCGTGCACCTACGGCGAGGCCCCCGAGCTGGTCTATCGGCTGAGCATTCCGCGGCGAATGCAGGTCACGCTTGCGTCCGAGCAGGCCTTCGACGGGGCGATCTATGTGTTGCACGATTGCGCAGCGGTCGATGGCGAGGCGGGCCCACTGAGGCCGGCCAGCCCGAACAACGCCCACGAGGTCGCATGCAATGATGACGACCAGCAAAATAGCAGCTCGCGTATCGTGCAGGTGCTTGACCCAGGCGACTACTACGTCGTGGTCGATGGGGCTGACGATGCCTCGGGCACCTTCTCTCTGTCGGCGACCTCGCGCGAGATTCTCTCGCCCGAGGGGCGCTGTCAGCGTGCGCCCACGCTCACCGTTGGGCAGCCGACGCAGGGAGACACCACGGGCGAGCTCAATGGATTTCAGGCGACCTGCGCGAACCACGCGCCGGGCCCCGATCGGGTGTATCGCTTCGATGTTGCCCAAGAGTCTCGCGTCCAGGCCACGCTTGAGACACCTGGCTACGAAGGGGCGCTCTATCTTCGCCGCGCGTGCGCCGAGCCCAGCGCCGAAATCGCTTGTACCGACTACACTGCCAGCCCGGCTGTCTCGCGGATTAACACGGTGCTCGCGCCAGGGGCCTACGCGGTGTTTGTCGACGCCAACGACACCGCGGGCGGCCCATTTACGCTGCGACTCGACACGGCTTCGGCGGCGGGCAGCGGCGTCGCGGGTGACAGCTGCCAAGACGCGCAGGCGCTCGCGATCCGAGCCTCGACAACAACCACTGTGCAGGGAAATTTGCTCGCAGCGCGCGACGACGTGACCACCGTCTGTGGCGCCGGGCGAGACACGGCGGACCTTGTGTACCGGGTGGATGTGCCCGCGCTTGGACCCCTGAAGCTCTGGTTTAGCCAGATGGACGAGTCGCTCCAAGAGGCCGGCGGGCTCACGGTGCAGATCGTCCGCGCGTGCGGTGAGACCACTGCGAGCAACAGCGTGGCGTGTCGCGCGGTTGTGCTTGGCGATCCTTCGCCCATCGAGGCGACGCTCACGCCGGGGACGTACTACGTGGTGGTCGAGGCGGCGCGCGCGCGTGCGTTTGGCCGCTTTGCGCTCAACGCGTGGTTCGAAGACAGCGCCGAGGTCGAGCGCACGTGCCGCAACGCGACGCTGCTCACGCACGGACGCACATTTACCGGGACGACCGCGAACGCTGACATTGAACAAGCGCGGTGCGCGATCACGCGGATGCCCGAGAACCTCTATCGCTTTGTCCTGCGCCGGCGACAGCATGTGCGCCTCGTCGCGACCTCGACCGCAAGACCTTACGAGCCCGCGCTCTACCTGCGCGCAGCGTGCACCAACGAAGCCAACGCGCGTGCGTGCGCCGAAGGCACAAGAGCCGACGCGGATGGCGACATCGACGTAGATCTCGACGCGGGGACGTACACGGTGTTTGTCGACGGCTTCTCAGAGGGCGAGGCAGGCCCGTATCGGTTGCGCGCGTATTTTTCGGCGGCTCGGACCGCTGCTTCGGCGAGTGCCCCGCGTCCGATCACTTCGGCGCCATAAGCGAGCGTGACCCGGCGACGTCGCCGGCTGAACGCATGGGGCGGGCTGCGTAGATCCGTGGCCGGGGTAGGTCGCTTGTCTGTGCGCAAGAGTGCTACCGTGCGGTCGCGTCGGTGAGTGACAAGACGGACAGCGAGAAGCCCGCGGCCACGGCAGAGCGTCGTGTGATCGTGGTAGGCCCCGAAGCGCAAGAGCCGCCGAGCGCGGCTGCGCGGGCGATGGTGGCGTACGGGCTCGCGCCGTGGGTGAGCCTCGCGCCGTTGGTGGGTCCCGCGGTGCTGGGGGCCGCGGTGGCTGCGCGCGCGCTGGACCGAGACAAGACTGTCACTTCGGCAGTGGGGCGTGCGGTGGCCCGGGGGGTGTCGCGCTGGCTCCCTGAGGGCAAAGCGCGCGATGCGGTCGAGCGTGTCGCGGCGGCGGGCGCGAGGGTCCTCCCGATGAGCGAGGTGGTGCGCGCGTATGCGTTTCCGCCGGGGCATCCGAGGGTGGATCACGCGTATGCGGTGCATCCCTGTCAGAGCGCGCGGTACATCCCCGTCGGGGCTTTTCATCGCGTGCTGTTTGACGAAAAAGTGAGTGAACTCATGACTTTGCTGGCGTCGCTCGGCGCTGAGCGGGTGTCTCTTCGCGCGATGCAGGGCTACCGCGAGAGCAGCGGCGTGTCGGCGAGCGTGCAGGTCCCGATGGACCCGTTGCACCTGGGCGAGCACGCCGGGCGCGCGCACCGCGAAGAGCGCATGGTCCAGTGGGAAGAGACTTTTGACGTGGATTTATCCAGAGAACCGAGCATCCCCGAGGGGCTGCACTGGTTTGCACACGAGCCCCACTGGCAGGCCCTCGCGCAGCGACGCTTGGCGTACGGCGCGCGGAGCTTTCGGGTGGCCCTCGCGTATGACGAGGACTTTGGTGTCAACGCGTCGCTGGCGCTCGCCCTCGAAGGGCTTGGGCTGCAGCTCGGGGGGCATCTTCAGCGCTTCGAGCGCACACGATGGGAAGTCGAAGGTACCTTCTCTGCGTTGAGCGTCCGGACCACCGTCACAACGTCTCAAAACCTGCTCGATCCAGCGTCGGATGACCCTACGTAAGGCAGCAGAAAAACCGTTCTATCTCGTGCAAATTTCCTCACCAGGAGTCCATGTGAAGTTCACCCACTCTCGCACCCTGTTTGCGTCTTCGGTCTTCGCCGTGATCGCCGGATGCACTGCGTCTTCTGCCACGTCGCACACACGCATGATGGCCGCGCACAACGCGCTCGTGACGCAGGGTCTCGCGCAAGTCGGCGCCATCAGCAACGGAAACATCGGTGAGGGCCAATCCCTCCGTGTCTCTCAGACCCTCGAAGTGGGGTGCTACACGTTCTTGGCGTTTGGCGCCGACAGCTTGCGCGACGTCGAGCTCAGCGTAAGCAATCCGCAGGGCCAAGTGGTCGCGACCGAGACCGTGCACGACGCCCAAGCAGGCTTGCGCTTTTGTCCCACCGCGCGCGGCGCTTTTCAGGTGAGCGCGCGCGCAGCGAGCGGCGGCGGGGCCGTGGCGCTCTCAAGCTGGCGCGGCGGAGCTGAGACCGCATCGCCTCGCGCAGGCGGCCTCGGGGCCGTCGCTGCGGGCGGCGCAGGGTCCTGCGGAGAGCCACTCCCGCTCGAGCTCGGTCAGACGGTCAACGGAGACACTTCGCAAGCACAAAACCACCTCTCTGCGTCTTGCGCAAACGGCGAGGCGCCCGAGCTGGTCTACCGTATGCGGGTCCCACGGCGCATGCAGGTCACCCTCGCGTCCGAGCAAGAGTACGACGGCGCGATCTACATTTTGCGCCAGTGTTCGGCCAGCAACGGGCGTCGCAACCCACGCTCGCAGATCAACCCGAACAACGCCAACGAGGTCGCCTGTAACGATGACGACCAGCAAATTCGCAGGTCACGCATCGTTCAGGTGCTTGAGCCCGGTGACTACTACGTCGTGGTCGATGGCTTCGGCAATGACTCGGGTGCGTTTACCCTCGCTGCGACCGCGCAGGATATCCCGTCGCCCGAAGAGCTCTGCCAGCAGGCTCCCTCGCTCACCCTTGGGCAAGCCATGCAGGGGGACACCGCGCGCGACGTCGATGGGTTTCATGCCTCGTGTGCGAACCACGCATCAGGACCCGATCGCGTGTTTCGATTTGATGTCGCACAAGAGTCTCGCGTGCAGGCTTCGCTTGAGACGCCCAACTTTGACGGCGCGCTGCACATTCGCCGCGCGTGTGCGCAAGAGACCAGCGAAATCGCTTGCAACGACGACGCTGAGAGCACGCGCCAGTCTCGACTCAACGTCGTGCTTCCGCCAGGGCCTTACTTTGTGTACGCCGATGCCTATGGCGCGACGGGGGGCTCGTTTACGCTGCAAGTCGACGCCGCGCCGGTCGCGGGCGCCGGGGTTACCGGTGACAGCTGCCAAGACGCCCAGGCGCTCACGGTCACCAGCGCAGCGAGCACTACGCAAGGAAATTTGCTCGCAGCACGCGACGACGTGACCACGGCATGCGGCGCTGGACAAGACACCGCGGACCTCGTGTACCGCGTGGATGTGCCTTCGCGCGGCCGCCTCAAGCTCTGGTTTAGCTACATGGACGAGTCCCTGCGTGAAGCCGGTGGACTCACCACACAGATCGTCCGCGCATGCGGTGGGACCGCTGCAAACAACAGCCTCGCGTGTCGTGCGCTCTCGATCGGCGATGACGCTCCGCTCGACGCAGTGCTCACCGCGGGGACCTACTACGTAGTGGTCGAAGCGGCGCGTGCGCGTGCGTTTGGTCGCTTTACGCTCAACGCATCTCTCGAAGACAGCGCAGCTGCAGAGCGCGCGTGTCGCACTGCGCGCGTGCTGACACCCGGACGCACTGTGACGGGCACCACGGCGGGCACGGACATGTTTCAGGCGAGCTGTGCGGGCAGCGCGCGGAGCCCCGAGAACCTCTACCGCTTGGTCCTTCGCCGTCGGCAGCACGTGCGCCTCGAGGTGACCTCGACCAACCCCTCGTACGATCCCGCGATTTATCTTCGCGCAACGTGCACCGATCAATCGACCGAGCGGGCGTGCGTAGATGACACCAACGGCACGACCAACGCGGTGATCGAAGAGGATCTCGACGCGGGGACTTACACCGTGTTTGTCGATGGGTTCTCTAACGGCAACGCGGGTCCCTACACGCTGCGCGCAGATGTCACCGCGGCGGGCAGTGGTCCTTCGACCAGCACCCCGCGACCTGCAGCGCCCACCCCGTGAGCGCGCTCACGCGGTAAGCACGCTCGATCCGGCGACGTCGCCGGGTCTACTGATTTTGCTGCTCGAGTCGTTAGGGGAAGAGAGCTCGATGGGCAGCGAAAACGCAGTGGTTACGCTCGTTCAGCGACGATCGGGGCCGCCGCCACCGCCACCCCGGCGGCCGGGGCCGTAGCCCTGGTCGTCTGGGCCGCGATCACGCGGAGGGTATCCTCCACGGGCTGGTGGGCTGTATCCACCGCCACCGCCACCGCCGCCACCGCCGTACCCGCCGCGGGGCTCTGGGCGTGACTCACGGGGATCGCGGGGCGTGTGGGTATCTCCACGCGGAAACGCGCCGCCTTCTTCTCCGCGTCGGTCAAGATCGACCTTGATCTTGCGGCCTCGGATCACCGTGTGACGGAGCGCCTCGATGACCTGCTGTGCGAGCGAGGCTTCGACGTCGACGAACGAGTGTCGCTCGCCAATGTTGATGTGGCCGATGGAGCGTGAGCTCAGGCCAGCTTCGTTGGCGATCGCGCCCACGAGGTCGCCAGGGCGAATGCCCGCGTCGTGACCGATCCCGAGATAGAGGCTGACCATGTTGGCGTCGCGGCCACGTTGCTGGCGTGGCTCTTGGGATTCGCGAAAATCACGCTGGGGAGGGCCTTCGTTGTAGGGCCTGCGGGGCTCTCCCTGAAACTCGCGCCGAGGTGCGCCGCGGTCTTCGTAGCCGCCGCCGCCACGCTGCTGCGGGGGTCCGCCCTGGGGTCCGCTTGGGGGGCCACGGCGGTTGCGATCGTCGCCCGCGGGCGGAACAAAGCTCGGGATCTCTCGCTCGGGCTGCGTTCCGGTGGGGTGCAGCTCAGAGTGCAGCGCGGCGATCGCGGCCGCTGCGATGTCCAGCAGCTCGGTGTTTGCGCTGAGCTCAAGCACGAGCGAGCGAAACTCTGCGAGGTCCTCGCGTGTCATCGCTTGCTCAAGCTCGGCGCGGGTCTGCTGGCGCTGCCGTGCGCGGAGATCTCCGAGCGTGGGCAGCTGCTCAATGCTGATTTTTTGTCGGGTTGCGCGCTCAAACGAGCGCAGGTAGCCAATTTCGCGGGGCTCGACGAGGGTGATCGCGACGCCTTCGCGCCCTGCGCGTCCGGTGCGTCCCACGCGGTGCACGTACGACTCGGCTGCCGAGGGCAGGTCGTAGTTGACCACGTGCGTGAGTCCCTCGACGTCGAGGCCGCGGGCGGCGACATCGGTCGCGAGCAAGAGCTCGATTTCGCCTGCGCGAAACCTGCGCAAAACACGCTCGCGTTGCTCTTGCGAGAGGCCCCCGTGCAGCCCCTCTGCGGCCATCCCACGCGCGGCGAGGGTCTCGCTCAGGCGATCCACTTCGACGCGTGTGCGACAGAACACCAGGGCGCTCTGTGGGGACTCGACGTCGAGCAAGCGCACCAAGGCGCTCTCTTTGAGATTGCGTGCGACCGCGTATGCGACCTGTCGCACGCGGGGGACTTCGCCCTCTGCTGCGCGCTCGCGCTCGATGCTGATCCGCTCGGGGTTGCGCAGCGTGCGCGCGGCCATCGACGCGATCCGTGGGGGCAACGTCGCAGAGAAGAGCGCCGTCTGTCTCTCGGCGGGCAGCGCGCTGAGGATCTCTTCGAGCTCGTCTGCGAAGCCCATGTCGAGCATCTCGTCGGCCTCGTCGAGGACGACCATCACGACGCGATCAAAGCGAAGCGAGCCGCGGCGCATGTGGTCAATCGCGCGACCGGGGGTGGCCACGACGACGTCTACGCCCTTGGCGAGTCTGCGCAATTGCCGGACGATGTCCGCGCCGCCGTAGACGGGCAGGACGACCGTGCCGAGGGCGCGACCGTAGCGATGGATGGCCTCGGCGACCTGGGTCGCGAGCTCACGGGTGGGCACTACGATGAGCGCGCGGGTGGTGTTGGGCTGCAGATTGCTTGGGCCGAGCATTTGCAGCAATGGCAGCGAAAATGCAGCCGTTTTGCCTGTGCCTGTGGCGGCCTGGGCGAGCACATCGCGGCCCTGAAGAATAAATGGGATCGAGACGCGCTGGATGGGCGTGGGCTCTTCGTAGCCCAACGCGGTCAACGCGGTGAGCAGCTCTGCGCGCAGACCGAGCTTTTCGAAGCCCTGCGTGTTCGCAGCGGCATCGTCGGTCGTGGCTTCAGTGCCCTCGGGCGTAGGTGATTCAGTCATGGTGAGAGCCCTTGTCTCTCGATAGACCGCGAAAGTCTATGCGTTGCGCGCCCCCAAAGCGCACCTACCCACCACTTAGACCTTGCGAAACAGCCGCGCGATGAGCCCGAGGTCCATGAGCGCGAGCGCGAGCAAGAAGGACATGACCACGGGGGCCCAGAGATATTGTGCGGGTGTGGCGTCGGCGACGAGCAAGAAGGTGTTGCCATGTACGCGACCTCCCAATTGCTCGCGTAGAAAGCTTCCGACCCGCGCGTAGCGTCCGCCAGCGCCATCAAACGCGACGAGGCGTCCGGTGATTTCGCCAGCGCGCACGGCGTCTCCGGCGACCTGCACATAGACCGCTTCGCCAGCGCGCCCTGCGACGGGATACACCAGATAGTCACCGCCCGTTGCGGGTCGAAAATAGCGTACGGCGCCTGCCATCTGCGGGGTCACCTGGAGCCGGACGACGTGGTTGGCCAAGCTCGAGGGCAGCTCGGCGACGCGGGCGTCTCCGACCATGGTGGGGGTGCTCGACGCAAACGCGAACCGCGTGTCGTCGGCGAGCTGCCCGGCGAGGGCGACGGACACGAGCGAGATCGCTCCGAGCAGGGCTCCGAGCACACGGACGCGTGCGCGGGGCGGCGCGGGGAGCGAGAGCAGCTCTTGGTCCAGCTCGGGGTCTTGTGGGCTCGGGGAGGGGGGGCGCCCAACGACAGCGTTGACGGTGGTCATGGCAAAGGGATGGGACCACGAGGAGAGGCGAAGGTTCCGAGAGAAACACCAGAAAAAACGGATGGAGTTCTAAGTGCTCGAAACTAATACTCAATTCGTACGCCTAGCGTGGGCAAAATAGGCAGGCCCAGCACCGGGCGGCTCTCTCGGCGGTCAAAGCTGTACACCCGCGACTCGACGTTGTCCTGCGCGGTGGCGTTGAGCACCTCGGCGATGAGCTGCCAGCGCACCGCGCCGGTCCGAAAGCGCCACGCGACGCGCACATCGAGCGAGAAAAAAGCAGGGAGCCTCGCGGTTGTTCGCGGGTCAACGAGCGTGAGCGACACGTCGCGCTCAAGGTCATACACGGCCCCACGCACGACGGGCTCGACGAGCCCCGAGGTGACACGCACGCGGACGCCGGCTTCGAGGCCAAACGCGAAGACTCCGCCCAGCGTCACGCTGAGATTGTGCGGTTGGTCAAACGTGTACGTCGTCCATGCGCAGCGAGCGCACACGGCCCTCTCGGCGCGCTGGAGTGTGTACGAGACCAGCGCAAAGATCGGCAGCCGACCAGGACGTAAGCGCGCCATGAACTCGGCACCGTAGACGCGCCCGACGCCGTCGTTGGAGAAGCGCTCTGGCGTGGGCACATGGTCGCGTGTGAGCACGCGATCGCTTGGGCTGATCACCGAGGCGCCTGCTTTGACAAAGCCGGTGATATCCAGCTCGATCGCGCCTGGGAGCGCTTGCCAAGACACCGCAGCGCTCGCGTGGAGCCACCGCTCGGGGCGCAGGTCTGGGTTGCCAAATCCAGGGATGGACGCGTAGCCCTTGGGGGGCGTGCTGTAGCCCCCCAGGGCGCCTCGGAGGGCCACCCGAGGGTGTACCATCCATTGGGCGCTCGCGCGGGGGTCTACGGTGCTGCTGCGGGCGAGGGAGAAGTGCTCGGCGCGGATGCCCGCGAGGACATGGACCGTGGGCGTGGGGTCCAGGGCGAGCTCGGTGTAGAGGGCTGGGTTGAGGGCGACGCGGAGGGCTTGGTACTGGACCAGTGTGGTGGCCGAAATGGGGTCGGCGAGGCCCGAGGGGGACGTGGGCGGGGCTTGCACGCGGTCGTCCGAGCGCAGGGCTTGGACATCGAGCCCGACGAACAATCGCGCCGTGCGAGAGAGCGTGTAATCGAGCTCATCGCGGAGGGATGCGGTGAGCGCTTCGAAGCGGTAGCGCACGGAGGGGCCGAGCTGGACGTCTTGCAGTTGGTAGGCCCCGGCGAGCGAGAGGGTGTGGGTGGTGCTTGGCGAGACGCGGTGGCGCCAGCGGGCTTGGAGGCCGTGCTGGGCGAGGTGGGTGCCGAAGGTTCCGCGGATGGAGGGGTCGTTGGGGTCGGGCTGCGTGAGCTCGGTGACGAAGCCGTCGTCGGTGCCCGAAGCGACCACGCGAACGCTGTCTCTGTCAGAGAAATCCCAGTCTAAAGCGAGCTGCCAGTCCCAGTAGCTGGGCCACTGGCGAAAGCTGCTCGAGCCTGGTGGGAGGGCGGCTTGGGCCAAGAGCGAGAGGTAGCTCCCGCGAAGCCCTGCGGCGAGCGAGCCACGACGACCCAAGGGCACCGAGGCAAAGAGCCCGGCGTCGATGAGGTCTACGTCTGCGGCGACGTGAACGCGGTCGCGGGCTGGCGCGCGGAGGGTCACTTGGACGACGCCTCCGGCGACGCGACCGAAGCGGGCAGAGAAGTTTCCGGGGAGCACTTCGATGCGCTCGATGAGGTCTGTCGCGATGCTGCTCGAGAGCCCATAAAGATGAAACGGAAGCGCGATCGGGTGGCCTTCGAGCAGGGCGAGCGAGTCTTCGGGTGGCGAAGATCGCAGCACAAATTGCCCCAGACCAAACTGCGAGCGCCCCACGCCCGGGAGGTTTTGCACAGCGAGCAGCGCGTCTCCGCGGGCACCGGGGATGCGCCGCACGTCGTCTGCGGTCACCTCTCTGCCCAGCATTTCGCGCGACGGAACGCGCCCGTACACCGTGACACTCTGCTCGGGCAGCGCGGGCTGTGATCCCTGCGTGCGAGGTGTCGTGACCGTGCGCGTGACCGCGCGGGGCCTCGGTGCGTCTTCGTCGAGCGCGCGCTGTGAGCGCGAGACAAAGACGTATCGGTAGTGAATTTGCACAGCGATCGCGACGCCGTCCTGTGTCGCCGGGGCAAACTCGGACTCGCGCAGGGCGGCCATCGCGCGCTCATCGAGGGCGCTCTCTCCCGAGCTTGTGACCACGGCGAGGTCACGCACGCGCCCAGAGCTGTCGAGGCTCAAGCGTACGAGCACGCTGCGAGGGGTCGCGCTCTCAGGGCCGCGTGAGAGCTCGCTCGGGATCTGCGCTTCGATCACACGGACCGCGCGCGGGGGCACTACGGTGGGCGGGTACGCGTGCTGCGCCGAGGCTGTGTGCGAAGAGAGAATCTCTGCGAAAATGCAGCCAACAACGGCGTGACGAGAGAGCCGCGTTGCGCGCTTGGGTCTACGCATCGCGTGTGTCTCTGCGGCCCATTGCGCTCGAGAGGGTACATCGAGACGTGTGGGCTACAAATCTCGCATCGTCATGCAAGCAATCGGCGGCCCGCACGTCCCGCGGCAACACACGCTTCCAGCGATGGGGATCCCGCATGGGGTGTTGTCGGGCACGGCACCCATGTCCATGCAAAACGGGGCTGGGCCCATGCAGCGGATGATCCCCATATGGCATTCGTTGCCCCCCGGAATGCATGATGCGCCTGCGTCCATACAGGAGGTGGGTACACACATCCCCGATTGGCAGGTGGCTACACCCATTGGGCTGTTGCAACTGGTTCCGTTGGGGACAAAAGTGCCTGTCGGAACACACATTGGCATACCAGGCACCATGCACTGAATGGTGCTGATCACGCAGGTCCCAGAGGTCGTGCACTCTGTGCCCGCAGCGGGACAGCTCGGCGAGTCAGCCCCTGCGTCTGATCTCGCATCGATCCCCGTATCGATCCCCGTATCGATCCCCGTATCGATCCCCGTATCGATCCCCGCATCGATCCCCGTATCGATCCCCGTATCGATCCCCGTATCGATCCTCACGTCCGCGCCCACATCGGCGATCACGTCGATCCCGGCCTCGGTTCGCGTATCGCTCGTGACCGTGTCGATGAGTGTTGCGTCGGCGGAGGCGTCGACCCCGTTTGCGTCGATGGATGCTGCGTCCGTCGCGTCGATCCCCGAGTCTGTTTGCACGTCAATCTCGATCGCCGTGTCGACTGTGGGGGCATCGAAGAGCTCTGCGTCGGGCGCGATCGCATCGACCACGGTCGCGTCGATCCCGGCGTCTGTCACGGGCACGCTGCTGTCCATCGCGGGAGCCCCAGCGTCGTCGCCGGGTTCGCTGGGGTCCACGCGCAAGAGGGCGCCGCGGGTGTCGGGCTCACATCCGCTGCGGCCGCAGCTGAAGCCCGAAGGGCATCGATTGTTGGCCGCCACGCGGCAGCGGTCGGCCAAGAAGACATCGAGTTGTCCTGCGTAATCCCTCGGAAAAGTCGCGACTGCTCGCACGGTAAAGAGCGTCGAGTTCGCCATGGCGTCGGGCGCTCCTTCGGCGATCACTTCGGCGATCATGATCTCGTCGCCGCCCCGATAGTTGATCGCGAGGGTCTCGGGGAGACGCCAGAGTTGTCGCGCGCTGGGGTCCAGCAATCGATAGGTCTCCGTCCGAAACTCAAGCCCTGTGCTCGCGCTCTTGAGCACGACACGCACGGCCAAGAGCGGCTGGCCGGGACCTTGGCTCATGTCCGTCGAGATGCGCAAAATGATCTGGCTCGGGGCGGGCTTGCACGAGGTGACAAAGAGCAAAACGAGCAGAGAAAACGCAGCAATCCATCGAGATGTCATCGCGTTCGTCCTGGGGCGTCTACGGTGTTGAGCGTTCCCATGATGGGCGGGGGCGCGGGCCACAAGAGCACCGCGGTGGTCACGCCCGCAGCCACAACGGCACCCGTGACGACCCAAAACCATGGGGACTCAAATACGGTGCGGCGATCGCGGAGGTTGGCCGAGACCACCTGACGTTGTCCTACGACGGTGTCGATCTCGCGTGCAAAAGGCCAGTGATGGGGCCCCGTCACGTCGATGTAATGGTGTCCCGCTTGGACGATCTCTTCGAGCGTCCCGGTTCCCACCTCGCGTCCATCGATGCGCACCAACGCGAGCGGCTCGTTGGTCTCAATCCGCAAGAACGATCGCTGCGCGGTGGGCACCAACCGAAGCGAAAACACCAGGTTTTGACCACGGCGAAGTGTGACCCTGCGCTCGACCGCGGTGTGTCCGTCGAGCGTGGCCGAGAGCGTGTGATCGCCGGGATCGAGCGAGATCGCGCGCTCGGTCGCGTCTACCACTGCGCCATCGATTCGCAGCACGGCGGCCGCGGGTTCGATGCTCACATCCACGCGACAGATCGCCGAGAGTGAGTCGCGCAGGGCCGTCTCGGCTTGGGCTACCACCGCGGGATCCCCGAGCTCGCTTGCGGCCTGCATAAAAGCTCGTAGAGAGCTCACCGCCCCGCGGTGGAGCCCCAACGCGCGATAGGCCAACGCGAGGTTAAAGTGCACCGGGGGCGTCGCGCGGATGTCTCGCGCGGCCTCAAGCTCCACGCGCGCGTCGGCCCACTGCCCATTGCGAATCAGCTCCACACCCCGCCGAAAGTGCGTCCGCGCCGTGTTGCGCTGCGTGAGCTCGTCGCCGCTTAGCGCGGGCGCTGCGACGGGTGGCTCGGCTGCCTGTTGTGCCGACACGGTGGCGCTGTGGGCCAACAGCATAGCGATGCAGATGGCGCTGTAACTAATTGATTTCACTCGTAATTCTCCAAAGGGATCGCCGCTCTCCCCGGAGTCACGCGCCCCACCTCGGGGGGCGGTGGCGTCACGGGTGTCGTTGGCGTTCGCTGCGCTGGCTGCGTGGGCTGCGTGGGCTGCGTGGGCTGCACGGCCACCGCCGGGACGGCGACGCGTGTGCCTCGCGAGGGTCGATACGAGGGGGAAGCCACCGTGGGCTGCGTGGCGGCCTCAGGGGCGGGCTGTGCGACGACGGTGGGCACAGGCACGCGTGGGAGTACGGGAGCAGGGACAGGGGTCGGCGCGGCCAACGGCGGCGTGGTCGTGGTCGTGGTCGCGAGGGCGGGCGTCGTGGGCTCTCGGGTCATGGCGCGGTAGGCGACGCCGAGGCCGAGCAATGCGGCTGCCGAGACCGCGGCGAACAGGGCATAGCGACGAGGGCCGTTTGCGCTCGGGCTGCGCGGAGGCTCACTGACGCTGGGGCGCAGCTCGGTGTCGCCCTCGCCCACGCTGGGCCCGAGCGAATACGCGTCGGGTTTGCCAAATTGCGACAGCGTGGGGAGCGAGTTTTTGGCTGGCGCGCGGAGGTTGAGGCCGGTGTTGCGTCGCACCAAGAGGTTAGGCGGTGGCTCGTGTTTGCCCGTGTCGCGCGCGGCGCCGCATGCGTGTGCGACGTCGTCGCGAAAGAGCGCCATGCTCGCGTAGCGATTGCGCGGGTCGGTGGCCATCGCACGATCAATCACTCGCGTGAGCTCTGCCGGAAGCCACGTGGCACGCTCGGCGAGTGTCGTGATCCTCCCCGACGCGGCTGCGAGCAAAATCGCAGTACCCTGAAGGTCCCCCGTGGGCATCGTGCCCGTGAGGCACTCGTACCAAACCACCGCCATGGAGTACACGTCGGACGCGGGACCGATGCCGTCGCTGCCCATCGCTTGCTCGGGCGCCATGTACTCGGGCGTGCCCAACACAAAGCCCGTCTGCGTGAGCGCGGTGTGTCCGTCGCCTAGGGCTTTGGCGATGCCAAAATCCAGCAATTTGGGGACCATTTTTCCTTGGTCCCCGACGCTCACCAAGATGTTATCGGGCTTGAGGTCTCGGTGGACGACCCCGTTTTCGTGCGCAAACTGCAGCGCTTCCATCACGGGCAAGAGCACGTCGAGGGCCGCCGCGGGCCCCATGACGCCAGACTCTGAGAGTGTATCGCCGAGGGATTTTCCAGCCAAAAACTCGAGCGCGATAAAGACAGTCCCGTCTTCTTCTTGGCCCAGATCGACGATGCCGACGATGTGAGGGTGCGTGAGGTCGCGCATCATGTTGGCCTCGCGGATAAACCGCGACACGATCTCGGGGCGCTCGACGTACTCGTAGTGTAAGAGCTTGATGGCGACGGGTCTGCGGCTCTGAAGATCGAGCCCACGAAAGACCACGCCCATGCCCCCACGGCCAATGATCGAATCCATCCGATAGCGTCCCGCCAACAGCTGGCCTAGTCGCTCTTCGTGCTTCAAAATTGGCATAACAAACCCGCTCGATTGTACGCGCTAAGGACGAGACAAAACTACGGAGCGACCGTCGGTTTCGTCAAGCTAGGGTCGCCCATGCCATGCGTGCGAGCTCGCGCGAGGCTACGGGCGGAGCGTTGTGCGGTCGTGGACGGGGCTGCGAAGCGCACGCTGGACTCCACGCTGGAGCTCTTCGTCACGCTGGCCGCCGAGCCACACTTCGACGCGCTCGCCGGTCTCGGCTGCCCAGCGCACGAGCGCGAGCGAGCGCTGGACGGTGTGCTGCCCGTGCGCGATGCCCTCGGCTTGCACCAGCGCCGCGCGAAGCGCGCAGGCGGCACCTGCGAGCATCCATCGCGCTTTGGACGGGGCCAGTGCGCGCGCGCCGTCTTCGGAGCGTACGCGCTCGAGCGCGTGGTCTGCGTGGGTGAGGGCGTCGTCGAGAGAGGGGCCAAGCACCGAGTCAAGGGCTGCGCCGAGCGCTTGCACCGAGGCTCCATCCGAGCGGGCCAACATGTCTGCGCTGCGGACCAAGAGAATGTCTCGCACGCCCTCAAGCTGCGTGAGCAGGGTCTCGAGCGGAAGATCTGGCGCGTCGGTGACGCCGGCGATCGCGAGGACATCGCTCCATGAGTGCAAGGTCGCAGGCTCGTCTTCTTCATCATTGCGGAGCAAGCCAAACTGCTTGCGTGCAGAGTCTCCGACCGCGCGCGCGTGCCGACGTCGCAGCTCGACGTCCGGCGGCGGAGTCCCCCAAGAACCTGCAAAATCACTGAGCTTTGTGCGAAGCGTCTGGCACAGTACGCTGGCCTCTGCGGTGTTGCTTCCGGTCAGCAAGTGCACGCCCTGCAGGGACTCGCCCGCTTGCAGCGCGAGAAACACATGCTCATGGCCACGGGCAATGGCGCGGGTGTCTAGCGGCTCCCAGTGGTCCGCCATCGTGCCCAGCTCGCAGAGGGCCGAGAACGCCGCGCCACGACGCCACCAATGGCACGCGCGCTCGACGGCGGTCGCGGACTCAGGGGCGGGGGTCTGGGCCTGCTCGGCGACTGTGCGCAAGAGCGCGTTGGCGTACTCTTCGGTGCGGTTGTCACCGACTGAACGCGCGAGCGCGACCCAGGCCACGAGCTCGGGCAGATCAAAGAGCTGATAGGCGTCGTTGGGCGTTGGGCAGCGCTCAGCGACCGCGCGGACGCCCCCGTGCAGCAGAGGTAGGTGGGTGAGCGCTTCGCGTAGCCAATCGTGCATGACCAGTTCGTCTGCGTACAAAGAGTGTGAAGGATCGCTGCAACTCGCGAGCGCGGAGGCGGGATCTTACACCGCGTGGGCGTTGGGCGGTGTCCCATTTTTGCCTTCGCGCGTGTGCGGTGTGTGCTGACGTAACAATCGCTGCAAATTCGCAGCCCTTCGTGGGTTCTTCTCGCGAGGATCATTTGTCTAGAACGAGCCGGATTGAGAGAGCGCTGCGGCGACGCTCTCTTCGACGACGGCGAGCAATTCGTGCAGCGTGTCGTGAGCGATCGTGAGCGGCGGGGCGATGTAGACGGTGGCTCCCAGGGGGCGAAGATAGACACCGCGTTTGCGGGCCTGGGCAAAGACTCTCCAGCCCAAATCACTGTGATAATCTGCAGACGAGCTCGTCGAGAGGTCCACGGCGCCGAGCATCCCGAGGGCGCGTGGGCGCTGGGCTTGTGGGATGCGCTGGGCGATGCGCGCGAAGCCCTCTGCGAGGGTGGGCGCGAGTGATTGCGCGTGGGCCAGCACGTCTTCGTCGCGGTAGATCGCGAGGACCTCGCGGGCGATCGCGCAGCCGAGTGGGTTGCCGCAGTACGAATGTCCGTAGAGAAATGCCCTGGTAGAATCCCCACGAAAGCCGTCGTACATCCGCTCGTTTGCCACCGTCACCGCGAACGGAAACATCGCCCCCGAGAGCCCCTTCGCGCTGCACAACACGTCGGGCACCACCCCTGCGTGCTCGCACGCCCACATCGGTCCCGTGCGCCCGAGGCCGGTAAAGACCTCGTCTGCGATGAGAAACACGTCGGACTTGGTGCAGGCCTCGCGCAGGGCACGCAAGAACTCTGGGCCGTACGTTCGCATGCCATCGGCGCCCTGAACCATGGGCTCGATGATCACCGCGGCGAGCGTGTCTGCCTCGCGCGCGATGCGCTCGACGATGCTCTCGACAGAGGCCTGCGCAAGCTCCCACGGAGGGGGCAGCTGCACGACCTCGAAGAGCAGCGGGCCATACACTTTGCGAAACACATCGATGCCGCCCACGCTCGTGGCGCCGACAGTTTCGCCGTGAAAAGCCCCACGAAATGACAAAAACTTCGTGCGATCTGCGCGGCCATTTTGGGCCCAATACTGTGCGCAGAGCTTGATCGCGACCTCGACGGCGGTGCTCCCGTCGTCCGAGTAAAACACGCGCGAGAGCTTGCGATCGGCGGGCACGTTGGGGTCATCGTGTCCCGGCATGATCGCGGTGAGCTCTTGCGCGAGCTTCGCGGCGGGCTCGTGTGTGATGCCTCCGAGGGCGATGTGCGTGAGGGTCTCGCTCTGGGTCTGCAGTGTCTTGATCAGCCGTGGGTGTCGGTGTCCCAGCGTGGCGACCCACCACGAGCTGTTGGCGTCGATGTAGCGTTTGCCTGCAGAGTCCCAAAAGAAAGCGCCCTCGGCCCTGTCGATCACGAGCGGACCCAAGGGATCGCGCGGGTCGTCGGCGGGCGTGTAAGGGTGCCATACGTGCTGTCGATCAAGCGCTAGGAGCGCGCGGGTGCGTGGGTCGTTCATGACGCTTCGGTGGGCCGTTCGCTGAGATTCGCGAGTGGAATCCATAGCTCAAACGCGGCGCCTCCCCCTGGGCTGGTCTCTGCCAACAGGGCCTCTCCGCCGTGCGCTCGCGCGACCTCACGCGTGAGAGCGAGCCCGAGCCCGATGCCCACTTTGGCCTGCTGTCCTTGGACATTGCGGGTGACAAAGGGCTCGAAGAGCTGGTCGCGGACCTCGCTCAGCACGCCTGGTCCCTGGTCTTCGACACGGATTTGGGCCCAGCGTTGCGCGCCTGGCGAGCGCTTCTGTACGGCCTGGGGCGCTCGCGAGTGCGTGTTGCGTGTGACCCACACGACGCTCTGTGGGGGCGAGACGCTGATGGCGTTGCGGACCAAGTTGGCGACGGCGCGCTCGAGCAAAATGGCGTCGAGTGAGGCGTGGGCGCGGGCCTCATCAGAGGTAAATTGTACAGTGATTCCGCGGCGTTGCGCGTCGTCTCGTTCGAAGCTCAGCGCGCTCTCGATGACCGCGTCGACCGATCCGAGCTGTGAGCGCTGCACGGGCGAGCCTGCGCGCAGGCGTGAGAGATCGAGCAGCGTGGTGACCAAGCGGATCTCTTCTTCGCAGGCGCGCTGGGCGATGGCCAAGACTGGGCGTTGGGTGCGGCTGAGTGCGCCCGCGGTCTCGTCGGCGAGCAGCGCGAGGGACTCGCGGATTTTGGCCAAGGGCGTACGGAGTTCGTGTGACACGGACGCGAGAAAACCCTGCTTGAGTGAGTCAATCGCTGCGAGGGCCGAGCGCATGTGATCGAGCGCGTCGGCGAGCTCGACCACCTCGCGCGGGCCTTGGATGGGCTCGATCGCGCGAAAATCTCCGCGACCTACGCGCGCGGCGTCGAGGGTGATTCTTCGCAGAGGCGCAGCGATCGAGCGTGCAATAAACCTTGCCAAATACGTCGCGAGTGACAGCGCCAAGAGCGTGATCGCGCCAGCGCTCACCAGGGCGCGGCGACCGAGGCGTCGCGCGTGGTCTTCGCGCTGCGCCATGGCGCGGTGGAGCTCAAACGACTGGGTGATCCAACGGTCGGTGAGGTCTTCGTCCAAGCGCAAGCGCGCAGCACGCGTAGGGGATGAGTTTAAAAATACGCAGGTGTCTTGCAGGGATTGTTGCGCGAGTCGCTCGTACTGCGCGCCCATCGTGCGCATCTCGCGGCCCACGTGAGGCCCCACGTGTTCGTCCTCGCGTTGCAGCGCGGCGAGCGCTCGGGTGATCGGAGGTTGCACGGCCGAAGCGGGCGCGCTGTGGACGCAGGCTTCGGTCGCGTGGCGGAGGGCGACCTCGACGTTCCACATGGCGCGGTGGAGGGTCTCTTGCTCTTCGATTGCGCCGAGCTGGTCTTCGCGCAGATCGCGAATGAGCGCGTCGATCTGGCGCACGGTGTAGCTCCCGATCGAGAGAACTCCGAGCAAAATCACTGCCAAAATCCCATGCGAGACCATCAGCGTCGCGAGAATAGGCAGCGAGCGGCGCCCCTCGCGCGGGGGCATCGGCCCAGGCACCCTCGAGGGCTGTGTGGGCGGCGGGTAAAGCGAGGTGCTTGGGGAGGGGGCGACGATCGAGAGGCGCGCGGGGGGGAGGGTAGAGGGCACGGTGGCGTGCGCAATCATGGCGCACAATCACGGGCGCGAGACAGCCCCGTGAGGGCTCTCGCGCGCATTGTGCGGGGTCTCTAGGTCCGCATGGCCGCGAGCTGGGCCAAGAGCGAGGGCAGGGGCTCGGGCATGGGATCTTTGGAGGTCCCGACGTTTGACGCGAGCGAAAAATGCGGGTCGAAGACGGTCCCGCCGGCGACGCGGACCTTGGGATAGCGGTGCTCGAGGGCGTCTAAGAGCATGAGCGAGTGTCGCTCGGCGAGGATCGAGTCGGTGGCCACTAGGACAGCGCACCAGCGGTCTTCGCCGAGGGCATAGCCACGGCCGCCGTTGCGGACGAGCTCTGCGAGCCAGAGCCGCTCATCGAGCTTGGCCAGCGTGCCCAGCGGGAGCTGCGCGAGGACGACAAACTGGGGTCGCGCGATAGAGCCCGAGACAGAGGCGACCGAGCGCGCCGTGGGCGGCAGCGCAGGGGACTGCGGCGGCGTGGTCTTCAACGCAGAGGGGCCCGTGGGCAGGGGCTTAGCGGTGGGCTCGATGACCGCGGCGCGAGGGATTTCGCGGGCGATTCGCTTGGGCTTGAGGAGCTCACGGAGGGGCTGCGAGAGCTCACTGGCGCTGCGTGGGCGCAGGTTGCGGTCGCGGGCGAGGGCGCTCAGAGAGATCTTCGCGAGCTCGTCGGGGATCACGGGCAGCGCCCCGGGCGCGACGGGCGCCGGGACATCCGCGCTCAGCCGGCGAAACGCGGCCGCCATGGGCTCGTCTGCAAACGGAAACGCTCCCACGAGCATCTCGTACAGCATCATGCCCGCCGAGTAGATGTCCGTGCGCTCGTCGAGGGGCTCGTTGACCAGGGCCTCGGGGGACATGTAATCGAGGCTGCCGACGATGTTTCCGGTGCGAGTGACGCGGCGGTCTTTGGGGGAGGGCTCGGTGGTGCGCGCGATGCCAAAGTCCAAGAGCTTGACCACTTCAGGGGGGCCCTTGGTGAGCGCGACGTTCGAGGGCTTGAGGTCTCGGTGCAAGATCCCCGCGTCGTGCACGGCCTCGAGACCATCGAGCACGCCGAGGATGATCCGCACGGCGTCTTGCCACGCCATCGCACGCGATTGGTCAAGGCGATCTGAGAGCGGTGCGCCGTCGACGTACTCCATCACGATGCAGGGCGACTGGTCGTCGAGCAGGCCGTAGTCAAGAATCTCGACGACGTTGGGGTGGTGCACGCGAGACATCAGCGCGCCTTCGCGACGAAAGCGCTCTGCGTGCTCGATGCTCGCGCCATCCGAGAGCACTTTGACCGCGACCGTGCCGCCCGAACGCATACTCTGCGCGAGAAACACATGCCCCATGCCGCCCAGACCGAGCAGGCGAATGAGGACATATTTTCCGAGCACTACCGCCCCTGGGATGAGTGAGTCGTGCGGGTGCATTTGTGAGCCTCGGGTGCTCATCGCTGGGTCGTCTCCACTGCGTTTGTGAGACTACACCGATTCGCTCGACCGAATAGCATTCGATCGTGAGATCTCGTGCTCAAAGGCTGACCAATCTCAACCCATCACGCTGACATCGAGCGCCGAGTCCATGCTGGCGTCGACGCCTGTGTCGATCCCTACCGCGGCGTCGCTCGCGTCCCCGCCGTCGTGGGTGTCGGTCACAGAAGCGTCCCTCGCGTCGCTCGTAGCGTCTGCGTCAGTGGCGTCACTCGCGTCGCTGGCGTCGCTGGCGTCGCTGGCGTCCGTGCGCGTCTGTGCGTCGCTGCTGTCGGGGGCGTTTGCGTCGGTGCCGCTGTCTTGTGCAGCGTCCGGTGTGCTCGCTTCGATCACGCTGGCGTCGCTGCGGGTTGTGCGGGCGATGCAGGCCGTGGGCAGAGACGCCGGGTCAGTGCGCGCAGACGGCACTGGACAGCAGACACACGAGCCCACCCCAAGGGGGCACTCGAGGTTGGGGTCCGAGAACGAGTAGCAGCGGTTGGTGATGCCTGCGCCTGAGCGATCGCAGTCGTAGATGCTCTCGCAGCGCTGGCCGGTCGCGGCTTGTTCGCAGCCGCCGAGGAGGGCCAGGGCACCGAGCGCCAAAGAGAGCCAGAGGGCGCGGTGGGTATTCGAGCGGATCACAGACATCGCAGTGCGCGGGGTCCTACTCGAAACGGGCGGGGTTCACAACCCCTGCGCACCGAGCACGGCCGGAGGGGTGCGCAGTCGGAGGCCGGCCCGCGGGCACTCGGTGAGCGAATTTGCACGAGGGCTGAGCTTGCGACGCGCTCGGGAGGCCGATCGACGCGCTCGGGAAGCCCATTTTCGTGGCAAATGCGCCCATTGCGCCGCCCCGCTGGCCGAGGGCCCCGTGCCGACACCCCATAAACCCTGCAAATGAGCGCAATGGACCTGCGTCGATCGGTCTCTTGAGCGCGTCGATCGGTCTCGTGGGGGTGGCGATGGGTCTCTTGAGCGCGTCGATCGGTCTATCCTCGGCGGCGCAATGGGTGAAGATAGGGCCGAGGGCGAGAGCGAGTTGGCGTTTTGGGCTCACAGCAATCCCGAGGCCCCCGAGGCTGGGCGGGTGCATGGGTTGCGCGAGCATCTCGAAGAGACCGGGCGGCGTGCGGGCGAGTTTGCCGGTGCGTTTGGTGCGCACGCATGGGCCCAACGCGCGGGGCTCTGGCACGACCTGGGCAAGTTCAGTCCGGCATTTCAGCGGTACATTCGCGAGTCCAGCGCGGGCCGCGACGCGCACGCGCACGACAGCGGCGGCGCAGACGCTGCGGATCCCGCCCCGCGCGCACGTGTCGACCACTCGACCGCTGGCGCCGCGTGGGTTGTAAAACGCTGGCTCAGAGAGCAGCCCTCTAAGCCAGACAAACACCAGCGGCTCTTGGCGACGGGCATGGCGCTCGGGATCGCTGGGCATCACGCGGGGCTGGCCAACGTCTCGGACTTTAACGAGCGCGTCGAGCGCAAGGGCGCTGCGTGCTTGGACGAGGTCGTGTTTGCGCTGGAGCAGGGTTGGCTTGCGCGCGACGTCCCCGCAGCGATGGGCTGGCCTGCGCTGGCAGAGCGTGACGACGAGCAAAGGCGCTATGAGTTTTGGACGCGCATGGTGTTTTCGGCGCTGTGTGACGGGGACTTTTTAGACACCGAGAGCTTCTTTGACGCGACGCGAACGAGCGCTCGAGAGCCTGCGCGCCCCACGTTGGCCTCGCTGCGCGCGCCCCTCACAGCCACCCTCGATGCGCTCGCTGCCGAGGCGCGCTTGCGAAGTGATCCGCGGGTGGTCTCGCTGCGTGAAGACGTACGGGCCGCGTGTGTGCGTGAGGCGCAGTCGCCCCCGGGGTTCTTTACGCTCACGGTGCCAACCGGCGGGGGCAAGACCCTGGCATCGCTCGCGTTTGCGCTCGAGCACGCCGCGCACACGGGGCAACGTAGGGTGGTCACGGCGATCCCGTACACGTCCATCACCGAGCAGACCGCGGACGCGTATCACCGCGCGCTCGGGGCGCACGAGGGCACGGTGCTCGAGCACCACGCGAGCTTTGACGACGCCTCGGTCTTGCGCCGTCACGCTGCCGCGGGGACCTCGTACGCCGACGCGCGCAGCGAGACCGCGTGGACGCGTTTGGCGAGCGAAAACTGGGACGCTTCGGTGGTAGTCACCACCACGGTGCAGCTCTTTGAGAGCTTGTTTGCGCATCGCACGAGCCGCTGTCGCAAGCTGCATCGGCTCGCGCAGAGCGTGATCGTGCTCGACGAAGTGCAGACGGTCCCGTTGGTCTTGCTCGTACCCATTGTGGATGTGCTCAAGACCCTCGTGCGTGACTATGGCGCCACGGTGGTGCTGTGCACCGCGACGCAGCCCGTATGGGACCAGTCCGTGCTCGCCGCTCGCGGAATCCCTGGCGCTCGCGAGATCTACCAGCCCGCACCCACGCCCGAGCCGCCCCTTCAGCGCGTGCGTGTGACCTGGCCAGCCAATCCCACCGAGGCCACGCCGTACGCGACCGTGGCCCAGTGGATCGCGGACGAGCCCGACGTGCTCGCGATCGTGCACAAGCGCGACGACGCGCGCACGCTCTGTGGCCTCGTCGATGCGCTCACCGGTGACCAAGACACGCTGCACTTGTCCGCGCTGATGTGCGGCGAGCATCGGCGCAAGGTCTTGGCCGAGATCAAAGCGCGCAAGCGGGCAGGTGCCAGGGTGCGCGCAGTGGCGACGCAGCTGGTCGAGGCAGGCGTCGATCTAGACTTCGCGGTGGTCTTGCGCGCGATGGCGGGGATGGACTCGCTTGCGCAAGCGGCGGGGCGTTGCAACCGCGAAGGCAAACTCGGTCACCATGGTGGCCACCTGCGGGTGTACTTGGCCGAGACCAAGCCGCCCCCAGGGGTGCTCTGTGACGCGCTCGCGCAGACGCAGTTGATGCTCACGATGGCTGCCAGCCGTGGGCAGGTCTTGGATCTGTTTGCGACCGCGACCTACCGCGAGTTCTTCACGCGGCTGTACCGAAGCAACGAGGACCAGCTCGATAAAAATGACGTGCAAGCCATGCGAGCGGCCTGGCGGTTTCGCGACGTCTCGGACGCGGTCAAACTCATTGATGACTGGGCGGTGCCGGTGGTGGTCAGGTGGGGCGACGCCGAGCGCTGGTTGCACGCGCTCAAGCGCACGCTCGACGCGGGCGAGCGGCCTCCGCGCTATGTGCTGCGCAAGCTTCAGGGCTTTGCGGTCAACGTGCAGCGCAAAGACGCCGAGCGGTGGCTGCGTGAGGGGATGCTCGAAGCCTATGGAGATCTGGTCGTGGCCCTGCGCGAGCCCTTTGCGGGGGCCTACAGCGAACGCTTTGGGCTGGTGCCCGCGGATGTGGGGCTTGTGTCGATCGGGCGCACTGTGGTCTGATCGTGACTGATGGCCAGCACAGAGGCTGTCGGGAGGAGTAGAGTTTGATGAGCAGTGAGGGGCATGGCTATTCGGGGAGCGTCCGGCTGTCGATGCGGGTGCGCGGTGAGCTCGCGTGCTTTACGCGGCCGGAGTTCAAAGTTGAGCGGATGAGCTACGAGATTGTGACGCCCTCGGCGGCGCGCTCGCTCTTCGAGTGCGTCCTTTGGAAGCCGCAGTTTTCTTGGGAAATCTGCGAGATCGCGCAGCTCGCGCCCGTCGCGTGGGCGAGCTTTCGCCGCAACGAGGTCAATAGCCGGCTCACCGGCCGCGCTGAGCACTATTGCGCCGACGAGGACCGCGCCCAGCGCAACACTGTGGCCCTGCGCGATGTGGACTATGTGATCACCGCGACCCTCGCCCTCACTGAACAGCGCACCAACGACTGCAACGTGCAGAAGTACTGCACCATGTTTGCAGAGCGCATGGCGCGGGGGCAGTTTCATCGCGCGCCGTACCTCGGATGTCGCGAGTTTGCCGCGAGGATTGACGAGGCCCCCGAGAGCTTTGCGTGCCCCGACGCCAAGTTTGGTGTGCACCGCTCGCTGGGGCAGATGTTTTATGACTTCGCGTGGCCTGTGCGTGAGGGCAGCGGCAAGCATGAGGCCTCGCCCAAGCCGCTGTTCTTCGAGGCCAAGCTCGCCAGCGGTGTGCTGGTCGTGCCGCCCCGCTCGCAGGTGCTCGCGCGCAACCTGTGAGTGTTTTGAGGGGTTTTGGCTTCACAGCAGAGAAGGGCCAGGGATTGAGAGATGCTTCAGTCACTCGTTGATTTTGCACAGCGCAGGGGACTGCTCGGGGACACCTCGATGCAAGACCGCGTGGTGTGGTTTGTGATTGTGCTCAACGCGCAGGGCGCCGTGCAGCAGGTGCGCGCGCATGTGGATGAGCAGGCCAAGGCGCGGCGCATGCGGGCGCCGACAGAGCCCAAGGGGCGCACAAGCGGCGTGCTGAGCAGCTTCTTGGTCGACAACGCGCAGTACACATTGGGCCAGGGCAAAGCGGACGAAGACCCAGCCAAGACTCTCAAGAACCAAGCGCGGGCAGACCGCTGCAAGCTCGCGTTTGAGACCCTCGTCGACCTCGGGCTCGCGGTCACCCAGGACGACGGCCTGCGCGCGGTCTCGCGCTATCTCAAGGACCTCGACACGCAGCGCCCCGCAGTGCTGGCCAGGCTGCAGATGCCGAAGGCCCCCAAGAAGGCCCGCGCGAGCAAGAAGGGCAGCTCCGAGCCCAGCGAGCCCGAGCCGATGCCCCTTGAGGCCTACACGCTCACCGGGGCCGAGGTCTTTGCGTTTGAGCTCGATACGGACTTAGGCCTGCCCGTGCACCAGCGGCCCGCGGTCGCGACGTGGTGGCGCACCACCCGCGGAGCTGTCCCGCATGACCACACCGACGATGACGAAGCGCAAGCGTCTGGCGCCGCGCGATGTCTTGTGACCGGTGAGCGAGCTGAGCTCGCCGAGCTTCACCCCGCGATCAAGCGTGTGCCTGGGGCGCAGCCGACCGGGGCGTTCTTGGTGTCTTTTAACGGCAGCGCGTTTGAGTCTTGGGGGCTCAAGCAGGGGCTCAACGCGCCGGTGTCCGAAGAGGCCGCGACGGCGTACGGCATCGCGCTTAACTGGATGCTCGACGCGGCGCCCGAGCGCACGCGGAGGTTTCGCCAAGCGCTCTCGCTCGGCGATGACACAGTGCTGGTGATCTGGTCGCGGCCCCCCGAGGGTGAGGTCGACGGCGATGACCTCGCCGCGGGGCTGATGGACTGCATGGCCCCCGAGGGCTTTGTGCGTGAGGCAGACCCCGAGACGTACCGCAAATGGGTGGCCGGAGTGTTTGCAGGGATCGCGCCGCGCGAGGGCGACGACGCCACGCGGTTCTATGCGGTCTCGCTCGGGAGCAACGCCGCGCGCGTGGTGATCCGAGATCACTTTGAGTGCACCGCGGCCGAGGTCAAAGCGAACCTGCGCGCGTGGTTTGATGGACTGCGGATTGGGCTCCCGGACCTCAGTCATCCCAGCGCGAGACCTGCGGGGATCGAGGACTTGCTGCACGCCCTACGCAGCCGACCAAGCGCGACACAAGACAAGGGCGAGATGCAGAGCGCGCTGGCGAGCAAGCTGGTGCGCGCGGCGCTCTACGGTGAGCCGCTGAGCGCCGAGATCTTGCGCATGGCGGTGACGCGCATGCGGCTCGCGCCGAGAGAGCGGGCGGACAACGAGCGAGAGTTGCGGCTGCGTGCAGGGCTGATTCGTCAGTGCCTGCTGCGGCCTTCGTGGACCGAAAGGAGAGAAGTCACAGTGGCATTGGACGAAGCAAATCAAGAGGTTCCCTACGTGTTGGGGCGCTTGTTCTCGGTGCTTGAGTCGCTGCAGCGGCGGGCGCAGGGCGGGGATCTCAACAGCACGTTGCGGGATAAGTTCTTTGCGAGCGCGTCGAGCGCGCCCGCGTCGGTGTTTGGGCCGCTGTTGCAGCGCGCGCAGCACCACATCTCAAAGATTGACGGCAAGTCGCCAGACTATGCGCTGAGCAAGGTGATGGACTTGCTGCCGAGCGCGGGGTTTCCGGCGGTGCTGTCGCTCGAGCATCAGGGGGTGTTTGCCATTGGCTACTACCACCAGCGCGAGCACGACATGCGCATGGCCCGCGAGCACAACCAGAAGAGCGACAAGACCACGAAGACCGAAGGCAAGACCGCAGAGGAGGAAGACCATGGATGAGCGAAATGCAGGCAAAACACCAAGCAAGAGCAAGACCGAGGCGCCGGCCGTTGAGCAGTACGAGACCGTGACCGTCTCGCTGGATGTGCTCGAAAAGACCCCTGCCCGTGCGCTGCAATTGCTCACGGGGATCAACCGCTCGCTGCCCATCCGCGCGGCGGCTGAGCGAGTGGGCTGCACCGCGGCGGTGCGCGCTGAGGGCTGGCGACGGATTCAGGCGCTGGCGGGCATCGAGCTCACGAGCGAGGCGGCGTCGCGCAAGTCCATGGACGCGCCAGTCTCCGAGGCGATCGTCGCGCTGGACCGCAGCGACGAGAAGCTGCTGGCCAAGATCGAGGCGTCGTTGGCGCATGCGTTTCCGGCCGAGGCCAAGCGTGTGCTGCAGGGGCTGAGCGGCAAGACCGGCGCCGAGGCGGTCATTGTGGTCTCGACGGTGCTGCAGCGGCTGACCGCCCTCGAGTCCAGCGCGTCGGGCCGCGCGGCGCTTGAGCGCTTGGCCGAGCGCGGGCTTGGGCCCGACGAGCGCGCGCGATTGGACAAACTCGTGCGGCTCGCGGGCGAGGGGAGCAGCACGCCGGTGGGCACAGCGCCCAGCGCGACCAAGGCCCAGTCGGCCGACGAGTACCTACGGTCTCTTCGGGCTGTGCGCGCTTGGTACGAAGAGTGGAGCGGGCTCTTGCGCACCGAGATCGACCGGCGCGACTGGCTGATTTTGCTCGGGCTGGCCGCCCGCAAGCGCGTCAAGCGCACCGAGGCCCCAAGCGCCTAGCGCGCGTCTGCCCTTGTGACCGCCCTGCACTCTGCCACCCCCACAGAAACCCCCCCAGATTGCATCACTCAGGACCGATCGACGCGCTCAAGAGACCGATCGACGCGCTCACGAGACCGATCGACGCGCTCACGAGACCGATCGACGCGCTCGGGCAGCGATCGACGCCTGCAAATTTGCTTGCAGACGCGCGTGATGGGGTGCCGTGCCTGGGTACCGATCTCAAAAAAACCTGCAATTTGGGCAGTTTGACCGTGTCGATGGCGCTCGTGAGCGCGTCGATCGGTCTCGTGAGCGCGTCGATCGGTCCCTTGGGGCCGCGGCGCGACCGCGCAGGGACCCCACCCATGATCCACCGACCTACCTGGAGACTGAGACCATGACTGACAGCAAAAAGACCCACGCGATTGCACGACGATACGACTTTGTTCTGCTCTTTGACGTGCAGGACGGAAACCCCAACGGCGATCCCGACGCCGGCAACCTCCCCCGCATGGACCCGCAGACCGGCCACGGCCTGGTGACCGACGTGTGCCTCAAGCGCAAGATCCGCAACTACGTGCTGGCCAAGCACCACGGGCAGCTCCCGTACGACATTTTTGTCAAAGAGAAGGCAGTGCTTAACCTCGTGATCGAGGGCAAGGCTGCCGAAGAGGGCATCGAGACCAAGGTCACCGGAGGCAAGAAGGGCAAGACCGGCGAGGGCGACACAGACAAGCTGCGCCTGCGCATGTGCAAAGACTTCTACGACGTCCGGACCTTTGGCGCGGTGATGAGCACAGGGATCAACGCGGGCCAGGTTCGCGGGCCGGTGCAGCTCACGTTTGCGCGCAGCGTGCTGCCGGTGGTCTCGATGGAGCACGCCATCACCCGCATGGCCGTCGCCACCGAAGAAGAAGCGGCCAAGCAGCAGGGCGACAACCGCACGATGGGCCGCAAGGCCACGGTGCCCTATGGGCTCTATCGTGCGCACGGGTTTGTGAGCCCTTCGTGCGCGCGGCAAGACGGCGCGCAGCGTGTCAAAGGGACGGGGTTCTCGGACGACGACCTCGCGCTGCTCTGGGAGGCGCTTGAGAACATGTTTGACCACGACCGCAGCGCCGCGCGGGGGCTCATGAGCATGCGCGCGATTGTGGTGTTCGAGCACGAGGACGAGCACGGCCTCGGCGTCACCCAGGCGCACCAGCTCTTTGAGCGTGTGCAAGTTGGGCTGCGTTCAGCGGGCACGGTCGCGCGGTCGTTCGAGGACTTTGCCGTGACTGTGGATGGCAAGCCTCTCGAAGCGGGTGCGGTGTTGCAGCGCTTTGTGGTCAAGCGCGCACCGGGCACCGCGCGTGCGGTCACCCTCACCCACGCGACGGCGTGACCCAGCGAGCGTGACCCCCGGCGACGTCGCCGGATCTCTTGCCTCTCACTCGGCGCGAGGTGTACCGCGATGGATGTCGATGACTTTTTGCCCATGTCCGCGCTGCAGCACCTGTCGTTTTGCCCACGGCAGTGTGCGCTCATTCACATCGACCGCGTGTGGATGGACAACGGGCGCACGGCCGAGGGGACGCTGCTGCACGAGCGGGCAGACTTGCCCGGCGGCGAGTCGCGGCCGGGGGTAAGGGTCGAGCGCGCGCTGTGGCTCCGCAGCGAGCGGCTGCGCTTGGTGGGCAGGGCAGACATCGTAGAGATTACGCAGGGACCCGACGGCGCGCGCGTGGTGTGTCCGATCGAGTACAAGCGCGGAAAGCGCGGCGAGTGGATTCACGACGAAGTGCAGCTCTGCGCGCAGGCGATGGCGCTCGAAGAGATGCTCGGGTGCGAGATCACAGAAGCCAAGATTTACTATGGGCAGTCGCGGCGTCGGCGCACGGTGCTCCTCACCTCAGCGCTGCGAGAGCACACGGCAGCGCTCGCGCGTGCGCTCTACACGATGATGGCGCGCGGGGTGCTGCCAGCGGCCGAGCCTGGGCCTAAGTGCACGCACTGTTCGCTGCAGAGCGCCTGCATGCCCCAGGTGGCGGCGAGCAGCGGTGACTATTGGCGAGCGCTCACCTTGAGCGAGGACTGAGAGAGGCTGTTGCACATGGTGACGACGCTGCAAAACACGCTCTACATCACGACGCAGGGAGCCTATGTCTCGCGAGACCACGACTCGCTGGTGGTGAAGGTAGACAAGGTCGAGAAGCTGCGGATCCCGCGGTTGCACGTCGGGGGCGTGGTGTGTTTAGGGCGCGTGGGCGTGAGCCCGGACGCGCTCGGGAGCTGCGCGGATGAGGGGATCACGGTCACGTTCTTGAGCGAAAACGGCCGATTTTTGGCTAAGGTCGAGGGGACACGCCAAGGCGGCATCGTGCTGCGTCGCGCGCAACACCGGGCCGCGGACGACCCCGCGGCGAGCCTGGCCCTGGTGCGGAGCTTTGTCGCGGGCAAGGTGGCCAACACGCGGGCGTTTGTGTTGCGCCGGCTGCGCGAGAGTGACGAGGGCGAGCGAGCCCACGGCGACACGGTGGTCGAGGCGCTCGAGCGCTCGCTGCGGGTGATCGCCGAGGCGGGCACGATTGAGCAGCTACGGGGCTACGAGGGCGACGCGGCGGCGCGCTATTGGGGCTGGTTTGCGAGCACGCTGCACGGAGCGGACGAAGGGGTGGTGTTTGAGGGGCGCTCACGCAGGCCGCCTACGGACCCGGTCAACGCGATGCTGAGCTTTGGCTACGCGTTGTTGCTGCAAGACTGCATCGCGGCGCTGGCAACGGCGGGGCTGGACCCAGACCTTGGGTTTTTGCACTTCGAGCGCCCTGGGCGGCCATCGCTGGCGCTTGACCTGATGGAGGAGTTTCGCGTGGTGCTGGTCGACCGTTTGGTGGTGGCGATGGTGAACCGCAAGCAGGTGCGTGGGCGCGACTTTGTGGCGCGCGAGGGCGGCGGAATTGAGATGAGCTCTGAGGCCCGTCGCGCGTTGATCGTGGCGTACCAAGAGCGCAAGCGCGAGACGATCAAGCATCCGTGGACCGGCGACGAGCTCGTGTGGGGGTTGCTCGTCATGTACCAAGCGCGGCTGCTCGCGCGAGCGATCCGAGGCGAGCTCGCGCCGTACCCGCCATTTTTGCTCAAGTGACGACCTCGAAGGGAGTGTGTGCGTGATGCTGGTGTTGGTGACCTACGATGTCGCGGCGAGCTCAGCCGAGGGCCGCAAGCGGTTGCGTCGCATCGCGCAGGCGTGCGAAGACTATGGCCAGCGCGTTCAGTACTCGGTGTTTGAATGCAAGCTGGGCGAGCGCGACTGGGTTCGGTTGCGAGCGCGGCTGCTGGGTGAGATGGACGGCAGCGAAGACAGCCTGCGGTTTTACTTTTTGGACGAGCGCGCCGAGCAACGAACAGAGCATCATGGCGTACGCAAGCCAGTGGACTTTGACGGTCCGCTGGTGCTGTGAAGCGCGAACCCCTAGTGCCCATGCGGCACCCGGGAGGATCGCGCCGCCTCTTTGAGACAGAGATCTCCAGGGTCTTTGACAATTGGAGAGAGAGCAAGAACGCAAAAATGCGACAGCTACACCAGGGTTCGCGAAAACGGAGGAAAAACACGAGTGATTTGAATGGGTTACGTGGGGGGGTGGGCCTTTGGACTTGTCTGAAGGCCCTGGATTGAAACAATGGCGGCCGTTGGAGCATCGACGGGCACTCGCGTGGGCCTTTGGACTTGTCTGAAGGCCCTGGATTGAAACCCACGCTTCCGCAGCGTCTTCGAGGGCCTTGGCGCGGGCCTTTGGACTTGTCTGAAGGCCCTGGATTGAAACTCACTGGCATCTCGCAGGCTGCTGGCCTTCCGCGCGGGCCTTTGGACTTGTCTGAAGGCCCTGGATTGAAACTGGCCAAGAACGCAAGACGAGGGGCGCCTCTCGGGGGCCTTTGGACTTGTCTGAAGGCCCTGGATTGAAACTCGCGGGGGAGTGTCTCGGCGCGCACCGTAGAGGCGAGGGCCTTTGGACTTGTCTGAAGGCCCTGGATTGAAACACTTGACGGGTGGCGCAAATCTCAATGTCCGTCTCGGGCCTTTGGACTTGTCTGAAGGCCCTGGATTGAAACAATGGTGCTCCGTTCATTGCCATTCGCTCGCTGCGGGCCTTTGGACTTGTCTGAAGGCCCTGGATTGAAACGAGCTCGCGGGGACGGGGGGGCTGTTCGCACCCCTCGGGCCTTTGGACTTGTCTGAAGGCCCTGGATTGAAACGCTCAAAGACACACGTCCCGGCGAAGGGCTCGGGGGCCTTTGGACTTGTCTGAAGGCCCTGGATTGAAACCTGGCTCAGCCTGGGGCTGGCTCTGAGGAGGACCGGGCCTTTGGACTTGTCTGAAGGCCCTGGATTGAAACACTCCAGGACGTACGTATCTCCTGGGAATTGAGGTAGGGCCTTTGGACTTGTCTGAAGGCCCTGGATTGAAACTGTGATACCCCGGACCAGTTCGAGCTGTTGTGTGAGGGCCTTTGGACTTGTCTGAAGGCCCTGGATTGAAACGCGTTGACGGACGTGGAGTTCGACACACAGGGGCTGGGGCCTTTGGACTTGTCTGAAGGCCCTGGATTGAAACTGGGCGCGGCGCTTGGCCGACCCGCTGGACACGTGGGCCTTTGGACTTGTCTGAAGGCCCTGGATTGAAACACTCTCTCCGAGGCGTCGAGGTAGCGCCAGACGTTGGGCCTTTGGACTTGTCTGAAGGCCCTGGATTGAAACGAGGTCAATCACGAGTGCCTTGGCTGCACGTATCGGGGCCTTTGGACTTGTCTGAAGGCCCTGGATTGAAACACCGCAGACGCTGACAGAGGACAGAGACAATGAGGGCCTTTGGACTTGTCTGAAGGCCCTGGATTGAAACCGAGTCGTGGCTAATCAAAACGGTGCATCGTGCGTGGGCCTTTGGACTTGTCTGAAGGCCCTGGATTGAAACAGATGGGCAGGGCACTGGGCCCGTGCTGCGTCCGGGCCTTTGGACTTGTCTGAAGGCCCTGGATTGAAACAGGTCCCCAAATTCAACCTGATCGGAGATCTTGAGGGCCTTTGGACTTGTCTGAAGGCCCTGGATTGAAACCTGATTCAAACGGGCTACGGCGAGCGCGAGGGGCGGGCCTTTGGACTTGTCTGAA
>JAUXYJ010000009.1 GCA_030694465.1 Deltaproteobacteria bacterium | reverse complement strand
GACCGCGAGGTCGCGCGCTTGGTCACACAGACGCACGTCGCTGCGCTCGGAATGCTCCGCGCCCTTGCGTCATCGCGACAGAGCCCGATGGCCGCAATGCCTGCACTTTCGCAGGCCGAACAGCTCGGATTTGAGAGCGTGCTTGAGCTCGCCGAGCAGCGACAAGCGGCGGCCATGCGAGCCAACGCGGCTGCGTTTACGACCCTCACGGGGATCTCGATTGGCATCGGCGCGCTGCTTGGTTCTGCGCCCGCAAAACAAGCGGCGAAAGCTGCACTTCGCAACCTCTTTCGCTGAGGCATAGACATGGCAAATCCTAGCAATATTGCAGAGTTTCTAAAGACCACGGCGATCGTCGGAGGCACCGGCGCGGTGGCCGTCGTGGGCACCAACTATTTGCTCGATGGAACCTCGCTCACCGACGTCTCGAAGGCGTTTGTGCAGACCTCGGTGCACCTCGTGTTGGGCGCGATGATCGGCCGCGTTGCACCGCGTCTCGGCGCGGGCGTCGCGATCGGCGGCATCGTCGGCGGCGCGGCAAAGCTCGAGCGCGAAGTGCGCGTGCGTAGCTACATCCGCTCGCTCACCGAGCCACGGCGCATGCAGGCGACCGCACCCACGCAAGCCGCTCCGCCGCAGGTCGGCACAGGGCAGACGACCGCAGCCGCGGGCTCTGCGTACGCGGACGTTTCGCCGCTCTACGTGGGCCGCTGAACGCTCTTTTGAACCTCCCTAGATCGCAACAATTTCGGAGCACAAATCAATGAATCTCTCGATGGTCTCTGCAGCAACACAGTTTCCTTTGCAGCCGCCCGGTCAACCCTCGGAGCCGCAGAGCGGTCCGGGTGTCTGCGTCAACGACAAGGTGCGGACGCTGAGCTCTGGGCTCAACCCGTTTCGCTTCGTGCGTGGCGCGCTGAAGTTCAACGTGGCCAATCAAGGGGAACCCTTGAAGCTGGCGATGTCCGCGCAGGCGCTGACGCTGTTTGACAAGGGAATTAACGAGGATTCTGCAAACGCGGGCCTCGGGATCTTCGGTGCATCGCTCACCGAGACGGACACGGACGCGTCGAAAGACGGGGCGCTTGTTCCGAACAAGTATCAGTTCGAAATGATGGGCATCGGCATCATCGTGGGTCGCCCGATTGCCAAGCCCATCACGGGCGACGGCGTAGGTCGGCGCGTGTGGTTTAAGAGCTACGACGCCGAGCTTCAGGCCGCGGTGCTCGAGCACTCGGCGTTGGCCATTCAGTACCCGGATGGACAATCGATTAACTACGAGATCGGGCCGCCCATTCTTTGGCCTGGTCATGGCGGCGCGATCGAGCTCGCGAAGGTGAGCAATGGCTCGCCGATCGTGAGCGCGTACATGCCGTTTCGCGCTGCGGGAAACACGGGAGGTCGCTCTTCGGACGACAAGATCGAGATGGCGGTGCGCGTCCCTCGCTCGGTCGAAATCGAGAGCGAATCGGGCGCGACGCAGACCCAGCCCGGTGATGTCTACGTGCCATTTCACGTGGTTCTCTTCGGACGACCGCTTGAGCTGGTGGCGGGCTGAGCCATGGCGCTTGTCCCCAACGAGCGCATGGTTCGCGTGTCGGCTCCGACAGAGCTTGGCGACGCGTGGGTGTGCTCGTTTGAGGGCAAGACCACCATTGAGCTGAGCGCGACACCGCGCCCGTTTGGTGGCGTGTTTGTCGAGCAAGCGTGCGCGCCTAACTGGCGACCGCTCGACCGCATCTCGTTGTGGCTCACGAGCTTCGAGAGCATCGGTGCGGATGCGATTCCGCCGCAGCTTGAGTGGGAAATTTATGCGCGCGTGGGCACGGCTACGCACCGACTCGCGAGGCTCGCGATGACCGCTCCGACGTGGGCACATCGAGGGCTCATTGCGCAGTGCGCGGGCGTGCTCTGTCAGGGCTTTGAGGTGTGGGCGCGCACGGTCGGAGTGGCTCAGCCGGTGCGTGTCAACGCGATGGTTGTGGTCGATCGTGCAGGGCTGCAGTTCGAGCGAATCCCTGGAGATTTTGTGACGGTGTTGCCATGACGCTCGTCGAAAAGCGCCGCTCTTGGACCGGAACAACAGGCGACTGGATGCGCTCTCGCGGGCTTGTGTTGCTCCGCGCGCTCGTGCGTCGTGGCCTCGGTGTGCACGCTGCGTTTGCCATCGGGCTGACTCTGCTTGCGCACCTGTGGCGCGAGTGCGGCGGCGGTCGCAGCGAATGGGACAACAACCCCGGAAACATCAAGGCACACGGCAACGAGCTCGGTGCGATGCGTACCAACGTGCACGACGGCACCGAGCCCTATCGCGTCTTTGACTCAATTGAATTGGGCATCGAAGCCTACCTCGCGAAGCTCGAAGGACCGCGCTACGGGCCCGCGCTCGCAGAGCTCATCGGACGCGACGATGGACGCGCCTGGTACGCCGAAATCATGCGCCACGGTTACCACCCGTTTAGCGAGACCGCGCTGACCGAGTGGGAGCAAATTCGCAGACGAATGACAGGAGTTTAGCCAATGACGATGAAGAGAAAAAAGAAGCGCACCACGCGTTCAAGTGCTCGCAAACCTGTGCTCGGAGTCGCCGCGCGAAGCAGCGCGATGGCCTCGCGAAAGACCAGACCCAAGCGCGCGCAGAGAGCGCACGAGGTCTACGCCAAGAACGTCGGCGGCCGGCTCTCCAAGGTCGAACGCGACGTCAAATCCCTCGCCGCGGGACAGAGCACCATCGCCAAGACCGTGAATGCGCACCACGAGCTCTTGCGCGTTCATCACGAGCGCATTGGCAAGCTCTCGACGGGGCTGCGATCGCTTTTGCCTGCGAAATCACAGGTTCGCAAAGCCCTCGCCTGATTGCACCTAGCTTCGCCCGGAGGGCTCTTGCTCGAGCTCGTGAAGGGCTCGGTGGCGCTTTGGCGGGCTCGTGTGCGCCGGTCCATTCGCGCGATGGGTGAAGACCCGGATGACCCTAAAATTGCAGCACTTTCTAGCAGCATGGAGGCGACCGATGGCATCGCGAAAGAAGACAAGCCCGAAGGCCGCTGAGCCCAAGAGCAAGAGCAAATCGAGGCGCAACGCGCACTGGGATTGGTTTCCGCCAGGTACGCCGTACCCGAGCGCTGTAAACGGAGCCTCGTGCACTCTGAAACACGTTGGGGCCGTGGTTCCTGGTCGACGTGGAGGCCTTGCGACCGGGTGCGCTACGCCCTCGAAGAAGCACCCGCGTGAGGCACAGTATTTTGTCGCGGGCGCGCCCATGCGTCGCAGCGTGGTTTCTCGCCGTTTGAGCGGCAAAAAGACCACGTTTAAGGGCTTTGACTGGGCGTACTGGGAGGAGTCGTACGCGGCGGTCAAAGAGCCGTTTCATGTGCCGTCGCCGTTGGGCGTTGAGTTTCCGCATCGCCCCGGCACATCGCCCTGTGACGCTGAGCATCCGATCTGGGAGGGCTGGGCCGAAGCGCTCGAGGACGCGCGCGAGCGTGCCGCGATCGTGACCGAAAACAGCGATCCCGAGGACAGCTCTTCGTACCTTCGCGCCGTTCTTGGCGAGATGCGAAAGCACCCTCGCTTTGAG
>JAUXYJ010000054.1 GCA_030694465.1 Deltaproteobacteria bacterium | reverse complement strand
CCTCGCCCTACGTCGCACGTCTCACTTCCGTTGCAAAATCGCCCGTCATCACAGCGCATGTTGTTCGCTGTGTGTGCACACATCCCGTCCATCCCGCACGAGTCTTCGGTGCACGAGATCCCGTCGTCGCAGTCATTGACGGTGCGACAGCGTGTGGGCGCGACATCGACCGGAACGATTGTGTCGGGCGCTGAAATCTGGTCCGCGACGGCATCGGCTCCGGAGTTTCCGTCACTGGGCATCGGCTGAACTGGGTCGCTACAGGCTGTGAGGACAAGCGCGATGAGCATGCCGGGCATAGCGTGACGGACCGCACGACGCGTGAGGAAATATGACTTCATTGTGGGAGCTCCGGTGACAACTTCCTTGGATCCTGGAAAACACTGAGACAGTATCTCTGAACTCGTACTTTTCACAGTTCTGAACGACGACAAAGTGTCGTTCGGATCTTGAGACGTTGCGATTGCCTTGTCCTGCCCCGCAATCTCATTTTGGAGCCTGATTCACCTATGAAACTCTCCGCTCGCACACCGTGGTGTTTATTCGCATCTGCTTCGCTGCTCGCAGCGTGTGGCGACCCTCCTTGCAATCCGGCCACGTGCCCCACGGACGTCGCTGCGACGGACGGCAGCCTCATCGAGATTGCGACGCCAACAGACATCGTCGGCATGGACGCGAGCGACGCCATTGAAGGCGAAGGCGGTCGGGACTCAGATCGCGTTAGCCTGGAAATTGACCCGAATAACAGCAGCATCACGGTCACCGATGGCATGCCCGAGTCGCGGACGTTTCGTGCGATTGTCGTCACACGTGCGGGGCTTCGCTTTGCGGTCGATTCGGGGCTCTGGTCACTGTCGAGCGATCGCGCGGGGACCATCGGTGGCGATGGACGCTTCACCGCAAACGGTGTCGGTACGGGCGCGATCGAGGTGCGGTGCCAGGTGCCAGATCTTCGTGGCGGCACACTCATGGCGACCACCACAGTGACCGTGAGGAGCACGCGCATTGTGCTCGGCATGGGTGTCACAATGGACGACGTGGCGCGGTTTGACAGCATGCCTGCGATGCGAGATGCGGCTGAATCCCCACGGATTTTGTATCCGTTGCATCAAGCGCTCATGCCCGAGAACGTTCAGCCACCCAACGTGCAGTGGGAACGCGGCGCGGCGAACGACCTGTTTCGCGTGCGTCTGTCGAAGCCTAATTTTACGCTCACGTCGGTCGTGCGTCACAGCGGGATGGGCTTTGACTTCTCGTACGGTGTGGACCTTCAGGCGTGGCGTGCGCTCGCCGAAGCGGACCCCGAGTCCCCCATTTTTATCACGGTCGACCGCCTGGATTCCGCGATGAATCGCGTGCTCCAGAGCGGGACCACCGAGATCCGTTTTGCGCGCGGGAGCATCTTTGGCTCGGTGTATTACTGGGACCTCGACGCAGGTCGCATGGTGCGCATCAACGCGCGCAACGCGATGGCCGAGAACTTCATGCCCAACCCACCAGACCGCGCCAACGGGCAGCGCTGCGTGGCGTGCCACACGGTCTCGCGCGATGGTCGATGGATGTCCGCGGCGAGCACGAGCCGTATGTCTACCGATGGTTTTCAGGCGCGTGTGTTTGATCTCACCGCGGACCTCTCGCCTACGCCTGCCCCGGCTGTGTCGGCGTCGGTCAACGCGAATTGCTCGACGTTTAGCCCAGACAGCACGCGCGTGGTCGCGTGCGGCGCGACGTGGTCTTCGGGCCTCACGGCGCTGGATCCACGCACCGGAATGAGCGCCATGGCGACGGGCCTCCCGACAGCCAACGCGACCATGCCCGAGTGGTCACCCGACGGTAACTTCATCGCGTTTGTGCAAAATGTCCGGGTCAACGTGAACAACAATCCCATCGGCGGAGACATCGCGTTGTTGCCCGTCGTTGAGATCAACCCGTTGACTGTCTCGAGCCCGACCACGTTGCACACAGGCGCGAGCGCTACGCCGGGCCTGCCAATGGGTCAGTCCGATGCGTGGCCAACCTGGGCACCCTCGTCGCAAATGCTTGTGTTTCAGCACGGTGCTGCGGCGTTCTCGTTTGATGGCCCTGCGGCGCTTTATGCCATCGCGCGCACGGGTGGATCGCCAGTGCGCCTTGACCGAGCCAACGGCGGCGCGGGCGGGACGAGCTCGTACCGTCCAACGTTCTCGCCCTTCACCATCATGGAGCCGGCAGGACGCCGCCTAAACTGGGTCGCGTTTTACTCGACGCGCGACTACGGAAACGCGCAGGCAGGCACCGCGGGCACACGTCGTCGACAGCTCTGGGTCGCCGCGATTGATCTCAACGCTGCGCCTGGTACGGACCCCTCGTTTACGCCGTACTGGCTCCCGGGTCAGAACCGCGCGAGCAACAACGTCGCTGGCTATTGGGCCCCCGAAGCGTGCCGAATGAACGGCAACGAGTGCCGCACCAACAGCGAGTGCTGCTCTGGGCGCTGCAACGCGATGGGGCGCTGCGAGCCCCCGCCTCCCGCGGAGTGTCGTCGTCGAGGTCAGACATGCGGGGCTGACAGCGAGTGCTGCATGGGTCTGCGATGCTTTGGCAACGTGTGTGAGATGCCGCTGGGCTGATCACGTCCGTGCGCGGTCACTCGTAGCGACCTTCTAATCGCCAGCGTTTTAAGCGGCGATCGTAGTTAACGCGATAGAGCGTGTGGTCTTCGAGCTCGACATCGTACGAGTCCACTTCGAACGCCGTGTCCGTGCACCACCACGCCCCTGCGCTTCGGTAGGGCCCAGCGCTGCGGAGCACACGGCCATAGATCGCGCCCGCATCCAGCGAGACCACTGCGCCGGTGCGCACGCGCACGCGCACGTCACGTGGAGGCCTAAACGTGTGCATCGCGAGGTGCGCTCCTACGATGGTTTCGTGCTGGTTTGGGTCAGACAATGTGTTCGAGTCATTGCGCACTTGGTCATCGTTCCAGCGCGCGAGCGCGAGCGCGTGGGGGTGGTGTGATGGAGGCTCCTCGACGGTGCCCATACGCTCGGTGCCGACGAGCGCTTCGATGCGTGAGAGCGCGACCGCGCGCTGCTCGGGCGCGGGCCCTGGGCGCTCAAAAAGCGCGAGCTGTGTGCTTCGAAAAGGGCACCCATCGAGCTCGATTTGCACATCCGTGACCGCCTCCGTAGGCGGCGCAGCTTCGAGCGAAGTGCGCAGCAAACGCAGCCACACGCTGCTCTCGCGTGACGTCGCGGTGAGAGAGAGCTTGCGCGTGTGCACCGCGCCTCCGCGAAGAAACAGGGTGACCTCTGCGTGCTGCGCTGCGAGCGCGCGGCAGAGCAAGCGCGAGAGCCCCGCATCGAGAAGAGATTTGCACACAAAGAGCAGCGGCTCGACGGTGCTGATCTCCCAATCGAGTGAGCGCTTTTCGCGCACATTACGCCCACGCGGGATGCACAACACCGGCGTGTCGTCTTCGCCACGGGCGAGATGGACCGCGCGCGTGGCGTCGGGACCGAGACGCGCGTTGAGGGCCGCAGGGTCGAGGGAAGCGAGCTCACTTGCTCTGTGAATTCCCAGTGATTTAAGCGATTCAATCAGTCTCGTATGGAGCCCCAAGGTCTCGATGGGCTGCGGGCCCAGCCGTGCAGCTTCGTCACCCACAGGGCACACGATGTTGTCTGCGGTCGCGAGCGCTTGTGCGATGCGACGTCCCGACGCGATCGCGACGTGAACCGCGAGGCCGACTCGCTCACATTGTCTGTGCAACGCTGCGGCGAACCCTTCTTCGCTCTGCCACCGCGCGCGCACACCCCGTGCGTCGAGAAACACTTGGTCTCCGTCGGGCTCGATCCCTGGTGAGAGCGACGCAGCGGCATCGTAGAGGGCCTCGCGCGCGGCCTCGCGATCCGCGAGGTTCTCGGTCTTGACGGCGAGCTCAGGGCAGCGCGCGAGCGCGTGGTGAACGCTCATGTCGACACGCACTCCCTGTGCAAAAGCGCCCGCAGAGCAAGCGATCACTCGGCCGCGTGTCCCCGCGCTGTGGGCCAGGGCGAAGCGTCCATGGGCGAGCTCGGGCTCGCGTCGCATCCGCGCGCTCCACGCGGGCTGTGTCATTCGAGCGCATGCAACACGGGGTAGATCGCTCATGGGGCGTGCAGCGTCACCGGCGCTGGGGGGGACCACCCTGACGACGTCCGCGATCGCGCGAGGGTCACGGTGATCGGGCGCTGATCGAGCACTGCGCTGCGGCCCCATCGTGCGGGCTCTGCGCGCGTGGCGAAGGTCGCTTGTCCCAGGGATGCGGGCGCCCGGAGATCGTGCCGATCGGTCACAGCCAAGACCGTGCATTGCGCTTGTTCTGCACGTCGTTGCACTCTGAGCCAATGCCCTGCCCGTACTGCGCGCTCGTTGGAGGCTCGCTTGGATTGCGGTTGATCGACGAGATAGCAACACGCCATGGCGAAGCCCTCGCCCTCGAGCAGGTGCTCAAGACAACGCATCGCATCGAGGTCTGATTTGGCACGGATCCAGAGCAAGCGTGCGCGCAGCGCGGGGCTCACGCTCGAGGGATCCAGGGCATCGCAGGCGTCGATGAAGGCGACGGGGGATGCAAAACGTTGGGTCGCTGCGAGCAGCCACGCGAGCGAGAGGCTCAATCGTCCAGAAGATCGCTCGCCCTCAAGACCATAGAGCGCGCCGGCCATGAGCCCGCCGCCGAGGCTCTCGTCCAAGGTAGAAATGCCAGTCGAAACGCAGGCCAAATGCGATCGTGTGAGGGACTCCGTGGGGGCCTGCAAGAGCCCCGTCGCGTGGTGAGCCTGGTGAAGCGCGCGCCGAGCCACTGCGATACGTTCTGCGAGGGCGCTCATGAGGTGTACGGTGAATGGAGATTCGCTGCGGTTCCAGCGCTGTCTGCAAGGTGACAGAATACGTTCGCGAAGGAGTACTAAGGTCCAATGAGTGTTTTGAGAGCTGCAGTGTTGCTAGGCCGTGACGCGACGCGGGTCGCGCTGATGGGGATTCCGGCGGTGCGCGCTGCGCTTCATGGCGCGCGGTTGGGCGCGGGTACTGCGCTCACGAGCGAGGTGATTGAGCGGCTCGGGATCGCGGTCCTCCCTGCCCCGGCGCAGCTGATCGCCCGCGGAATAATCCATGGAAAAAAGCAGCTCGGCGTGGTGTTCTCGCGTCGCGGCGGCGTGCTCCGCGCAGAGGCACGCCGGGTCGTGATGCACACCGCCGATGGGCTCACGCTCTCGGTGTCCCCGGGCGGCGAAATCGCGGCGAGCACCAGCGCCGACGCCGTGCGTTCGCTCGCGCGGAGCAGCACACGCGCCGCGTTGAAGGGCCTCGGTCGCGCTGCGGTGCGAGGTGCCGCAGCGGGCGCAGTGATTGACGGCTCGCTCGCCGCGTTGGGTGCTTGGAGAGCGCATCGCGCGGGCACCCTTGACGGAGGGCAAGTACGGACACGCATCGCCCTTGGGACCGCGCGCGGGGCCCTCGCGGGCGCCGTAGGCGTGGGCGCCGCAGGTGTTGTGAGCGCGGGCGTCGCGTTGACGGGCTTGTCCATCGCAGGGGCGCCCTTTGTGTTGCCCTTGGTGACCATGGCCGCGGCCTCGACGCTCGTAGGGCGCGTGTTTGACCGAACGGTCAGCGCGCGCGTATTGGCCCTCGAAGCGGCGACACACGTGACGCTCTCACCCGCCACACACGTAGACTAGTGTGTTGGGTTGGTGAGAAAAAACACTGGATCTTGTGCGACGTGGGCTGACCTAAGACATCCCTCGTGTGACGCAAGATTGTCAGTGGGCGGGACAGGGATCGAACCTGCGACCAGCGGTGTGTAAAACCGCCGCTCTACCGCTGAGCTACCCGCCCTCTCGCGAGGACGCGGGTTTGTAACACAGCGTGCGGCAAGAACAACCGTGAATCTCACGCGTTGGGCGCGAGCGCAGGGCGCTCACACGGCGGGGGCGGCCGCGGGGTGTGCGTCACTCAGCGCAGTGGCCGGCGTGGATTCGATGAGGGTGCCTTCGCGGTATTCTGCCGGTCGTGGGCGCTGAGAGAGCCACTCATTGCTCGCCGCAAAGGTGCCCGCGAGGGCCTCGCGAAGGACGTCGTCTACATGGTCGACCATCACGATCCGGAGGGCTTGGAGCACTCTGCGCGGGACCTCGCGCAGGTCTTTGCGGTTCTCTTTGGGGATGATCACCGTGTGAATGCCGCCGCGATGTGCGGCGAGGAGCTTCTCTTTGAGCCCCCCGATGGCGAGCACCCTGCCCCGCAGCGTGATCTCGCCGGTCATCGCGACGTCTTTGCGCACTGCCACTTTGGTCAACGCACTCACGAGGGCTGTGACCACGGTGATCCCTGCGCTGGGGCCGTCTTTGGGCACCGCACCTTCGGGAAAATGCACGTGAACATCGAGCTTCTCGTAGAAGTTGTCTTCGAGACCAAGCACTCGCGCGCGTGAGCGCACATAGCTCATCGCGGCCTGGACGCTCTCTTTCATCACGTCGCCGAGCTTGCCTGTGACCTGCAAATTTCCTTTGCCAGTGAGCACGGCGACCTCGGACGGGAGGAGATCTCCTCCGACGCTTGTGACCGCAAGACCCATGGTGAGGCCCACCTCGTCGTGGTTCTCGCGGCGACCGACGTCAAAGTACGGCGGGCCCAAATACCTTGGAATATCCTTGGCTTCGACCAAGTACCGCTGGTCTTTGCCCTTGCTCAAGACCTCGCGCGCGACCTTGCGACACACAGATCCAAGCTCGCGCTCAAGGCTCCGTACGCCTGCTTCGCGTGTGTAGTGGTTGATCACTGCGCGCAGCGCGCTCTCTGTGATCGTGACGTCAATGCCATCAAGACCCGCCTCGTGGAGCTGCCTGGGTGCCAGGTATTTTACAGCGATATTGAGCTTCTCGAACTCGGTGTAGCCCGACAGCTCGATGATCTCCATGCGGTCTTGCAGCGGCAACGGGATGCTCGAGAGTGTGTTGGCCGTGGTGACAAACATCACGTCGGACAGATCGTAATCGAGGTCCAAAAAGTGATCGCTGAACGCGTTGTTTTGCTCGGGGTCGAGCACCTCGAGCAGCGCGCTCGCGGGGTCGCCGCGAAAGTCCGCGGACATCTTGTCGATTTCATCCAGCAAAAAGACTGGGTTATTCGACGCTGCTTTCTTGAGTGACTGCACGAGCCGTCCTGGCAGCGCGCCGATGTACGTCCGACGATGCCCACGGATCTCAGCCTCGTCGCGCACCCCACCCAACGAGATGCGAACAAAGTTGCGATTGGTGCACCGCGCGATCGAGCGCGCGAGCGAGGTCTTGCCCACGCCAGGCGGACCTACGAGGCAGAGCACGGGGCCACGCATGCGGTTGGAGAGCGACTGGACGGCAAGATACTCAAGGATGCGTTCTTTGACCTTCTTCAGGCCGTAGTGGTCCTCGTCGAGGATCTTGGTGGCCTCGTCGATGTCCCTGCGATCGATGGTCTTTTCGCCCCACGGGAGCGCGAGGATCCAGTCGATGTAGTTGCGAACGACAGACGCCTCTGCGGACATCGGCTGCATCATTTTGAGCTTACGCAGCTCTTTTTTGACGCGATCGGTGGCCTCGTCGGACATGCCTTTGACCGAGCGAAGTCGCTCTTCGAGCTCGTGCATCTCAGACTTAAACTCGTCGCGTTCGCCGAGCTCCTTCTGGATCGCCTGCATCTGCTCGTTGAGGTAGTACTCTTTTTGCGTGCGCTCCATCTGGCGCTTCACGCGGGTGCGGATTTTCTTTTCGACCTGCAAAATGTCGATCTCGCCCTGCATCATCGTGTGCAGGCGCTCAAGACGTGCCATCGGGTCTGCGAGCTCTAAGAGCGCTTGTCGATCGGCCATCTTGATGCTCGCGAGGTGCACGATCACCGTGTCCGCGAGGGCCCCTGCTTGCTCGATGGTTTGCACCGTCATGAGCATCTCGGGGGCGACGCGTTTGTTGAGCTTGACGTAGACCTCGAACGTCGACTGAACCGACCGCATGAGCGCTTCGATCTCGAGCGAATCTGTTGGTAGTTCTTCGATAGGCTCGACCTCGACGGACAACACACTGGGGCTGTCTTCGAAGCGCCGAATTCGACCGCGTCGCAGGCCCTCAACCAGCACCTTCACCGTGCCGTCTGGGAGCTTGTGATAGCGATGAATGGTCCCGACCGTGCCGACCTCAAAGACGTCTTCGGGCAGCGGCTCGCCGGTGCGCGCTTTCTTCTGGGCCGACAAGAACAGCTCTCTGCCGTTGGACATCGCCGCGTCAATTGCAGCGATGCTCTTTTCGCGCCCCACAAAGAGCGGCACCACCATGTGCGGAAACACAATGATGTCCCGCAGCGGAAGCAGCGGGAGGAGCTGGTTTGGGAGTGAGTCTTTGTCCTGTGCCATGAGTCTCTAAGCCGTGCGGTGTAGTGCCTTGCCGCGTGATCGTCCAATGCCTTCTCACGCACCGAGCCGAGCGGCTGCTGTGTGCGTATGCCTAGTCAATCACTGCGGCGGGGGCCTCGCGCTCAGCGACATTTGGCATGCACACGCGCTGCCAGGTCCCCACGCGTTGTGGGGCCATGAGCGACGATGCATGGGCGATTTTGTCTGCAAATTTGCAGAGTAATATCGTCGAAGCGTCAGCGCTCTCAGTGCACGAGTGCAGCCATCTGTCGCACCAACGCGTTGAATCTTCGATGACAACAGCACAGGTGTGGGCTCCCATTGCAGGGGGCCTTGAGGCTGTCCTGATGTGTCATCGGACCAATCGAGCGCGTAGAGCGTCATGGCGATGCTGAGGGCCTTAGCGTGCTCTCGCAATCGAGCGCGAATTTGCGACGAACTTGCGTCGCGAGGTCTAACGCGCTGGTGCACGCCAGCGTGCGAGCGAGACCATGGGGCCAAACAGATGCTCTTGCGAATCGGGGCCGATCGAGTTGGTCTCTTCGTAGTGATGGCCCGCGGCGCGAGAGAGATAGGGGCTCGTGGGGTGGAGGGCGAAGTTCCAGTCGGCGACGATGTACCCGAGAAAATCTTGGGCCAGTCCCGAGACAAACGCGTAGCGGACCTCGGGGTTGGCGAGCATGTCATCGCGGAGGTACGGCGGCGGCGGGGCCCTACCAAAATCCGGGGGATTCTCAGTCTCGGTCACCCTCGGTTGCCCCCAGCTCCAGCGCATGTCCGCGCTGCCGATCCACAATTCGGGGTGCAGCTCTCCAGGCGCGGTGATCGTCGCGACGGGCCCTACCTGCAGGTAGCTCACGCGAGACTCAACCCAGGGCACATTGCTCATTCCAGGTGGATAATTGCGGTTAAAATTCGTGAGTTCGCGCGCGAGCACCCGAAACTGAAACCCCAGCCAGTACAGTCGATTGGTCACCCTCGCGTACGTCCTCGCGGTGCGATAGCGCACGGGCGTGGGCCCCACCACAAGCCCCTCGTTGTCGCCTCGGCGCGCAGTCTCGAGCGCCTCGAGACCCAGCTGCGCGACCCGCAGCCCACAGGCCTCAGCCTTTGCAAACCCACCCATCCGCACGGGCATGTTGTCTCTGCCCAGCGGTGCCGCATCGCCGGGCCCTACCTGCCCTCCCAGGGCGCCGTTAACAAAGACAGTAGTCCCACCCACCCCCGCGAGCCCAAGGCCCGTATCGCCCCGCTCAAGCGTCTCTCGCAGGGTGTGAACATAGTCCGCGCTGAGTAAGTTGTTACGCGAGCCAGTGTACTCGGGATGCGCGGCCCAGTTGACCCATGTCGCGATGGTCTCGCGCGAGGCGTCGTCGCGGACAAACTGCACGAGGGTCAAGGTAGGGTCGAAGATCACTGGGTCTCGCGTGTCCGAGACATAGTCTCGTGTGTCCATCATCGCGTTGGCTGTTGGGGTCTGTGCCACCCTGATCAGCGCGCGCGCGTTGGGTTGTCGCGCGGCAAGGACGGCAGAGCGCACTGCGCGGGCGGCGCGCTCGACGACCAGGGTTTGGTAGGTGCGGTTGACTCCCGATTCGGTCGCGCTGCGTCCCCAGAGACCGACCGTGTCTACGCCCTCGTGCAGGTGGGTCGAGGCCACAATGACGTGGTCGATGCCAAGCTCCTGAAGCGAAGAATGTGAGCGAATTCGCTCGATATCGTCACGAAATAACCCCACGATGTCGAGCGAGACCACCGCGACGAGGGTGTCTCCAGAGCGGAGCGCGAGGGCGCGCGCTTCGAGGTCATCGTGCATCCCTGTCGCTGGTCTCGACGAAGAGAACCCCGCGATCCATGTCGCGTCAAAGAGCCCGTTGCCGTTGAGATCCACGAAGGGCTCGCCGCTCTCATAGAGCCCATTGTTGTTGCTGTCGGTCCAGGCGCTCTCCACCAGCGTTGGGTTGATGAGCTCGCGCGCGGCGCCCACGTAGAGCACTCCGTCGCCTTCGGTGGCGCAGTGCGCGCTACCAGGGCAATAGTCGTCCGGACCCGTGTACCGCACAAAAGCGGCGACGTCGCCGCCCGCGTCGCGTCCTGCGTCTGGGTCACTCGTGGTGCCGCTTTCGACAGCAGAATCACTGGCGATCGTGTCGCCCGTGTCCACGAACCCGCTGTCCATCGGCAGGGGTGTTGAGGGGCTACACGCGATCACGACCAGCGCGACGCAGACCGAGCAGAAGTGGGATCGCATGGTGAAGCGAAGGTACCGCAACACGCGTGGTCACTCGCTGCAAGATGTTCGATTGGGCGTCGGCCCCCCCCCCAGGATCCCCTTAGGCGCTCTTGGCTTGGTCCTTGTGATAAACGATGAGCGGGGCCTCGTGCTTGAGGATCACTTCTTCGCTGACCACGACCTCTTTGATGCCTGTTTTGCTAGGGATTTCGTACATGATGTCGAGCATTGCGCGCTCGAGGATCGCACGAAGTCCGCGCGCGCCGCTCTGTCGAACCAGCGACTCACGGGCGACCGCTTGAAGCGCAGGGCGCGAGAAGTTGAGCTTGACGTTGTCCATGTCAAAGAGCCGCTGGTACTGGCGCACGAGCGAGTTCTTTGGGCGGGTGAGCACATCGACGAGGGCGTCTTCGTTGAGCTCGTGCAACGTCGCGATCACGGGCAATCGACCGATGAACTCGGGGATCATGCCGAACTTGAGCAGGTCGTCGGGCTGCACCTGCGCGAAGAGCTCCCCGAGTTTTTTGTCGGCTTTGCTGTGGATCTCAGCGCCAAAGCCCATTGTGCGGTGAGAGACACGCCGCTCGATGACTTGGTCGAGACCCACAAAAGCGCCGCCGCAGATGAACAAGATGTTGGTCGTGTCGACCTGCAAAAAGTCTTGCTGTGGGTGCTTGCGGCCGCCCTTGGGCGGGACGTTCGCGACAGTGCCCTCGAGGATCTTGAGGAGGGCTTGTTGTACGCCCTCGCCCGAGACATCGCGCGTGATCGAGGGGTTGTCACCCTTGCGCGCGATCTTGTCGATCTCGTCGATGTACACAATGCCACGCTGGGCACGCTCGATGTCGTGATCGGCGTTTTGCAGCAATTGCACGATGATATTCTCGACGTCTTCGCCGACGTAGCCAGCCTCGGTCAACGTCGTAGCATCCGCGATCGCAAACGGAACGTTGAGGATTTTGGCGAGCGTCTGCGCCATGAGCGTCTTGCCCGTACCCGTGGGACCGAGGAGCAAGATGTTGCTCTTTTGCAGCTCAACCCCGTCGTTGTGGCCGTGCTGATTGAGCTCGATGCGCTTGTAGTGATTGTGAACCGCGACAGAGAGGACCTTCTTTGCGCGGTCCTGCCCCACGACATAGTCGTCAAGAATGCTCTTGATCTCTGCGGGCTTGGGGATGGGAGAGCTTGAAGTGAGCTTGTCACCGCGCTCGCCTTCTTCGGCAATGATGTCATTGCAGAGCTGAATGCACTCATCGCAGATGTAGACCGTCGGTCCTGCGATGAGCTTCTTCACTTCGCGCTGGCTCTTTTGACAGAACGAGCACGAGAGATTGCCGTGGTCGCCCTTGTTGGGCGGAGTGTTGGCCACCGAATGCTCCAAGAATGAGAATACTTAGAAATTCTATGCCTTGGGTGGTGCTGCAAACCTGTAGGGAGAAGCGCTGCAGCCGACCAATGCACGATACGAGAGTGAGCGCAGTCTAGTCGCCACAGTCTCGAACGGCAAGCATCGCGCACGTTCGGCGCGCGTTGTACTTTCAGCAATAATCTCAGTGAAATCGCAGGGTCAAATGCACTAATGCGTGGCCGATGTGATTTTGACATTCACGCGCTCATGCGATTGTTCACTGAGATCGTGAGCGTGTGCTTGCGAGCGCAAGAGCTCGCGAGCGCGCGAGCCGCTCGGACCGCACGACGATCGCCCCCAATCGCTGTCTCTCCACCCTATGCCGCCCCCGGCCGAAGTCCGCGCTAGCGCGTGGGTGTCTTGATCTCTTTGCGGTAGCTCAACACGTCGTCAATGAGCCCATAGGCCTTGGCGTCGCTGGCATCCATGTAGTTGTCGCGCTCGGTGTCTGCTTTGATCTTGTCGACCGTCTGGCCTGTGTGACGATTGTAGATCTCGTTGAGCAGGTGACGCAGGCGTCCGATTTCGCGGGCCTGAATCTCGATGTCCGAGGCTTGACCCCGCGCACCACCGAGGGGCTGGTGGATCATCACGCGCGCGTTGGGGAGCGCGAAGCGACGGCCCGTGGTCCCTGCGCACAGGAGAACCGAGGCCATCGACGCGGCGAATCCCAGGCAGAGCGTGCTGATTGGGCAGCGGATGTACTGCATGGTGTCGTAGATCGCGAGGCCCGACGAGATCACTCCGCCGGGGCTGTTGATGTAGAGCATGATCTCTTTGTCGGGATCTTCGCTCTCTAGGTACAAGAGCTGCGCGATGATGATGTTGGCCACATCGTCGTTGATCTCGGTACCCAAGAACACGATCCGGTCTTTGAGAAGCCGCGAGAAGATGTCCCACGAGCGCTCGCCGCGATGCGTGGTCTCGATCACCTGTGGGTACGGGATGAAGTTGCTCGCCGGAAAATCAGTCATCGTGTGGTCCTCTTTGTCGCACCCATCGGGCGCATTGCGCCGCGATCGGGGGGTGTTTGAAGCTGGAGTGTGTAGGGAGAAGTTTGTGTGCACCGAGGCGCCGAAGCGCAGAAACGATCAGCCCTCGAGGGGCTCGGTCGCTGCGACTTCGGTGACTTCGATCTTCGAAATGAGAAGGCTGAGCACCTTGTCCTCGAGGACCGCGTTGGCAAGGGCCTGGCGCTTCTCGTTGTCACGGTGCTCTGCGCGCAGTCGTGCGACCGCTTTGCCGGTCTCTTTGGACATCTCTTCGAGACGGGTCTCGAGGTCTGCGTCGGTGACGGTCAAGGTGTTGGCGCGCGCCATTTCGGCTAGCAAAAGTCCTGCACGGACGCGTGACTCGGCTTGCTCGGTTGCGTCCTTCACAATGGCCTCGGCGTCAAACGCCTCGTTGCGGATGCGTGCGTATTGAACCATCTCGCGCGCCACGATCCCGACGGCGTTTTTCACGAGCGTGGGCGGCACAGCGATGGGGTTCTTCTCGACGAGCGCGTTGATCGCGGCCTCGCGGAGCTCGTGTTCGCTGCGATCCTTGGCTTCTTTTTCGACTTCGCCGCGGATTTTGGCTTTGAGAGCCTCAAGGGACTCGCTGCCCTCGTCCTTGGCGAGCTCGTCGTCCAGCGTGGGGAGCACAGTCTCACGGAGCTCTTTGAGCGTCACGGTGAGCGTGGCCTTCTTGTTGCGAAGATCTTCGCGTGGGTGAGCCTCACCAAAGGTCACTTCGACAGGCTTTGCTTCGTTCAGAGCCAGGCCAATGAGCGCCGCGTCGAGCTCTTCGAGCAAGCGACCCTTGCCCACTTCGACCGTGCGGTTGCGCTGCTTGAGGTCATCGCGGTTTTCGCCTTCGATGGCCACGTCGTAGTCGATCGTCGCTTGGTCCCCTGCGATGGCTCCGCGAGCGGGCTCGGGAGTGCGGAGCGTGCTATTTTTCTGGCGGATTACTTCGAGACGCTTGTTTACGTCCTCGTCGGTGACCGTCCAAATCTTGCGCTCGAGCTTGATGCCTTCGAGGACGATCTCGGTCACTTCGGGGCGCACTTCGAGCTTCGCGGTAAACGACCACGCGGCGCTCTCTTCGAGCGGATCGATCTTGGTGAGCGAGGGCTGCACCACCGGGTCGAGCTTCTCGGCGACCATCGCTTGCGGGAGCGATTCGTCGACGAGCCGCGATGCGACGTCGGTCGCGACGCGCGCGCCGTAGTACTGCTTCAAGATCGCGAGCGGTACTTTCCCCTTACGAAAACCACGAACTTGCGCACTCTTGCTGAGCTCGGCGTAGGCCTTGGCAAGAGCCGATTGGATCTTGTCCTTTGGGAGCTCGACCTTCAACTCAACTTCAACGGGAGAAAGACGCGACACAGACGTTTGCATAGAAAAGGGAGCCTCCAGGGGTTTGGAGCGCGGGACTCTATCGACCAAGCCCCCCCTGTCAAGCCGAAGCCTTCACACAGCGTGCGAACGTTGACGAAAGTGTCTCGTTTGTGGGTGAATCTGCCCTCGCGCTACGACGCTGTGAGCCAAAGCAGCGCGCGGCGCGTGACCGGAACAAACTCTGGGGGGAGCTCATGGCCGGCGTGGTCAAGCGTGCGAAACTTCACGCGACGGCGGCCAAACGCGCGGACCAGCATGGCCTCGGTTAGCTCCGAGTGATGGTAGATCTCGTCGTGCCGACCCGTGATGAGATAGATGCGCGGGTTGGACGCGCGGAGTCTCTCGATGCGCTGTCGTTCGCCATCGATGTAGCCATCGTGCGAGGCCACAATGAGCCAGCGCGGAAACGTCTCTGGCTCTTGGAGCCCGACGTTCATCGCGACGAACGCGCCCTCGCTGAAGCCCATCAGGACGTTGTCATGGCGTCGCACTCTACGTGGAAAAAGAGTACCCAAACGCTCAATCGCCGCGATGGACTCTCTGCGTGCATAGCCCGCGTCGTTGCGCCACTGACGGTGCGATCCGCCGCGCTCGTGGTTGTGCGGACCGATGGGACAGACCATCCAACCAAAGCGCGGTGTGCTCTGGTGCCACGTGCGACAAGCCTCGCGTGGGTCTGCGCCACGTGAGTGTAGGTACACCAGCACGCGCTGGTTTCCGCGCCCCGCGGGGCGGTAAAAATACGCTCCTGCGAAGCCCGAGATGTCCAAGCGCTCCGGGTCGCCAGGTCGCGTCGGAGGATGCACTCCTGCAAGCGCGCTCGTGCGCCCTGCCCCACGCGAGCCCGATGACGCGTGGCCCGTGTTGCGAGCTTGCGCAGTGGTCCCGTGTGAACGAGCCGCGGGGCGCTGCGCGTGCGAGACACTCGACGCTGCCGAGAGAATCGCCACGAGCCCGGCGGCCATCGCGTGTTTGTACACCGCGATCTGAGCGCGAGGGTTTGTCATGGCAGCGGAGGTCCTAGCACTCCCATGGTGGGCACTGCAAAATTCTCTCGATTACGGTGCCGGCGTAGTGATCTCTGAGGCCGACAGAATCGATTTTTGCGCGCGAAAACGCATTCGAAAATAGCGCGCCATCACCGCGCACAGACCCACCGTCGTGCCAAACGCGTAGCCCACGCAGTGTGGGATCCAGCCAGGGTTTGCGAGGCCATCGGCGAGCGGTTTTAGTTCGGTAAACGCCACGTACGCGAGCGAAAGTGCGAGCACTAACGCACGAGTCACCGCCGAGCGATCGCGTTGGCTGAGCGTGTAGATCGCAGTGAACGCCACGACTGATGCAGCGACGCCGGACGCGCCGTAGAGGTCACGCGCATCGACGAGGTGAAATCCTCGCGAAACAGCGACGCATGAGAGCAAGAGAAACATCGCGAAGCGTCCGTGTGGCGCTCGCTGCTCGGCGAGCGTTCCAAAGAGCGCGAGGGTCACGACGTTGGACGTGAGGTGCGCGCTGTCGACGTGAATCCAAGCGTAGCCAAGCGACTGCACCAGTGTGGGGCTCTCGCCATCGAAGACAAAGCGGCCGGGCAGCGGCTCGAACCCCAGCCCCGTGCGTACACGCGTCCGCACATCGAGCCAGTGCGCGAACGCGAGCGAGAGCACAAAGAGCAGCGTGGTGACGGGCACTCGAGCGCGACGAAGCATTGTCTTTTGTCTGGTGAAATGCACGATGTTGGACTAGGTCAGTGAGCGATCGAGGTGCTCCACGGACGCTGCGAGGCCATGGTCATGATGCAAAGTAGGGTTGGCCATCGAGGGCCTCATTGGCGATGAGTTTGACGACAAGACGCTGGGTGGTCACGGTGATTGCTGCGGTCTCTGCGCCGTGTGCGCTGTATGCATCGCAGTCGGTTGAGCGTGCGTGGCCGCTGTCCTTCGTGGTGGTGGGGCTCTGGGCGATGGTGGTGTTCGTGGCTCCGCGCTGGGGTGCGCTGCTGGGAGCGCTCTCGCTCGCGCCGGGGTACGCGGCGATGCATCGGGTGATCGCCGAGATGAGCTGGCTGGCCGAGCCGCTGATTCAGCTTGGATTTGGGCTGAGCTTGCTCGTCACCGCGGCGATCGTGCGCGCGATCGTGAAGCGCTCGTCGGTGCCGCTGGCGCTGTTGCTCCCGGTGCTGTGGGCAGGGGGCGAGCTGGTGCGCTCGCTGGGGATCATCCCACCGTGGCACTGGATGGCCGAAGGGATGTACGCGCAGCTCTGGGCGATCCAGATCTGTGACCTGGGCGGGATGCCGCTGCTCTCGATGGCGCTTGCGTGCAGCGGAGGCGCGCTTGCGGCGTTGGTACTACACCGTGCGCACCCGACCTGGCGCCCTCGCCCGGCGCGAATGCGCAGCGAAATCACAGTCGCTCTGTGCGTGTGGCTCTTTGTAGGGCTCTATGGCGTGTGGCGGCTGCAGCAAGCCAAGCACACCGTGCGCGAGGGGCCGCGTGTGCTGTTGATCCACAGCGAGTTTGCCGGTGCCGAAGATCGCAACTTTGGGCAACACCAGAACCTGCGTGGGATGGCGCAGCGCACGCACGCGGCGCTCGCGCAGGGGGTCTTGCCAGAGGTGATTGTATGGCCCGAGAGCGTGCTCGATGGTGTGATTGATCCTGGTTTTCTTCAGGCAGAGTCGTTGTCCCAGGAGACGCAAAGACGCGCGCTGCCGCAGGGCTCACTCGAAGCGGACGTGAGACGGGCCGCGCTGCAGAGTGAGCTTGCGCGAGGGCGGGTGCGATTGCCGTGGGTGCAGCAGCACGTGCGCCGCGCGGGCGTGCCGATGCTTGTCGGTGGGCCAGGGCGTGTACAGCGCGAGGGCGTGTGGCGCCGTACAAACTCGGTCTATTGGGTGCGTCCCGAGGAGGGCTCGGTGATCGTTCGGCATGACAAAACAGAGCCGTTTCCGATCTATGAGCGCTTGCCCTTTGAAGACGCGACGGCAGCACCGCTGCGACCGCTGCGTGCGCTCTTTGCGCAGGCACAGGCTGCGAATCCCGAGTGGCCGGGCTCGATTGTCGCGGGGACGGACGCGACGCTGTTTGCCCTAGGACAGTGGCGCTTCGCCGCGCCCATTTGCTTCGAGACCGAGTACGCTTCGTTTGCGAATTTGCAGTCCATTCGTGCAGAAAACCGCCCGGACTTTTGGATCAATGTGGCCGACGACGGGTGGGCCAAGCACCGCGATGACAGCGTGCGCGCGTTTCGGTTTAACGTGTTTCGCGCGGTGGAGTCACGCGTGGGGATCGCGCGATCGAGCAACGCAGGCGTCACCGGATTTACCTCTCCGACGGGAGAAATCCACGGTGTCGTTGGAGGCGCGGCGGCAGCGCAGATGCCCTCGCGGTTGCGCGACCCGCGTGGCCCGCGGCATCAGATCACGGTCGATCGCGTGCGTGTGGACTCGCGGCGGACGGTCTATGCAGCGCTCAGGGGCGCCAGCGATTTGCTCGTGCGTGCGCTGTGGTTGCTGGGATTTTGCTGGTGGATCTTGCGAGGTCGCAAGGGCGAGCGAGCCTAGGCGGGCCCGCCCGAGCCGCAGTTGAGGGTGCAGATCGGTTGTGCTGCGACCGCCGCTGCGGGGCGACCGCGTGCCGCGGCCATGCTCAGGCCGTCCTCGTCGAGCCAGTCTGGGACTCCGTCGTTGTCGGCGTCAGGGTCGTGCGAGCTGTCTCCACTTGGGTCGCTGTTGTTGGCCATCTCGAACTCGTCGGGCCAGCCGTCGTTGTCGCTGTCGCGCGAGGGGTTCGCGCGGTCGTTGAGCGCTGTGCCGTAGTAATATTCAAGGTCGTCGTCGATCCCGTCGCCGTCGCTGTCGAGGCTCCTGGGATTTGTCCCAAATCGCGCGATTTCTTGGGCATTCGAGAAGCCATCGCCGTCGTCGTCGTTGTAAATTGAGGGGTCGTCTAAATTGAGTTCGACGTTGTCGGGCACGCCGTTGCCGTTGCTGTCGGCCGAGGTGGCCAGGGTGCGCAACCCGACAATCTCAAAGCCGTCCGGGATGGTGTCGCCGTCGGTGTCTGCGTTGTTAGGGTTGGTGCCGATGGCGATTTCGGCGGCGTCGCTGAGGCCATCACGGTCGGTGTCGACGCCCTGACTTCCCGAGCGATTTCCGAGCACAACCACGAATGGGGTCGAGTTTGTGCGCGTCCTCGGCGCGTACGATTGGCCTTCGTTGAATCGCAGGACCAGCATCCGTCGGCCATCAAATAGGTTCGCGAGCTGCGTGCGGCGGACCCACTCGGGGCTGAGATCCGAGAGCGCGGTCACGCGCGCCGGCTCAGGGGCGCCAGGCGCGGTCGCCGTGTAGGTGTGTCGTGGCCGCATGCGGGCGGGGGTTGCGGGCTTGCAGGCGCTGGTCAATGCCATCGCAACCGCGGCCGCAGCGAGCCCACCCCGGCGGAGTCGTTGGTGATTCATAAGTCACACGATACAAGAGTGAACTCACTGAGTTCAATGTTCGTGGTTCGAACTTACACTTCGCGATTGGCCTGAGTATTTGCAGGGTAAACTGCCCTTATGTGCGCTCGGCCTGCGTCGCGAAGCAAGGTCGAGTCAGCGCAAGACTCTCGCTCACTCGCGACGTGGTGCAGGCGGCGGCACGCTCGGCGCAGCGCGCGCGCGCATGGACCGCACGTAGTCAATCACGTACTCGAGATCGCGGCCTTGCAGCTCGTCCGAGAAGCTCGGCATCTCGTTGGTCGAGCCATAGCGTGTGGGGTGCGCGGGCTCGAGAATTTGCCCGCGGATCCACGCGCGCGAGGCCCAGCGTGTGAGGTCTGGGGCCTCGCGTTGGGCCGCGTCGGTCTCGGTGAGATCCCCTGCACCCTGGTGACACATCGTGCACTGGTTGTGAAAGAGCGTGTCGCCAGAGCGCACGCGTGCGGCGTCGGCGGCGGGGTCGCCTGGCTCGATGGACTGACTGTAGAGATACTCTGCGAGGTCAGCCATTTCGCTGGCAGAAAGATCGCGCTGTGGTGGCATGAAGTGGATATTCGTGCGGCCAAAGAGCGCGGGCGCGTCGGGGTTGGTCATCACTGCCCTCGCCCATCCGCGTGAGCCAAAGCCCTCGAGCGCGGGGCCTCGCGCGCTGCTGCGTCCACCGCGCGCATCGCGCAGGGGAGCGTCGCCGCGTGCGTGGCAGCTGCCGCAGTGTTGTTCGTACAAAAGCCTCGGTTTTACACTGGGATGATTGCGCAAGAGGTCTTGCGGTCCCTCGGGCGGGATGCCATCCAGCGCGAACCTTCGCGCGGCAGATGCACGCACTGCGGCACCGGCTCGGCCACGACGAACGACGGGGTCATGGTCGTCGGCGTACACGCTGTAGCCTGTAAAAATCCCGACGATGATCAACAACGAGGCTCCGATGAGCTGGCCCGCGTTAAGCTTGCGACGGGTGCGATCGAGCCACGGGAGCAGCACCAGCGCGCCGGTCGCGAGGCCTGGGATCACGGCGGTCGCGATGAGCTCGCGCTTGGGATCAAAGTACTTTCGCAAGCGAAAAAGCCAGAGAAGATACCATTCGGGCCGCGCTGGATAGTCCGACATGCTCGGGTCTGCGGGGCCGTCGAGCGGCGCTCCTGGTGCCTTGGCGAGCGCGATCGCGAGCGCCACTACGGTCACGGCGACCACGATGTCTCGGAGGGTCTGTTGTGGCCAAGACCGGGTCTCGGCGATCGCTGTGACCTCTTCTTCACTTGCGCTGGATTGGCCCAAGCCCAAGTGCCGGTGCAGGTGCCCACGGAGGTAAAACACCAACGCGATGAGCGCGGGCAACGCGACCGTGTGGAGCGCGTACATCCGGGTGAGCGTGGGTGTTCCAGCGGTCGGGCCGTTGCGGAGTGCCCGCGAGGCGCCGGTTCCAATGCCCGGAAATCCTTGGATAATTCCGTCTTCGACCACGGTGATCCAGTAGGCGCGCTCGTCCCACGGGAGCAGCGCGCCGGTGTGGGCCGCGCCGATCATGAGGCCAAGTGTGCCGAGCGAGACCCACCAGAGGGCCTCACGCGGACGACGATGGTGTGCGACCACGAGCACACCCAAACAATGAGCCCACGCGAGCACGACCATGAGCTGCGCGGCCCAATAGTGAAGGCCTCGGACAAAGCCTCCCCACGCGAGCTTTTGCTCCATAAAGACGATCGAGCCCCACGCGTCGCGGGTCGTGGGCGCGTAGAGGTTGGCCATCGCGAAGCCGGTGAGCGCCTCGAGGACAAAGAGCCACACGAGCGCGTGTCCGAGCGCGCTGGACCAGCGAGGTGGCCCGACGATGGGTCGATCGAAGGCCTCTCGCAGGAGCGAGACAAAGCCCAATCGAGACTTCAGCCAGTTGGTAAGGGCAGTTGGCATGGCGCGCTCAGGCCTCCGTCCGTGTGGAAGTTCCCAGGCGAAAGCGCTTGTAACGGACCTCGACGTACTCGCCCTCTACCCGCGCTTCGATCGGGTCCATGCCGCGTGGCGAGGGGCCATCCACGCGTGCCCCTGCGCTCGTAAAATGGCTGTCGTGGCACTTGCAAATGAAGCCATGGTCGTCGGCGTCGATGCTGCAACCAAGGTGGGGGCACACGGTCGAGAAGGCTCGCACGGCGCGTGGTCCGTCGCGGAGCAACCACACGTTGCCGATCCGCTGTTCTTCGGTGCGAATCCAGGCGTCTTCAACGTTGCCGATGACGGCGACCTTGAGCGGGCGGCCCTGCTCAAGGGCGTCTAAGCGCGCGACACGTTTCCATGCCTCTGTAGCGCCTCCGCCTGGGCGCCTCTCGCCCTGGGCCATGAGCGCACCCGTGGTGACCACTCCCGTGCCCACAATGGCGGCGCCCCCCATCCCTGTCAGTACCTTCAGAACCCTTCGTCGCTCGGTCACAGTGCCTCCACGTAGCCAAAATGATTGGACAAAGACCCATGGGTGATCGCAGCGTGAGCTGTCGCGTGGTCTTCGCGTCTGGCCGAGGGAGAGCTTCGCGCAGTCTCTGCGCAATAACCAAAGCAAAACGCTGCGCTGTGCGGCTCTGAGTGGGCATCGGCCCTGCGAGCGCGCAAAGGGGTGCTGGGAAGACCCCTGCTTTGCCGCTATGGTCCGCGCTCTACTGTCCGTGTCTGTCACCGATCGCATTCGCTCTCGCCATTTTCAGTGCTCGTTGGGCTTGCTCGCGGTTGCCCTGAGCTCTGCGTGCGCTGCGCCGCGAGAGCGCTCTTGGATTGTGCGACAGGTACAGTTTCACGGGACGCATCAGATCGAACCGGAGCGCTTGCAGGCAGGCATCGCCACGCAAGCTTCAGTGCTGCCGACCAACCCACGGGTGCCGCTCGTGAGTCGGTTTGAGTACTTTGACCCGACGACCTTTCGCCGTGACCTAGAGCGCGTCGAGCGAACGTATTCTTCGCAGGGATTTTACGGCGCTTCGATCACCGACGTGCGGATCGCGCCTGACGCCAATCATCGCATGGTCGACCTGGACATTACGGTCCGCGAAGGTGAGCGCACGTTGGTTGGGACGCTGTGGCTCTCGGGTTGTGACGACGGGAGCCCTGGCGTGCTCACGACCGCAGAGTGTGCGACCGTGCGCTCTCGTCTGCGACTGCAATTGGGCGGGGCATTCACCGAGCAAGGGTTCGCAGAAGACCGCGAATTGCTGCGCGGAATGCTTGAGGACCTCGGTCGCGCCTCACCGATGGTCCGCGGGCGAGTCACCGTGGATCCCGAGCACGCGCGCGCCCATGTCGTCTTTGTCCTCGACCCAGGGCCTGAGTCCTATTTTGGCGTCGCGCAAATCAGCGAGGGCGACGGCACGCAGGCTAATCGTGACGATCGATTGCCGAGCGGATATCCCCTTCGTCCGGTGCGGAGCGCGCTCGGTCTCGCGCCCGGAACCCCCTACGCTCGCTCGACCATCGCGGCCGCCCAGCGGCGCATCTTTGATCTCGGAGCGTTTGGTATTGTGCGGATCACGCCGACGCCTGTGCATTGTCGCGTGGGGCAAGCCGGATGTGAGCTTGTGCCGCGCGATGCAGCGACCGGTACGCCGATTGCCGAGTGGATGCGGGTCGATCTCACTGTGCAATTGTCGCCTAAATCACTGTTCTTTCAGCGATTTGGCGTCGGCGCCGAGACCGATCAGCTCCGCTCAAGCGTGCGCGCTTCGTGGCGCTTTGAGTGGCGCAACGCGTTTGGCGGGATGCGAAGGCTCTCTGGCGAAGTCCGTCCACAGCTCTTTTTGCCAAGCATTTTCGGAAATCAGGCGCTTCGATTCGACCCCGGTGTTGCCGCATCGCTTGAGTTTCGTCAGCCTGAAGTGTTTCAACGTGGCTCTGTGGTGGCGGGCGCACAGTTCGATGTCGGGCCGGATCCGTTCAATCCCAATCGCACTTCGCGTGTGTATTTGCGGCCGTATGCGGGAGTTCAGTTCGCTGCGCTGCGCAACGTGTTTGGCGCGGTCTACGTCCGGGGCGCTCGCGTGCAGTACTATGGACAAGAGCCGTTTTTTCACACAGATCCCATCTATTCAGCCCAGTACATCGATCAAACGTACCTCTATCTCGAAGGCACGCTCGGCGTGGACCAACGAGACAACGCCCTCGCAACACGAAGCGGTGTCTACGCGCGCGCGGTCGCCCATGCGGCGGCGCCTATCCCTGGCGTGAGTCCGTATGGGTTTGTTCGTGGACTCGGTGAAGTGCGTGCGTTTTTGCCACTCGGATCGAGATTTACACTCGCAGTGCGCGGCTCTGCGGGGCTCGTGGCGGGGCTCGCCGATGGGGTGGCGGGCTGGCCCGTTCCGCAAGAACTTCGGTTCTATTCGGGAGGAGCAAACTCGAACCGCGGCTACCCTTTTAACCGCGCCGGGCCGCTCGCGACGGTGCCCAGACAGACCTGCGTGGTGACCTCGGCGGCGGGCGACCTGACACGCACCGAGGACTGCAACCGCGCGAACGTTGGTGGCCCACTCCGCATCGGCACGACCGAGGATCCGAACAATCCGGCTCCAACTGCGCTGCCCGATAACAACCGAATCCTCGCAGTCGGTGGGCTCGGGCTCTTTGAGCTGTCGATCGAAGGGCGCGCGTACTTTGGCAACCTAGGCATCGTTGGTTTTATTGATATCAGTGACGCGTTTGGCTGGGTTCCGCCTGCGGCGAGCGCGATCCCGCGGAGACCGGCAGAGATCAACGCGGACGCGATGCCCGCGCTGCCTCCTGCTCCTGCGCTGACATTTCCCACGGATTTGCATCCCAGCGTGGGTGTCGGGCTTCGCTATATCTCGCCCATCGGGGTGATCCGTCTTGATGTTGGGCTTCGCGTAGACGATCTCGGCTGCACGACCTTCGATACACAGGTCGCCGCGCAACAAGCGGCCGCGGCCTCGGGAAACAACCCTGGCTATCCGACCTACTTCGCGACGTCCCGCCCGCCATGCAATCTATTGGGCGCCAAAATTCCAGCCGAAATCGCGATCGCAATCGGTGAGGCATACTAGCCCATGACCACCGTCCGACGCGTCGCTGCTGTGCTCGGGTATGCGGTCGCTGTGATGACAGCGAGCGTGGTCATGGCGCTTGTACATCTGGATTCCGAGGTCGCGCGCAGGGCAATCACAGAGACCGTCAACCGAGTCTTGAGTAGGCAATTCGTTGGTCGATTGCACATCGAAGCGATCACCCGGCTGAGCCTCCGCAAAGGGCTCGACGCAACAGGAATCTCACTCGACGACGCCCGTGGAAGACGAATCGGAGAAGGCGCGACGCTTCACGCAGACTCACTCCTCGACGCGGTGCGCGCGGTGCTTGGTTTGAGATCTGCAACCATGCCTGCACTTTCGCTAAATGTTCAGCGACTTCGGCTGATTTTTGACGCAGACGCAAAGAACTCTCCCTCGATCGCGGGCGCGTTTGATAGCCCCGTTCAGACTCCTCGACAGCCCCGCAGCGTGTCCGCGGCGGTCGCGCGAGCACCGACCCCCCTGCGATTTCCGCGCATGCAATTGCAAATCGGGCGGCTTGAGATCGAGCACGCGAGTGTACCGGCGAGCGCTACAAGCGTGTCGGTGCAAACGGCGATGGTGACCGAGCCGTTTTCGTTGCGATCGGATCTTCAGCGCGCCTCCGTAGATGCCGGACGTTATGGCCGCGCTGCCGCACATGGCGTGCTGACCTTAGGGTTCCCAGCTTGGCAAGCTGCGCCACCACCAAGCGAAGATTTCTCAGGAAATATGCACGCAACCGTCCGCCTTGATGGACCGGAGCTGCAGTGCGACGCGAGCATGGATCTCGACTCGCGGGGCCTGCGCGTGGACCTCCGTGACTGTCTTGTACGCCGAGAATTAATCGCGCGTTTGACTGAGATGCCCATCGCGACCGACGTGCGGCTTCAGCGGGTGCAGCTCGGTCAGCTGGCTGGTCAGACCACCCTTCACGCCGAGACGCTGGTCGGAGATCGAACCGTTGGCGTGGATATCACCGCATCTGATCGCGCTCAGGAGGCTGTGATCGTCCTTGGCGACATAGACCTCTCGCGTGTTGAGGCCTCGCTGCCAGCTACTGTGCTGGGGGGTGTCGTTCGTCTGCGTCGCAACGGAACCCACCTCGCGCTCGACGGCGCCGCGCTGCGCGCCACGGTCGCGGGAGTCGAGATTCCCCCGTTTCAGGCCGAGGCAGAGCTGCGCGGTCGGTGGCTCGATCTGACGAGTGTTACGGCGCCCGCGCTGGGACTGCACGCCCACGGAAGGGTCGACCTTGAGGGGCCTCATCATGACGCGACGCTGACGTTGGATGCTGACGTCACGGAGGCCTCTGGGGTCGCGTTGCTTCGCGCCCAAGGCATCGCTGGAGCCCTGCGTGTCCATGCAGAGCTCAACCGGCACGACGCGATCAACGACCTCTCCTACCGCGTGGTGGCGCAGAATCTTGTGGCACCCGGCGCGATTCGAGCAGAAAATGTCCAGCTCGAAGGCACTGCGCGCGCTGGCGAGAGGGGCTCGCTGACGGTCGCCGCGACTGCGCGGGTACGAGGTCTTCGTGCGTCGGGTGTGGGGCCGCTGACTGGCTCGGTGGCGATTCATGGTGATCCCCGAACCGCACTTGATGGGCGCTTCACGGCAGACGCCTCCGCGCTCGCAGGCGGGAGGTCTGTGGGCGTAACGCGCGCGAGTGGTTCGCTCTCAATTCGCAGAAACGCGACGCAGATGGACATCCGCGTGAGCGCGCCAGAGGTTCGTCTGCGAGGCGCGCCCGCGCGTTTGACCGCGAGCGTGACGATCCCGACGCGTGGGGTCGTGAGCGTCCGCGCAGAGCTCGTCGGGGCTGATCAGTCGCGGCTGCGGCTCAGTGTTCGTGGCCGTGAAGTGTCGGTCGATGCGGGCGCGATTTCGGTCCCCTGGCTCGCCCAAATGATTGGGCTGACTGAAGATCCCGGGGGCACGGTGGAGGGCTCGTTTAGCCTCGTGGGAGGGCATCCGCGAGGGTCGCTCCGCTGGCAAGGCGGAACCCTGCCTCGCCTCGGAGCAGCGTCGCTCTCGGTGACCGCGGGGTTGCACCCGCGTGGCATGGATCGCGTGCAGGCGGAGCTCTCCCTTGGTGCGGCTGGCGCCACTCAGACGCGTGTCGTAGTGGACTCACGGCTGCAAGCGATGCGGGCCACGGGCGGCCTGGATCAGGCGCTGGCTTCTCTTCAAGAACTTGACGTTTCGCTAGAACATTTGCACGCGAATACGCTCACAGAGTCGTTGCCTCCTGGGCTCGAAATGAGCGGAGAGGCCGCCGCCAGGCTTCGTGCTTTTCGTCTTCGTCCCGGAAACCCACTGAGCGTCTCGTTGGGCTTTGATCTTCGCTCTGCCGTACTGAGCGCGAACCTCAACGCTGCCATCATGCGGCTGATTGGGAGTCCGCGACGCAATCGCGGGGGGGCAGAGCGTACAGGTGGGCGTCCGCTGACGGTCCCCTTGCGATTGCGCGGGGCGCTCTGTGCCGAGGTACCCCATGCGCACGCGGTGCCGCAGCACACCCTGGCCAATGTGCGATGGGGGCACGATCGACACGGTCCTGTGATCGCGGTCCCTGAGAGCTGCGCCCGGAGCGAGTCCGAGTTTGACGGAGCGCTCATCGGTGTCGATGGAGAGACCCGCGGGCCTTGGAATAGCGCGCTGTTATCTGTGATTTCACAGGTCAAAGCGTTTCGTCAGTCGCGAAGAAGCTGGCGTGACTTTGCGCTCACGCCGGCGACCGAACAACAGGTTGCCAACGCGGCGGTGCAACTTCATGTCGTCGCGGGTCCGCTCGCCCAGGCCGATTGGCCGCTGACTCGCATGGCTGCACGGTTTTTTCCGATGCTCGCGCGCCCTTCGTTTGACGGCTCGCTCAACGTCGAGCTCAACGTCGATGGCCCTCTGCGTGGCCCCAACACCCAGCTGCGTCTTCGTGCGGTAGCGGACGCTCCAGAGTGGCTGAGTCGTGACGACAGCGCCGAGCTAGACGCGACCGTTCGGCTCGCTCCCGTGAGGCAGGATGCAAGTATTCTCGATCGCGCGGAGCTTGATCTTGACCTGCGTGCCTCGCTGAGAAGAGCCGTCCCCGGAGGCGGTGAGCCACCGCGTGCACAGGTCGAGATGCGCTCGAAGATCTCGCCCCGCGCGCTCTTGGATGGGCGGATCGGGTTGAGATCTCTCGATTTCGACCGCCTGAGCGTCCGGTCGACTTCGTTAGACCTCTCACGTTTCGCGTGGGCTCGAGCCCATCGAATGGATGGGCGAGCATCGATTACGTTGGCCGACACTGGCGACGCGGCGAGCCCGTTTATTCTCAACTTAGCGGTCAACGATGTGCGCGTCCGCAGCCAACAGCAGTCCAACATCGCGGTCCGAGCGGGACTGTACGATCTGTGTCGGCTGACGGGATCGCGGCGGCCAAACGACTGCCGGGGCAGTCAATGGGCGCTGCGTTCGTGTGCGACCTGGGCACCGGACAGTCAGGGCGTTGCTTCGTGCGACCCCAATCAGACGGGTGAATATTCGCCCGAGCAGGGCATGAGACTGCTGGTCGCGGCGCCGTTGATTGGTGACTGGCATGAGGGCGTGCTCGATCGCGACGGGGTCGACGTTGTGCTCAACATGCTGAGCTTTCCGATCGAGCGGATCGCGCCGTTCATCGAGACGCCACCGATTGTTCATGTCGGCGGGGCGATGACCTCTACGCTCCGGTGGCGATCAAGAGATCCACGCGCGCTCGCCGGCTTTCTGCGTTGGATGAACGGTGAGGTCACCATCGAGAAGCTCGGAGTCCCGATCCGAGACATTGACCTGAGCATTATGGCTCAGTCCCGGCGGCTGATGTTCTCTCCCGAAATGCACGCGACGCTGGGCGTGGGGGCCGCACAAGGCACGCTCACTGCGTCGGGACTGATTGACCTCAATGGCCGGCGTGGCGAGCTGGCGAGGCTCAGGATCTTGCCGAGGATCACGAATTTTCCAGCGATCCAAGAGGGAAATCTCTACGCGGTGATCACCGGCGCCCTGGATCTCGAGACGTTCTTGTACTCAGATCATCTCGACGGCAGCCTGACCATTCAACAAGCCAATATCCAGATCCCCGAGGATTCTTCCAGGTCGTTGCAATCTCTCGATGACGCCGGCGGGATCTTCGTGATGGGCCGATCGCGGTTGTATGCGCCGAGCAACCGCCGCGGGTTTGCAACCAATCTCACGTTTCGTACGCAAGAACCGATCTTCTTGCGACGCCGCGATTTTCTCATCGGCGTCACGACCGAAGGGGCGATCCGATATGACAACGGGCTCTATCTCAGCGGCAGCGTTGCGCAATCGGGTCGGCAGAATTATTTTGAGCTTTTTGGCAAGCGTTTCTACTTTGATCGCGTCTCGGTTCTCTTCGATGGCAGCACCTCCATCGACCCCGTTCTTGACGTCGCGTTGCACTACGATTCGCCCACCGACGGACGGATCAGTATCTTGGTCGGTGGCCGAAAATCCGCGCCAGACATCCGCTTCACGGCCGAGAGATTTCCCGGCGCGAGCGAAGCCGAAATTCTCGCCATGCTGGTCCTCGGCCGACGCGAATCTCGCGGCGCGAGCGACCAGGCTACACTCGAATCGCAGGGCAGGCAGGCCGCCGCGTCGCTGCTTACCGCGTTGCTCTATGGCTTCGGAGCTGGCCAAGTCCAGCGCGCGATCGAAGGGACAGGGCTCGGATTTGTTCCCACGTTCATCGCTGAGCCCGGCGCAGATGGCAGCGCCCTCGCCCGCCTCGGCGTCGGAGTCTTGCCAAGCTTTCTTGGCAATCGCGTCTACATCGAGGGCACCTACAACAACTCGCAGGCCACTGGCCAAGGCGGACAGCTCTTGATCGACGCGACCATCAACGACCACTTCTCGATCGGTGGCGTCTTGGGTACGAGCTCTAACAATGGTCAGCGATTTGGCGTAGATTTCTTCTTTTCTCCCTAGCAAGACTTACGGTGTAAGTCTGACGATCCTTCGCACGCTGTCTCGCTCGACTTCGAGCACGAGAGACTCGCCATTGCTGACCCTTCGCGACACACTCTCGGCGTCGCGCGGGGTCTGTCCATCGACCGTTCGCACAATATCGTTTGCTCGAAGCCCCGCGCGATCTGCTGAAGATCCCGTCTCGACATGGACCACCGTGACCGCCTCGTGAACCATCGCGAGGCGCAAGGTTTGCTCCGGCTGCTGCGCCGAGGCCCCCGCAAGTGGGCGCGCGAATCGCAGTCGAATTCCGCGCGCTGTGGTCCCTCGCAGGACGCGTACGTCGGCAGGTTCGGATCGGCCCAAAAGTGGATGCACAGCGACCAGCCGACGCTCGCCCTCGCTCACAGTCGCGAGCGAGAAGTGTCCCGACCGATCGGCTCTGCCCAGCGAGGCACCCTCAGCGCCCTCCAGACGCAGTTCAGCGCCGGGGATGGGTTGCCCATCACGGTCGACCACCTCGCCCTCTACAGCGCCTCCTGCGACGAGCTCGAGGGTCGAGAGCTCAACCAGCTGTTCGGCTCGACACGTCCCGGTCGTCCGCGCAGGCACGCAGCCCTCGGCCGTCGCGATCGCTTCGAGCCGCCCAGCACATACACCCTCAAAGCGATGCGTGGACTCGGGGCGTCCCGTGCGACGCAATGGACCGCAGGGCGTCCGGAGCTCGACGGTCACGTCACGCTGGCTGCACGCTCGCGCATTGATGCTCACGCTGACGGTTGCACCCGGCTCAAGCTCAATGCGGGTCTCGTCGGTCGCGTCCGTGACCCGCACGACTCTAGGAGCAAACCTTGGGTGTCTCGCCTCGATCACGAGCGTCTCGTGTCCAGTCGCGAGGGCCTCGAAGCTACCGTCGGGTTCGCTGACGGCGCGCGCGACGGCGCCCCCTGCGGTGACCGTCAAATCCACGCCGCCGAGCGGAAATCCACGCCGATCGACGACTCGACCACGCACCCTCCGAGTCTGTCCGTCCGTGACGAGCTCGACGGTGACCGTCTGACCGTCATCGATTTGCACTTCGCGCCGCGCGACCGGGTGGCCTTGGATCACGGCGTACACTGCACAGCGACCGAGGAGCGAGGGCACCCGAAAGGTCCCATCTCGACCCGTGAATACCCTGCGAATGGTGGGGTCTCGTTCGACTCGGACCTCTACGAGCTGCGATCCCAGCGCAAATCCGCGTCCGTCGACGAGCCTTCCGTCGAGGGTCCCGCCTTCGTGCAACACGATTTCGAACGGGACCGTCTCGCCCGCACGTGTGGCTCGCGTGACGCTCTCTGCCCGCACATAGGCCGGATGCACCGCGATGACCCGGACCATCCCGGGAGCGATCTCTGAGACCCGAAAGGCCCCGCGACTGTCGGTTACAAATCCGGTTTCGCCAGCAGAATCGCTCAGCAATACCGAAGGGCTCTGCGAAGGATCCAGCGGAATTCTCGGGACTCTACCCACCGTGACACCAAGCTCTCCGCCCGGCTGCAGGGGCGTCGGTCCGCGTAGTTGTCTCTCGAAGAGGGCATCTCGAAAGGTCCTCGCAGCCGCGCTTACGAAGGCAACGCGCCCATCGAGATCCACCGTAGAGAGCTCAACTTGTGCGTTCGCGATGGGTCTCCCGCGGCCGTCTACAACGCGTCCCTCCACGATGACCTCGCGATCGAGCGCGACCACCACGGGCTCTGCGCCATCGGGCATCACGCGTACGCCCACCTGCGGCACAAACCCAGCGGCTCGCGCGCTCACGAGGTGCGATCGGCGCAGCAGCCCCGTCGCAACGAAGCTGCCCTGGGGTGTGGCCTGAAGCGCGAGCGGCTGAGACGACAACGCGTCCTCGGCGATGACCAAGCGAGCGCTCGCGATCGGCCGCTGAGTCTGTGCGTCGACGATGGTGCCTCGCAGCGTCGAGCCCTCGCCGAGCGTGAGTGATGCGCTCTGGTGCGCGCCAGGCTCGAGGATCAAAGGCGCGACGGGCTCGGCGACCAAGGTCTCGCGTGTGGCTCGCAGTTCGTAGACACCGGACGGAACACGCCGCAAAATCACGTGGCCGAGCGCGTCGGTTCGGGCCGCGCGAGCCGGCCATAGGCCGCTCCCAGCGATAGTGACTGAGGCGTTTTCTGCTGGATTTCCACTCGCCAAACGCACGGTGACGTCGAGCTCGGCCATTGCCCTCAGCGAGATCTCCATGCCGCGCGAGGGGACGGGCACCGCGCGACGCACGACCGCCTCGAAGCGGGCGTCGTCTACCTCGACTCGGTACGTTCCGGGGCGCAGTCCGTTGAGCAAAAAAGACCCATCCGCGCTTGAGCGAATGGCGAAGGGAGGCTCGACGGATCCACCGTCTTGAACCGCACGAACCACCACTCCGCCAAGCGGTGTGCGTGTCTCGCCGCTCCCCGCTGCGAACAGATGTCCCTCGAGTGTCGCCTCGGGTTCGAGCGTAATCGTGAGCGCGGGGTTGGCACCAGGACTCAGGTCTTCGGTGACAAACCCACGTGCCCTCCCGCTGGCCTGCGCAACCAGCACCACCGTACCGACCGGAACATCCTCGAATCGCACCGTCTCGGACTCACCCGTCACCGCGCGCGCGACCGAAATCGCGCGGCCTTCATGAATCCAAAGCAAATCCACCACTGCGCCTGCGATCGAGACACCGCCCTCGTTCACGGCGCGGATCTCAAGCTGCGCGGCGGGGCGATCGTCGCGCACACTCGATCGCTCAGTCCTGAGCGTCGCGCTGGCAGAGCCTGGCACCCATGAGACCTGCTGAGTCGCCCTTCGCGCAGTGTCGGTGATCGCAAGCGCAGAGAGAAATCCCGCCCAATATCCAGCGCGCTGGAGCGCGACGATGAGCAAACGTACCCATCGCGAGGGGCTCTCGGGGGGCAGCGGCGGGTGATCGGACACGCTAGTCAACGCACGTAACGTCCTACCATCGTCCCAGGTGGACGCGAGTTGTTGACCCGTTTGTGCCCGCGCTTGTGCGCAGAGCGTGGGTGACCTATGCGTCTAGGTGACGTGTTTGAGAGCGCTGACGTGGAATTTGTTTGGCCGGACGAGATCCCTCGGGACGCCGTTGCGACGCTGTTTTCGGTGGCTCCCGAACGCGCAAACGTTCGGCTTGATCGATTTATTGTCAGTCAATTGCCTCGAATGTCGCGCAGCAAGGCGAACAAGATCGCGCGGCATTTTTCGTTTGATCACACCGGTCGCAAGCTCTCACCGGCCAAGATCGTCCGCACCGGCGAAAAGATCGTCCTCTATCGGCCAAAGTGGGACGAGCCCGAGGCACCACGCGAGATCGAAATTCTCTACGAAGACGAAGCGATCGTTGTGATCAACAAGCCAGCGGGTCTGCCAGTACATCCCACCGCACGTTATCTTCGCAACACGGTCACCGCCGTGCTTGACGAGAGATACGGAGCCAACGCGGTCCGTCTGTGTCATCGCTTGGACAAAGAGACCTCGGGAGTGCTCGTCGCAGCGCGAAACCTTGCGGACGAACAGCAGCTCAAACGCGCCTTCGCAGAGCGCGAAATGAACAAGAAATACTTAGCGATTGTGCGAGGTCTGCCGCCGCTTGATTCGTTTGTCGTAAACGCTCCGCTGGCGCTCGCGAACCACGAAGTGGGCGTGTTGATGCACGTGACCGCGGATGGCCTGACCGCGATGACGGGCTTTGACGTGATTGAGCGGCTCGCTCGGCATTCGCTCGTGCGTTGCTCTCCGAGGACGGGCCGACAGCATCAGATTCGAGTGCATCTCGCCCACGTCGGACACCCCATCGTAGGCGACAAGCTCTATGCGCACGACCCGTCCTTGTTTATCGCAAGCATCGAGGGCCGAATGACACCCGAACAGACCGCCGAACTTGAGATGCCTCGGCAGGCTCTGCATGCAGAATCGCTCACATTTGAGCATCCGCGATCGCGTCGATTGCTCGAGATCACCGCGCCGATGCCAGTAGATTTTAGAGAGTTTCTTCTGCGCCAACGAGAGCTTCAGCCTCGCCCCGAATTGCGGTGTTTTGAATAGGCAAAGTCTTCGCGCAGCTGTTTGAGGCCGTCACAGCGGATTCTCAGTCCGCGGACGATGCGCTTGGACGGCAACCACCCGCAATGATACGAAAAGCACGAATTTATGAAGGCTCGAACCGTCCTCGCTCTCTCGTTACTCGCGCTTTCAGTTCCGGCGTGCGCGTCCCGGCCTGGGATTCGGCCCAGTTCTCCATTCAGCGCCGAGCACGCACTGCTCTTTGACGACTCGGTCGACTATCTGAGCAGCCTCGACGATCTCGGAGGTCGGCTCGCAGCGGACTTCACCACGCAGCTCAATTCGCTCTCGCGCACGGCGGATCTCGTGGCGGTCTGTCGCATCGAGACGGTCACGGTGAGCCTCGATCCAGATGGCAGCCAGAGTATTCGATTGACCGCCGCCGTGACTGAGATCTTGCGCGGGACAGCGCCCGAAGAGCGCCGCGTCTCGCTGCGTGTCGCGCAGGGACAGCCTGGCTATAACACCGTGTCTGGACGACAAGAACGCCTGCAAACCGGCTCATGGATCTTGTTTGTCAAATGGTACACTGACTCCGAAGGTGCGCTCCGAGCGCACTGGCATCTCTCGCCCCAGAGCCCCTCACTCGAACGACGCGTACGCGAAGCGGCAGGGCTGATCCCCGCCGACGGAACGGAGCGAGTGGTCCTCATCGAGGACAACAACAGCACACGACGCTGAGCTCTCGCTCAATCTCCCCCCTCGCAAAGGTCGCTTATTCGGCAGCTTCTGCGAGCTGCATCGGTGCGACGGCGTCATCTTCTTCGCGGAGGCGAATGATGCTCGCGTTGTTGGGGTACTTGCCCTCAACGCCGTCGTAGAAGGCACGGATCCGATTCATATCTGCACGGATGTCACCGGTCGGAGTGAACGCAGGTCCAAGTCCACCGCGCTTGCGCGAGTAGTCCATGAACGCCAACAGCATGGGGACGTTGGCCTTGCGCGCGATGTGATAAAATCCTGACTTCCAGTGGTCGCGACGCTTGCGCGTTCCTGCGGGGGCGATCACCAAAAAGACACGGTCTTCGCGGGTGATGGCTTCTGCGATGGAGTCAACCTGGCTCGCGCGTTTGCTTCGCTCAATCGAGACTCCGCCGAGCGCTCTGAAGAAGTACTTCAGTGGCCCGCGAAAGAGTGAGCTCTTGCCGGCCCACGACACGTTCATTCGTAGCGACCACGCGACGGCCAAAGTAAATGGAAGATCCCAGCCTGTGGTGTGCGGATTCGCGACAAACACGGCCTTGTCGATGGGCGGCACCTCGCCGACGGTTTGCCAGCCAAATGCCTTGAGCCAGAGCTTGCCAATCCAGTAGCGAATGGGTCCAACTTTGGGTCCGAACGAGCTTCCTTCAGTCATTGCACGCGCAAGGTGCCACCATTTGTGCGCCGAGATTTCGTAGTGACCAAATCGTGACACTCTGTTGAAGTGACGGAGCTACTTGGCCACTGAATTTTCAGGCTAACGCGGCGCGTCGTCTGACGAGTTTGGCGCACGTGAGTTCGACGAATCGCTGGTGGGCGGGGTCGCCGGCGGCTGTGGTGTTTCTCCGCTGCCCTCTCGCGGGCGCCCCTCCCGATCGCGTTCTCTTGGGCGTTCTTCCGGACGCACGCGCACGCGCGGCTCGCCATAATCTTCGTGGAGTTTACGATCTAGTCGCGTCAAGAGATGCCGCTCTGCGTAGGTTGGCATGGCGTTGACCTGAACCACTACGCGCACGCCGGGCACGCCGTTGACCTCGGTCGAGACCAGCTCGACCGAGCCGGGGGAGCTGCGCGTCGTGTCGCGGTAGGTAAACATCAGAAAACCCGACTCACGATCGCGCTCGGTGATCACAAAGCCAAAATCAACGCGGATGAGTCGGACGACCGAGTTCCACGCTTGTTCGCTGGGATACGGGATGTCTACGCTGGACCGCGCTTGCGCCACGCTTGGCACAATCGCTAGCGAAATCGCAGCAGCGATTGGCAATAGACAAGAGCTTCTGCGAGAGACTCGTGCGCGCGTAAGGTTCACACGCTAGCGGTGTCACAGTGGGGGACCTCGACGCCAGTTTTCAGCAAGCGCGCCCCTCGCGAGGTCACCGCGGTCACGCGGGCGGAGTGGTCTGATCTGAGCCGCCACGCTCAACACTTGCGATCGCATCCAGCACGTTGAGCTTCTCGGTGAAGATCGGAATGATCCCCGCGAGCAAGTGAAAGACCAGCTGACAGACGTACATCAAGAAGACATAAGCGGCGCCCTGCTCCTCGACGATCTGCCTTGGAAAATACATGGTCAACGCTGCGAACACGCTAAACTGAAACGCCCCAAACAGACCCGGAGCGCTGGGCATTAAGATCCCCATCGCGAGGACGCCCATCACCGCGAACGCGTGACCGACCCCCATGGGCAACCCGCAGCCCCACCCCAACAGCCACATGGTCAACGCGTTGGCGCACCAGTACGCGAGGGTCTGGAGCGTGAAGGGCACCATCAGCCGTGGGTCTGGGATGGCACGCAATCCGTCAGCCAAATCGCTCACTTTGCGCTCAAGCTTCTCTGCGAGCGAGTGCGAAAACGCGCCCACGATGGTGCGCGTGAGCTTGACCGCGAAGGCCCTTTGCCAAAGAAACATGCCGAGCGTGACGAGCGCCCCTGCGAAGCCCACGACCAACAGCATCCCGAGTCGCGGGACGTTGGCGACGGCGAAGCCTCCGATGGTGACGCCCTCCAACGGGAGCCGCGGCACGAGCGCGAGCGCGCCAGCCAACAAGAGCGCCACGTAGAGCCCATCGAGGACTCGTTCGGCCGCGATGGTCCCCATGGCCGCCGAGCCGCTGATACGCCCACGCTCGCGGATGAGAAAGGGACGGACCACCTCTCCCATGCGAAACGGCAAGAGCATAATCGCGAGAAATCCCACGAAGCTGATCGCGATCACACGGCGAGTGGGGACACGCGCGATGGGTCGCAGCAGGTAGTCCCAGCGGACGGCGCGAAAATAGTGGACCACGCTGTAGAGCCCGAAATAGGCAGCGACGGTCCACCACTTGACGTGCCGAAAGTGCGACGGATCAGGCGCTAGATCGAGCCCAGTCCGCCGCATAAACACAATGAAAAGCGCGCCGACCCCGAGCGACAGCACGCCTCGAATGGTGAGCTTGCGCAGCGCGGATTTACGGGCTGTTTGTTGTGAGACTTCGCTAGGAAGGGGGGATTCTTGGGGCGCTGTCACGTCGAACTACCAGCAATCCATCCATTCAACCGGGGAGCCCGCGTCGAATCACTAGAGCTTCACTACACGACCCGCAGGGATGTCCTTGAGCTTGCGAGTCGCGTTGCGTGTATCGAGGACGAGTTTGGACTGTCTTACGAGCCGCTCGTAGTCAAAATCGGTGTGATCGGTCACGATAATCGTGAGATCAAACTCACTCGCGTCGACGTCTTTGGTCAACGAATTCAGAGTGACAGTGCCCTCTGAAAACACTGGCACAAATGGGTCTACAAACGCGATCTCGGCGCCCTTTTGGTGCAACAGCTCGATCACGTCGATGGCGGGCGACTCGCGCATATCGCTGACGTCGCGCTTGTAGGCTACGCCCACGATCAAGATCTTCGAGCCACGGACCGAGCGGGAGTGAGCATTGAGCGCGTCGGTCGCACGCTGGACAACGTAGCTCGGCATGTTCGAGTTGATGTCGTCTGCGAGCTCAATGAACTGCGCGGTGTACTTGAGCGCGCGGAGCTTCCACGAGAGGTAGAGCGGATCCACAGGGATGCAGTGTCCGCCAAGACCAGGCCCGGGCGTGAACTTCATAAAGCCAAACGGCTTGGTGGCCGCCGCGTCAATGATCTCCCAGACATCGATGTTGAGCTTGTGGCACATGATCGCGACCTCGTTGACGAGGCCGATGTTGACCGCTCGAAACGTGTTCTCGAGGAGCTTGACCATCTCTGCCGCGTCCGTCGAAGAGACCGGGACCACCGTGTCGATGATCTGGCTGTAGAGCGCAACGCAGGTGTCGAGACACTTGGGTGTGGCGCCGCCGATCACTTTGGGTGTGTTGCGGGTGCCGTAGGTTTCGTTGGCTGGATCTACGCGCTCGGGTGAAAACGCGAGAAAAAGTGTCTCTCCGATGACCGCGCCCACGCGCTCAAGCATCGGCGCGACCAGCTCTTTGGTGGTACCGGGGTACGTCGTGGACTCGAGGATCACGCACTGGCCAGGCTGAAAGTGTCGCGCGATGGCATCGGTCGCCGCCGCGATGTAGGACATGTCTGGCTCTTTGGTCTTGTTGAGCGGCGTGGGCACGCAGACCACAATCGCGTCTGCCGTGGCCAGTACGCTCTCTTCGAGCGTCGCCTTGAGCCGCCCCTCGCTCACGTGTGGACGCAATGAATCCGAGGAAATATCCTCGATGTAGCTCTCTCCTCGGGAGAGCTTCTCAACCTTGCGTGGGTCTTTGTCATAGCCAGTGACTCGAAAGCCCGCCTTCGCGAACTCGAGCACCAGAGGCAGGCCTACATAGCCAATGCCAATGACAACGACGTGAACATCTCTCGATCGAATCTTCTCTGCCCAGTCCATGACCTTGAACCTCGTGACTGTCGCGGCGTCCGTCGCCGCGGGCATTCCGTTGCGGACCAGTCTCAGATCGTTCGTTTTGAAATTCGCCACGTGCGTAGCGAGTCCCAAGGATGCAAACGATCTGGGCTGTTTGAGGCAACGGCGCGCGTGTGTATCGCTGCACCTGTGAACCGCCCAACACGGCGGGCGCGCACCATACCAGAATGTCCTCCCAAACCACCGACTAGATGGCCGCGTCCCCCAGCAATGACTTTGGCCCATCGACAAGCAAGCGTGTGACTCCCTCGGGCCCTACGCGCCTGCCCAGCGCCTCGATCGCCTGCGCGACTCTCGAAACATCTTCGGGCTTGTGCGCGTCGCTCGCTGCGGCCGTGTAGCGCGACTCATCAAGCCAACGCTCAGCGCTCGCCTGGGCTCGTTTGCCGTAGGCTCCCACCAAGCTCATAAGATCCAGCAGCAGCGCGCAGCCCGCTCCCTGAATGTCCAAGAGCCGCTCTTGTTCGGCCTGCAGCGTCGCGCAACGCTCGGGGTGAGCGATCACTGGACGGAGCTTAAACGTCTTGCTCAATCGCCAGAGCCTCACTTCGGCGCGTTCGGGCAAACGCTCGTACGCGAACTCGATCAATACCGCGGCTTTTCCTGGGTAAGTCAAAGGGTCTTCGCCGGTCATTCGCTCCCACGAGACGTCGTCGAAGAGATGCTCGGCGGCGAAGTCCCATCGCGGCAAAGTCGCACCCCGTGCGCGAAGCTCTTCAAGCGCTGCCTCAAGCGCGAGGTGTGCGGGCGCGATCGTGGTCCGCGTGTTGTTCCACATCCCTGAGCGCACATGCGGCGTAGCTACGACCCACGTAAAACCAATGCTCGCGAGGCCGCACAGCAGCGCAGCGCCCTCGTGCGCAGAGCGACAGCCGTCGTCAATCGCGGGGAGTGGGTGGCAATGAAGATCAATGAATCCCGACACAGCGGCGCACTGTAGCGCGACGGCTCCAAAGCGTTCGCTACTTCAGCGACTTGGCGTGGTCGAGGAGCGCTTGCGAGGTATTGCGTGAGGGCTCTTCGAGTACCCAGAGCATCAGCGCCTCAATCATTTGGCCCAGCAATTTCGAAGGCGGAATCCCAAGTTCACGCTGCAAATCCGCGCCATTGATCGCGAGCTGTCGTGGCTCCAGCGCGTCGCGGTCCGCGATGATTTTTTTCATCGAGACAAACACGGCTTCATGCGCGTCGTGGCGAGACTCCGTACGACATGCGGTGTCCAGCGCGATCAAATCGTCGAGCACTTCAGTCCCCCAGCGGCGCAAGAAAGCGCGATGGCTTGGCGCTCTCTCGTCAAGCCCCTCCATGGCCTGTTGAGCGCTCACCACTGTGCAAATTCGCTTGTGATCGTTGTTTGAAAACTTGAGCTCTTTCAGCAAGACATCACACGCACGAGGGGACATTCGATGCATCAACCCTGCCAAGCGAAGGACCGCATCCTGCCGGGGCAGCGTGTCCATCGTGCGCAGCGCGACGTCCCAGTCGTCGTCCGAGAGGTCCGCGAGCGAGGGCGAGATTTCTCTGAGAATTCCCTGAGATTTCATCACGCTAAACGCTCGCGAGGGGCTAGCCGCCTTCATGCACTTCTTCCACTCGTCGTGCACTCGCTCACGAGAGACTCTGCGAAAAGTCGCGAGCGCACCATGGATCGCCGCCAGCGTCTCTGGCGCCAACTCGAACTCAAGCGTCGCGACAAAACGTGCGCCACGAAGCACCCGCAGACCATCTTCACCGAAGCGCTTTGAAGGGTCACCGACGGCTCGCAAGAGGCCCTGGCGGAGGTCCTCGAAGCCGCCATGCGGGTCTACCAGGGCATGTCGAACCACATCAAAGGCCATCGCGTTGACCGTAAAATCTCTCCTCGCGAGGTCTTCATCAATCTCGCGCAAGAACTTCACTGCGTCGGGTCGACGCCCATCGGTGTAGCTCCCATCCCCCCGCAGCGTGGTCACCTCATAGTGGTCAGCATGGTCCAGTACGGTCACGGTTCCATGCGCGATTCCCGTGGGAACCACCCGCTCAAACACACGCATGACCTCTTTGGGTTCGGCGCTCGTGCACACATCCCAGTCTGCGACCTCGCGCTGCAAATGCAGATCTCGCACGCACCCTCCCACGATCCACGCGCCGAAGCCCGCCGCGTGGAGGCGCTCGCAGACGCGCCGCACCCCCTGAGGGATCTCATCGGGACGTGGCGTGACGATCGACCGCAAGATCCTCACGGTTTTCGCTCGCGATTGGTGTGAAGCGGGTCTGGCTCTTCGACGGTCAAGGTCTGCAGAGTCGCCTGCGACATGGGGTCCATCGTGAGCCTCACGATCGGCGCAGCGGTGCTGGTTTGCATCAGCCCCCCGTCGAAAGCAGGATCACTCGAGCTTGTCGCGATCGCGTCGTGAGGCACGTGCTCGCGGTGGCTCTCGTTGTGAAAAATGGGCCCTGGATCGATGCCCGCGAGGGAGAGATTGAGCTTCGCGCGGATCTCGTTCGCTGTGTGAATCAGCTTGCCAGACTCGCCGAGGTCCGTGTCCGACACGCCCACCGAGTCGCTCAAGAACGCACCGAACGCGCGCGCTGTCCGTGCCCATTCGACCTCGTTGTTGACCGACTCAAAGACCGCGAGAGCCTCGCGAAAGAGCGCCTCTGCTTGTCGTCCACGGTCCGAATTTCGTCCGCCAAGTGCCAGACATTCTGCGAGTGAGCGTCGCGCGATCGCCGCGTGAATTCGCGAGCGCACTTGGTCAAAGAGCTGCACCGAGCGCTCAAGATACGACTGCGCGACCTCGACGTTTGATTGCAGCAAATGCGCCGTCCCGAGTCCGCGCCAGACCTCTGCCAACAGCATTCGATCGTCGATCTCGCCGCACATGGTCTCGGCGTTAAGCAACAGCGCGATCGCTTCGCCTGGTTTGCGAAGTCGATAGTGTGCCTCGCCAATGTTGACCAAGAGCAGCGCCTCTCTGCGTCGGTCGCCAGCCTCTCGGGCGTAGGTCAGCGCTTCGGTCCAGACCGCGAGCGCGACGTCGGTCTTGCCTTGGTCCTGGTGGATGGTGCCGAGGTTATTCAGGGTTAGAACAATTCCCTGCAAGTCCATGATTTCTCTACGGATTTCGAGCGCCTTTGTGAGCGCCACGAGCCCCTCAAGATACTGTCCGCTGTCTTGCAGGACGCTCCCAATGTTGTGAAGCGAGAGCGCGATCGAGCGTCGATCGCCCAGGCTCTCGCGGCGCACAAGCGCATCACGCAAGAACCGAAGCGCCTGCGCATAGCTCCCACGCAGCCAATGCACTTTGCCGATGTCGTCAAACGAGCTGGCGATCCCTCGGGCGTCACCCGCTGCCTCGAAAAGCGCGAGCGCGGTCCCGAGGTGTCGCATCGCGTCGTCGAGCTGGCCAATTTCGCGAAACACTCGCCCGATTCGGTTGTGCGCCGCGCCGCCCTTGCTGCGAAGATCCAAGCGAAACGCGATTTGTTGCATGGACCCAAAGGACTCAAGTGCGGCGTCGGTCTGGCCGAGCCGCTGCAAAACGTCGCCGAGATGATGATGCGCTTCGAGCTTCAGTCGCACGTCAAAATCGCCCAGCAAGCTCAACCCTCGACGGTAGCTCTCGGCGGCTTTGGCGTTGGCAAATCGCTCGCGTGAGCGATCTGCGCTCTCGAGTACGCAGCGCGCCGCACGCAGCGGACGTTCGCCCAATTCATAGTGCTCGGCGAGCAAATCGAGCTGCTCTTCGCTTCGCTCAAGCAGTCGAAACTCAAGCCATTCGGCCAACAACAGATGGTAGTCATGGGCGGTCTCGACGGCGACAAGCCCGCGCAGCATCTCGCGCTCAAGGTTGTGCTTGAAGATGTACTCTTCGTCGCCACTGATCGAGCTCTCGGGCATACGCAGCACGTAGTCTTTGGCCTCAAGCGACGCCAACAAGTCACGGTACTGGTAGGCGATGTCCTCGGTGCCACCCCAGAGATCGGGCGCGGGCTGCGCTGCTCGCCCGAGGACCACCAGACCACCGAGCCAAAACACCGGCCCCATCACCGCGCCCTTCTCAAGTAGGACGCGCTCGGCGGGAGCCAGCACCGAGAGCCGCGACCGCACAGCGTCCTCGACGCTCATCGGGAGTTCAAGCTCTGCGAGCTTGTCGATGTCTACCCACACGCTCCCGTCCTCGCGAAACCCGACGACGTCTTCGGCGAAATAAATCCGCACGATTTGCTCAAGCAACATCGGTGAGCCGCCAGCCATATCGACCGCGGCGTCGATGAGCTCGATTGGCACTTCGCCAAGCGAATCACGGACTCGATTGAGAAGCGCGCGCGCCATGGCGTGGCTCTCTTCGTCGCTCAACGGACCTAGGTCGATGCGGACATGACGCTCGCCTAACAGCGTCGGCCAGTCTCGATCTTTGGCGAGAAGTTCGGGCGACGCCGTGACCACAAGGACGATGGGCGCGTTGGACATGCTCTCAAAGAGCGCGCGGAGAAACTGCGCGCCCTCTTTGCGTGCGCGGTGCAAATCTTCGATCACGAGCACGAGCGGCGCGCGGTGAGCGTCTACCTCAAAGAGCTTTCGAAGGACCGCTCGAGCGAGCGCAGCACGCGTCGCGGCGTCTTCGTCGTACAGCTCGCCCAGGGCGGTCTTCGCGACGGGGAGCCCCATCGCAGCTCCGATAAAATCCACCATTTCGCCGACGCGTTGCTCTCCAAAGAGCTCGCTCAAGCGCACGTGGAGCTGCTGCACCTGCTCGGACGGAGGCTGCGTCTCAAGGATGCCAAATCGTGCACGCAAGATCCTCGCGATCGCGCCCTGCAGGCCCGAATCGGGTCTGCACGCCGCGCGATAGGGCCGAAGTCCCGGGTGTGTCTCGCGAAGATCCGCGAGCACTTCTGTCACGACGCGAGTCTTGCCTACGCCAGGGTTGCCCAGGATCGTGACGAGCTGGGGCCGTGAGAACGCGATGGCTCGCTCGACTGCCTGCGAAATCGCACGACAATCACTGACGCGGCCGATCAACGGCGCTCGAATCACTACTGCATCCATGGTCTTGTTCGCTTATCTCTTGCACAGTGCGGCTCGCACTGTGGCAGTTGTTTCATCGCGTGGTTGCACACACGCATGATTCTCTCTACACAACCGATTTGCGAGCATCGCATGCAACCCTGCGGAGGCCCTTGTCTCTCAGTGTGCGAACTTTGGGATACCAAAACCTCACGATCGCGCACCTCACTTTGTCAAAACTATGAGTCCACGTAGCAAGAGCGCCGTCGAGTCCGAGCCAACCTACGGGCCACGCACAGTCGCGATCGTCGCGGTGGGCTCACTCATCGTGGGATTTGTCTTGGTTTTTGGCGGTGGAATGCTCGTGCTCAAGCCGCAGTCCGCGGCGCCTCCGGCTCCCATCGCCCCGGCGCCCACCGCGGTCTCTGCGACTCCAATCCCCGGCGACGCGCAAGTGACCGAGCCTCTCGCGGCTGCGCCTCAGGAGGGCAACGATCCAACCCCTCCCAGCGCAAATGCGACCCCTGGCGCCGACCCGATCGCCGCGGTCCCAGCGGGCTCTGTGACGGTCGGTGTGCCCGCCATCTCGCGCTGTTTTGCCGCTGCCAATCCGACCCCAATCCCCGGCGCTAACTGTGGCTCAATGGCCGCGCTACAGCAGCACATCGTGTCGAAGCAAGCGGCCCTCGCCGCGTGTGCGCGCGGTGGACATGGGCGACTCGCGCTTGTCCTCGAGTTTCGATTTAGCACGTCGTTTGTGCGAGGTTGGGGCGGCCCCACAAGCACGATCCCGCGCGCGGGCGACGTTACGCTCTGCGCCAAGCAAGCGGTGCTTCCGCTGCCCCTCAGCGCGATGGCGCACGACCATGATCGCTATCTCGTGACCGTCGCGCTGGACTTCTAGTCATCTCATATTTTCTGCAACATTCTCGTCTTTACCACTCGCGAATTCATGCAAACGCACGATCCCCGTGTCTCGTCGCTCGCGCTTCCACAAGGCATGCGCGACCTCTTGCCTCCGGTCGCGAGCGCACGCCGCGCAGTGGCCCGCGTCGTGCTCGATTGCTTCACGCGCTGGGGCTACGAGCTTGTGATCCCTCCTGCCTATGAGCGCGAAGAGTCAGTCGTGAGAGGACTCTCGCCTCAAGCGCGCGCAAATTTGCAGCGATTTACCGATCCTGCCAGCGCAGACACGGTCGTCCTTCGGCCTGACATGACTCCCCAAATCGCGCGGATCGCGGCCGGTCGATTGACGTCAAGGCACGCGCCGTTGCGGCTGACCTACGAGGGCTCGATCCTGCGTGCACCCCAAGGGCGTACGCGGGGGCAGCGGCAGATTTCGCAAGCGGGCATTGAGCTCATTGGTTGGGCCTCGCGAGACGCAGACCTCGAGGTGATCTCGGCCGTCCTGGAGGCCCTCACCGGGGCGGGGCTCCGAGGCCTCCGTCTTGAGCTCTCGCACGCGGGCGCGACCCACGCGTTGCTCACCATGTTGGAGCCGTCGTTGCGGCCCGCTGTGGTCCAAGCGCTCTCACAGCGCGACGTGTCTTGGCTCAGCGAGACCCTCCCAGACGAGCCCATTCGCGCTGCATTTTTGCTGGCGATTGCCAGCGCGGGTGGACGCGATCGGTTGCTTCAAGCGACGCTCCATCCTCAGCTGAGTGGCCCAGCGATTGAAGTCCAAGAGGCGATCGCCGCCCTCACCGCGCGCTTTCCCGACGTCGAGCTGCTCTGTGATCTGGGCGAGACCCGCGGGCACGGTTATTACACTGGGCTGTCGTTTGTCGTGCTGTGTGACGACCTCGGCCAACCCCTCGCCTCGGGGGGCCGCTATGACGGATTGCTTCGCGAGTACGGCCGCGATGAACCCGCGACGGGCGCTGCGATCGACCTCGAACACACCTTTGACGTGCTCACGCGCCAGGCGCCCAGTGGCCCCTCTGATCGCATCTTGCTGTTGGGCTCTGGAGCGTCCCGCGCGTCGATCGCGCGCCAACTGCGTGCCCACGGCTGCGCGGTGGCCGAAGCGGACCCGATGTCGCGAGAGCATGCCCTGGCAGCGCTAGAATCTGAGCGATTTTCTAGGGTTTGGCGCTGTGCAGACGACCACGTCGTGGACGAAGTCTCTGGCGCTGTCGTGACCATGGAGGCCGCTCGGTGACACTTTGGGCGGGGGACCGTTCTAACGTCGTAGACAAATGGTGTACGTCACCCCCACCGAGCACCCGCGGCGTCAACCACGACGTTCGCCAAGCTCGTAGTCACCACTCTTCTGAGAGAAGTCGGAGCACTTAGACATGACTGCAATCATCGTAGTGGGCGCCCAATGGGGAGACGAAGGCAAAGGCAAGATCGTGGATCTGCTGGCCGAAAACGCTGACATGGTTGTGCGTTACGGCGGCGGTGCCAACGCTGGCCACACGCTCAAGGTCAACGGACAAAAGATCGTCACGCACCTCCTGCCCTCGGGTGTATTGCACCCTCGCGCGACCTGCGTGCTCGCCTCGGGAATGGTGATTGACCTTGCGATTTTGCTCGCCGAAGTCCGCGAACTCGAAGCCCGTGGGCTCTCGGTGCGCGAGCGCATGGTGCTCTCTCCGCGTGCCCACGTGACCCTTCCGTTTCAGGCCGCAATCGATCGCGCAGCCAACGCCGGCCCGCAATCCATCGGGACCACCGGCCGCGGAATCGGCCCAACCTACAGCGACAAGGCCGCCCGCATCGGCGCGCGTGTCGGAGACCTGCTGGACCCCACCCGATGTGAGCGCGTCCTTGAGCAGCTCATCGAGCCGTGGCGCACACGCGCTCGCGCGATCGGCGCGACGCTTCCGACTGCAGAAGAAGCGATGGCGTACATCACGCCGATCGCCGACGAGCTTCGTCCGATGTTGGGGGATGCGTCCATCGCGGTGGATCGCGCGCTCAAGCGCAACGACCGAGTTGTCTTCGAGGGCGCACAAGGCACGCTGCTTGATCTTGATCATGGCACCTATCCGTTTGTGACCAGCTCCAACACCGTGGCCGGCGGCGCGTGCACAGGGGTCGGCGTAGGACCCACGCAGATCCATCGCGTCGTCGGGATCACCAAGGCCTACTGCACTCGCGTAGGACATGGCCCGTTTCCGACAGAGCTCGTCGGATCCGCCGGGGATTCTCTACGCGAAGCAGGTGAAGAGTACGGCGCGACGACCGGGCGCCCTCGGCGCTGCGGGTGGCTCGATCTGCCTGCGCTCCGCTACGTCGCGCGCGTCAATGGGCTGACCGACTTGGTCGTCACCAAGCTCGACATTCTCACGGGTTACAAGCTCATCCCGGTCTGCGTGGGCTACACCGTACACGGAGAATTCACTGAAGAATTCCCTATCGATTCTCTCGATGAGGCCTCGCCAGTCTACGAGGATTTTGCTGGTTGGACCGAAGACTTGACCGGCGCGCGCACGATGGCTGATCTGCCCGAGACAGCTCAAGATTACCTCCGCATGATTGAAGCGCGTGTCGGTGTCCCCATCGCGATGGTCTCCGTCGGCGCAGACCGTGCGCAGACCGTGGCCTGTCACGATGTGTTTGCGGGTCGATCGTGATCGACCGAGGCGCGCTCATCGTCGCGTCCGCGACTGGGCACTACCGCGGCGTCCATCGTGCGCCGCTCGACGCGATTTCGTCAGAAAAGCGCCACGCAAAACTGCGCTCACAGTATCGCGAGGCCCTCGCCGAGGGCGACTGCGTCATCGATGATCTTGATGTTGCCATTGCCCTCGCCAAGTCCGCGCGAGAAGCCAAACTTGACGTCGAAGTCATCGTGTTTGAAGTGCCGCAGGAGCCCTTCGTTCGCGGCGCTCTCCCGATCGTCATCGCGCCCCCAGAGAACGAGCTGGTCTTTCTCGGATACGACGTGATCGAGGTGATCGAGCCGTTTGTGTCGCTGCTCTCTGTGCACGCTCTCGCTGGGGTGAATCCACACGGGCTCTTCGCGGCGCGCGCGGCCGCTGAGACGATCGCGAGTGTTCACAACGCCGAGCCCTCCACCGAAGACCGCGCGGTCGCCGTGCGAGTGTGGCACATCCCGACGCTCTGAGACGTGTCTGGCCGAGGCCTCAGGTGTTGGACCACACGACGTTGAGTCGCTTCATCTTTCGCCAGAGCGTGGTGGTCGAGAGTCCCAGCAATTCAGCTGCTCTCTCTCGATTTCCGTCAAACTCACGCAGGGCCGAAATAATGGCCTCGCGCTCGGCCTGATCGACCGTGTTGGTTAACGTGCGGCTGTGTGCCGCGCTCTCGTCTGGCGAGCTGAGGATCATGTCCTGAGGGGCAACATCCTCAAGCTGAATCACGCCCGTACGCGCAGAGAGCGCGACGCCCTGCTCGATCATGTTCTCGAGCTCGCGGATGTTTCCCGGATAGTCGTACGCGAGCAAATACTCGAGCACGCCCTCCCCAAGCTTTGCGCGCTGTCCCGTCTTCTTTGCGATCTTTGCCAAGAAGTGCTCGACCAGCTGCGGCACGTCTTCTTTGCGCTCACGCAGCGGCGGCAGCAAGAAACGTACGACATTGAGTCGGTAGTATAAATCCTGGCGAAATCGCTTCTCAGCGATCGCTCGCTGGAGGTCTTGGTTTGTCGCTGCGACGATGCGGACGTCCACAAAAATAGGCTTCGTCTCGCCTACGCGACGGACCTCGCCCTCTTGAATCGCGCGCAGCAACTTGGCCTGAAAGCTGGGCGTCGTCTCTGCGACCTCATCGAAGAAAAACGTCGCGCCGTTGGCTTCTTCAAACAGGCCCTTGCGGTCTTTGGTCGCGCCCGTAAACGCGCCCTTGCTGTGCCCAAAGAGCTCGCTCTCGATGAGCGTCTCGGTCATGGCCGCGCAGTTGACGGTGACAAAGGGCTTGTTGGACCGCCTCGAGTTCGCATGGATCGCCTTCGCGACCATTTCTTTTCCGGTGCCAGATTCGCCAGTGATCAGCACTGTGGCATCCGAGGCTGAGATCTTTACGACGCGCGCGATCACGTCACGGATGGCGCCGCTGCGGCCGATGATGTTGTCGAACTTGTAACGGTCGCGAAACTCTTGCGCCATCAGCGCATACGCCGTCCCAAGCTGGCGCTTCTCGATCGCCTTGGCGAGCTTCATGAGCAGCTCTTCTTCGGTAAACGGCTTCTGAATGTAGTCGTACGCACCGGCGCGCATTGCGTCGACCGCACTCTCAATCGTGCCGTACGCGGTCATCACGATGACCTCTGTCAAGGGCTGGAGCTCTCGGATGCGACGCAGCACTGCGAGCCCATCGAGCCCGCCCATCTTGAGGTCCGTCAGGACGACGTCGTAGGCGCTCTGGCCTGCTTGCTCGATCGCGCGATTGCCATCACTGGCTTCTTCGACCTCGTAGCCCGCGCCTCGGAGCATACTGCACACGGCACCACGCAATGTTCGCTCGTCGTCGACAACCAGAATCTTTGTCATCGCCCTTCTCTGCTCCTGCGCTCTGAAGAGCCTCGGTCGGATCCAAGTTGTAGTGGGCAACCTGTGAGCCAAACAAGGACCCGCTGAGCGCACCCTCGGAGAACAAAGAGCTCCTTCGCGATGCCAGCTTGGTCTCGCGAATTGCTCCCGAAAGGATCGTACACCGCCCGGTCACGGATCCGGCAAGCGAGAACTGTGTCCGGATCGAGCGAGTCCACGCGGAGGGTTGTCACTGCTCGGTGTCGTATTCGGCTTCTTGGGCCGCTTGCTGGTGCGGATCGTGGAGCGGCAGCGGGCGATACAAGAGATCGGGTCTTCCCTGCGAAATATGCAGCCAAAACCAAGGCGATCGTACCACACCGCGGTGGCTTGGGTGACGCTGGGTCGTGGGCGCCACGAGGGACGAAAACACCGCCCTCACCATGTAAATCCCCGGTTGATCGAGCAAGCCTGTGTCACAGAGATATCCAGCGACGAGCGACGCCGAGGGCCCACTTCGGCGACGAACGGACCTCAAATACTCGGGCAATCCGACGTATCCCAGCCTCGGATCGATGCACGAGGCCTTCTGCCCCTCGGGGGTCACGACATCGAGAGACCACATCGAGGGGACGTAGAAGACCGTCTGAGGGAGCTCTCCCCGCGTGCGCAATCTCGCAGTAAAACGAGCATTCATCACGCGCGTCGCGCTTACGGTAGTCGGCGCGATCACCGTCAGAGCCCCCTCGGGCACGCGCTGCGATGGCGCTGGCGGAAAGTTCGCGACGTCGCCCTCCAACGGCATCGGTGACGCATCAAGCGAGACAATCGGCGTGGGTGTCTCTGCCCACACGACCGCGCTTCGAAAACTGGGCCTACGCCCCACGCGCGGACCGTAACGAAACTGGAGCGTTGCGCCTGGCACCACCGCACGTCGGAGCCTCACGCCACACAGCTCACGCAGATCAAAGCCCTCTTCGTAGCGCTCTCCGGGTGCCAACGTGGTGCGCGCGAGCTCTGTGGTGCTTCGTGGCATCAGAGAGGCTCTGCAGGTCGTTGGACGTGGCATCCGCTGTCTGCGTCGTCGTCGTCCGCTGTTGGGCGTCTCAGGGGGCGCTGGCGGGGTCACCTCGACCGAGAGCAGGTATCGATTGACGACCACCTCGGTGGCCACGGGCCCGTCATTGCGAAGCGCGAATACCCAGCGAAGCGACGCCGGACGCGGCGCGATGAGGAGAGACACATGAGGTGCAGGGCCGGCGCTCTCGGGTGCGCTCTGTGCACGAGCCCAAGGCGAAATGCACACTGCGCTCACAAACGCGCTTACGCGCAGCAAACACAACGTCGATGGCGGGACGAGCCTTGGGGTTGGATGGGTCATGGGAGGTCAGAACGGAAGTGCGAGTGAGAGCTGTGGCGACCTGCCGAGCAATGTAGCGACTTGGTCGCGGACTTCGAACGGAAACATCAGTCTGCGCGTGGTGAGCCGCTCGCCTCGGAGCTTTCCCAGCAAGAGTGAAGCGCGAGAGAGCACACGAGGCGCGCGCCGTGAGTAGCAAACATACATGGCCTCGGAGGGCACGCTCGCCTCGTCGAAGAGTCCCGTGCTCGCAATGTCATACGCCGCGTAGTACTTCGGATCGAAGCCCGCATCGGCCACGATCTTCTGGAGCGCCTCAAGAAGCTCTGGCGCACGTTGGGCGTCTTCGTCGTCGAGGGCCGCGGACTTGAAGAGCGAACGTCGCTGAATTCGCCCGGCTAGATCACGCAAAATCGGGTCATTGCTCTCGGACTGCCAGCGATCGATGCAGGTCCACAGGACGCTGTCGTCGAGTGATGCGTAGTCCCGCGGGCTCACCGTGGTGCGGTTGGCGAGGGCGGCGAGGACCGGAGGGAGCGGCGAGTCGCCCGGGTGCATCTGTTGCAGCTCCACTGCGCGGGCAAATAGCGAGCGAATCATCACTTCGGCCGCCCGCGACGCTTTGTGAAAATACACCTGCTGGTACATGAACAACCGTGCCAAGAAGAAGCCTTCGACGGCCGAGAGTCCCTTGGTGCCATCGACCGCGAGGGTCGCGTCGCCCCCAGCGCTCCGCGCGATCCGGAGAGAGCGAAGAAGCCATGGGAGATCAAAGAGCCCATATCGCACGCCGGTCATGTACGAATCGCGCAGCAGATAATCGCAGCGATCGACGTCAAAGGTCCCGCTCACCGCGTGCGCGAGCCACGGCTTGCTGTGATGTCCGTGTACGAGCTGATTGACGCTTGCTGGGAGCGACGGGTCAGTCTCGTGAAGCACCCTGCAGACGTCCGAGTCGGGATCGAGCAAGAGCGCGCTGGTCCAGCGTTCGTGCTTTGGAGCTCCCACGAAGACCTCTTCGAAGAGATGAGACAATGGACCGTGACCAATGTCATGCAGCAGCGCTGCAGCGAGCCCTAGTTGCTCGTCTTCGAGCGAGGGTCTCTCGCTGGGCGAGAGCTCTGTGGAGAGCGAGCACATCCGCTGCAAAAACAGGCTCATCACGTGCGCGGCGCCCACTGCGTGAGCGAACCGCGAGTGCTCTGCGCCCGGAAAAGCCAGCGACGTGACGCCGAGGCTACGCACTCTGCGAAGGCGCTGAACCTCTCGGGTATCGAGCAAGCGGACGACCAGCTCTTCGCTTGGTCGTTCGAACGCGACCAGCCCATGAATGGGGTCTCTGAGAATCATCGGGTTTGACCGCGAAGGTAGGTCACGAGTCTGTGGGCAACGCGAATTTGCCGCTATATTTCCAGCCCAAGCAACACAGTGCTAACGACCCAACTATGCCGCTCATCCCTGTCTATGCTGTCGCATTGAACGTGCTCTTGTGGGTGTCGCTCTGCGCGTTGGCCCCGGCACTCTCAGGCTGGCCCTCCATCATCCGGTGGCTTCTCGTTCTGCTAGCGCCGTCGGCGTTGTTTGCGCTTGGGCTGCGAATCATGGCCGATCGTCGCGCGACACTGGCGGTGATCACCGCGATGAGCCTCGGTTTCGCCGCTTCGGTTGTCTGACGTCTCGAAGACGGCGGATGCGTGGGCTGGGTGGGCCTCGCGCACAATCGCCGCAATAACGTTGCGAAATTGCGATTTCACGAATTGTCAATCGTAAAATTGCTGTTCCGCTCGAATGTGTGTCAGGTACCGAATTCGAAATTTTATGTACGCGGATGAAGGTGCTCTGCCTGCCATAGACCTGCACTTGCCTACCTGAACAAAGCCCTTTTTGAGCGTGTTCACTGAGCGTGTTCGGTGAGTCTAGGTCGTAGTGAATATTCACAGTGGAGTGGGCAAGACTACGTCGAGTCCGCTGGAAATTTGCCAATCAATCGCGTGCCTCAAATGGTCGATGCGCCCTTGGCTTTGGAATCGGTCACACTGCATAAGCTCGTTAGGCGTGCATCAACTGTAAAATCACTAATAGATCTCTCTAGATGGAGAGCAAAGAGCGATTTTGCATGGCACTTCGCGAGAATTTTTCGTGAGTCAGTACGGACTTTGCTGAACGACTGTCCCCTGTACGCCGAATAAATTTCGCGAAGTCGCCGCGATTGTTGACGCCGATCGTCTGAAACGAATACATTGAATCTCACTTCGGCGGCGGTCTCTGACGAGCCGGCAACGAAGCGGTTGATGGAACGCCTCTCAGCTGTACCGGGTGAGAGGCCCTTAGATTCGACACTTGCGAAGCAGAAGACATGGACGGGCTCTCAGAAGAAGAGCTCGGCAGTCTCGATGTGAGGTTTCCCAGCGGGATCGCTTCACACGAGATCATCGAGTTCTTCGAGAAACACGGATTGAAGTTCAGTGAGGCCACCCTGCGCAAGTACGTGCAGCTTGGTCTGCTGCCTCGGTCTGTCCGCGTGGGCATGAAGGGTAAGAACCGTGGCTCTCAGGGGCTCTACCCCATCTCGATTGTCCCGCAGATTCTAGAGATCAAGCGGCTGCTTCAAGAGAACAAATCCATCGACGAAATTCGCGGCGAGTATTTTCTATTAAGAAGTGACATCGAGTCGGTCGATCAGACCACCCAACGGTTGTTCGAACGAGTCGACGCAGCAGTATTAGGCAAGACAAACGACGCTGTCGCAGAGGTGATGAAACGCGACCTCCGTGCAGCACGTGAAGCGGCAGCCACTCTCCTTGAGCGGTTGCGTTCGATCGAGACAAGGCTCTCAACGCGGGCAGATCTAGCCCGGGCCGCCGCTAAAATCGCCTAACGATTCAATCTTTGCTTCTGGTTCTGCGTATTCAGCGGGCCTCTGACGCACCTCCTCTCGTGGGGTGATTCAGACGGCGCAACGTAGTCGTGCGTCTCATCGGGGAGACGCACCACCTCATCGACTGGCGTGGTTGAGCACGTGGTCAAGAGCGCATCGCTCTGTCCACGGGCTGCGGATGGATGGTCCGGCGTAGTGATTCCTACGTGCGGTCCTGTTTGGAGGGTTTGACGATGGCGTACGAAGAGATTTTCCCCATGGTGATGGACGGAAAAGGCCCAGTGATGTTGCAGTCCCAATTGGCATCGATCAGCTCGTCTGCCACGGCGACCGCTGTAGAGATGCCCTTTGACGAAGACGAAGACGAGGATGGGTCACGCCGACGTGACCGCGTCCGAGCTCGCACAATCTCAATCAAAAGACTCTCAAAACGCGAACTCGAGCGGGGCCGCCAGCTCTACCCCGAGGCCGCAACTATGCGCCCCGCCGCACGTCTCGACTGTGCACAGGGCGAGTACGCCGACCGACCCTGCCCCTTTGTGTCGTGCAAGTTTCACCTCTACCTCGACGTGAGCGAGCGCACTGGCGCGATCAAGCTTAACTTTCCCGACCTCGAAGTGTGGGATCTCCCTGAGTCCTGTGCGCTCGACATCGCAGACCGCGGGGGGATCACGCTCGAAGAAGTCGGCGTGATCATGAACCTCACCCGTGAGCGTATTCGTCAGCTTGAGACCAAGGGCCTCGCCAAGCTCCGCGCGCTCAGCGAAATGGCCGCGCTCCAAGACTACTGCGACTGAGCGCTGTCGCTTTGAGCTCGGATCGGTAGCTTCCCGCCAGAAGCAACCGCCACAACTCAGGCGCGGATCCAAGAGGCTCGCTCCCCCAACACATCGTTTGGGGGGGGTGAGCCTCTCTGCATTTCTCCCCTCGCGATCGCAGTCCCAGCGACCCGAGCTTCTCGATGAGTAGACAGAAGAATCATTCTGTTACCTCGATAATGGTTTGCAATGTCGTCAGCTCTCTGGTCGCGCGTTTGGCTGAGATCGAGCCAACGTGGTACGCGCCGGTCTGCACCCGGATAAGTCACGAGGAGAACGGCACCATGTCCATCAAGCGAGCCCTTATTTCGGTCAGCGACAAGCAGAACTTGTTGCCTCTCGCGCAGGCCCTCGCCCAGCGCGGCGTTGAAATTCTCTCGACTGGAGGCACCGCCAAGACCCTCCGCAGCGCAGGCATCGCGGTCGTCGACGTCGCCACTTACACCCAGTCCCCCGAAATCATGGAGGGCCGCGTCAAGACGCTCCATCCCAGGGTTCATGCAGGGATCCTCATGCGCGAGCGCGACGAAGACCGCGTGCAGTTGGCGAGCATCGGTGGACGCGTGATCGATCTCGTCGTGGTGAACCTCTACCCGTTTGAGGCCACCATCGCGCGCGCAGACGTGACCCACGACGAGGCCGTTGAGAACATCGACATTGGCGGCCCCTCCATGGTCCGCGCCGCAGCAAAGAACCACAACCGCGTCACAGTCGTCGTCGATCCGCTTGATTATTCGCTGGTGATTTCGTCTCTGGATGTTGAAGGCGGGGTGCCCTTCGCCGTGCGCGCTCAGCTCGCCGCGAAGGCGTTTGCGCACACCGCCGCGTACGACGGCGCCGTCGCTGCCTACCTCACCAGCACCGACGCCAACGGTAAACGTGAGTCGTATCCCCGGACCATCACCCAACAATACGAGCGCGCTTACCCGCTGCGCTACGGCGAAAATCCACACCAGACCGGTGCGTTCTACGTGGCCCGCAATGCGCCAGAGGGATCGCTGGGGCGCGCGGCCTCGGTCGGCGCGGGCGGCAAAGAGCTCTCGTTTAATAACCTCGTCGACGTTGACGCTGCGCTAGAGGCAGTACGCGAATTCTCGGGGCCCACCGCGGTCGTCGTGAAGCACACCAACCCCTGCGGAGTCGCCTGCGCAAACACACTCGTCACGGCGTATCGCACCGCGCGCGCCGCAGATGAGCTCAGCGCTTTTGGTGGCATCGTGGCGCTCAACCGCGACGTGGACGAAGCGACCGCGACCGCGCTGGTCGAGACCTTTCTTGAGTGCGTCGTCGCGCCGGGGTTTTCGCAGGCAGCGTTGCAGATCTTGCATCAAAAGAAGAACCTCCGGCTGATCGCGACGGGGCCACTGCGGCCAGCCAACGAGGCCGCGCTGACCTTTAAAGCGCTCTCGGGTGGCATGTTGGTTCAAGATCGCGATGGGTCGGCTGCGGGAGAGGTCGAGCAGGGCAAGGCCGTCTCTGAGCGGTTGCCGTCGGTCCAAGAGCTCGACGCGCTCGCGTTTGCTTGGCGCGTTTGCAAGCACGTAAAGTCCAACGCGATCGTCCTTGCGCGTCGTGACGAGGACGGAACCCTCCGGACCGTGGGCGTCGGAGCAGGGCAGATGTCGCGCGTCGTGAGCGTCGAACTCGCTGTAAAAAAAGCGGCAGATCAAGCAGCTGGTTCTGTCCTCGCGAGCGATGCTTTCTTTCCGTTTGCGGACGGCGTCGAGGTGGCCGCACGCGCGGGCATCGTCGCGATCGCGCAGCCCGGTGGGTCCGTACGCGACGCCGAGGTGATCACCGCGGCCAACGACTCGCAGCTCGCGATGGTCTTCACCGGCTTTCGTCACTTTCGTCACTAAGCGCTCAAGAGATTCCCTATGCGTATCTTGATTGTTGGTTCGGGTGCGCGAGAACATGCGCTCGCACTTCGCCTGTCAAAAGACAGCTCAAACGAGCTCTTCTGCGCCCCGGGAAACGTCGGAACCGAGTCCGTCGCGACCAACCTCGCGGTCGCCTCGACCGACATCCCTGCCCTCGTCGAACACGCCCTCGCGCTCCGCGTTGAGCTCGTCGTCGTGGGCCCCGAGGCACCCCTGTGTGCAGGTCTCGCAGACGCTCTCCGTGCGGAAGGGATCGCGACCTTTGGCCCCGGCCAGGCCGCAGCGCACCTTGAGGGCTCTAAGCGCTTTGCAAAAGAATTTATGGTACGCCATGGCATTCCGACTGCAAATTTTCAGGTGTTTGAGCAGTACGAGCCCGCGGCTAGCTTCGTCCAAGAGGCCCAGCGTCCGTGTGTAATCAAGGCCGATGGCCTCGCCGCGGGCAAGGGCGTCGTGGTCGCAAAGACCCCAGAGCAAGCCCTCGATGCGCTTGACGCGATGCTCTGTCGCAGAGCCTTTGGCGACGCAGGCGCACGCGTCGTGATCGAAGACACCCTCGTGGGCCCAGAGCTCTCGTTGCATGTGCTCTTTGATGGCGTCACCGCGCGCTCGCTCGGGTTCGCGCAAGATCACAAGCGCGCCTACGACCAAGACCTCGGTCCCAACACCGGAGGCATGGGCGCCTACGCTCCAGTGCCTTGGCTTGATCCCTCTTTGCAGCAGCAAATTCACACGCAAATTGTCGATCCCTCGATCGCCGGCCTCAAGCTAGACGGCATTGATTTTCGAGGAGTGCTCTTCATCGGAGTGATGATTCACGAGGGCCAAGCGAAGGTGCTCGAATACAACGTGCGCTTCGGCGATCCCGAGTGCGCGGTGCTGTGCGCGAGGATGGAAGGAGACCTCGCGCAGACGCTCTGGGCCGTCGCGACGCAGACCCTGTGCGACGTGCCGCCATTGACCCTCTCTGGCAGCGCTGTCGCGGTCGTGATCGCGTCGGAGGGCTACCCCGAGGCCCCCAAGGTGGGTGTCGCCATCGAGGGCCTTGAAGAGGCCGCGCGGATGCCTGAGACCTCGGTGCTTCACGCCGGAACTCGCCGTCGCGAAGATGGACGCGTCGTGACCCACGGTGGACGCGTGTTGGCTGTGACTGGCCGGGGCGATTCGCTCGAGACCGCGCTCTCGCGTGCTTATTCGGCCGTCGATGTGCTCGGGATCGCAGGCTCGCATCACAGACGCGACATCGCGTGGCAAGCGCGAAAGCCCACGAAAAGCGCCTGAGACTTGGGCCCGCCACCAGTGGCTGGACGGCTCACAGCCCGCGGAGGTTTACGTCGAGCAGCGGATCGAAGCGTGCGTCGCCGCGGGTGACCAAACCCTGCACGCGTGGGGCTCCGACAAAGATCACATCAGGGTGCCAGAGCGGAATCACAGGCAATCGCTCAGCTAAAACGCGCTGCGCGGTCGCATAGAACCCCGCCCGTTCGGCACGCTCTTGCGCGCGTGAACCTGCCACGACCGCGCGATCAAGAGCCGCGTCTGAGAAGCGCCAGCGGTTGAGCCCCGCGCGTGGTGCGCTAGGAGTGGGCTGGGCCGCCGTCGCAAAGAGTGTCCACAAGATGTGCGGCTCGGCGACGTCGGGTGCCTGCATCATCGAGAGGTCAAAGCGCCCCGCGCGGAGATCTGCGAGCAGCACCGAAAGCTCGCTGGGTCGTAGCTCTACGGAGAGCCCGACGGCACGAAGCATCTCTGTGATCGCGGACGCGGTGGTCACCGTGAAGCGCTGGTTGGAGCAGCGAAAAATCAGTGATTCTCGACGGCGCTCACCTGCTGGCCAGGCCTGGTCGAGCATCGCGCGCGCCCGCGAAGGGTCATACGCGTACTTCTGGACGTCGCCTTCGTAGGCCCAGTGCCACGGCGGGAGAATCCCGGTGGCGGGCGTCGCGAGCCCACCGAACTTTCCGCGCACCAGCGCCTCGCGGTCGATCGCGTGCGCGATGGCTTGCCGCACGATTAGCTGGGACAAGCGCCGATGGTCGTTGCGCATCGGGAGATAGACGCACGCCACTCCCCTCGCCCGCGCGAAGGTAAAACCGGGCCGGTCTCGAAACAGCGGAAACAGCTCAGGCTTGATTTCGGCGACGTCTGCGCGCTGATGAAGCAACCGAAGCGCCATGGTGTTGGCGTCTTTGACCGTGAGAAATCGCAGAGATTGTGCGCTATGTGGCCGAGCAATCGCGCGGGTGAATCGCCACGCGTTGCGCTCAAGGGATGCGACGCGCATGGGGCCTGTACCCACAAAGGCGCGCTCGTTTCCGGGCTCAGCGACGATCTCGCGTCGCTGCGCGTCAGTCGCTTTGACGATGGGCTGCGCCATCACAAGCGGCAAAATTCCAGACGGTTCACGAAGCTCAAACGCGACGGTCCTCGCGTCGATCGTGCGCACGGATGCGAGGATCATCGCAGTGATCGATCGAACAGGGGATCCAACCTGAGGGTCCATCAGCCCCCTGTACGTCGCTGTTACGTCGTCGGCCGTAAGCCGAGATCCGTCGTGAAATTGCACGTCATCACGGATCGTCACGTGAGTGTTCAGCGGGTCGATCATCCGCACTGAGGCCGCTAAGCTGTTGCGGTACGCCAGCGTGTGAGGGTCAACATCCACGAGCGAGCGATAGACCAGCCGTGACAGATAAGCGCTCAGCGCGTCTGTCGGAAACCGTGGATCTAGATGCGACGGTTCGCTCTGGACCAGCGTCGTGAGCTCGCGCTCGTCGCGCAGTTGACGGCCACAGCTGATCGCTGCCGCTGTGGCAAAAGAGAGCCCAACCCGCCGAGAGAACCGTGTATCGCGACCGAACCCATCCACGGGGACCACCATGACGGGCGACCATGCCAGAGCTCCGCGCGTGAAGCGATGATTCGATGCGCGATCTCGCGCTCAGTGCCGCGAGCCAGAGCGGCGGCGTTGTGCAACAAATCCGCCCAGCTCCCCATCGTGTCGGTGGCGAAAGGGCTGCTCTGTCACCTGCGCGTCGCTGCAGCGCTCATGTCGAAACTGGCGGGTCTCGCCCAGCTCAAGGTCAAACGCATAGAAGCTCCATCGGTCGTGGATAAAGAACTGCGCCGTGGGTTCGACCAAGCGCTTGCGTTCGGTCTTGTCTCGCTCGCCGCGGTACATGATCTCGAGGGTGCGCCGCTCGGTGATCGCTTGCGCGACTGCGCTGCGGATTCGACGCTCCGTGTTGCGCGGACCAAAGCGAAACCGCGTGTCGAGGATCGCCATTTTCTCTACGAGTTCTGGCGTCGCGAGCCGCTCGATGTGTTGCAGCACGAGGTGCGCTCGATCACCCAGCGCGTGGTCCCCTTGCGCCGCCAAGAACCTCGCGCCGACATACATCGCGAGGAGCTCATCGGCCGACAACGCTTGCTCGAATGAGATCTGTGAGTCGTCGTTTGCGGGCAACACATGAGGCAACGCAAGCGGAAGCTCACGCTGTAAAGGCTCCTCCGGAGTGAGCGCCCGAGGTTCGGGGCTTGTGTTCGAAGCCCCAGGGTCAAACGCCCCTGCTTCGCGAAGATCGCGAAGGTCGCGACGAATGGTCGCGGGGGTAGAGCCAAGTTGCAGCGCGATGGCATCGATGTCGGGCGCCCCACTGCGGGGGTACCACTCGAGCACCTTGAGAAGTCGTCCGAGTCGGTTCTTCATGAACCTATTCTAACCATGAAATCCCAAGAGTCTAACGCCGCAGTGACATACTATGTCACACGCGAATCTGCTTCCGGATCTTGTCCAATGCTTGCTCTTGCAGTTGGCGAATGCGCTCACGTGACAAGTTGTACTTGTCGCCGATCTCTTTGAGCGTGAGCTCTTCTTCGTCGTCGAGCCCGAAGCGCCAGCGAAGAATCCGCGACTCCATCGGGGTCAAGGTGTCGAGCATTTTGCGCAGGTCGCTGTTCCAGCCATTGGTCGCGACGACATCGAAGGGACTCGGTTGTGAGTCATCTTGGAGGAGGTCGACGAACTTGCGTCCGTCTTCGTCGTTCACGGGCTTGTCGAGCGAGAACGGCGTCTCGGCCCAGTCTCGCTGGATGCGCTCCAGCTTCTCGATGGTGAGCCCGGTCTCTGCGGACAGCTCCACCATGGTCGCGTCGCGACCCGTCTTGGAGTTAATCTGGTGCGCTGCACGCTGCACGCGGTTGTACGTGTCGAGCATGTGGACCGGGATGCGAACGGCGCGGCCTTTGTCGGCAAGCGCGCGCGAGATGGCGTGGCGAATCCACCAGCTCGCGTACGTGCTGAAGCGATAGCCACGGTTGTGATCAAAGCGCTCGACGGCCTTGATGAGGCCGATGTTGCCCTCTTGGATAAGGTCGATCAGCGCCATGCGCCCGCGGTTGTAGCGACGTGCGATAGAGACCACGAGGCGGAGGTTGGCTGCAACAAAGCGGTTTTTTCCACGAAAAACGCGGTCGCGTGCAGAGACAACTCCCTCTAGATAGCGCATGAAGCCGCTCGAGAGCTGAAATCCAGGCTCCTCGCCTGGCTCGTCTTCGTCCGGTCCGCGCGCGATGCGCTCGATCTCGAGGTCCATGGCCTCGACAAACAGACGATCAGCGTCGAGCTCACGCAACTTGGGCGCGAGGGTGCCGACATTTTCGGCCCACTTCGATGCCGAAGCGCTTGCGAGCTTCGAGCGGTTCTTTCGGTACTCTTTCAGCAGCTTGGTGAGCTTCGCGAACTCGGGGAGCTCGTGCTCTACGTTGGCCGAAGCCATCTCAGAGAGCACCGTGCGCTCGACGACGGGGAGCATGGGAGGCCACGCCAAAAGGGCTCGCCAACGATCCACTTCGCTGTCGTAGAAGTCCTTGGCTGCGGCAGCTTCTTCTAGCGGGGTCATGATGCAGTGACCCGACATGTCCCGGAAATACCGAGCCAACATGCCCTCGGGTGCCACATCGGGCTGAATGGGCTTAGCGTCGAGCTCGAGCAGCTCGGCATCACTGGGCTCAGAATCCACTTCTTGCGAGGGGGTTGCGGCCTGCTCGGGCTCTTCGGTGTTGACAACGGCACGGGCCTGATTGCGCTGAACCATGTTCTTCTCTCCTTCGCGTGACTCCGAAGAGTCACTGTGTGGTTGAACTCGAGCGCCGCGGGCGCGAGCAGAAATTCGAGGTGTTTCGTTGGCTGCACGGCTACGGTTTGCGCTTGCAGTCGCCGGACGTGCGGCTTTCTTTACGGAGCGAGACGCGGAGCGGTTCCCTTGGATCGGCACGGTGGGTGACCTCGATTGGGTGGTTGCCGCGCTGTGACATTCACTAGGGCAGCGTGAGACTCATCTGCACGGCGCGCGCCGCGAACGGCTGGGCGCTGAAAACACCGGACGATTCATCAACATGGGGTCCGGTCGTGGTGCTGTAAACCCCTCATGACTCGTGAGTCTTGGCTTCGGGGGGCGCAGTAAGGTCCAACGCACATGGGACCCAGACTGTTTCAACGCCGCAGCAACTTTTGTTAGACGCGCGAGCCGGGTGAACGTTCTGCAAAATCCGTAACAGTTACCAAGGGGTTATCCCGCTGGGGTGTTCTGAGACTTCAGTCCACGCAATTTCGCTCAAACCACGACACGAACGTCCTAGTGCTTGCGCCTCGCGGCGCGCTCGCTGGCTTCTTCGTCCTCGCGCTCGGCGACCTTGCGAGCGTCTTCTGCGACCAGCCGCTCGCGTCGTGAGACCACAGCCTTGATCTTGGCCTCTACGAGCGCGAGCTGGTTGAAGGCATTGTCAGCGTGACGTCGCGCCTCGTCGTGCGCTCGCAGTGCAGCCTCGACGTCAGCGATCGCCGCATTGCAGAGGTCCTGCAGGCGCAAGCGGTGTTGGTGCGCCCACTGGAGTTCAACGGCATCGGTGACCTTCGTCGCGAGCGCCCGACGAGCCTCTGTGGCGTGCTGGAGGTCACTCTGAGTGCGCGTGAGTGTGGTCTGGGCGTGTGAGAGCTCTTGCTGTCGGCGCAAGGACACACGGCGGCATTCTGCCAGCGTCTCTGCTGCGTGATCGCGCTCTCGCTCGTAGCTCTCGGCGAGCGCGCTGAGCGTCCGGAGTGTCTGTGCGTTGATCACAAGAGCTCCCTACAACCGTGTCAATCAACCGAGAAAACGGGCTATCGACGAGAGATCGTCGCGGTCGCTTCGAGCACCCGAGACGGGTCGTCAACAAACGCCCCGCTCATCCGCACCGGCCCAATGGACTGCACAGTCGTCGACCCCAAGACCCCGGACGCAGGCCCTCGCGCACTGGCCGTGACGACGTTGAGTGATTCGACGCTCTCTCCGAGCGCCCGATCAAACCGCGCGGACCATCGGCGAGCTTGGCGAGTGCATGCTTCAACGATACAGGTGTTGTCACACCGAGCCGTCACCGAGCGAGTCTCGCTGGCGACAAGGTCGCAACGGAGCTCATCGAGCAACAGCGCCTCGGTCGACGTGTGACTCAGCCGCGCGAGCTGCGCGTCTCTCGCGGTGGTTGCGATCAGTGAGAGCGGCAGCGCAGCGTTTTCGAAGATCAGCGTCGCGCGGTCGCCGCTTTCGATCACCGCGCGGGCAGAGCCGCTTGGTGCAATCGGTCGGGTGAGATCATCGCCTTCGATCGCGGGGGTCTGCGGATCGAGCGTGATGGCAGACGATTCGATGCGAAGCGAGGGGCGATCGTTGACGATTTGTGAGGCAAAAAGCACCTCCCAGGTGCTCGAGCGAAAAGAGGCACCGATCGTGCGAGCCCAGCGCGCGAGGGTCTGCGAGGGCAGAGAGTTTCGGGCTCGAAGGGAGGTCTCGAGTCTCGTCGCGATCATGGGGGCTTGTGCCTCGAAGCTTGCCCTCGCGGTGGCACCCGAAGTGCGTTCGACGTCGGTCGCGATGGACTGCAAAAGGTCAGCGATTTCTGACGCAGGAGAGATCGCTGCTTCAAGCCAGAGGGCTTCGGCAGAGCCAGCGATTGCGTCAAGGCTAAGTCGCGCGGTCAGACGGTAACTGCCCGCGAAGTTCAGCGGGAGATCGACGACGTTCACTGGGACATCGACCGTGGTGTCTTGTTGCACGTTGCTTTGCTCGACGCAGCCACGTCCGACTGCGACACCGCTGGGTCCCAGCGCCTCTACGACGACGGTGTAAGCTGAGTTGGCAATTAGCGAGTCAAAACGGGCACTTGCGCCAGCTTGAACGGCGATCGTCATCGTGCGCAGCGGCGCGTTGCCTGTGATCGCTTCACAGCGTCCCCCGCGAAAGACTTGGATCGCAAACGACGACGCGCCTCGGACTCCGTTGTACCTCGGGCGCGCCACGATGCTGCCATACCCACGGTCGCTCACGGTCACCGAGCGGGTCACCACGGCGTTGTCGTCGGTTTGAGCACGGACAATAAACTCGGCGCTGAGACTCGGCGCGACCAGCGTGACGCTCGCCGTGGCGGTTCCGTCGGATTGGAGGGTGGACGTCGCGCGTGTGCTGCTCAGCGTGGCGTCTTCAGACTGGCCCAGCAACGAGAAGCGCACCGAGGCCTCGGGGTCGGGTTGACCCGACGCTGCGCTGCGGACGCTGACCACGATCAGGGCGCGGTCTCCTGGCTGCATCTGCAAGGGGGCTTGTTGGTCAAACGTGAGAACGCGGACAGGGACCGAAGGAGCATCCGTGGATGCGTCTAGAGGACTTCGGTAGGTCACCGGTCCACAGGCTGCACACGCGAGCGCCAACAATGCCGCGAGAGGGCGGCTTTTAAGCATAGAAGAAGACTCTAGCATGGTCTGCCTAGTCACCCCGTGCTGACGCGCGGGTGCGACGATTTGGCGATCGCCTCGGCGGCTGTTTTCGGCGCCTGCAACTTGGTTGTGGCTGGGGTACGGTGACCCTGTGCAGTTTGTTTGGTTGGTCGCATGGCGACATCTTCGTGCGCGGCGTCATCAGTCCGTGTCTGTGATCGGCGCCGTGGCGGTCTTGGGCATTGCGTTGGGCGTCGCGGTTTTGTGCTCCGTTTTGGCGGTCACTTCGGGGTTTCAGACCGCGTTTCGAGAGAAGGTCCTTGGGGTCAATGCGCACTTGCTAGTGCTCAAATATGGCTGGGATTTTACTGAGTATCGCGAGGTCATTCAGCGCGCGAGGGCGACCCCTGGGGTGGTGGGAGCGTCGCCGTTCTTGATCAACCCGATGATGATCACGCGGGGCGAGCGCATCGCTGGGGTTTTGGTCAAAGGCATTGACCCTGTGCTGTCGCGTCAGGTCCTCGATCTCCACTCGTACATGGAGCAGGGAACCATCGATGGTCTGCGCCGACCCAACGCGACCCCGCCAGCAGCTCCCATTGATCGCTCGGGCTCCAGTGAGCTGCGGTCTCTTGCAGACTACGTCACCCGCGCGAGGTCCGAGGTCCAGACGCTGCGGAGCCTTGGCAGCCGAGAAGACAACGACCGCATCGAGACGATGGGCATCCCGTCGCTCCCTCCTCTGCGGGTTCGTGAGTCACCGCAAGCTGGTGATTTGCCACGTGATTCGTTGTTGTTGCCCTCCGGCGCCACGCCAAGCTTCGAGCGTCCCGCAGGCGAAGCGACCCCGGGAGAAATCGACCCGTTTGCAACCGTCGGTAGGCAGGTCATTCGTGAGCAAGAGGTGCAGGCCGCGGCTCGATCCAACGAGCTTCCGGGTGCGCTCATCGGCGTCACTTTGGCGCGCAATCTTCGGCTCCGAGTGGGTGACACCGTTCGGATCATCTCGCCGTTGACGGGTGCGGATGCTGCAGTGGTTCGGCATGGGAGCACGCCGCGGTCGAGAGACTTTCGCGTCACCGGGATCTTCAACGCGGGCTTCGACGAGTACGACTCGCGGCTGGTGTACGTGGACCTTTGGGAAGCGCAGCGCTTCTTCGAGCAAGGGGACGCCGCGACGGGTGTCGAGATTAAGGTCTCGGACTTGGATCGAGCGGCTGCGATCGGGCGCAGGCTTGAGCGCGAGCTGGGCGGAGGGCCTTTTCACACCATGGATTGGGAGCTGCTCAATCGCAATTTGTTCACGGCGCTGAGGCTGCAGAAGCTCGCGCTCGCGATTGTCATTACGATCATCATTGTGGTCGCGGCTTTTAACGTCGTCGCGACGCTCGTGATGCTCGTTCTGGACAAGCGCCGCGAGGTGGCGATTCTCAAGGCGATGGGCGCGGATGAGCCGAGGATCCAGAGCATTTTCTTGCTGCAAGGCATGATGATCGGCGGCCTCGGCACGGCGCTCGGATTGCTCGTCGGTGGCGGTGTCTGTTTGGCGCTTATGACCTGGAAATTTCCACTCGATTCGCAGGTCTATCTCATCCGCTATGTGCCCGTCAGGCCCAACCTCGCAGAGTTTCTAACGACCGCCGTCGTGTCGTTGGTGATCTCGTTGGTGGCGTCTACGATCCCCGCTGCCTGGGCTGCTCGTCTCACGCCCCTCGAGGGCCTTCGACACGAATAGCGCCTCGGTGAATTTTGATTGTTGACACGGACGGTCGCTAGGCTTAGAAAGCGCTCACTCAAGTCCGCGGGAGTAACTCAGCGGTAGAGTGCAACCTTGCCAAGGTTGACGTCGCGGGTTCAAATCCCGTCTCCCGCTCTGCACGAAGACCAACCTCTCGGGGCTGGCAAACAACAAGAACCGCAGTGTCTGCAAAGGACTCTGCGGTTTTTGTCATTTGGGGGTTCTGATGCGGTGCTCTAGGCCATTGTCACTCCAACGAGCGCGAGCAGCTCTGCGTCTTCGGCCGAATTACACAGGGTAGCGATGGCCTCGCCAACGGTGGTCAGCTGGCTCGCCCGGATGCGCTGGCGCCAGCTGTGAGCCCGCGCCAAACCTAAGGCCCCCTGGACGAGCGAGAGCGCGTGCGCTCGGCCGCTGACGATGCTGCGCCACGAAGGAGAGGCCGCCATTCGCGCGCTGGGCGCCATGCGACGGCTTGTCTCGATGAGCCACTCTGTTGCGAATTGCGGGCTGGTGCGCTCGCCGAGGACCCTCGCCGCGTTGACCAAGACGGTGGTGACCTCACCGATGAGTGTGCGCAGCTCGTTGGCGATCAGGGACTGGGATGTGACCGGCGTCTGCTCGACGATCGCCTGACGGAGGGCGTCGATGTTCCACCGGAGGTCGTGGTGCGAGTCAAACCAAGAGTTTGTCGCGAGGGCGCTGGGCGCTGGGATCTTGGCGCGCGAAATCGCCAGGTCCATTGTGCGGCGCGAGAGCTCGATATTCTCGATTTTCTCTTTGGTTTTAAAGGGTGGCTGAAGGTCATCCGCAGGGGAGAGCTCATCGACGCGAGTGCACACCGGGAGCACTCGTACGACCGCCCGTCGCTCGGGCTCGAGCGCCTCGAGTGCGCTCGCCACATCGGCCAAGACGCCATCGATGGCTGCGTCGACCTCCGAAGCGGGCTGCGCGACGATCAGCAGATCGGGCGCGGCGCAGCGAAAGAGCAACCGAAGGGAGAGGGCTCTCTGCGGGCCGCGAGAGCCCGCGCGGAGCCCTCCGGTGTCCACCCAGTGCACTTCGCGCTCACCGATCGTTAGTGTGTGAACCATGGCGCTGCCTGTGGTGTCTTCGACTGCACCTGTAGGGGCCAGCTCGCGATCGGCAAGCGCGTTGAGCAGGCTGCTCTTGGCGGCACCACGACGTCCGACCACCACCACGCGCGGATGACGTCCCTCTGTGAGAAGCCAACGAAACATTGAGAGTGTCTGTTGCGCGTCGTGGACGAGCGTGACGCCTCGGAGTGAGAGCTCCGCTTCGGCGTGTTCGAGCGCGGCCAAAATGCGACGTCCGTCGAGCGTAGGCGTTGCGGCAGCGTCGGTCATAGTGAGTGCGAGACAGATTGCAAATAGACAGCGCGATGCGATTTAGGATGACCCGTTTTCGGTCCCATTTTCGGGGGAAGGGTCCTCGGGATGTGGCTCTTCGTTGTGCGATCCCTCAGGCTTGCCGATCGCGCTGAGGGCTTCGCGAGAGAACCCGGTGCGTTTGATGGCGTCAAACTCGGTGCGGGTCTCGTCGATGGTCGCTCCGTCGACAAAGTAGCGTGTCGCGGCGCTCCCGAGCGCCCAGGTCCCCGCTGCTGCGACCGAGCCTGCGATCGCGCTGCCGAAACCTGGGACGAGCTTGATCAGTGATCGGGCCGCCGCGCGCATCGCGACCCCTGCCCCGAGGTTAATTCCCATGCCGGCGGTCCACTCGGCGACCATGCGTGCGCGCGAGTTTCGGTCCGCCAGAAAGCTGATGCCCAAGACCATGACCCCCTGGAGAGGTGTCAAAAGTACGAGGTCGTGTGGCAGCGGCGCTGCGGCGACAAAGAACGCGATGCTGGTGGTCCCGGTCACGATACGCCTGGCGACTCGACGTCGCAGCGTCCGAGATGCTTCGAACGCGACCGCGGCGTCTGCTTGCGCCGCCATGGGCAGCGCATCGAAGAGCGCCACCGCCAGCTGATCGACGTTGTGACGCCAATCGATCGCGAGAGATCCGTCTGCAAAATACTTGGCGTATGCGCTCACCCCGTGGATGGATTGCGTCACGACGCCCGAGCGCTCAAGGTGCGCCTTGAGCACATTTGTGGCTTGCTGAATGGACTCGCGTTTGGCTTCGGTAAACGGGGGCTGCTTGGGGATCGGTGGGGGCAGCTCGTCGACACGTGTGATCACCGCGATCACGGGGGGACGGGTCTTGGTGCGAGTCTCGATGGCCGCGAGGGCCGAGCGCAGGTCTGCGATGTCGTCATCGATGGCCGAGTCTACTTGCGTCGCGCGTACGCAAAAGAGCAGGACATCGGGCGCTTCGTTCGCGAGCATTTCTGCGACCTGCTCTCCACGGTCTGGCTGTCCGCCGGCGCGAAGTCCTGGCGTGTCCATCCAACGAAGTCTTCGGCCTTCGTGCTCGATCGTGACCCACGCAGGGCTCTTGGTCGTGTCTTCGACGGCCCCTGTGGTGAGCGCTTCGCTGCCCAAGAGCGCGTTTGCGATGGATGACTTGCCGCACCCTCGGCGCCCCATCGCGGCGATTCGTGGCGGACGGTTTTCAATGATCAGCGCACGAAGCGCGCGAAAATCCTGGGTGAGCTGCCCCAGTCCAGGGATCCTGGCCAGGACTGCTTCGAGGTCATTGAGGGCGTCGGAGGCGTCGCGACGCGCGGGATCAGAAGATGAGTCAGCCATTGGTTGTTCTGCCGGTGAGTCGTGTGCTCAACCGATATAGCGCGTCTTGTGGGCAGTCACCGAAATGCGCGGCGAGCCAAACCCCTACGAAGCAACAGCATCGCGCGGGCTCAGTGGCGTCTCGGGGCTGAGACGCTGCGACGGACTGGGCCGTCGGGGGAGTTCACGTCGATCATCCGTGTGCCGTCGTCGCGTGCCGCTGTGCGGTGAGGAATGAGTGACGGATTGAGTGATCCTCGGACGACCTGTACCGAGACAAATGTGCCAGCGGCGAACATGAGAAATAGGGCTAAACCGAAGGCTTTTCCGCTGTTTTCGTCGCTCGCCCAAGCGCGCAGGCTGAGGCGAAAGAGAAAGCCAGAGATCCCAAAGACCACGATCGCGACGCATGCAGGGCCATAGCGCCACGCGGCGGTCTGGACGTTGGGGTTGTCTTGGATTCCGCCGCTCCCGTTGATCGCGGTCCCAACGATAAAATACGCTAGCACTGCTGCAGCGAATCCCGCCGCGACGAGCATCCACGAGGTCGGCACCATCTTCGCGCCGTACACCAAAAGTGTGATCGCGAGCGCGAGCATCATGAGCGCGGCGCCGCCGAGATGCATCGGCAACAGTGAGCCAAATTGGGAGCTGGCCCAGTGAATTACGTGAAAGCCATCAAGCGGCATTGTGGCTGGATGCTAGCGCACTCAAAGGGCGTTGGATCAGCGAACTAACCGAACGAAGGGCAGAAGTTTTCGGCACACATCGTGCGGCGAATTTGGAGCACTCTTAGGCTTCGCGCAACGCGTGAAGGAGCAGTGAGATGTTGGCGGTAATTGCGGATGGTGTAGGTGGTCCCGAGGTGCTCAAGGTGGTCGAGCGGCCGGTGCCGAGCCTCGGCACAGGAGATGCGCTAGTCCGAGTGAAGGCTACCGCGATCAATCGCGCTGACATTTTGCAGCGAATGGGCATGTATCCGGCGCCACCCGATGCGCCGGCAGACATCTTGGGCCTTGAGTACGCGGGAGTGGTCGAGGCGGTCGGCGACGGGGTCGATCGGTCGTGGCTTGGCCAGCGCGTGATGGGCATCGCGGGGGGCGGCACGTACGCGCAGTTTGTAGCAGTGAGCGCGGGCACGATGATGCGCATCCCGGACGCGATGGACTTTGCGCACGCGGCGGCGGTGCCAGAGGCATTTGTGACGGCGCATGATGCGCTCTTTACGATTGGGCGATGTGCGGCTGGGCACAACGTGCTGATCCACGCGATTGGCTCTGGCGTCGGGGTCGCTGCGGTACAGCTCGCCCGTGCGGCCGGTGCGAAGGTCTTTGGGACGACGCGTAGCCCTGAGAAGGCGACGCGTGCGCGCTTGTATGGGCTCGACGTAGCGCTCAGTCCCGAGCATTTTGACGAAGAAATTCGCACTCAGACGGATGGACATGGCGCAGACGTCGTCGTCGATTTTGTGGGGGCTACTTATCTCGGGCGCAACGTGGCGTCGCTCGCGAATCACGGCACGTTGGTGCTCGTGGGGCTGTTGAGCGGCGCGGTGGGTGAGGTCGACTTGCGGCTGTTGCTTCGACGTCGCGCGCGGATGGAGGGCACCGTGCTCCGATCGCGATCGCGCGAAGAGAAAGCGGCCGCGAGCCACGCGTTTGAGGACTTTGCCCGGGGGCGTTTGGGCGAAGGGCTCGCGCTTCGGCCGGTGATTGACTCGGTCTATGCGTTGTCCGAGGCCGTCGCGGCGCACAAGAAAATGAGCTCCAACGAGAGCTTCGGAAAAATGATCCTGCGTGTCGATCACGCGGGAGAATGATCGCTGCTGCGTTGCCCTAGTCCCGCGTTTGATCTGTCAATTTGCACTCATCGGAGAATCCATGCGCAAACGAAAATTCGTCGCTGGGTGCATCTCGTGGAGCCTGCTGGCGCTCTCGGGATGCCCTGGACGCAACAACGCGATCGAAGACTCGGCCGTCGACACCGTCGCGCGCGACGCGACCGTCGATGACCTCAACGCCACGCAGGACGCCGCTGGGGACGTCCCGCAAGGGCGCGGGGTCGAGTCGCTGCCTATCGCGCAGCGAGTGGACATCGCGGGGCTCTCGGGGCCCGTGGATGTCGTGATCGATCGACATGGATGGAGCCACGTGCGCGGGCGCTCGTTGGACGACGTGGCGGCGGTGCAAGGCTACGTCATGGCGCGCGACCGGATGCCTCAGATGGAGTTGCTCCGGCGAAGCGCGTCGGGGACGATGGCGGAGCTGTTTGGATCGTTGAGCATGCAGTTGATCGATGACGACCTCTCGGCGCGCGCGGTGGGTCTGCGTCGGACTGCAACACAGATCTGGGAAGAGACCCCGCCCGGTCGTGTGCGACGAATGTTTGAAGCCTACGCGCGCGGAGTGAACACTTATCTCGCGCAGATCCGCCGAGGCGATCGCGCTGCGCCTGCGGGGACAGAGCTCGTACTCAACGACGGCACGACGGACTGGACTCCGATTGACTCGATGGTGGTGGGTCGGCTGCTTGCGCTCTCGCAAGGCTATCTCGCGCCCGAGGAGCTGCGCGGGACCGATGTGCGGCAGCGCCTCGCAGAGACCTTCGATGACGCCGACCCGATGACACAGCGCGAGAGGGCTTTGCGCGCGGGGATGTTCTTGGATTTCGTGCGATTTCGCAGCGAGAGTGACACGTTCGTGACGCCGGGGTTCTTTGCGCGCGCCGGGAGTGGCCTGAGCGCTACGTCGACCGCGGTGATGCCCTCGGTGCCGAGCGCGGTGCTCTCGCGGGCGCTTCGATTTGCCAGCAACGTCGAGCACATCCGCCGTTGGTTTGGGACGTTCGCGCGCGGGAGCAACAACTTCGTGGTGCACGGTTCGGCCACGGCGAGCGGGCACGCGCTGCTTGAGAGCGACCCGCACATGGAGTTGCCTCAGCCCTCGATTCTCTACGGGACGCATTTGACTGTCTTGGGCGGCCCCGATGCGCTCGATGTGGCGGGAGTCGCGATCCCGGGGACTCCCGGTGTGCTCATTGGTTTTAACGAGCACGTCTCGTGGGGCATGACCAACTCGTTCTATGACGGTGTGGATGTGTACGCAGAACAGATCAGCCCTGCGGCGGTCGCCGGACAGCCGGACACCGTGCGATTTCAGGGACGAGACGTCGCTCTTGGTACAATTACAGAGCGCGTCGCCAACGGCTCGGGCGGCTTTGTCGAAGCGCGCTTCGAGGTGGTCCCACATCACGGTGTGATCGTGCCTGAGATCCGCGGCGGTCGAGTGATCCCGCGGACCTCGCGAGACGCGCTGACGGTGCGCTGGGTTGGGCATGCGCCCACGCACGAAGCTGCGGCGCTTGTTGGGCTCGCGTATGCACGCAACGTTGGCGAAGCGCGGGCTGCGCTGCGTCAGTGGGGTGCGCCGCCCATTAGCTTTGTCTTCGCGGACGACACGGGCGCGGTGGGATTTAGCTCGCAGGTCCAGCTGCCCGTGCGCGCGCTGGGGGCACGCAGCTTTGATCCAGCGAGCAACCCGCGTGGGACGCTCCCGTGCACGATCCTGCCTGGGGACGGGACGGCGGAGTGGGAAGGGATGGCGGACGCGGCGCTGCTGCCCTCTGCCGAGGGCTCGGCGACCACCCCGTTTATTGTCACGGCGAACAACGACACGGCGGGCAATACTGCAGACAATAACCCTGTCAACGATCGGCTCTATCTTGGCTGTCGTTGGGCTTATGGGTGGCGCGCCGAGCGGATCACCACGCGCCTGACCGAGCAGGGACGCAACGCGACGCGTGAGTCCATTGAGGCCATCACGGGCGACCATGTGATGCTGGCAGGGAGGCGCTTTCGCCCGTTTATTGTCAGCGCGTTTGAAGCGCTTGAGCGCGAGTGGCTTGAACCCGGGCGAGAGCCAACGCTGTCGACGTTGGCTGCGCAGCTGCGCCCTCGGGCTGCGCGTCTGCGTGACGCCGTCGCGAGGTTGCGTGCGTGGAGCTTCGACGCCGCGAGCGGTGTGGGGCAGGACGCCGCCGAAGTGGTGCCAGAGAGCGCTCGCCGAGATGCGGTGGCGACGACGATATTTCACGGATGGCTTGTGGCATTGCTGGACAAGACCTTTGGCGACGAACTCGAAGCGTCAGGGATTTCGCTGGGAGGATTTGTCACTAACCAGGTCCGGTTGGGCAGCGCGCTCTTTTTGCTTGAGCGCCCCACGGAGGCGCGCACGTTGGACGCCGCGACGGGTGAGTCTTGGATTTGGGACGATCTACGCACGCCCGGCCGAGAGCGCCGTGACGAGGTGCTCGTGAGCGCACTGGATCGCGCGCTGACCGAGCTTGAGCGTGTGACCTCCAGCGCGGACATGTCGACGTGGTTGTGGGGAAATCTGCATACGCTTCGCTTTACGAGCATGGTCCCAGGGCCGGGCGCGGCGAACTCGATCCCGGCGCCTACGGACATGATGTTTCCGCGTGGGTTTCCGAGACCCGGTGGGATCGAGGTGGTGGACGCGAGCGATCCTTCGCTCTCGGGCTATCGGTTCGCGTACGGCGGAGGACCCGCGCAGAGGTTTACCGTCGAGATGGATCCCACAGGGCCGATCGCGTTTAACGTGATCGCGGGCGGGACTTCGATTGACCGCCGGAGCCGATTTCATCGCAACGAGGCTGACCTCTGGCGCCGCAATCAGAGCCATCGCGTACCCATGCACGAAGACGACATCGTCGCGATCGCAGACAGCCGTCATCGCTACGAGCCGGCGCCGTAGTCAGCGCATGATCGTCCCGGTCAGAGCGGTCCCCGACCACGCTGGGAGACCGGCAAAGCGCCGCTGAAGACCGTCCGTCCCGTCGCGAAGCACCCAGCTCGCATGCAGCAAATCAACTGGCGAATCGAACGTGAGCGTCGCGTCTGCGACCTGCTCACCTGGCGCGAGTGACACACAGCCTTCGGGGAGCGTGACCGTCGCGACGACTCGCGTGGCGCCGAGATAGAGCGCGCCGCGATGGCCCGTGACGATGGGCGTATGTCGCCCACCGCGAGCCTGCTGAATCACCGCCACGGACGAGGTGACAGTGGTCACGAGCTCGGGCTCGGGGTTGACATGCAGCACTCGGCCACGCCGGAGCTCGCGACGGACGCGATAGCTCTCGCGTGGCTGCCATTTAACTCTTGGGATCTCAGGGCGCTTCATCGACACGGTGCAGATATCTCCAGCCGCGACCGATGCCACAGGCTCGTTCATCACGCGCAGGCCGTCGACGAGATAGACCACCTCGCTGCCGTCACGCGCTCGCTGCCGGAGCTGCTGGCCGACGCTGAGTTTTCCGCGGCGAATCGCGAGGAGAACAACCGCTTGGCTGCCGTAGGTCTGCCTCTCAAAGCGCTCTAAGACAACCGCAGTTGCGTCGCCTTGTTGCTCATAGACGCTCGGCGCGATCGCGCGATCGATCGTGTCGACGAGGTCATCGAGCGACGCGTTCCATTGGGATTCTAGCGGCGAATGCAGTTTGGGCGCCGCACGCACAAACGGCGTTGCGTCACCGTCAAAGCCCGCATCATTGAGCACTTCACGGGTCTCGAGCTCGACCAAATCGATGTACGCCGGATCCTCCACAAGATCGCAATGTGTGATCAAAACCACGATAGAACGCATGCCCATCGCGTACGCGATCAGCGCGTGTTCGCGTGTTTGGCTCGCTGGACCCTTGAGCGCGGACACCACGAGGACCGCCCCATCGCTCACTGCGCACGCTGAGATGGCCTCGTGAATCCGCGCGCGTGAGCCACACTCGTCGATGAGAAAATTGTGGTAGGCCGGCGACTCGACTCGGACCACGCTGAGCTTGGTCCCACGGCTGTCTTGAGGCGCACCCGAGCGACCGAGCGGGGTTGCGAGATCAAGATACGAAATGGGCAGCGTTTTGAGAGACCAAGGACGCATCGGGTCCGCGCTACATCGGTCCGAGAGCGCGATCGCGAGCTGGGATTTTCCGTGGCCAGGGTGACCCAACAGCGCGACGGTTCGATGTCTTCGCGAGGGCTCTAGCGAGGGGCTGGGCTGCATCGATGCGTTCTCCAAAACGATGGTTGTGATCGCGGTCTGGGCAGAGAGGGTACGCTCTTGCGCAAGCGACCGTGATTCTCTTTGAGCGCCCTGAGGAGCTGCTGCGCAATCGCGCACACACCACCCTGCGTTCGGGTACTGCAGAAGACAGCGCGGTCATGGCAACGTGGATCACGCAGGGCCGCCCTCGCCCGCTTCAGCGCGGTCCATTGCTGTGTGTACGGGACACGCTCGTGCAGAGCAGCGCGCGTTGGACCGCGCAGAGCCTCGAGCCCATCGTGGACTCGTTGGATCTCGGCGCGATTCGCCACTGGATTCTCACGTCCAATCATCTCGGTCCTCAGTCACTAAGCTGGCTCAAGGGCGCGCTCGCTCGCGCGAAAAATCTCGAGAGTCTCTGGCTCGGCGAGAACTATTTTTCGCCGCTGGGCGCTGTCGCTCTGGGAGAAGCGCTTGCACAGGTCGGCGCATTGCAGAGCGTCTGGCTTGGCCGCGCGGGGTTCGATGCGCGCTCGCTGGAGGCGCTCATTCGCGCGTGGCCCATGGAGCGCGTGGAGTGTGTCGATTGGCTCGGGGCCACCATGGACGCCCGCGCGCTCGCGGCGCTGTGTGCGCACCCACGGTTCGGGGATCTCTCGCTCATGGGGCTCGATGGATGCGCAATCGGCGAGCGAAATTGCAGCATTTTATCTGATGCATTGCAGAGACCTAACCGTCTCCGCGCGCTCTGGCTCGGAGCCAATCGCCTCGGCGACGCGGGTCTCGCAGTGCTCGCTTGCGGCCTGCGTGCGTGCTCGAAGCTCGAATGGCTCTCGCTCGCAGGCAACGGATTGACCGCGGTGTCGGGGCCAGTTCTCGCTTCGTTGCTTGAGTCGCTCCCCTCGTTGCGAGTGCTTGAGGTCGGGCTGGTAGACGTCGAGCGATGGCCCACGAGCGAGACTAACTCGCTAGATTCTAAGGGAATTCGCGCGTTGTGCGAGGTGCGTACATCGCTCACCCACGTAGACCTTCGCGGCAACGGCGGTGACAGAGACAGCGTCGCGCGAGTGTGTGGCTGGATTGGCGACAACGAGTCGCTGCAGAGCGTGCACAGTGAGCATCTCGCTCCGCTTCCGCCTGAGCTTCGAGGGCTGATGGCTCACCGAGCCAACGGCAACCCGCGTGCACTGAGCGCCGCGTTGCGAGGGCTCGTTGCGCCCGCCAGAGACGTCACGGGGCTCTTGAAGCCCCATGGTGCGTCCAGGCGCGAAGAGCATGCTGAGGTGCCTTCAGGGGCGCTTCTAGGGGCTCCCCAGGCTGCGCAGATCGGTGTGGCGAGCGATACACTTCGGGCGATCGCTTCGCGGCTCGAGGCGGGGCTTGAGCTCACCGAGGCTGAGCAAGCGTTGCTTCATGCCGCGTCGCGATGGGCCAAACAATCGCGGATCGATCGCGGACGGACAGAGCGCGAGGCGCAGCAGTCCACCCGACGTGCGGTCGCCAAGTCGTCTCATGCCGCTGCGCGCGCGCGTGTTCGCGGTGACCGAGACGCGCAGGCCAGCGCACCGGGCGGGCAACGATGCTATCGATGTCGTACTCGATTTGACGAACTTGACGGGGAGTTTCCCAGGCATTGCCCTCGATGCGCTGGGGTCGAGAGGCTCGCGCTCAACCAGGCACAGTCGCTCGTGGGTCGGGTCGCCTTGGTGACGGGCGGGCGCGTGCGGGTGGGGCGCGCCGTGGTGCTGTCGCTGCTTCGCGCAGGGGCTCATGTTGTGACCACAACGCGCTTTGTGGCCGACGCATGGGCACGCTTTGAGCAAGAAAAAGACTGCGCGTTGTGGCGCGATCGGCTCGAGATCCTCGCGTTAGACCTCCGAGATCTCGCCGCCACAGAGGCCCTCGCGTTGCGTTGGGTAGCTGATCGCGGGCCACTGGATTTGCTCATCAACAACGCCGCGCAGACCATCGCGCGTGACGCGGTGTACTACCGCGAGATGGCCAGCATCGAGGCCGCCGCGCGAAGACAAATCGCTGCTCATTTGCAGGTCGATTCGCTATCGCTTCTGGACGATTATGGCGTCCCGACCGCGATGTCCGAATCGGCGCGTCAGGCAGTCGTGCCCGAAGGATGGACTGGACGTGAGCCCATTGACACGCGAGCGAGCAACAGTTGGACTGCGAATTTGCAGCATGTTTCGATCGCCGAACTGCTCAGCGCTCACGTGGTCAATGTGCTCGCGCCCTACGTCTTGACAGCGCGGCTGCGGTCCGCGCTCGCGCTCGCAGCGGCTACGCGAAACCACGCGTGGGTCGTGCAAGTCAGCGCCCAAGAGGGTCAGTTCGAGCGCCGAAGAAAATCGGTTAAGCACCCACACACCAACATGGCGAAGGCCGCGCTCAACATGTTGACCCGGACGAGCGCGGACGATCTCGCGCGCGAGCGAATCTGGATGTGCAGCGTAGACCCAGGTTGGGTGAGCGCGCAGCAGACGTTTACCCGGCAGCTGGCCCAACGAGACGCTGGTTTTGTGCTGCCCGTGCGCGAAGAGAGCGCGGCCGCGAGGGTGCTCGATCCGGTCTATTCGGTGCTTGCTGGAGCCGCGCCGTGGGTCGGCGTGTTGCTCAAAGACTTTGTGGTAGCGCCCTGGTGATTGTGATCAATCTACGCTGACCAATCGCAGCAAATCTGCACGCGTTACGATGCCGACAATGTCGAGCCCGCGGGTGACCAAGACGGCGCTCTTTTGCTCGAGCACTTTGGCCACCGCGACGAGCGGTGTGCGGGCGCCAATCTCGGGCAGCGGCGGACCCATCACGTCCGCGATCGCGAGCGCCTCGAGCTTCTTGACCCCTCTGCGCACGAGCAAATCCATGATGAGTCGCTCTGAGACAGTGCCTACGCAGACGCCCTCGCGCACGACGGGCAGCTGAGAGATCCCCTTCTTGCGCATCACACGGACTGCGTCCCCCAGGGTCGCGTCCTCGTCGATGGTGTGGACCTTCTTTTTGGCCACCTCACCCACCTCGAGCCCGCTCAGCGCCATGCCCTTGCGTGCTGGACCGGTGGAAGCGCTGCGTGCGTTGATCTCGCGACGAACTGCGTGCAAATCGCCAAGGATTGCGCTTGCAGTCTCCATCTGCCCTGCGCCGCGCCCGATGATCGAGATGTCTTTGGCCAGGTCGGTCTCGACCACCGCGACGTTGAGTGTTCCGGTGACAGCGAGTGGCGAGTGTTGGTCAAGCTCTACGAGGGCAACCTCGGCGAGACCTGGCTTGATCGTCGCGATCAGTCGCAGCGCCTTGCCGCGCTTGCGAGCGTCGCGAACCATGGCTGCTGTGACGCTTCGGATCCCTTGTACTTTTACGTCTCGAATGGTCAGCGGCTGGTGCATCACTGCGTTTGCGAGGATCACGAGCTTGCTCGCCGCGTCCCACCCATCGATGTCTTGCGAGGGGTCAGTCTCGGTGATGCCGAGCTTGCTCGCATCGGCGAGCACGACGTCAAACTCTTCGCCGGTCTGCTCCATGCGCGACAGGATGTAATTGCAGCTGCCGTTCATGACGCCACGGATTGAGAGCACTTCGTTGCCGACGAGCGCATCGCGTACGAGCTCGACAATGGGGACCGCGCCGCAGACGCTGCCGCCGTACTTGAGCGCGACCCCCGAGCGCTCGGCGAGCGCTGCGATCCGCTGAAATTGCAGCGCGAATGGCCCTTTGTTTGCCGTGACCACGTGCCGTCCCAGCCGCAGCGCCTCGGCGATGTGTGTGATCCCTGGCTCGCCGTCGACGATGTTTGTGGGAGTGACCTCGACCACGATGTCCGAGGCGATGTTCTGAAGCGCTTGCTCGCCGTTCCAGCTCTTGTGTGTGCCCAGCTTCGCGAACGAGGTCTGCTTCTCTTTGGCCCGTACGAGCTTCTCAAGATCAAGCCCCGCGTCGTTAAAGACGGTCCCCGAGCGGTCGGTGACGGCGACGACGCAGAAGGGCTGGTTGCCCGAATCAGTGCTGGGCCGAAGCAGAGCTTTTGCGAGCCCACGGCCCACTACGCCGAAGCCAATGAGGTGAATTCTGAGGCCCAAGGGTGCGACGGTGGCGACGTCTTTTTTGCGCTTGTTCACGATGATCGTCGACTGTACACGCGGAGTCTCGCCGAGGGCACCCGTCGTGTGCCTAGGTCGCGTCGATCGTGACGCTGTCTCGGGGGACCACACACAGGGGCGCCCATGCACAGCGATTGCAATGGTTGTGCGTTTGTGGCCCTCGGATCTGGAGCGCTTCGAGGCTGCTCCATGTGGCGGCTTGGGTCTCGAAGAGTCCGGGCTCAAACACAGAATCCAACGTGAGCATCACGCCAGAGGATGGAAGAATGAGATGGCGCCCGACGATGCGCTTGCCGGTCATTTGGCTTGTCGCGTAGGCATAGGCGTCGAGCTGGGGAGCATAGAAGCCTGCGTTGTTGCTGTACGACGAGGCCTCAAGCAGATGGGACTTGAAGTCCAGAATGTGAAGGCCCGTGGAGGTCTGCAGCACCAGATCAACGCTTCCCCGAAGCACGCCTGATGCGACCGGAACAACAAACGCGAGCTCGTGCGCGCGCTGTTCGACGGTCCCCAGTGTGGCGATCGCCTCGCGAATCGAAGCGAGTGACAGTGAGATCCACGTGCGAATTTCTTCGCGCTCTGGCTCTTCGCTGGCTTCTCGTTCGACGAGCCATGCGGCGGCGGCGAGCGCGCCCTTGTCATCGAGGAGCGCGTCGGGTCTGCACGCCGCACGATGGAGCCATGTCCCCAGCTCGCTGTGCGGGATCAAGCGAATGGCAACTCGCTCGCGTCGCGTAGATCGAATCGGTGTGGTCTTTAGCAGCGTATCGTGCGTTCGTGCGATGCGATGCTCGTCGGGATAGAGCGCGCTGAGCGAGCGCACTTCGGGGCAGTCGTTGAGCACCGTGAGCAGGCTCGGCGAGAGCGTGAGCGCGCGCGCTAGGGGATTTTCCGCGTGCTCGAGTCCGCGTACCTCTGTCGAGACGACCGCGTCGTCGAGGACCTGTTTGAGGTGAATGGTTGTGGTCTGGAGAGTCGAATCTTCTAGCGAATCTTCAGGCTTTTCGGGTGCCACGGCATGGGTGACAGACACACGGTGTGCGCTCGAGCCTTCGCCCAAGAGCCAGAGGCTCTCGCCTCCGACCGATGGCGGCCGCGCGTGGCGATCGGTGATCACGTCTCGCAAGAGCGTGCGTTTGGACGGCGTCTTGGTCTCTTCGGGCCAGAGAAGGGTTAAGTGATCTCGCGCGCGCGTGACCGCGACGTAGAGCAGCCGCAGACTCTCGGCGCGCTCGAGAGCGATCGCATCATAGCTCTCGGCGAGCATGTCACCGAGCTCGCGCATGCCCAGATGCGGGATCCACAAAAGAGAGCTTTTTGTCAGCGAATCGTGGCCGGTATAGTCCTCCGAGCGCTCGGGCTTCGCGACTTCAAGACGTGGGAGCGTCGGCGAGATTTCTTCTCCGAGCGCGTCGACCACCACCCACGCAAACTCAAGCCCCTTTGCCGCGTGGAGGGTCATCAATCGCACTGCGTCGTGGGTAAGCTCGGCGTTGGGTTGGGTCGTGTTCGCGTCGCGCAGCGCTTCGAGCTCAAGGATCACCGCCTCGATGGTGCGCGCGTCGCCTGGCCTGAGCGAGAGCGCGCGCTCGTCGCTTGCGGCGAGGTCGTGAGCGATCTCTGAAAATGCTTGTATATTTGCAGAGATCTGCGCGCGGTCGACCGCCGCTTCGCAGCGGATCCCGAGCCTCTGAGCGAGCTCGATGCGCGCGAGGGTTCCGTCGATCGCCTCGCCCAGGGGCGTGGTGCGAAACAACCGCCGAGACCACCGAAGATCGTCGGCACATCGCGCGAGTGCTTCTCGTTCGCGCTGGGTAATCGCAGCAAACGCGGGATCAGTCTCGGTAAGTTCGAGCGCAAACGCGGGCGAGCCGCTGATGCCTCGCGCGAGCAAGAGCGCGACGGTCACTTGTGACAATCCGTAGACTTCGCTCACGAGCACGCTGGCGCTCGCGGCGACGTCGCGTGGGCTCGCGACCATGCGCAACCAGGCGAGCGCCAGCTGAGCCTCAAGCGTCTCGAAGAGCGGCCCGTCTGCGAGCGCGGCGTCGATGCCATGCAGCTGCAAAATCGCAGCCCATTTAGCGAGGTGACTGTGCTTGCGCGCCAAGATTGTCACGTCGGACCAGCGCGCTGGACGGTCGGTCTGTGTCGCGCGATCGCGGACCTTCAGCAGCTTACCCGCGATGAGATCTTGAATGCGTCGCGCGACCGCGTGGGCCTTGGCGTTGGCCGAGTCTCTCGACGGATACCGAACGATTTCGACACATGAAAGCAGGCTGTCTACGGGTCGATCAGTGTAGTCGTTGAGGGCCGTGAGGGGCTCGAACGGGAGCTTCTCGCGCGCAAAGAGAGGGGCAAAGAGCTCGTTGGCGAACTGGACGAGCTCGGGGCGGCTGCGGCGTGATCGGTCGAGCGAGACGCGTTCGCCGTCTTCGGGTCTGTGCTGATCAATCAGCGCGGCGAAGAGCGAGGAGTCCGCGCCGCGAAAGCGATAGATCGCTTGCTTGACGTCGCCCACGAGCGCCATCTTGACTCCGTGAGAATACAGCGAATCAAACAGCCGAAACTGAATCGGCGCGCTGTCTTGAAACTCATCGACGACGATCCAATCCAGGGTCGACGCGATGAGCGCAGCGTAGGGTTGGTCTGCAGGTGCGCTTCCCTCTACGAGCGCGAGCGCGAGCCGCTGCATGTCGTTAAAATCGACGGCGCCGAGCCTTCGTTTTTCTTCGTCAAAGCGCGCGAGTGTTGTCGCCGCTAACGCAAATAGCGCACGCGTCGAGGTCTCAAGAGCCTCACGAATCGCTGGATGTCTTGCGCAATAATCTGCAGAAATTTGCAGCAGATCAGCGCCTTCGCGAAACTTCTGGCTGCAGTCGATACTGCTCGAGGCGAGGGCGATGCCCAAGGCGACACACTCTTCGCGTGAGGTCGGCGCGGGATAGCGCGCGAGCAGGTCGTAGAGCAGCTGATCTTTCTTCGTAGGCGCCGCGCTCTTTGCGCTCACAAATGCACGCGCTGCAGCGTCGGCCTCGATGAGCTTGGCGTCCAGTCGATCGATGCTCTGCGCTGGCGGAAACGCTCCGAGGAGATGCCCCAGGGTTTGATCCACCGAAGCGCGCAGCGCATCAGGAGTCATCGCGAGCGACTGGGACTTCTCGAGCAGGTCTGCAATGGCCCACCTGAGCCGCCCACCCGGTGTCTCGTTGTCACCAAATCCACGCTCGGATAGCCCAAAAGCAGGACCAAAGAGCGCGAGGGCGCGCTGAAGTGAGGACGTCTCGGCGGCCTCAAGGGCGTCATCGATCGCGCGATCTTGGAGCGTGCGCGAGGTGCGCGCGTTGAGCACGAGCGGGTCTGGCGAGAGCCCAAGGGACGTGGGATAGCGACGGATCAATTCGAGCGAAAACCGGTGAATGGTCGACACGTTGGCCGTCGACACTCGCGCCGCGAGGTCGCTCGCGCCGGCCCGCTGTAGCCTCGCTCTCAGTCGCGCCTCGAGCTCGGCCGCTGCGGCCTCTGTAAACGTCACGGCGACGACGCGCTCGATGGCGACACCGCTCAGGACAAGCGACGCGATGTGCTCGACAATCCAGTGCGTTTTGCCCGTACCAGCGCCTGCTGAGACGAGCGTCCGTTGGGTGGGGCTCATGGCAACTCCCCTGGGAGGTCAAAGCGGCAGAGCAAACGCGACGGGCAGCCTTCGCAGCTCCGAATCTTGGCCTTTGCCAGCGCCGCGTGCCGCGCGCGGTCGTGCGGTCGCGCGCTCCCGTTGTCCGAGAGGATCTCGCGCAGGACGGTGTGCACGGTGCGCTTGGCCCGCATCGCGATCGCGGCGAGCGTAGGACGGTCATCCTTTGGCGAATCGCTCATCAGGTTCGAGTCCCCGTGGCTGAGTGAGACGGTCTCGATTGCATGGATTTTTGCGCCGATTGTGCGTTCGGCGACGAGCGGGAGCACGGCCGCCGAGGCTCCCACTCCGAGCTCAATCCGTGCGCTCTCTTTGCTCGCTCGGCCGAGCCTTAAGTCGATCACGGTCGCTCCTGCGTCACCGTTCTCGATTCGCGCCAGGGGTGCCTGCACCTGAATCACGAGCCCCTCTTCGTCGCGCTCGCCGTCCAACGTGAGGGTCAACGGTTCGCACTCTCGCAAGGGCGCCGCGAGCGCAGGGCCAACGGCCCCATGCCGAGCGCGAAAACTCTGCAAAAATACTAGCATTGTGCGCAGAGTCTCTTCGCGGTCGAGCGCACTCGCATAAGGCGCGTGACGCTTTAGCGCCTCAAGAATCAATGGTGGCAGCTGGGCATCGGGCGCTTGATCCAGCGCATGCAGCACCTCGGACGCGACGTCGATGAGCGTCGAGTACGCGAGCTGTCGCGAGGTGCCCAGCTTGAGCCACCGCACGTGAAGCATCGCGCGCGTGGCAAACGCGAAGGCACACTTGGTCGCCAGCTCAAGGTCCGAGGTGCGAAACACGGTCTGCCCTACGATGGGCCGTAGTACCGAACCGAGTGCAAAATCCCTGCTCGGATCGAGAGCGCTCCGAAAAAAATGCAGCTCGTCTGGGTGCGACTTGATCCTCGCGTCGACCAGATCGACGAGCGATTCGTCGAGCGAATGCAAGCGCGCAGCGAGCATGTCCCGCTGCGCTCGCTGAGTCACACCGCTGACCGTGAGAACCTCGCGCAACGAGCGAATTCGCACGCGATCTCGTGTCGCTCCGATGGCCTCGCGGTAGGCACTCAAGAGCGTCGCGCGCGATGACGAGGGCTCTTGTTTGGCGCCCGCGACGCCGCGCACAAGGTGCACGGTGATCAGCTTCTGGGTGGGCGAAGCGAGCAAGCGCAAGAGGTCGCGATCCGCGGTGATCGCCTTTGCGCGATCGATGCTTGAGAGCGTAGCCAGAGACGGCGCCACCTGCGAGGTCGCCAAGGCGGCCGTCTCGGCAGCGCCAAGCCAAGGCAGCGCAGCCACAGGACTTGGGTAGCTTCCCTGCGAAAATCCCAGCACAATCAGCGTCTGAGGGCGTCGGGTGGGTCGCGATCCGGGGCCAATGACCTCGACGGCGTCTTCGCGCTGCTGTGCAAAGTCATCCGCGAGCGAGGGCAACGCGTGCTCTAACTGCGCGAGGAGACTTGCGGACGAGCGTGACATGAGGCTCGCGGGGGCCCGCTCAAGCTGTTCAAAGAGGGCGGCGAAGGCCTCGCGCAGCGCGACCGCAGCGCGGACCCAGAGCCCCCGAAGGCGCTCGTCGTCGATGCTCCGACGAAGCCGCTCTGGTTGCGCAAATTGCTTGAGCGCCCACGCGCTAACAGACTTGAGCGATTCGAGCCGCTGCTTCACCTCAAGTGCCGCGAAGCTCGCGCTCCCTTCGAGCTCTTGAACGAGCGCGAGTACGTGCGCGCGCTGGGTCAACAGGGACGCGATCCGCTCGGGATCTGGCACCTTGGGCTCGTCCTCAGGTGCGTCCCGAGCGCCCTTCTGGAGGCCATACTTCTCTGGATCCGTTGTCTCTATCACGAGCTGACGAAACGCAGCCCAATCGCGTGGCGACTCAACGCGCACGCGCGCCGTGAGGCGGTCGCGGTCTGCGCCCCAGATGCCCGCGCCGGGGGCCGCGAGCACCGTCGCGAGATCGAGCATCGAGGGGCCTCGCCACCGCAACCGGATGACCGCGCGAACCACGCTCCACAGCGGTACGCTCTGCGTCGAAATCGCCGAGCGCGCTCTGCATACGATCCCGCGCGATTGCAGCGCGAGCACGACGTTAGCGACGCTCCCCTCGCCGCGCGGCGCGACGATCGCGACGCGGTTGCGCTCGGTCGCGGCCATCTCTTCGAGCCAGTCAGCCACGCGTTCGACGGCCTCGTGAGGGTCGCGTGCCGCGCTCTCGACGATCGAGTCATCGTGCGCTTCTGCACCGAGCGAGTGTGGTGCACGCGCCAATGCGTCGAGGCCGCAAGCGACGGTCTGCTCGTTGTCGATGACGCGGGGAGAATAACTGGTCAACCCGCAGGTCCAGGGCGCGACGTCGATCTCGGTCCCTGCCGACCTGAGCTCGGCCATGAGACCCGCTTCGAGTGGAGAAAACCAGTCGACACCATGAACGAACAGCTTGGCGAAGGGCGCCCCGACGCGCACGCGTTGCGTAGAGAGCGCATCGACAATGCGCCTCGCACGGCGGATGAAATCGAGCGAGCCGCTGTCGGCCAAGCTGACCTCGAGGGCGTCGATGGCGCACGCTAAGAGGGAGAGGTGCATTCGCAACGGAGCAGCGATTTCGCTGGGATACTTCGCGACTGCTTCGTCGACGATTGCGTCGCTTTGCGCGCGCGTCCAACCGTAGCTCCGCAGGGTGTCGACGGTGGGCAACAGGGCCCGCGCGATGGCGTTCGCGTTGCTTTCGATGGCGAGGGCCGTGGCCGCACCGAGCGAGGGCTCAAGGTGTCCTGTGAGGGCGTGCTCGAGCGCGGCGATTCGGGCGGCTTCGCTGCCGATCTTGACCCGGCGAAGAGACAGGTGGTCTTCGAGCAAGTCAAACAGCTCGTCCCAATTGCAGGTCTGAATTTGTACTCCGCCGCGATCTGCGCACAGGGTCTCGAGAAGCAGTCGTGCCGTAGGATCCGGGCAAAAAACCAGCGTCGAGAGACCTAGCGCGGCACGCCTAGCGCGCCGGATCATCGCGTCCAGTCTTGACCGCTCCCGTTCGACGGTGAACTCGCCCGCGCCCTCACAATCCATCGTGCGTCGGTGCAATGGCACAGGCGCGAGCGAGTGATCAACTTTTCGACATGACGCTGCAGCGAAGTGCGCGTTTGCCCGGTGAGCCGTTATGCTCGCGGTCCGCGACCACTCGATGACCCATGAGCTACGACGAAAAGAGGTTTCGGAGGGGTCGATTGTCGTCGCTGTAGGGCGCGCTGCGGTACGCGCAGAGATCGACGTGCAAGCCGCTCAGATTGCGTTTAATGCAGTCTTTTCGCTGGGTCCGATCCTCGCGTTGTCTTCATCACTGTTCACAAGTCTCTTTGGCCCGCGGCTTGAGTCGGGACTCCGGTTGCATCTGCTCCCGCTGGTTCCACGTGTGGCGCAGAGCTGGGTCGGAGGGCTCTTGCGCTCGGTGGTTGTGCAGCCCGACCCCATTGTCTTGGTGGGTAGCATGCTGGTCCTGCTGTGGAGCATTAGCTCTACGACGGGCTCTATCGCGACAGCGCTCAGTCATGTCGGTTGGCGCAATCACGCGACCTGGCTGGGGCGGCGTACGAGCGCGATCGTGCTGGGACTGGGTCTGGTTCTCTCGCTCTCGCTCACGGCCTTTGGTGCCATCGTCGGTCCCGAAGCGCTCGACTGGGTTGAGTCCTTTCTTCCTGGTCTTTCTCTGTGGAATCCGATCTTTGAGCTCCTGCGTTGGCCCCTCATGGCGGTGGTCGTCGCGCTCATGTCGGCGCTCACGTACCGATACGCCACGGCCGAGCGGCCTAAGCTTATTGCTGCGCTCGTTGGAGGCACGGCGACCAGCGCCTCGAGCGTCCTAGCGTCGCTCTTGTTGCGCATCTATCTCGGGCGTTTCGCGAGTCTCGACGCATGGGGCGCAGCGGCAGGCGTCTTCGCGCTTTTGCTCTGGCTGTGGTTGCTCTCCATGTCCTTGCTCCTTGGTGCCGTTGTGGCCTTTGTGCTCGACACGCGAGCGCACACTCGCGACGATGTCCGCGTGCCCATTCGACGCAACCGCGGCCGCGGATCCGCGCGACGCAAACGCCCAAGCGCGCGCTGAAGACCGTGTCTTTGCGCCTAGCCAATCGACAAACATCCATCGCGCTTGTGCTGTGCACGCTGGCTCAGTGCAAGCGGTATGAGCCCGCGGCTCCGTGGTCGCCGCCCGCAGATCTATTCTCCGAAGATGCTGCAAATTCGCTTCTCGATGCGGCTTCCGATGCGGCCAGAGTCTGTGTCGTTCGCGCAAACCCTCCCATCGATTTGGGCGCGCGACCGATCCGCAATGGCACGCTCGCGATCTCGTGGTCGGGCAGTGACTGGGGCGTCGCGTGGGTAGAGCTCGTGGACGCGCTCCCTGTCGTCTATTTTGCACGCGTGGGTCGCGACGGCCAACGACACGGGACCGCCATCCGCGTGACCGAGCGTGGCTACCGTGGCAGCGATCCTGTGATGCACTGGGACGGTGAAGGCTGGATGCTCGTCACCAGCGGCGGTATCGGTCGCTTCGATGAGCTCTGGCTCCAACGAATCGATCCGAGAGGTGCGCTCTCGGGCAGACCTCGAAAGCTCACAGCTGGCGACCGTCACGATCGCGGCCCCTCGCTCATCGCAACAGCAGGTGGGTATCTCTTGGCGTGGGCCGCAGAGGTTCAGCCACGTGAGCATCACGCGATGGTCATGCGGCTCGGGCCGTGGGGTCAGCAGCTCTTGGCACCCGAGTCTGTCGCACAACGACGGTCGCGAATTACAGACGTCTGTGTAGCGCCCTTGGCCAACGGCGCAGCGGTGCTCTGGACTGCGACACGCAGCAGCAACTTTGTGGTGGAAGGCGTGCGTGTCGATGACCGAGGCTATCGTCGGACCGCGGTCACGCGCGTGGTCGAAGCGCCTCACCCGCTTTTAGACCGAGGACCTCGCGTCGCATGCGTGAGCAATGGCCAGCAAATCACGCTGGCTTGGGAGAGCTGGCGCGAAGGAGTCTCCCGCGTAAATATCAGCGAATTCGCGGGCAGAATCCCCACGTTGCCCGAGGCGCAAGAGCTGCAGGATCCGGACGGGACGCTCTCGGCGCCCAGGCTTATCCACGTCGATCCCACCCATGTAGCGGTCGCGCTTCAACGCAGCGTTGGCGAGGTCGATCAGTCCGCGGTAGTAGTGATTCGCCAGCAAAATAGCGGGCAGTCTGGGGTTCGTGTGCGTGTGCGTGGTCACGAAGCGACGGCCGAGCGCCCAGTTCTGTCCCTCGGAGAGGGTGTGCTCGGCATGGTCACGCAGGGGCCGCGGGGGCTGAGTTTTCACCGGATTCCGCTCGTGCCGTGTGAGTGAAGTTGGCAAAGTTGGTGAAGGTTTGCCAACCGACTGTCGTATGATTCGCCCGCGCGGGATTTAAGCCGGGAGAGCTTGGTCTCGCACAACCCCGTGTCCGTCTCTGAACACCTCGGCCAACCGGTATTTTGCTGTGAAATCAAGCAAGAAACCAAACTCGACCCAAAGGATATGACCCTCATGAAGCAACATTGGATCAAGCTCACAACCGTCCTCATGGTGGGTCCCGCCATGCTCTCGGGATGTATCATCCGCACGCGTCCGGCGTACTACGGCACCACCGTCACTTCACCCAACGTTGTGGTCGCGGGTGGCGGCAATGTGATCGCTGGCGGCGGGTACGCGAGCATGCTGCAGATCGGCGGATCGCAGGCCAACTTTGGCTACGTGACCATGGGCCCGGGCTTCACGCCCGACCCCGTCTCGGTCAACGTGGTCTCGGGCGGCGCGATGAACGCTCGCAACATGGGCCTCCCCGGCGGTTGCATCGGCTGGGTCACTCGCACGCCTGACTACATCGTTCGCTTTACGGGCTCGACGCAGCGCTTGCGCTTCTTTGTGACGGGCTCCACGGACACGACGCTAGTGATCAACGCAGCCAATGGTCAGTGGGCCTGCAACGACGACTCGTACGGCAGCACCAACCCCACCGTGGATATCTTTGGTGCGGGCCCCGGCCAGTACGACGTCTGGGTCGGAAGCTATCGCCAGGGTCAACAGGCTCAAGCACAGCTCCACATGACCGAGCTCGACTACCACCCATAACGCAGCGTGATGGTCACCTCGGTGACCATAACCCCTGCGGATGGCCCCCCAAAGGTCTCAACGCCGTGTTCTAAGCGCTCAACATCAAGCGCTGACCGCGTTTGAGTTCAGTCCTCGCCGACGTTGCGCTTGGGGCGCACGTTGATCCCTAGGATCTTCTTGCGTACGCGGACACTCTTGGGCGTCACTTCGACGAGCTCGTCCTCATCGATCCACTCCATGGCCGTCTCGATGGTGAGCAGCTTGGGCGAGTGCAAGATGGTGTTGTCGTCCTTGCCGGCCATACGCACATTCGAGAGCTTTTTCTCACGAACAATGTTCACGTCGGTGTCGTTGGGGCGGTTGTGCTCGCCCACGATCATGCCCTCGTAGACGGGCGTGCTGGGCGAGCAAAAGAACGAGCCGCGGGGCTGCAAGTGAAACAACGCGTAGGGCGTGGTCTCGCCCATGCGGTCGGACACGATGGCGCCGTTGGCGCGCCGCATCTTCGGACCTGCGCTGGGCTGCCAGCCGTGAAACTGCGTATTGATCAGCCCCATCCCGCGTGTCGCAGACAAGAACTCGCTTCGAAACCCAATGAGCCCGCGGGACGGGACCTCGAACTCGACGCGAACGCGACCCAACCCAGGATTACTCTGGTTGACCATGATGCCGCGGCGCTCGCCCAAGCGCTGCGTGACGACACCGATGTAGTTGTCAGGGATGTCGCAGATCACCATCTCGACCGGCTCGCACAGCTTGCCATCGACCACGCGCGTGACGACCTCGGGGTTGCCCAGCGAGAGCTCGTAGCCCTCGCGACGCATGGTCTCTGCGAGGATCGCCAGCGCGAGCTCACCGCGGCCGTAGACCAAGAACTGATCAGGGCTCTCGGTGTCCTCGACGCGCATCGCGGGGTTACGCAGCACTGCGCGATGCAAGCGCTCACGGATCTGACGTGATGTGAGGTATTTTCCGTCTTTTCCGGCAAATGGCGAGGTGTTGACGCCCACACGCATCTTGATGGTGGGCTCGTCGACGTGAATGCGTGGCAGCGCGACGGGGTTGTTAATGTCCGCGATGGTGTCGCCGATGTTGACGTCCTCGATGCCCGCGATCGCGATGGATTCGCCCGCACCGATAGAGGTCGCGCGCTTTCGCTGCAGCCCCTCGAACGAGAACATCGTGACGATCTTGACGTCTTTGCTGCCGTTCTCAGTGATGAGCTTGACCCGCTCGTTCTCGCGGACGGTGCCGTTGACGACGCGACCGATGGCCAAGCGACCGACGTAGTCGTCGTGGTCGACGGAGGTGACGAGCACCTGCAGCGACGCGTCGGGGTTGCCCGTCGACGCGGGCACGTACTCAACGATTTTCTCGAAGAGTGGCTTGAGGTCTGTGTTGGTGTCGGTGAGATTCGTGCGGCAAATTCCAAGCTTTCCGATGGCGTAGAGCACCGGAAAGTCTGCTTGCTTGTCGCTCGCCTCGAGGTCACAGAAGAGATCAAACACCTCGGACACGACGTCATCGGGGCGGGCGTCCTGGCGGTCGATCTTGTTAATCACCACGATCACCGGAAACCCGCGCTCAAGGGCCTTGCGCAGCACAAAGCGCGTCTGCGGCAACGGGCCCTCTGCAGCGTCGACGAGCAACAACGCGGCGTCCGCCATCATCAGCGTGCGCTCGACTTCGCCGCCGAAATCCGCGTGGCCTGGCGTGTCGATCACGTTGATCTTGTAGTCGCCCCAACGGACGCTGGTGTTCTTTGCGAGGATCGTGATGCCTCGCTCGCGCTCGAGGTCGTTCGAATCCATCACTCGATCGACCATCTCTTCGTTGTCGCGAAAAGTGCCAGACTGCCGAAGCATCATGTCAACGAGGGTGGTCTTACCGTGGTCGACGTGAGCGACGATGGCGATATTGCGTAGCTTATCCTGCGGGTGCATCGGGCGCGGCCACTAACACGACCTCTGCGCGTTGTCACGTTGCGCGCAGCGAGATAGCGACAGCTGTCCATAGATGAGTAGCTTCCGCTGTGAGATTGCGCCTGCAAAAACGCAGAGAGACTAGGCTACCGCGCTCCCCGAATCCCCGATCGAGCGCTCGTCACGCTTGAGCTTTACGCCGACCAGCTTCGAGACGCCGGGCTCTTCCATGGTGACACCATAGAGAACGTCGGCGAGCGACATCGTGCGTTTGTTGTGGGTAATCATGATGAACTGCGAGCGATCGGTGAGATCACGGACCAGCTCATTGAGGCGAATGACATTGGCTTCGTCCAGGGCCGCCTCGACCTCGTCCAAGAGGCAGAACGGCGAAGGCCGGTACATAAACAACGCAAAGAGCAGCGTGACCGCGGTCAGTGTCTTTTCGCCGCCGGACATGGACTCGAGATTGACCAGCTTTTTTCCGGGTGGTTGCGCGATGATCTCGACACCCGTCTCGAGCAAGTCGTCGGGATTGGTGAGCTGCAGTCGGCCCGAGCCACCCCGAAAGAGCCTGGGAAACAGCTGCTGAAAGTGCTCGTTGACCGCATCAAACGTCTCGCGAAAGCGCTTTCGCGATTCACGGTTCATCTGCTCGATCGCCTGCTCTAGCTGAGCGAGCGCTTTCTCGATGTCAGCCTTCTGGGTCACGAAGAACTTTCCGCGTTTGTCCTGCGCGTTGTACTCGTCGATGGCCGCGAGGTTCACATCTCCCATGCGAGACAAGCTCACCCTGAGCTCCTCGGCGTGCGCTCGGTCTGCCTCCGTCGGCGGCGGTCGCATGTGATAATCCCCGAGAATTCTCGGGAGAATCACGCCATACCGCTCTGCGGCCGAGTCCACTAAGTGCTCGGTCGCGATCTGCTCTTCGCGGTGCTGCAGCTCAAGCGCCGAGAGCTCCGTACCAAGTCGCTCACGCTGTTGGCGCACACTGCGAGTCTGCCCTTCGCTCTCGGTGAGCAGCGTGCGAAGCGAATCAAAGGCCATCCGCGCGCCCGTCATCGCGTCACGCTGCGCGGTCGCAAAGATCACCCCCGCCCCGATCGCCATCGTGAGCGAATTCTCTAGCGAACCCGACCGCTCTTGCATGTCCGCGAGCTGCGCGAGCTCGCTCTCCAAGCGCTCTTCGCGCTGCGATAGCTCTACGACGCTGCGCTCCAAACGCGAGATCGTGTTGCGCGCAGCCATCGCGCGCTCTCGCTCACGCGCAGAGAGCACCTTGGCGTCGGTCACTTGCTGCGACGCTCGCTCGACCTCCGCACGCCACGCGAGCGCCTCTTGCTCGTCGGTCATCAGGCCGTCTCGGGCGGCGTCGCGCTTGGTCTCTGCTTCGCGAAAAGCCTCGTCAAACACACGATCTTCGCGCTCCATCTCTACAAGCGCGGCGTCTACCAGCGTCGCCTCGCGCTCAAGCTCACCCCTGCGAAGGGTCATCCGAGCGATCTCCGCTTCGTGTGCCTTCGCGTCACGGTCAACACTCAAGAGCGCGAGCTCTTGTGCATGCAAATCCGCGCGCGAAGACTCAAGCTCGGTCTGCGTGTTGCGGACCCGTTCGCGGAGTGACTCAAGCTCCATTGAGAGCTCTTCGACCATCGCGTCGAGCGCCTCTGCGCGGGGCTCAAGCGAGCGGATTTCGGCGTGCGTGCCGAGCAGACCGGCGCCGGCTTTCTCTGGCAATCCGCCCACGATTCGCCCGTCCGCGTGCAACACGTCGCCGTCCCGCGTGACGTACACGTAGGGGCCACCCACCAGACGCCACGCGGTCACCGCGGCCTCAAGCGTGGCGACCAGAACGACAGGCCGCAAGAGCGCGCGGAGCGCCGTGGGAACCTCGCCCTCAGCGGCCAAGTGCGGATAGAGCATGCCCTCGATGTGGTCTCCGCCTGGATGCGAAATACTCAGCGTTTCTTCTGCGAATTCGTGCTCGATGGTCAGCGCTGCGCGCCCACGATTTTCGCTCCTAAGCCAACGCACGAGGCTCACGGCTTCGTCTGCCGTCGCGACGCCCACGTCCTGCCATCGATCGGCCAGCACCGCAGCGACCGCGGGGGCGAGCGCGGGCGGGACCGCGAGCTGATCTGCGACGAGCCCGCTGGTTTGCTTTGCTTTTTCTCTCAGCAAACTCTGTACGCCCTTGCCCACACCGTCGTGTCTCGCGGCGACCTCACGGAGCGCGTTGAGCCTCGCGCTCACGCGCTGATGCTCGCTGCGAGCCTCGCTGTGTCTCCGCTCGACGCTCTCGCGCTCGGCTCGCAGAGGCCCAATCTGAGACTCGAGCAGCAGGCGTCGGTCGGCGATGACATCGCGTGTTAGCTGCAATTGCGCCAGCCGTTCGTTGACACCCTCGCCCACTCTGGCGAGCTCTGCGGTCCGCTTGTCCAGGGCGCTCAGCTCGTACTCGGTGCGTGTTCGGCGTGACTCGTACTCGAGCAAGCGGCGCGAGAGCGCGTTGCGGGCGGCCTCGCTCCCGGCGAGGACCTTCTCGGCTTCGGACACGATCCGCCGGTGTTCTGCCAGTCGTTGCTCTGCTGCGCTGACTCGCTCTCTGAGCTCTCTGAGCGCTTCGTCGGCGTCGGCCAAGCGCATGGTCGCTTCGTACTCTCCCTCGGCGAGAGCCTCGAGGTTGGCGCTAAGCTGCTCACTCTCTTGCGCGATGAGCGATCGTTGCCCTGCGATTTCGCTGAGTTCACGTGTCGCGTCGTGGTGTCTTCGCGACGCCCCCGCGAGCTGATCGCGTGTGCGAAGGAGCTCTGCTTCGAGGCGCCTCACCTCGTTGTCTGCTTCGAAGCTCTTGCGCTGAACACTCTCGAAGTGTTGCTCGGCTTCGAACAACAGCGTGCGATTTTGCTGTGTCTCCGCTTCGATCCTCGCCAACGCTGCGGTCACACCGACGTGCTGTGACTCGATGAACTCAAGCCTCGCGACGGTCACTCGCGCGATGGCGACAAGCTCGAGCATCCGTTGCGCGGCGAGGTAGAGATCGGCGTCGCGCAGCTCGGTCCGGACCTTCTTGTACCGCTCGGCTTTCTTCGCTTGACGCTCAAGAACTACGAGCGATTTATCAATCTCTGCGAGGATGTCCCCGACGCGGAGGAGGTTCTGTTTGGTCTGCTCGATGCGCTTCTCGGCGGCTTTCTTTCGGGCCTTGAAGCGCGTGATCCCGGCGGCTTCTTCGAGAAACGAGCGCCGGTCCTCGGGCTTCGAGGTCACGATGAGACCCACGCGCCCTTGCTCGACAACCGAGTACGCGCGTGAGCCAGCGCCGGTCCCCAAAAACAACGAGACCACGTCCATCAATCGCACAGGGACGCGGTTGAGAAAGTACTCACTTCCGCCGTCCCGGCTGAGCTTTCGCGTGACCGCGATTTCGGCGTACGAAGAGAACTCTGGTGGCGCGAGCCCGTCGCGGTTGTCAAACGTGATGGTGACCTCGGCGAACGAGTGCGCAGAGCGCTTCTCGCTTCCCGCGAAGATCACGTCGTCCATGGATTTTCCGCGCAAGGTCTTGGCGCTCTGCTCGCCAATACACCAGCGGATCGCGTCCACAGTGTTGCTCTTGCCGCAGCCGTTCGGTCCCACGATGGCCGTAATGTCGTGGTCAAACGACAGCACCGTGCGGTCCACAAAGGACTTAAAGCCTTGGATCTCGAGCTTGCGAATTCGCATCAGTTCATCACTGCGCAGTGAGCCCGCGCCGCGCGTCGTATACCGGTTTTTTCTCAGAGTGCGAATCGCCCGCTGAGCCCACAGGCTCTGTCGCGACGCGAGTGTCGCCGACGGGATGGCTCATTCGATCTCAATTCACAGCGAATTTCTGCGATAGTGAGAGCGCTGTGACCTTGCGAATTGTCGCCATCGCTGACACCCACACGTTCGAGTCCGAGCTTCAGCTGCCAGACGGCGATGTCTTGGTGCATGCAGGGGATCTGTGCCGTAGCGGGAGCCTGCGTGAACTCGAAGGCGTCGCGCGGTGGCTCAGAGACCAGCCCCATCGCCACAAGATCGTCGTCGCGGGCAACCACGACTGGGCGTTTGTGAAGACACCTCGCGAAGCGCGCGCGATACTTGGTGAGCAAATTTGCTATCTCGAAGACTCCGGTGTCGAGATCGAGGGTGTGCGCTTTTGGGGCTCGCCTTGGCAGCCTGAGTTTCATGGGTGGTGCTTCAACCTGCCGCGAGGCCCTGAGCTCGCGGCCAAATGGGCCATGATCGCAGAGGACACCCACGTGCTGATCACGCACGGTCCCCCCGATGACATTGGCGACCACACCAAGACCGAAGGCCGCACGGGGTGCCAAGACCTGCGCGCGCGGGTTGCGACAATCGCGCCAAAATTGCACATGTTTGGACACATTCATGAAGACGGTGGCGCTTGGTTCATCGAGCAGACTTGGTACGCCAACGTGACGACCTGGGAGTGCGAACGTGCCGCGACGGTCTTTGACCTAGACCTGCAGACCGGCACCGCGACACCTGTGCACATTCCGCCCCGACGCTGACCCTTTGACGACACGCACCAAGCGACCTTGCAGAGACCTAGAAGACCTCATGAAAAAACTAATTACTGCCTTGAGCCCACTGTTTTTGCTCGCCGCATGCAGCAACCCGCCCTCGACCCCTGACGCGGATGTCGTCGCCCTCGACGCCGCCGACGAGCAAGCGGTCGAGTCCGACGCGGGCCCCGATGTCGTGCTGCCGCCCGGCCCACGCGGTGACATCTTGCGCGTCCCCGAAGAGCGCGCGTTTGTGATCCCGACGCTCGGGACCGACGTCAACGTCGTGTACACCGAGGGTCGCGTGCCACACGTGTACGCGGCGAACCCGCGCGATGTGTACGTTGTGCAAGGATTTTTGCTGGGCCGCGACCGATACTTTCAAGTCGAGCTGCAGCGCCGAGTGGGTCTAGGGACGGCGTCCGAGCTGTTGGGGCAGGCCGGTATGACGCTCGATACGCAGTCGCGCGGGCGCGGTTATCGCGTGATCGCCGATCGCTTGTTTGCGCAGATGGGACCCGAGGAGCGTGACGCCCTGCGCGCATATGCTGAGGGATTTAACGCGTATGTCGGGCTCGTCCGGTCGCGCCGGATGCTCGCGCCCCCTGAGATCCGTGTGATCGCGCTGGTGGTCGATCAAGCGGCGACGCCGTGGGAGCTGATGCAGCCCATCACCGATCGCGACCTCGCGGCGGTCCTCGCGCTGGTTCTCGCAAACTCTAGCTTCACGACCGATGATCTGCAGCGCGCGCGTGCGTCAGACCTCTTTGCGGGGCTCTACAGCGCACTCCCCGCGGGGAGCTCGGTGAGCAGCACGGACGCCGCGATGCGACGCGGGCTGGTGCGTTCTGAGATCTTTGAGCGTGTAAAACCACTCACCGATGTGACCTCGGCCCTTGGGCTCGGGACGGACTCGCGCGCGGGGGTGATGGCCACGCGTAGGCCCTCGCGGCGCGTGCGGCGTGGGTATCGTGCGCCTGCTGTTGCGACCGAGATGCTCGATCGATTGATCGCGGCCACTGCGCCGCTTGAGGCGCTACGTCGTGGTGGTCGTACCGAGGAGTACGGCTCGAACGCGTGGGCCCTCTCGGGACGCGGGACCGCGGACGGAAGCGCGCTTCTTGCCGGCGACGGTCACCTCCCGCTGAGCGTCCCGACGTTGCTCTACCAGATGCACACGGACACGACGGTGTTCTCTGAGACGCCGACCACGGGACAAAGCCTAATGGGCTTGTTTTTTCCGGGGATCCCGTGGCTCGCGGTGGGCACCAACGGCCGGGTCGCGTATAGCTTCACGTACCTCTACGGAGACCTCACGGACTGGTATGCCGACCGCGTCGAGCTTGACGCAACGGGCAAGCCTCGGTGCGCGGTCTTTCAGGGAACATGTCGAGATCTTGTGGCCACCAACGAGAGCTACGTGATCGCCAATGTGCCATCCCTTGGCTCGATGGGTCGCACCGAGATGTGGACCCGTTGGGTCACCGTCGACGGACGCTACCTCGCCTCGGTCGAAGGCGACGTCGCGATGCCCGGCGTCACGCCTCCGGCGGGGCGCTCGGTGATCGACGTCTTGGGCCAGCGAATTATCCCGCGCGATGTCAACGGCGACGGGTACGTCTCGGCTGTGACGTTTGACTACACGGGCTTCGACGTGAGCAACGTGCCCGGCGGGCTGCGTGACTTTGAGCGTGCAAATACAGTGCGAGACCTTCGCAACGCGCAGCGGCGATTTGTGGCCTTCGCGCAGAACTTCGTGGGCGCAGACAGCACCGGCGCTGTGCACTACTCGGGCTACACGGGCACCCCTTGCCGCAGCAATTTGACCCGCGAAGGAGCGCCAGGATCCGAGCGATTTGCTCCCGGCGCGGACCCGCGGCTGCTCTTGGATGGCACACGGTTTCCGGGCTTCACGATCCCGCTCAACGCGATGGGCTTGGTTGACGAAGACGCGGGCCGCACAGACCCCACGCGATGTGTGGTTCCGTTTGCAAATTGGCCCCAATCGCTTGATCCAGAGCGTGGATACACGCTCACCGCCAACAACGACCTCGGCGGGACCTCGATGGACAATAACCTCGCCAACGGGACCTACCTCGGTGGCCCTTGGGCCGTAGGCTACCGCGCACAGACCATCCGCGACGAGCTCGCGCGCAACGTCACCCAGCGCAACGGAACCATCGAATCGATGGCCAATTTGCAGGGATCCCATCGCTCACCGCTCGCCGCGGTGTTTATCCCTGCGGTCGTGTCCGCGGTGGCGCGCGCACGTGAAGTGCTCGGCGGTGCGGCGGCCGCAAACGACGGCGAGACCCGCGCATCGACGCTCTATGGCGCCGATCGTGCTGCGATCGACCAGGCGCTGGGTCGACTGCAAGCCTGGCTCACACGCGGCCACGTCGCCGAGTCTGGCGTCGAGACGTTTTATCACACGCCCACTGCGGACCAGCGCGCGGACGCGGCAGCCACGATGATCTTCAATCAGTTCTATCGCACGCTCATGGCGCAGACCTTGGGCGACGAAGGCATCGACGAAATCCTGGATACTGACTCGCGATTCTTGCGTGGGGTCACCATGGTCGAGCTGCTCCGCAACCGCCGAAGCAACCCCAGCATGCTCGCCAGCTACGACGCCGCGCGTGGTGAGAGTCTCTTCTGGGATGACGTCCGTACGCCCGTCGTAGAGCGCTCGGACGAGCTCATTGTCAAAGCCCTCGCGACCTCCCTCACGACCCTTCGGATGCCCGCCAGCGCGCCCGGCGAAGGAGGATTTGGCACCGCAGATCAGAGCCAGTGGCTCTGGGGTCTGCGTCACCAAGTCGCCCTCGAGTCCATCATCACGGCCTATGCTGGCGGATCGATCATGGGGATCGAGCCGTTGACCGCGGCACAGACCATCAATACGCGCCGATTGCCGCTCGCGCCGATGCTCATGCCGAGCGATCCGCGAGCGAATTTGACGTGGTTTCCGCGCCCGGGTGACCTGTACAACGTAGACGCGTCCAACCCGCCCAGCGGCGGATCAAGCTACGTCTATCGCAGCGGGCCCGTCATGCGCATGGTCATCGAGCTCAAAGACGGGCGCGTCCGCGGACAGAACGTGATCCCTGCAGGGCAGTCCGGGCAAAACAACACGAACTTTTTCGACGACCAGGCGCGTCTCTGGCTCGGCAACCGCACGCTCCCGCTGCGGTATACCGTGCCTGAGGTCACGACCAACGCGACAGGCCGCGAGCGGTTCTCGCCTCGCTAGGCGCATCCCAAAGGCAAAGGATTCACCATGAGATCTCTCACGCACTTGGGCTGTGTTCTGTTGGTGAATTCACTGCTGTTTCACTGCGCTCCCATGGTGGACATCGACGGCGGCGACGATGTCTCCTTGGGGCGCGATGGTCGCGTGAGTGAGACGGGCGGCGACGTCGCCGTCTCGCTCGGCGATGCGCTCGTAGGGCAAGACGCGGTCACGGGTGACCTCGACGCGGACGTCACAACCCAACCCGACGCGCAACCCGGCGACGTCGCCGGGTCCAGGGATGCCGGAGCCTCAGAAGCGGGCCCGGCACCTGTGCTTGGACAGGTGCTCTATCCCAGCGACCGTGCCCACTCGCCCATGACCGAGTCGGTGCGAGCCGCGCTGCGGGCGATCGCGCGCAGGGGCGCGGGGCAGAGCGAGCAGATGTTCTCGAAGGTAGGAGATTCGCAGACCGTTTACGATTCGGGCTACATGGTCTGCTTCGCTTCGGGCTCAGTGAACCTCGCTGGCCGTGACGCGCTTCGCGCGACGATCGACCACTTTCGCGCGGGCTCCGTTGGAGGGAGCGATCCCTATGTGCGCCGAAGCCTCGCCGCGACGGTGGGCTGGAGCGCGAGCGCGCCGCTCCAGGGCTCCCCCTCGCCCATCGACCGCGAGCTTGACTCAGCCCGGCCGCGCTTCACGCTCATCATGTTTGGCTCAAACGACTCTCAGGTCCGAGACCTCGTTCGATACGGAGAAAACCTGCTCGATCTCGCGGATCGTGCGATGGCTCGCGGTGCGATCCCCATCTTTTCGAGCCCACCTCCGCGCGACGACAGCGCCGTCGCCGACCAGTGGATCCCCTGGTATGCGCACGTCGCCCGGGCCGTCGCCCAGGCCCGTCAGGTCCCATTCGTCGACGTCGAGAGAGCCCTCCGTGCGGTGCCCGGTCACGGACTCGGAGGTGATAATCTCCACGTCAATCGCTCGCCACGTGGCGCGTGCCAGTTTGCTCCCGCGGACATGACCTATGGCCAAAACGTCCGCAATTTGCTCTCGCTCGAGGCGCTTGACCGCGCGCGCATGGCGCTCAGCGCAGCGGGCACAGCGCCCGACGCCACCGCCGCGAGTGTGCGCGGCGCGGGCACCTCCACGGCGCCCTTTGTCACCACCTCGCTGCCCTTCTCCGATGTGCGAGACACCAGCACCTTTGGCGAGTCGCTCCGGGCCCGCTACGACTGCTCGATGGCCAACGAGGGCGGACGAGAGGTGCACTACCAGGTCGTCCTCGCGCGGCCCACACGCGTCCGAGCCATGGTGATCGACCGTGGCAACGTCGACGTGGACCTGCACCTGCTCAACGCGGCCGACCCCAGCCGCTGCGTCGCACGCGACGACCGCACGCTGGTCCGTGATCTCCCTGCCGGCACCCACACCTTCGTCGTCGACACCTTCGTCGGAGGCGATGGCGTCGCGCGAGCGGGCGAGTTTCTCTTCGTCGCGCACGCAGAGTGATGTTTCGTACTTGGCCGTTGTTGCAGTTGTGACACAGTTGCAATTCTTCTCGTGTTGCCGTACTGCTGACGGAGTCACAACTGAGGCTCATGGATGGTGCGCTTGTCCCGACCCACACTCGACGATCTTAAAACGCAGCTCCGCGCGTCGAATCTGCGTGCCACCGCGCCGCGCATCGCCGTGTTGCGTTGTCTGCACGAGGCCACCACGCCAGTGTCCCACGCGGAGCTTGCCGAGAAGCTCGCGCCCGACGGGTGGGACCGCGCGACGGTCTACCGCAACCTGACCGATCTCACCGACTCGGGGATGGCTCGGCGAAGCGACCACGGTGACCACGTCTGGCGTTTTGAGCTGCAAAATGAGGCCGAAGCTCACAGTGACGGCCACCCGCACTTTGTCTGTGACGAGTGCGGAGATGTCTCGTGTTTGCCCGAAGGATCGGTCGAGATTCGCTCGCAAAAGGGCGCTCCGGCGCGGCTCAAAGAGCGCGTCGCGACCATCCAGCTCAAGGGCCGCTGCGAGCGCTGCGTCTGAGTTCTGCGCGGGCGCTAAGGGGGACAGACAAGGGGAGCTCTCGAACGAAGCGTGCTCGGTGGCCTACGCATGCCTTGATTGCACTACGAACACCGTTGCGATCGGATCGTTAGAGCGACTGAATGTCTCTTGCAACACTGTTGCAGTAGTGGTAGCCGTCTCTGGGTCCAAGATGCAACTGCACGCGTGCCGCGCCAGCGCTAAGTCTGTCCCTCCGTTCGCCATGTTGGCGTGCGCGAGCGCGACGTGGTTGGCGAGCTCCCAAGCCCACGCGCAGAGCATGGATGTTGTGGTCGTGGACGCGGCCGCGGATGCTTCAACGGCCGCGTACGATGCCGCCACCGCCGAGGGTCCAAGCGTCGTCGCGTCCGATGGCTCCGCGGTGGATGCCAGCGCGGTCTCAGTCGTGGACGCGGCGGTGCCATCGAGCGCGCCGTTGCCAGTGGAGCCGCTGCCTCGCGAGGCAGCTCCGATCCCGCCACCGGTGGCTGGAGTCCCCGCGCCCCGAGAGCAGGGGGTGCGCGTGATCGCGAACCCCTCAAGTGCGCCCCGCGGAGCGAGCGATCAGACGATCCCGATTGGGCGCTTGCTTGAGGTCCCTACGCAAAACGCTGGGGATTTGTTGCGACTCGCGCCGGGGATTTTTCTCGTGAATGGCCTCGGCGAGGGGCACGCAGAGCAGATCTTTTTGCGCGGGTTTGACGCGCGGTTTGGTCAGGACCTCGCGTTCTCGGTGGACGGCGTCCCGGTCAACGAGCCTGGACATCCGCACGGCCACGGTTACGCGGATACGCACTGGGTGATCCCCGAGGTGGTGGACACGCTGCGGGTGCAAGAGGGCCCGTTTGATCCGCGCCAGGGTGACTTCGCGGTGGCCGGCTCGGCGCTCTACTCGCTCGGCGTTCGCACGCGTGGCGCGCGCGTGCAGTACCGAGTTGGGAGCTTCGGCACGCATCGATTGGTGGGTGTATTTGCACCCGAAGGTGAACTTCGTGGAACCTACGTTGCGGCCGAATTGGCCCGCTCCGATGGCTACGGAGACAACCGAAGCTTCGAGCGCGCGAGCGCAAACCTGGGCTACGAGCGCGTGCTTGGCAGCGTGCGCGTTCGGGTGAGCGCTGCGAGCTATCTCACGCGGTATGGCTCTGCAGGGGTTGTGCGAGAAGACGACGTCCGCAGCGGCCGTGTGGGGTTCTTTGGGACCTACGACCGCACGCAGGGCGGAGACTCGACGCGACATGGCCTCTCGCTCTCACTCGACTCGTCCCGCGTAAACGCCACGCTCTGGGCGACGTACCGTACGTACGCGCTGCGAGAGAACTACACTGGATTTTTGCTGGATACGCAGCGAGCAGGGCAGAGCCCTCATGGCCAACGCGGCGACGCGATCGCGCAGTCGAATCAGTCGTTTGATCTTGGCGCCCAAGCGCACACCAAGCTCCGCACCACACTTCGCGCGCTGCCTCAGACCCTCGAGGTGGGAGTCTTTGGGCGCTTTGTGCAGGGCGACGTGACGCAACAGCGGCTGCGTGCGGGCACCGTCGTCCCTTATGCGACGGACTTTGATTTTGTGCCCGCGATGGCCAACGTCGCGATGTATGCCGACGGCGAGCTTCGCCCGTGGTGGTGGCTCACGTTGCGTGGCGGTCTGCGCGTTGACGCGTTTCACTACAACGTGCTCGATCGCTGCGCGGTGCGCGGGACCTACGTCCGTGGCGCCCCGCTCGACGCAGAGTGCCTCTCAGTGGACCGCGCGGGCTATCGCAGCCCGACGAGCCGCAGCACCGCCATGGGGCTGTTGCCCCAGCCCCGCGCCGTGCTCGCGATGGGGCCTTTTGCGGGGCTCACCTTCTCGTTGGCCTACGGCTCGGGCGCGCGATCGGTCGACGCGACGTATCTCGCCGACGGCGAGCGCGCGCCATTTTCGCCCATTCAAGCGGGCGAAGTGGGCGCGACGCTCCATCGCCACCGTGGCGCGTGGACGGTGGATGCGCGCGCGCTGGGGTACATCACCCACGTCGAGCGCGACCTGATTTTTGACGAAGCGCAGGGCCGCAATGGGCTCGCCAACGGGACGACCCGAGGGGGTGCGCTCGCGGCGCTTCGTGTCTCGCATCCGCGCTTGGACCTAGGCGCACACGTGACCTACGCCCACGCCGTCTTTGACGACACTGGGCTGGTGGTGCCGTATGTCCCGCCGCTCGTCGCGCGCGTCGACGCTGCGTTGAACTGGCCCCTGCCGCTTAAAATCCGGGATCGACGCGTGACCTTGCAGGCCGCGACTGGGTTGACCTTTGTCTCCCCTCGCCCGCTGCCCTTCTCAGAGTTTGGCGAGCTGATCGCGACCGCGGACGCGAACGTCTCGCTTCGATGGACGCATGTCGAAATCGGCCTGTTTTGCACCAACCTCTTCGACGCACAGTACGCGTGGGGCCAGTTTAATTTTGTGAGCGATTTTATGAGCCAAGAGTTCGCAACGCGCGTGGCAACACGGCACTTCAGCGTGGCACCGCCGAGGCAATTGGCGCTCACTGTCACGATGCACCTTGGGGCTGATGCCGCGCGACACGGCGCAGACGCTCGTCACACTGATCACTCGGTAGAGGCTCCATGATGACCACCGTACGCCATGTCTTGACCGCCAGCGCGACGCTCTCTGTGCTGGCCGCCCTCACATTCGCCGCCGCGATGCCCGCATGCGGAAACACTGGTTTTGAACGCGTTCATTTTCGTGCAAGCGTCGGTGGTGTTGCGCACGAGGGAGAAACCCTCACGTTTGAGACTCGCGCCGGATGGACCGTCACGCTCGAGCGCGCGCGGCTGGCGATCGGTCCGATTTACTTCAACACCATCGTGCCGCTGCAGTCGCACGCCACGGGCGATCTGCATCGAGGATGGCGCAGCTGGTTTGTTCCCATCGCGTCCGCGAACGGCGAGTCGCACATCGGTCAAGGCCGAATCGTGGGCGAAATCACTGAGCAACTCGAGGTCGATGTGCTCTCACCGACGCTGCAGACCTTCTCGCGCGATGGCATCGGGCTCTCAGAGCCGGTCGCGAGCGTCGAGCTGTGGCTCTACAACCGAGCATCGCTCGACAACGCGGTCGCGACCGTCGCGGGGACCGCAAGGCGGGGGGAGCTTGTCGTTCCGTTTGTGGGTCAATTTGCAATGGATCCCGCGGACGCGACCACCGAGCAGCCGCTCGATTCTCTGCGCCGTATCCGAGGGATCGCGGCGCCGATGACCCTGAGTGAGGGCGCGTCGGTCACGCTCCGTGTGGACCTCCGACCCGCGTTTGCGAACGCAGACTTCTCCGAGCTCACTGCGCACACAAGGGACCGTGAGGGGCGCTATCGCTTTGCACGGGGTGACAATGTTTTTGCGAGCTTTCAGGCAGGCCTACGCAGCACGCAGGGCACCTGGAATGTCTCTTTTACTGCTCCTTCAACAACAACCCGCTAACGAGAGAATGTGATGAAGAAAATCAGGGGACTGACCGGGCCGATGGGTCCGATTGTGCTGTCGTGCGCGCTCGCCGCGTGCGGTCCACCCACCAACACCCAAGACGCAGGCGGCGACGTCGCCGGTGACACGGTGACTCCCAACGACGGACCCGTGGGGCCCTCGTTTGCGGTGCCGTTTGTGCCAGGGATTTCTCCCATGGACAACGCGCCGCGGGTCATCCAGGTCACCGCGTCGAGCGAGACGCTTGGCCAAGAAGGCTTCGCATACACAGCCACACCCGCCGAGGGGGACATCGTGTTTGTGGACGGCTGGGAGGTGCGCTTTACCAGCATCTTGTTGTCCGTGAGCGGTGTGCGGTTGGACCTCCCGGCAGGCAACGCAGCAGACCAGTCGATGGTAGGCGCCGCGGTCGCGCGTGAGCCCCGGACGTTTGCGATTGATCTCAAGAAGATGGGAAATTTTCCGGGTGCAGGCGGTGGGACCGAGACATCCATCCCGCTGTTTGCGTTTACTCAGACGGGCGCAGGCGCGCCACTTGACCCCATGGTTCGCTACGCGTTCTCTTTTGATGTTGTCAACGCGAGCGCAAACGCGACGAACGTGAACCTCACGCAGGCGCAGTTTGCGGACTACAACGAGATGATCGCCAAACAGTGGAGCACGCTGGTGTCGGGAACCGCGACCTACCGCGGACGCGCGCCTGAGCCCATGAGCGCCGCCGCGAGCTACCCACAAAGCGTTGGCTTTCGCTTCGGATTCTCTGCACCGGCGAGCTACATCAACTGCAACAATCCCGACAACGGAATGGACAGCGCGCCCGGCGTTGCGCCACGTACGACGGGCCCCGTGCGCGCACAGGTCACGTTTCACACCGATCACTTCTTCTGGTTGCGGCTCAATGTCGAAGATCCGCCTCTGCACTTTGATCAATTCGCAGCGCGCGCTCGCATGATGGGCGCCAATGCAGAGGTCTCTCTCGAGGACCTCCAGGGCGTTGCACCCACAAACTTGATGGACCGGATGAACCGACCCATCGTGGATCGCGGCGAGCAGACCATGGGCTATATGCGCCGGACTGAGCGCCTCGCCGGAGAGCCCAACGGCGCCACCGGTGTGGACGACATGCGCACGTTTGTCGCGTTTGCTGCCCGCGGAATGGGCCACATGAACGCCGATGGCCTCTGCGCGATCCGTCCTCTGGGTGCCCTGAGGCCGTGAGCCCCGGGCGGGTTTGCTTGGCGTAAAAACCACGGGGTTTACGCGGGCGAACTGGTGTATCGTGCGCCGGAAGTTTTATCGGGTTGCCCACTCGCAACTCGTCTTTGACGTGCACCTGGAGGACTGGCATGCGCCGCACCAAACTACTCTCACGCACCGCACTGGCGTTAACGTTGACGTTCGCAAGCGGGGCCTTTGTCGCTGGCTGTGAAAACGAAGCTGACCCAAAGACATGGGTTAAAAAGCTGAGTGAACCGTCCAAGCGGACCGGCGCTATGATCCGCTTGCATCGGATCTTCGACGAGGTCCTCGCGAGCTCGCGCCCCCCGGACGCGACCGCGCCCCCCGTGCGTCGCTTTCTCGACACCGCCATCGAGGGCATTTCGAGAGCGTTTATGGCGAACCAAGACGACAACATCCTCCGTCGTGAGGCCATCGAGATCCTCGCGCAGTCGAAGGATCCGCGTGCCCTCGAGGCGCTCATGAGCGCGCTGAGCTTTCGTCCCGGCAACGCAGACAGCGAGCGGATCGCGCTGCGCTCTGCACAAGCGCTCAAAGAGATGGCCGCGTCCATGCCCGCGGACAAAAAGTCAGTCGTTGTGCAGTCGCTCGTCGCAGCGATCGATCGCGCGACCGGCAATGGCTCTAACGCCGTGCAAATTCGCTATCACGCGCTCGGTGCGCTCGGTGCGCTTCATGCGGTCGAAGCGGTGCTGCCGATTTCGCGTTTGCTTGGCCGACGCTTAGCAGATCAAGACATCTCGACCGCGCGCGCCGCCGCCGACGCGCTGGGGCAAATCGGAGACGCTCGCGCGGTGGACGCGTTGGTCTACGGTTTGTTTCTCAACGTGCGCGCTCAGAACGCGTTTCCGCATTGCCAGCGTGCACTCGCGCGCGTCGGTTCGGCGGTGGCGGTGCCCAAGCTTCTCTCGACGTTGGCCGGACAAAACACACAGGTTGACGCGCTCCTCGCGGACTATCGCAACATCCCCAATGGTCCCCCGATCCCCGATGGCTTGGTCAAGTCCACGATGGCCGATGTGCTGCGCGAGTTCTCTTCGCCCGACGCCGTCGAGCCGCTCTTGGCGATCCTGAACAACACGTCCGAGGCCGAAAACGTGCGGGGCGCCGCAGCCGAGGCCCTTGCGTTTACCGCGATGAGCGTCCCAGCCTCCCGCGACGGCATCCTTCGAGCGTTGCACACGGCGTACTCACGTGATCGCAACCCCTCGCAAGAGACCGGCTGGAGCGCGCTCACGTTTGCTTCGAAGCTGTCGCTCGTGGGCGACCCCTCCTCCATCCCGCTCTTGTTGACCGCGATCAATCATCGGTCGATCCAGTCCCTTGAGTACGCGACCGCGCGTGTGAGCTTGCTCAACGCGTTTGCTTCGATCGCGCGCCACGGCAACGTCGCCGAGTTTGACCGCATTGAGGGCGAGATCCGACGGCTGTTTACCTCGGCCATGGCCGAAGACCCAGGCTCTGCGCGTGAGATCCGCGGGCAAATTACCGTGCTAGATAAGCTTCGCGCCGTGGTCGACGTTGTGCGGACCTGCGAAGACGCCGACACCGCTTGCTACATCCGCTCGCTTGAGAGTTCGTCTCCCGAGAGCGTTCGCAAAGCTGCGTACATGCTCGCTTGGACTACTCCCGAGGCGCAGCGTGGCGCGGCGCGCACAGCGCTTGAGGGCAAGCTCAACCACAACGATGTGCTCGTCCGACGCTCGATCATGGTTGCGCTCGATGCGCTCGCACCCACGGGTGCGCCGTCGACGATCACGCGCATTCAGGCCGTGATCGCGGCTGAAGAGGGTCAAGAGAGCAAGATCCTGTCGCATCTCTGGGGCGAGCTGCTCATTGGTCGACTGCGCGCCCGAACGGGCTCGTAGTCGCCGAGGACGGTCACGGAGAGCTGAGGGGGCAAACGGGGGCGCGAGCGGCGAGCAAACGCGCAAACGAGAAAAGATTCGTGAAGGATCTAAGGGGCCCAGGGCACTCAGCTCTTAGGTGCTTGGGTCCGATTCGTTTTTCGTTGAATGGCGCAGTCGTGAGCCCCTCACTGCGGGCAGCGGTTGTCCGATGTTTCTCTTGGTGCCTAACGCGTTCGCGTGGCCAATCGCTGCCTAAAATAGTCTCGGAGGTTGATGATGAACAAGTCGATCGTGTTGTGGAGTCTTCATCCGGCACCCGCGTGGCTTGAGTTTGTTCCCACGGTGCGAGTGCTGGTCGCGCGCGATTGTGAGACCGCCAAACGTCAGGTCGCCGCCGAAGCGATTGAGCTCGTGCTGGTCGATGTGCGAGACGCCGCCGCCGCCGCCGCCGTGGGGCGATGGATGAGCGAGGCCAGTGCGCCCGCGTTTTTGCTGCTGAGTGAGAATGTTGCGCTCGATTCGTCGGCCTCGCTCCTCCGCGCCGGTGCGCTTGGCGCGCTCCGCGTTGACGATCCTCCTGCATTTTGCCGAGCCCAATTGCTTCGATCGATTCAGCTTGCGGCAACACTTCGTGTCGTTGACGCCAACGCGTGTTTGTCGCTGGACCAGCTTGAGCGACGACACATTTTGCACGTCCTTGAGTCGCTGCACGGCAACAAGACGCTCGCCGCGCAGCGCCTTGGGCTCGATCGTACGACGCTCTATCGCAAGCTCGAGCGCTATGCAGCCGAAGAGAGACTGCGCAGCGGGCAAGTCCGCGCTGCCTCGTAGTCTGCGGTCTTTTCGCGCAATGTCCGGTGGTCTTTGCGTCAAAAATCGCTGGATTGAGTTACGGTCTTCTGCGTGATCCGCGTCGACGTTGAGCAGGGAGAACTCCAAGGATTTTCTCTCGAAATCGCAGGGGACATCACCTTCGGACGCGCGGCGGACAACGTCGTTCGGCTGCCCGATTGGCACGTGTCGTCGCGCCACGCGGTCCTGCGCACCGAGGGCTCGCGCGTGATCTTTCGCGATCTCGGGAGCACCAATGGATCGCGTGTTCTGCGTGGGGATTCGCTCGTAAACGTCGACGTCAGTTGTCAGTACGAGCTTGAGCTTCAGGCGGGCGATCGCTTGGCGCTTGGAGACCCAAAGTCTCCCGTTGTGGTCAGAGTCTTCAGTGAATTGTGGGCTCAAATCCGAGGCGCAGTTCCCGCAGCGGACGAAGCCCCGCGCGAGAGCCACGAGCCCGACGCCCGCGTGGTTGCACAGCGACCTGTGTCCGCGATGGCAGATGTTCGGCGCAGCGTAGAGACCGATCGCACGCTCCTTGGCAGCCTCTACGAAGTCACCCGCGCCATGAGCGGCGCGCTGGCCATGAGTGACGTGTTGGACGCGGTCGCCGGTGCGGTCTTTTCAGTGTTGCCCAGAGCGACGCACATGACCGTCGTGCTGCGAGACGAGAGCGTGACAGGGGCGCGCGCGGCGCACGACGGCTACGTGCCAGTCACGACGCGCGTTCGGGGTGAACCAGGTCAACCGATCGAGGCCGTCCCGATCGCGCGGAGTGTGTTTCGCAAGGTGCTCACGCAGCGCGCAGCGGTGCTTGTGGCCGATGCGCAGCAGGACCTCGCGGGCACCGCGTCGATCCTCGGCGCGAGCATCTTGTCGACCATGGCCGCGCCGCTGTGGAAGGGCGAAGAAATCCTCGGAGTTCTTGAGGTAGATAACCGCAATTCGCCTGGCATTTTCGGCGAACGCGATCTTGACGTCTTGATGTTATTGGCGGCGAGCGCGTCTTTGGCCATCGCAAACGCGCGGCTCTACCGCAAGGTCCAGCAGGGCGAAGCGAGCGCGAAGGCCGAGGCTGGCTACCTCAAGCAGACCGCACAGAAGAAGTTCGAGGGGATCATCGGCGAATCCGCAGCGATGAAGGCGATGTTTTCGCAGCTGTCCAAGGTCATCGAGACGCGCGTGACGGTGCTGATCGAAGGCGAGACTGGTACGGGCAAAGAGCGTGTTGCCTCGGCGATTCACTATCAATCTCAGCGACGGGACAAGCTCTTTATCGCGCAAAACTGTGCGGCGCTCCCCGAGTCGTTGCTAGAGAGCGAGCTGTTTGGTCACAAGCGCGGAGCGTTTACCGGCGCAGACAGCGACAAGAAGGGGCTCTTTGAACTGGCCGATGGCGGCACGATGTTTCTCGACGAAATCGGCGAGATGCCTCTGACGCTGCAGTCCAAGCTCTTGCGCGTGTTGCAAGAGGGCGAGATTCGCCCGCTCGGTTCGCCCACGACGCGCTCGATTGATGTGCGAATCGTCGCGGCGACCAACCGCAAGCTCGAAGACGAGGTCAAAGAGGGGCGCTTTCGACAGGACCTTTACTACCGGCTGCAGGTGTTTCCGATCCGGTTGCCGACGCTGCGAGAGCGACGCGATGACATCCCGCTCTTGGCGCGCCATTTCTTAGACAAATACTCGCGCGAAATGGGCAAACCCATCGCCGGGTTTTCGCAACAGACGCTTGAGCTCATGATGAGCTACGGCTGGCCCGGCAACGTGCGCGAGGTCGAGAACGAAGTGCAGCGCTTGGTGATCCAGACCGATCCAGGAAGCTATTTGCTGCCCCATGATTTGTCGGCCAGAATTCGCAACGTCGAGGGTGTCCTCGACAAGGTTCGCCCTCCTCGCGGCACGCTCAAAGAGATGATCGAGCACATTGAGAAATGGCTCTTAATCGAGGCGCTCCGCGAACACAAAGGCAACAAGTCTGCGACGGCAAAGACCCTAGGAATCACCCGCGAGGGACTGCACAAGAAGCTCAAGGGATTTGGCATCGGCTAGGCACTTCACTGCGCGCGTTTGGCTCTTGACATAGAAAGTACACACTCATGGAAACCCCTCACTTTTTGCGCTTAGCTCGCTCCCTCGCCCTCGGCGCGGGCCTCCTCGCGGGCTGCTCACCTCCGGTGGTCACCGCAGACGCGGGCGGCGACAGCAGCACCGCCGCGGATACGTCCGTCAGCGATTCGTCTGCACCCGGCGACGGCGGTGACCCGTGTGCGACTTGCTCGTGCGGGTTCGGCGGTGATCTCGCAGACGCTGCGGTGGTCGACAGCGGTCAACCGACCTGTGATTCGATTGGCCAATCGATTTGTTGCGCGGCGATCGGGCCGCTGCCTCCGCCCGAGCTGGCTGCGGAGCGCGCGTGAGCGTCGAGCCCATCGAGGCCCTCGTCACCGCTGCGCTCTCGGGTACTCCGATTGAGAAAGAGTACGAGCTTCTCAAGACCGGCTTGGCTCGCTGCGGAACAACGGCGGACACGTTTGATGCGGCCGCGTATGACCCGCGTACCGTGGTATTTGCCAGAGATATGTGGCTCGCTCGCATGGAGGTTGAGCATCGCTCCACGAGCGTGTTCTCTCAACTCGCGACGCAGCTGATGGAGGCCAACGCGTCGCTTGACTGCAAAGCGGTGATGCTCCGCATGGCCTACGACGAGCTTCGGCACACAGAGAACTGTGCGGACGTCGTACGCGCGATGGGTGGCGTGGCGGAGGTGCCTACAAACGTCGCAGTGGCGCCGCTCGCGGTCCATCGCGGGTGTACGCCCGAAGAGCGCGCGCTTCGCAACGTGATTTACACCACGTGCATGTCCGAGATGGTCGCGGTGGCGCGCTTTGTCGACAGCCTCGACGAGATGACCGATCCCTACCTTCGCGACCGAACGAGGCTCTTGCTCGCCGACGAGATCCTGCATGGGCAGTTTGGCTTTCACTACCTCACCGCATGGAAGCCTTGGCTCGACGCGCATCCAGAGGCGGTCCGAGGGATTGAGCGCTTTTTGACCCACGGATTCAGCGTGATGGAGGACGCCCTCGCGGGCCCCCCGACGCGCCCCATTGTCCGCACGCCCGACGAGATCGCGTTGGGCCTCCCGGACCCTTCGCGCGCGCGGGACATCTTTTTTCAGACCATGGAGCACGCTACGGTTCCGGGGATCGAGCGCTTTGGGATTGACGCAGGCAAGGCTTGGCGAGAGCGCCGCAAGCTGGTCTAGCTAGTCCTCAAGATCCCACTGCGCGAGCGCAAACGGCGCGGCGTCTACGCCCCAGGGGCCCGGGACGTTGTTTGTACTTCGCGCTGCAATTTCGCTGTTCATTCGACGAAGCAAACGGTCCGCTCGTGTCACGTCTGCTTGTTTGGGAAGCTTGCTATGGGTCCACGCTTCGACGAGCGCGGGCGTCATCGACTCGGCCTCTTCGATCACCTCGCTGAGCGCCACGTGCCCCTGCTTGATCGCCAGCAATCGCTCTCGAAACGCGCCGGACATCACGAAGTCTGGCTCGCCCACACGGAGCCAATGGGTCGCGACATGGATCAGTCGCAAGAGATTGTAAGCGTTCTTGGGCCTCAGTTCGCGCGAGGGCTCAGGCAGCTCTCCCTCACGTTGGAGAGCAAATTGAGTGAGCGAATCAAAGCTGGCGTGCGCGATGAGCCCTTGATCACACATCGATCGATACAGCTGCTTGATGTACTGCTTGGCCGCCAAGAGCGCGTCTTTTTCTGACGCAGCCGCTCGAGGCGAGATCAACGCGAGCTTCTGCGCGACCGCGTCGAGCGAGAGCGACGGGTCCGCTTGCAGCCAGGACAGCACCTCAGTCCTGTGATTTGCCAAGCGAAGATTCTGCGAGAGCTTGTCGAGCTGGGACATCGCGTAGCGTCCAAACGTGCCGTAGATGTCTGTGCTCACAAACGCGTCGCGCTCGCTTAAGAGCCACTGACCGAGCTCATCTGTGGGCGTGGCGCTCTGGACAAAGAGGGCCTCGAGTGTGTTTGGATCACAGCGAATTGCCTGACGGATCGCCTTTTCGTGCGCCCAAAACGTGTCGCTTCCGTCTGCGCTCACGAGGTCTTCTGGGGGCTCGACGAGCCCGTGGGTCCAGGTAAACGGCGCCGAGAAGACACCGCGGCGGTCGGTGTCCGAGTGCTCATGGGCGAGTCCCCAAGCGCGCGACCCCACGACGGTCTCGACGATGACGCAGTCGCGCAACGAGCTCCACGCGTGATCGCGGCGTGCGGCGTAGCGTAGCTGTCCCACTTTGCGCGGCAGGAGCGCCTCTCGCGGATAGCGCAAGACTCCGATGCCCACGAGGTGGACATCAACGTCTTGACCGTCGAGAGCCATCACCCGACCGACCGCGCCCTGTGGGACAATTCGCTCGCCAAACGCACGATCGACGCGCGTGCTGACCTCTGTGCCGACAGGGAGATGCACGGCCTTGAGGTCAATCGCGGCCAGCCCCTGAATGCGTAGTTCCATCGTGCATTCGGGGTAAGGCTTGCTTACGTAAAGTACAAGCGGCCTGCGAAATGCTTAGCGATCTTCTCGCACTCGCTCTCAGAGAGTCCTTTGCGTGAGAGCGAGAGCCACAGCAGAGAGGGGCCCAACGACGACTCCATCAGGATCTTGGCGGCCCCATCGGAGAGCTCCCAGTAGAGCACTTCGAGCAGTTCGAGCTGAGAAAACGCAGAAGAATTGAGCACGAGCGCGAGCGCCTCGTTGCCGAGTCCGTAGTTGCTTGAGAGGTTGAGCGAGCGCAGCGATTGCAGTGAATCGGACGCGCAGAGCGCTGCGACATCGTCGCCGCTGAGGCCGCACGCGTAGAGATTGAGCGTGTGACAGTTGCGAAGCCATCGCTGGCCCATCCACGGGTGCCCAGGCTCGGGCTGCTGAGGCTGCGAGGGTTTGTCTCCAAAGCGTCCCTTGCCCAGCGTGTTGCCCGTGAGGATCACGTGGCCTGGCGCGGTCGCGGTCTCGACACCCGAGAGCGCATCGAAGAGCCCCGTGGTGACATCGCAGTACTGCACGTCGAGCAGGTCGAGTGCGGTGAGATTGGGGGACTTCACGAGGGCCATGACCCCGTCGTTGCCGAGTGTATTTTTGCCGAGCTGAATCGCCTCGAGGCTCTTCGCTGCGGGCCACTGTGCGAGCAGCTCGGCGCCCTTCGCGGACACGAGCGGCTTTTTGTGGTTGCCCTCGAGGTCGAGCTTCTTCAGCGTCGTGAGGTCCTTGCGCTTGCAGAGCGCTTTGATGGGCGCGTCGCCGGCTTCGTTGGCGCCGAAGTTGAGCGACTCAAGCGCGCTGAGCCTGGGCGAAGACACGAGAACCGTTGCGCCCTTGGCCTTTGCGTCGTTGAAATGGATCGCGAGCTGACTTACGCCCTCAAGCCATGGGGCGCCTGCGAGCGCAGCGAAATCGGGACCCTTGAGGTGGTTGTAGCCGAGGTCAAGCGCTTCGAAGGCGAGCTGTTTGGGTGACTCGATGAGCACCTTAAGTCCCTCGGATTTGAGCTCATTGTTGTGCAAATTGAGCGAGCGAAGGGACTGCCACGCGGGGCTCTTGGTCAACGCGTTGCACAGCGCCGCGCCGCCCATTGCGTAGTGCAAGTCCAGCCCATAGAGCCCCTCGGGGAGCGCCGCGCAGGCGTCCTCCCAGCTGTCACGCGTGAGCCCGTGGAGCTTGACTGTCAGCTCGTGGCGTCCAGCAAGTTTGCTGAGAAATTGCAGGCGCTCTGGCCGATAGGCTTCACCAATGCTGATACGTCGCAGGTGCGGAAGACGTGTCGGATCTGCGACCAACCATGCGAGGGCCTCAGGGTCTGAGTCGTCTGAGATCCAGAGCGAGCGTCCGCACGACGCGGCCGCGGGGTAGCCCTGCATCGCCAGCACGAGAGCGCCGTCGCTCGTTGGACACTCTTCGTCGGAGAGCGCGGCGAAACACTCGTTTGCGACGGCCGCGATGGCCTCACGCTCGGCCTCGGTCGAAGCCGCAGCGAGCAAGGCCGGATGCATTGCCGTGCGTTGGTAGTAAGGAAGCCTAGAGTCGGCGATTGAGCGCAGGGCAGCGAGGCGTTGTTCGAGCGATTCTCCGAGTCGATAGAGGGCACGCATGCTGGCCCCGTCGACACGTTCGGCTCGGTACTGGATCTCAAAGCCCGTGTCGGCTTGCTCGCTCAGAACGCGGGTGCGTTTGCGGTCGGTCGAGGGCTGCTGGACGATCTCTGCGCCCTCGTAACGGGCGATGCGCTGGAGCGTTGCGTCGTCTACGCCGACAAGCGCGCCTACTTGAATCCACTCTGATCGGGGCATTGAAGCCGCATAGCATACCCCAGCGAGTCAGCGCTTGGTCGCGACGAGCGTGAACATGGACGCGAAGCGAAGCGAGACGCCTCGCCCAAGCTTTTGGATGGGTCGTTGGGGCTCACCCCGCAGGGTCAACCCGAGGGACACGAGAGTCTTCGCGACATCGCTTCCGACCGGAAAAACACTGACATCGTAGCTTGGGAGGCCTCGCACACGGGTGACATAAAACCTACCGATTTTCTCGGGCAAGACCGAGATCCCGAGCATGCGGTAGTGCGGATCGCGGCCAAACCATCGCGGAGACCATCGGTTGGGGCCGTGGAGATAAATGACTCCGCCCGGGGCGATCACTCGCGCACATTCGGCGAGCGTTTTGGCTAGGTCTTGCACGTGTTCGACCACATCAATCAGGGTCACCACGTCAAACGAATCGCTCGCAAACGGGAGCGCTTCGCCGACGCCACACACAAACGTCGCAGCGGCGTTGTAACCCCGTGCACGAGCGCGGGCACCCTCGATCAAGCGCTCACTGACGTCCAGCCCGGTCACGCGCGCTCCTCGCTCACTGAGCGCTACCGCGAGGGCGCCACACTGACAGCCCACATCGAGAATCCTAGCGCCCTCGATCGCACAATGTGCAGCGATTTTAGGCACGATCTCGGTGCGTGCGCGAGTCACCTGGGTGCGCTCGATCGCTCGCCAGCGGTCAATCTGTGGGTCGCTCTTGTCCGCGAGATGTGTCTCCCAGTAGCCAACGAACTCGGCCTCGGGGTCGTGTGCGAGAGCCTCAGACATCGCGTGGTTTTTTCGCGACGACGGTGAAGAGCGGGACCGCGGACAGCCGCAGCTCGGCCCACGCGCGGGCGAGGGTCTGTGCGTGTCTAAGTACCCTAGGAGCGCGCGCGTGCCAGGTGCGTAGGGTGCTCTGCGCCGTGGAGTCTTCGATGACGAGTCCTGCGCGAGTGAGCGTCCGTACGACCTGCGATCCGACTGGAAAAACGCCCACGTCGTAGCCCTTGCGGCCGCGCCGCCACTCGACATAACGCTTGCCAAGGTTGTGCGAGAGCACGCTCGCGAGCGCCAGCCCGTAGTGAGGATCTTTGACAAACCACTCGGGTGCGAACCGGTTTGGACCGTAGACGTACGCGATCCCGCCAGGGGCCAGCACACGCGCGATTTCTCGCAGGCACTGGGTGCTGTCACTGCAGTGCTCGATCACGTCGACGAAGGTCACGATGTCGAAGGTGTTGTCCTCGAAGGGTAGAGCCTCGCCCATGGCAGTCTGCAGGGTGAGTGTGACGTTCCAGCCCTCGGCGCGTTTGCGTGCGGCCTCAAGGACCCAGTCTTCGGGTTCGATGCCGGTGACCTCTGCGCCGCGCTCGGCGAGAACACAAGCGAGCGCGCCCGTCTGGCAGCCAATATCGAGGACCCTCGCGCCCAAGAGCGCGCGGTGGGTCTGCACTTGGTCTGCGAGCTTCTTGCACTCTGCAACGCGCTGCTCGAAGTGCGCGAGCCATTGTGGCGCGGCTGGGTCGCTCCAGTCGATCACGCGACCCCAATAGTCTAAGAATGCTTGGTCTCTTGGGTCGTTCGCACGTGGCGCTTTGGCAGCGTTTTGGCTCATCGAATGCGCTCAGCGCTCAGTCGTAGTACTCGATGCCGAGGTGAGTAATGAGCTCTTCACCGCGCATCCAACGGAGGGTGTTCTTGAGCTTGATGAGCTGAATGAACAGGTCATGCTCGGGGTACAGCCCGGGCGCGGTCATCGGGCTCTTGAAGTAAAACGACAGCCACTCTTGGATGCCGGACATCCCTGCGCGCTGCGCGAGGTCTAGAAAGAGCGCGAGATCCAACACGATGGGCGCTGCGAGGATCGAGTCGCGGCAGAGAAAATCGATCTTGATTTGCATCGGATAGCCAAGCCACCCGAAGATGTCGAGGTTGTCCCAGCCCTCTTTGTTGTCACCACGCGGAGGGTAGTAATTGATGCGAACGACGTGGTGAAATCCTTCGTAAAGGTCAGGATAGAGCTTGGGCTGCAGGATGTACTCGAGCGCTCCGAGCTTGGTGACCTCTTTTGCGCGGAAGCTCTCGGGGTCATCGAGCACTTCGCCATCGCGGTTGCCCAAGATGTTGGTGCTGTACCACCCCTGAAGGCCCAGCATGCGTGCCTTGAGACCCGGCGCGATGATGGTCTTCATCCAGGTCTGGCCGGTCTTAAAATCTTTGCCGGCCAGCGGGACCTGCTTGTCTCGCGCAAGCTCTTGAAGTGCTGGAAAATCAGCGGCTAAATTGGGCGCACCGTTGGCAAACGGGACTCCCGATCGGACGCACGCGTACGCGTAGATCGCGCTGGGTGCGATGTCATCGCTCGAATCGCGGAGGCCTTGCTCGAACGCCTCAAGGGTCGCGTGGACGGGAGTTGTTTCGCGGTAGACCTCGGTCGAGCCGCACCAGACGGCGACGCAGCGCTCGACGTTACGCTCGAGCTTGAACCGCGCGATGTCTTCCATGAGCTGTTCGGCCAGGTCCATCTTGGACGTGCCCGTCTTGACGTGCGGGCCCATGAGGCGCTTGACGTAGGAGGGCTCGAAGACGGCCTTCATCGGGTGAATCGACTCGAGGAAGGGCTTGACGAGCTCGAGGTGCTCGCGTGACAGAACCCCAGCCTCGACCGCTGCCTCGTAGGCGTTGTCAGGAAAGAGGTCCCACGCGCCGAACTCGATGCTGTCGAGTGAAGCTAGCGGGACAAAGTCCGAGATCTTTGGAGAGCGGTTGTCCGTACGCTTGCCGAGCCGGATGGTGCTGAGCTGCGTAAGCGAACCGATTGGCTTCGCTTGGCCTCGGCGGATCATCTCGACGCCGGCCATGAAGGTCGTCGCGACGGCGCCCATTCCGGGTAGGAGGATTCCAAGTTTGCCCGTCGCGGGGCGCACATCAATGGGGGGCTTTCGCATCGGTCAAGTCTCGAAACACTCGCCGCGTGGCAAATGGTCGAACTCGATGAACCATGACCGCCACGCGCGAGAATCGGCGCGACGCTAACACACTCTCCGCAGATCCATGTCAGTTCACTGAGTGACTCGCGCGACAAGATAATCTTGGCCTAATGCCCTCGGCTCAGAGCTTCGACGCTCGCCAAGGACCACTCGCTGGTAGGCTGAGCGCTAGGAGTGTCTGCCATGATGTCGTTTCGCTCGATCACCGCCGTCGCGTTCGCGCTCTCGGCGTCGTGTTTCTCGCTGCAAAGCTACGCTCAAAATTGCACGGGTGTCCCGTACTTCGAGGCGTGCCTTGACGCGATCGGTGGCCGTCCGATGGGTGGCGGCGGGATGCGCGACCCGTCGCGGATTATCGACGATATTTTTCGTACGACGGACGCTCCTGCGCGATTCGCTCCACAATTGACCTTCGGGCAGGTTGTATTAGCGCAGAGCGAATACAACTCCCCCGGATGCAGTGGCGGTGTCTCTTCGGGGGTTGCGGGCACGGACCCTAGGCAATACACGGCCTATCAATGTGTCCCGGGGCTCACACCAGCACAGGCTGCACCGTACACAAACTCGCTCGATTGGCGCTGGACGCAGACACAGCGCGTACGCGCGAACGGTGTGATCGCGACGGATCAAGACGCGTGTGGCGGAGATCGCGTGGCGTGTGGCTATGAGCAGCCTTGGCGCGGTGGCGTAGTCTTCGATCTTCAGGGACCGGCCAACCGCGTCGTGGTGTTTCCGATCACGGATCACGTGACGGACTCATGTCTTGAGGCGTTTGAGTACAGCGTTTACCTCACGGATAACCCTGCTTCGCGCGAGTTTGTCCGTGCGGGCGAGCGCCCTGATCCTGCCAAATGGAACAGCGCGAATTTGGTCCGCGCCTACCTCCGCGGTTGGACCAACAATTACGAGTCCACGGGAACCGAAGCGGACATGACCGTTCATCCGCTCGAGACCCACCGCGCGACACCCAACGAGGCCATCGCCGACTCCATCGCGACCGTGTGGGCCCTGCCTTGCGGAATCAATTTTCGCTACGTGTCCATTGTCCCCGGCAACGGTGGCAATCCCGACGCGCGCTGTGCTTTTCACTCGTCCGAAGACGAATTCGACGCCGTCGCAGGGCTCAACGAGGACGGCACCGCCATCTGTCCCGACCGCGATCGCGATGGGTTTCGCGATTCAGCATGTGGTGGACCCGACTGTGACGACACCAATCCCGCGATCAACCCTGGCGCGATCGAAGACTGTCGCAACCCCAGCGATCTCAACTGCGACGGCCGCCGAACAGTCTGTCCCATGGGCACGGGTTGCTTCGAAGGCATCTGCACACCGGGCTGCATTGAGGGCGCCTGCAGCGAGGGATTTAGCTGCCGAATGGGCGGAACTCCAAGTGGCAGTTACTGCATCCCCAGCGGTTGCACCACGTGTCCTCCGGGCCAAGTGTGCGGTCCCGCGGGATGCCAAGCCCCCTGCGACAACGCGCGATGCCCGCTCGGCCAAGTCTGTCTGGGTGGCGCGTGCGTGGGCGCCTGCGCAGGGGTCACCTGTCCGACCAACCAACACTGCGAAGCGGGAAGCTGTGTGCCCAATTGCTCGTGCACCGGTTGCCCCACTGGGCGCAACTGCAACGCCACCTCGGGCCTCTGCGAATCTCCAGGGTGTGCCGCCCTCGCCTGCCCAGAGTCCGAGCGCGATTGCCGTGGTGATGAGCCGCGATGTGTGCGGTCCTTCTGCGACGGCGTACGCTGTCCTGCCGGGCAAATCTGTGACGAAACCGCGCGTGCCTGTGTTGTCAATCGATGCGCTGGGATCTCGTGTCAGGTCGGTCAAGAGTGCCGTGATGGGGAGTGCGTTGCGTCGGCGCGTCCCGAGCCTCCAGCCACCGATGGCGGGAGCGCAACAGACGCGAGCGCCTCACAGGACGCGTCCGTGATGGACGCCACTGCGCCCATCGGCATGGACGCTTCTTCGGACAGCGGGGGTCGCGTCGATCCGGTCCCCATGGTGGGCGGCTGCGGTTGCACAACCACAGGGCACTCGTCCGCTCCCAATGCGCTAGGTGCGTTGGGCGTTCTGGCCCTAGGCCTTGGGTCGCGTCGCAAGCGCAAACACTAACCAGCGCGTGGGGGCCGTAGCGAGACTCTCGCGAACGGTGAGCAAATTTTCAGCGCGAACGTACGCTGAGCGCGAGCACTCTGAGAAAAGTGCTCGGTCGTCCAGGAGGGTTGCTCACGATGTCCGTGTCGCCCGCGAGTAGCTCAAGCGCTCGCACGAGGCGCTCGATCATTGGGCGCTCCGACGCAGAGCCTCCCGCCGCCCGAGCAGCTCGCGCCAAGGCCAGGGCCCGAAGCGTGCTGCCTTCGCGCGCACACATTTCGGCCAACGCGATCAGCACGTCGGGCCGGGCCTCGCGACGCTCGGCGAAGGCGATCGCTTGATCGAGCGCTCCGTGTGACTGCATCGCGCGTGACCACGCGATCTGCGAGCTGCCGTCGACCACGGCCTGTTGGGATGCGATGGTCAACGCACGGAGCGCTTCGTCTGCGTGCCCCCGGTGGCGCAAGACGTCTGCGAGCCCTAGCCAGGCGGGCAGCAGGCTGCTGTCGGCATGGGTAGCGCGCACGAAGATCGCCTCTGCGCGGTGCCATTGCTGGGCTCTCGCGGCGGCCTCTGCGCGTGCGACGAGGTCAGAGGCGACGGTGCGCGCGAGGCTCGCCGAGTCTACCGATTGGGCCAAGACCGGTCGCCCAACAGAGATCCCCAGCGCAATGAGCAACCATGCACGACGCACGATCCGGGAACCTAGCACGGAGTCCTGCAGCGAGCGGCGCACACGCAGCGTGCAGGGGCGTGCCAAATCGCTGTATAGCTCTCGCGATCGGTCACGATGGCCGACGGGAGATCGGTCACGTGGCAAGCAGTGAGCTCGAAGAAGGTCAGGTCGCACACCGCAAGGTGAGCGAGTGGCTAGTGCCCTTTGTGTGTTTCTTTTTGTCGGGCGCTTCAAGTCTGATTTTCGAGGTGATCTGGACGCGCAAGCTGACGCTGTTGTTTGGCGCCAGCACGCCGGCGATCTCGACGGTGCTGAGCGCCTTTATGGGTGGCTTGGCGCTGGGGTCTTTTGTCATCGGAAAGCGCGTCGATCGGCTGAAATTTCCGCTGTTGACGTACGCCGTTCTCGAGCTTGGCGTGGGCCTCTTTGCGTTGGCTGTGCCCTTTATTATCGACACGATCTATCCGCCCCTGGGTCGGTGGATTTCGATGCACGCGGGCAACCGATTCGACGTGTTTACGCTCTTGCGATTTGTCGTCGTAGCGCTCGTGCTTTTGCCTCCGACGGTGCTCATGGGTGCGACGCTCCCGCTGTTGACTCGGCACTTTGTCCAGCGCGGCGGAGACCTCGGTCAGCGCGTGGGTGCGCTCTACGCGGTCAACACGTTTGGCGCTGTTGGGGGCACGTTTGCTGCGGGATTCTTACTGCTGCCCAACATCGGTCTGCGTTGGACCAACGCGTCGGCGGCGCTGCTCAACGTGGTGCTCGCGGGGCTGGTTTTGCTCTTTCGCAAGCCACTCTTGGGCGGCGCGTGGCCGTCGCATTGGCGCGAGCTGCTCCCGCAGAAGCTCGAGTCAGCGGTCGAAACCAAAACCGACGAAGAGAATTCTGCTAGCGAAAATACTGACGAAGATGAGCCTTCTAAGTCCAAATCTGCAGAGAGCCGAGACGAGGTTGTCACACGCGCAACGCGGATCGCGGTGCTCGTTGCTGCGGCAGGATCGGGCTTTGCGGCGCTGTCGTACGAGGTGATTCTCTCTCGCGCGCTCGACATGGTGATCGGGAGCTCGGTGTACTCGTTCACGATCATTCTGATGGCGTTTCTGGTGGGAATCGGCGGTGGAAGCGCGATCGCAGGTGCGGTGCTCAAAGCGAAGCCATCGCTCGCGCAAGCGGCAGGGGTCGCGGGCGCGTTCATTGCCGTGGCGCTCTTGCAGCTGTTGGTCTACGGGACGCGGGTCTCGATGATGATCTTTGTCGCCACGGTGATCGTCGCGGCGCTCTGCCTCGGGATCGCAGGCACGTGGAAAAAACCACTGCTCGCGCTTGGTGTGGCCCAGCTGTTGATCGCCGGCGGGGCCGTGTGCGTGTACTACTTTCAGGACAAGGTCCCGTCCATGTTCATGTACCTCGCGATGGTCGCGACGGACTCATGCGGACGCGGCGCCGAGCTGCATTTTTCGCAGCATGTTCGCACCGTGCAGTTGATCTCGTTTGTGACAGCCCTGGCCGCGGCGTTGCCTCCGACGCTGGGCATGGGTGCGACGTTTCCGTTGGCCGTGCGAGCTTTTAACAACGGCCACGACCACGTCGGCGCGGACACCGGAAAGGTCTATTCGCTCAACACCATCGGCTCAATCGTGGGCTCGTTCTTGACCGGCTTTGTCATCATGCCCTTCGTGGGGATGGAGTCAGCGTTCTACATCGCGATTGGCGTAAACCTCGCGATCGCGTTGTACCTCTTGCTCACTTCGCCAGGCGAAGAGCCGGTCAAATACGTTTTGGTACCCATCGCGGCGGTGATGCTCGCGATCGCAGCGACCGGGGTCGTCATCGGTCGTACGGGGCGTCTGGAGCGCTCGCATGGTCGGTTCTCGGTGTTTCCGCGCTCATGGAATCAAGAGCGCATGACCATGGGCGTCTTTCGCTTGTCGCTCGCTGACTCGATGATTCGGCGTGAAAATAACCAGTGCGTCGAGAACGAGCCTTCAGATCGCGAGCAAGGCCTCGACGACGGAAACCCCATTTTCTATCGCGACGGCGTGACCACCACGGTCACCGTCGAGCGATGGACCGTCGGCGAAAACGTTCATCTTGCGCTGAAAAACAACGGCAAAGTCGACGCGTCCAACGGCGATGACATGCCCACTCAGGTGCTCGTCGCGGCGCTGCCACTCTTGTTTCATCCGCGCGGTCCCGAGAACCTCGACGTGGCCATTGTGGGCTGGGGTTCGGGCGTGACAGTCGGAACCGCCCTGCAATTTCCTGTGCGACGCGTCGATGTGATCGAGCTCGAGCGCGCGACCATCGAGGCCTCACGATACTTCTCAGCGGTCAATCACCTTGAGTACAACGTGCCGCAGTTTCCGTTTGTGCAGGTCCCGCGGCTCACGATTCTCAACAACGACGGCCGCAATTTTCTCGCGAGCACGCCACGCAAATACGACGTGGTGATCTCTGAGCCCTCAAACCCTTGGATCACGGGCGTCTCGAATCTGTTTACCGTGGATCACTTTCGCTCGGCCGCTCGCTCAGTGGCCGACGATGGCGTGTTTGTCCAATGGGTACAGCTCTATGAGCTCTCACCCGACAATATCCGCACGATCTATCGGACGATTGGCGAGGTATTTCCCTATGTTCGCGTGTTCGCTGCCGACGCATTCTCTTCGGACACCGTAGTGCTCGCGTCCTTTCATCCGCTTGCGCTCGACGCGCCTCGGATCCAAGCGGTGATCGATCGCCACGAGCCTGTGCGCAACGTGTTGACGCAAGCACGCGTCGAGCGCGCAGAGGACATCATCGCGCGCATGCTGTTTGCCTCGCGCTCAGAGCTCATGCGCTACAGCCATCTCGAGGACCGGCTCGAAGAAGGCCGCTGGGTCCGCAAGCTCTTTGCGACCAACGCAGAGCCCTGCCCCGCGGCCACGTGCCGCCGGACGCTGGCTCCGCTCAACACCGACGACAACGCGCTCATCGAGTTCGCTGCGCCCCGTGACCTGATTGGCTACGACGCGTTCTCGGGCTACGTCGAGACGCTCTACGATGAGCACTGGCCCTACGGTCGCGTGCTTGATCAGCTGCAACTGCCGGTTGAGTCCGCCGCGCGAGCTCGCTCGTTTGCTCGCTTCGCGGTGGCTTTGCTCGCGCATGGGCGCCCCGACCGCGTCCGAGAGGTGCTCGACCGTGCCACGCGAGAGCTGGGCACGCGAGAGGTCCCCGTTGAGCTTCAGCGCGCCAATGATCTCTGGACCGCGATGGTCACCCATCGTGAACCGCCGCTGCGGTTGGACGGCGCTCGGGCTGCTCCGGACCTGTCGGCAGAGGGCGAACGAGAGCTGGTGAGTCGATTCAGGACCGCGGTCGAGCAGCTCCAGCAGGGCTCGTTTCGCACGTCGCTCGCGACACTGGAAGGCCTGCCCTCCTCCGTGCGAGACCACGCTGGACCCAGTGTGCGGTTCTTGCGTGGCTACCTGATGTACAAGTGCAGCACGCTCCCTGGAGCTCTGTCACAGTTCGCACAGGCGAGTCAGTATCTTGAGCGGCTCGCGCAAGAAGAACGCGAGTGGGTCAGTGCCCACCCAGAGGTCCTGTTCTTTATCGCGCGCTCGCGATTTCACGCGGGCGACTACGCGCTCTCGGTGGCCGCCATGACGCGCTGGGTCGAGCTGGTCTCCCAAGCCGCGCCTCGCGCGCACGAGACCGAAACCGAGACCCACGACGGGGCCCACCCAGAGCCTGACGCTGCCGCCGCACCGGTGAGTGACGAGCCAGGCGAGAGCGACAAAGACCAGCGAATCGCCCCGTCAACCGCGCGCCGATAGGCGGCTTCGCCCCCGCGAGTGAGCTAGGTCGAGGTGGACTCTGCGGGCGAGATCGACACGACGCGAGGCCTCACAACCACGCGCGTGATGCGCCGACGGCGGACGCTCTCGACTTGCCATTCCCAGCTGCCGACCGTGAGGACATCGCCAGGTCGCGGGAGTCGCCCCAAGCCCGCGAGAACAATGCCACCCGCGGTGTCGCCTTCGAGGTCATCGGGTAGCGAAATACCTGCCTCAATGAGCTCGTTGCTGTTCGCCAAGCCGTCGACACTGAAGCTCCCTTGAGACAGCGCGATCACGCGCGCGGCTTCTTCGTCGTACTCGTCGTGAATCTCGCCCACGATCTCTTCGAGGATGTCTTCGAGGGTCGCGATCCCGCTGGTGCCGCCGTACTCGTCCAACACAATCGCGAGATGCTGACGCCCTCGCTGCATCTCACGCATGAGCTCGAAGAGCGGTTTTCCTTCGGGCGTTACGATAGCGTCTCGCAAGATCGCCTGCAGGTTGGGGGGCGGTCGATCCGAGGAGAGATCTTTGATGTTGATGTAGCCCATCACGCGGTCAAGGTTGTGACCTTCGACGACGGGATAGCGCGTGAATCCATGTGCACGAGACCGCGCGATCGCCTGCTCAATGCTCAGGTCAATGTCGAGCGAGATCACGTCCGTGCGTGGCACCATGACTTGGCGCGCGACGGCGTCGGAGAATCGCATGACCCTCTCGAGGAGCCGCTTTTTCTCGTCCGAGAGCGATCCACGAGCGTACGCGCCGGCCAACATCCCGAGAATTTCTTCTTCGCTCAGCGCGCCTTCGGCCGCGTGAAGCGACGGAAATCCGAGCAATTTCAGGAGCAACGTAGAGGCTCCATTGAGCAGCCAGAGCCCCGGCAAGCTCACAAGGTAGAAGAACTGCATGGGCCTCGCCACGGTCAGCGCGACACGCTCGGCCGCGGTGATCGCGATGAGTTTAGGCAGCAATTCTCCAAACAAAACGTGAACAGCGGTCAGCAGTGTGAGCGCCACCGCGTGGGCGACCTTTTCGCGGACTGAGATGCTCAGCGGCAAGATCGCGAACGCTTCGGTGATCGCTTTTGCGACCGGGGGCTCGGCCAACGAGCCGAGGCCCAGCGATGCGAGCGTGATTCCCAGCTGAGTCGCGGAGAGATAGCGATCGAGGTGTCGGCAGATCTCGGTCGTCGCGCGCGCCGCATCTGAGTCAACTTTGCTGAGCTTCTCGATCTGGGTCGCGCGGAGTTTTACGAGCGCAAACTCACCCGCGACGAAGAAGCCATTGAGCGCCACGAAGAGCGCCGTGAGGAGTAAGCCGACGATCACGGCTGGCCTCCCCTAGCGGGAGCGCTTGTGCGGATGTTTTGTTTGAGAAGTCGCGACGATTCAAAGAGAGAAGACATGGGTGGGACAATGACGAGAGTGCGCCGCGTGGGTGCTGAGACGACCAAGGCCCCAACCCAATTTGCGGAAGCAGGAGGCGGATTGTACACGCCTTCGAGGACTTGGCTGCGTTGCGGCGACGCTGACTCACACGAATCAGACCCTCGCGGCCAAAAAAAGTCTGCCTCGGCCACACGCCGAGCCAACGTCCCCCCTTCGGCCCGCACGGCGCGTGTGATGGCTGCCGCCGCACGGGATGCCCTGATCTGAGGGGCTCTTGAGCGCCTCAGGCGCTGAGGGTTCCAGGCTCGGGATACATCGCCTTCAGGGCCGCTCGGAGGCGCTCAAGACCCGCTTCTTCGGCGGCGGGGCGCTGAAAGATCTTCACGATCTTCAGGAGAACCGAGACGTCGCTTCGGCCAATGTTGATATCGCGCTCGATCTCGCGCTCGACAAAATTGTCAAACGACGCAAACCCGCGGGCTTTGTACAGCTCTGGGTTGTCGAGCTTCTCAAGCACCAGACCCATCTCAAAGAACTGGCGCGTCATCGAGCGCTTCATGTTCTTGAGCTGGCTCAGGAGCGAGTGAATCTGAGCGATGCGCTTCTTGGTCTGATCCAGTCCCTCAGGAGCGCGAGCGGGCGCATGAAGCGACCCAGCCATCATGGGCGCGCGTGGGGGCGGAGGCGGTGAGCCAGGCGGAGGGACCTCACGACGAAGATTGCGACGTGGCAGCATCGGGGGAGCGCCACGCTTGACGTTCTTCTTTTTGCGGACCACGCCAGCGACTTCGGCAGAGGTCGTCGCCGCTGGAGCCTTGCTAGCCTCCACGGCCTTTGCGGCGACCTTCGAAGCCGGTTTCGCGGCTTCTTTTGCTGGTTTAGCTGACTTCTTCGCAGCCGGAGCTTTCGCAGCGGGAGCCTTCGAAGCCGGAGCCTTCGCAGTTTTTGCGGCAGGTGCCTTCGCGGCAGGAGCCTTCGTAGCGGGCTTGGCAGGCGCTTTTGTCGCGCTCGCCGTCTTGGTGCCCTTTGCTTTCTTCTTTGCGTTTGCCATTCGATACCACCCTCGCTCAGCGATGCGCGCTCACTTGGAGAAGACAGAATAAGTCTTCACACCAAGAAGCAGCCAAATTTCCAGGTACTTTGTTGGGCTCTTATCACCTGAACCCAGCCCGCGTCTACGGACTGCGCACACAATCCTGCACATTCCCCTGGTATTTTCCAAAGAATCTACAGAACTCCTCGCGCTTGCTGGATCTGCAGGGTCAAGTCGTGTCGCCCTCAGAGCTACTTCACCTGCGAATTATCAAGAAATTCACAGGTATCGGCCTCTGCACTGTCGGTGCGAGTCGACGCCCGGCGATGTCGCCGGAGTCCCCCGAAGGCCCCCCCTCTCAAGTGCACCCACTCCCCTCGGCAGGGCTCAGTCGTCTTCTTGCTCGGCCTCGGCTTCGCCAGCGCGAGGCGTCGCGAGCAGCTCGCCATTGGGGCCGTCACGGCGGATGACAAACCCTCGTCGGGCGACCGTGTCGGAGTCCTCGCGCGCAATGATGCTCACGAGGTTGCTCCCGGGCCTGAGCGGAAGGTCTGCGTCCATGGCGATCGAGCGTGGATCGGTTCCGCTGCGGTTCGAGCGGTAGATCACCTTCCGGTTTCCTACAAAGACGTAGTAATCGAGCACGCGCGCTTCGTCGCGGATCAGTCCCGCGAGATGCACCGAGGCCTCACGCACCGCGAGCGTCTGTCCAAGCGCGGTCTCAATGACGGGGGGTTCGTTGTGCATGACCCACGCCATCGGACGCGCAGAGGGCAACGCAGCACCCGCCTCGCCTCGGCGCACCCACGCGGGGTGATTGCGCGCGAGCTCAACGCGGAGCCAATCTCCCGCGCGGCCAGTGATCGCCACGCGCTGTCCTGCTCCCAATCGTGCGACCGGTCGCACATCGGCTCCGGACGACTCGAATGCCTGCGTAGTGGCCCCAGCGATAAAGAACCCTGACGCGGCTGCGACGGGCTGTGCGTCTGCGAGCGGAAGCAAAATTCGCTGCGTGACAACCTCGCGGAGATCTTCGTCCTCGATCGTCACCTCAAGCTTGATGGCCCGCTCGGTGCTTCGAAAGTCGTTCTCGACAGAGAACGTAAAAGCCATTTGGCGTTCTTCATTGGTCGCGACTTGCCGAAAGCTAAATCGTCCGTCCGCCAAAATGACGCCCTGCCCAGAGAGATTCTTCAGGTTTACCTGCGTCTCGTAGCCGCGCCCACGGCCAATGTTGCGCATCGTAAAGTACAGCGTCCCGCGCTCGCCACGCTGAAGCCGACCGTCGCCATTGCCCTGCAAATTATCAGCGAATTGCCAGCCATAAGCGTAGCTTGGCCGTTCGAGCCCACGGACCTCCGCGCGAACTGGTGTGGCGGTCGCAGGAACGTGGTTGTGTGACTCGCTCCACTCAAATCGGATGCCGTCAACGCGCGAGAGGGAGCCAAGGGGGACATTGCACACGCGGCGCGCGTTGGGCGGTGGGTGCGTGCTCGAACCAAACCGAAACCCTTCGATTTGGCACAACCCGAGCGGCGCGGTCCAGACACGGCTCTGTCCGGGATCGACGCGGCCAAAGACCAGCTCTCGGTTTTCAAACAGAGGGTTGTCACTCTTGGTGTTGGCTCGCAGCCGATAGACAGGGCTGGTCCCACGATTGGTGACTGTGACCGTGAGGTCCAAGGGTTCGCCAGGTGTGCCCGTGGGACGCGAGAGCGCCGAGGTCACCTCAAGCTGAGCGCCCGCACGATTGGGGCCATCGGCCCAGTCAATGTGCTGAGGCATCGCCGCGAGCGCGCGCGCCACGCTCTCAAGCTCTGCCTGTCGGATGCGCGCAATATGGGGGCGAGCATCCGCGAGGCCCTCAAGGCGCGTGGGGCGGATCTGTGACGAGAGCAGCTCGCGCCCAAAGCGCAGCCAAAAATCCTCGCGGCGCGCAGAGTCTTCTTCGTCAGGCCCGTTGATTCGTAGGCGCTCTCGGTCTTCGCTGCTGAAGAAATACTGCAGCGTCTCTGCGGCGGCGCCCATGTCACGTGTTCGGTTGGACGTCAGATGTGCGGTCAAGTCAGCTTCGCGCACGTATGCGCGGTCGGCTTCGAGGTCCATGTCGAGCGCGTCGACCGTCATGGGTCGAAGCTCAATGTCGGGCGTGATCCCAACGCCCTGGATGCTCACATCGCCGGGCGTAAGGTACTGGTTGATCGTGATCTTGAGCGCTCCACCGTCGCCCACCGGACGAATGGTCTGCACGCTGCCCTTGCCAAACGACTGCTGGCCCACAATCAGCGCGCGGTTGTTGTTCTTGAGCGCTCCGGCGACGATCTCGCTCGCGCTCGCGCTGCCGCCATCGATCAGGACGACCATGGGGTAGTTGGGCTCGGTGCCCGCTTCGACGGCGTCGCGCTGATCGCGGCCCTCGCGACGGTTGCCCGCTGTGACGACAATGGCGCCGTTGCGCAAGAATAGGTCAGAGACCTCGACCGCTTGGTCAAGAAATCCGCCTGGATTTCCACGCATATCGAGGATGAGGCTCCGCATCCCCTGCTCGCGCATCCGCGTGAGTGCTCGGGTAAGCTCGGCGCTGGTCTCTTCGGCGAAGTTCTTAATCCGCGCGTAGCCCACGTTTTGCGCGAGCATGCGCGACTCGACGCTCTCGACGTGGATCTCTGCGCGGGTCAGCGTAAAGCGTCGTGGCTCGCGAAAACCTCCCTCGCCGTCGCGTCGGATCCAGACGTCAACGTTGGTGTCCGGCTCGCCTCGGAGGCGGTTGACGGCCTCGCTCAGGGTCATGTTGAGCGTGCTCTCGCTGTTGATCCGCATGATCCGATCGAAGCGACGGACGCCGCTCCGTGTCGCGGGCGCGTTGGGCATCGTGTTCATCACGGTGAGCAGGCCATCGCGTAGCGAAATGACGATCCCTAGCCCTCCAAACGCGCCGCCATTTTGAATGCGCATGTCGTAAAATTGCTCGGGTGTGAGCAAAATCGAGTGCGGATCCAGTGTGTGAAGCATGCCGTTCGCGGCGGCGTACTCGACAGCTTGTAAATCAACCTCTTCTTGCGAGCGCAGATGTTGCTGCAAGAACTGAAAAATCTCTCGCCAACGCGTCTGAAGCTTCCACGGCGAGTCAACATCGCCGATCTCAAACACGTGCTCTGCGGTGTCGACCACCACGGTGACCTGACGGCTGTTCTCTTCGTGCCGTACGAGCACCTGAGCGACCGAGCGCTGGATCGCCTCGAGACCCTTGAGAAGCATTTGACGTGGATGAATCCGCGCTGGATCTACGTAGCTGTTGCTGATCTCGAGCAGCGCAAACCGCAGCGCTACCATCCGCGTCAGGTCGTAGTTAGGGTCACGTTCACGCCGGGGCCTGTGCCCACGGTCGCTGCGTGTCTGCGCCGTCGCGGGTGTGCCTCCCTGCACTGAGAGCTGAAAACCAAACCCTCGGCCCTTGTTGGCAATCGTGACGTAGGACGCGCAGGCGCACGCGAGAAGAACAACCAGCGCTTTCCATAGAGCGCTTCGGTACCGTTGCATGTCGCGCAGTATACCCATCACCGAAGAACGCGCCGGCGGACAATGTAGTCCTTCGTCGCTTGGCGCCGTCCGATTGTGGGCCACGTGCGCGCCACGATCACGCCTGCGCCTTCGAGGCAATGGTTGTCGCAGGATCTCCCACAGAATTTATCCATCTTTCGTTGCGTTCTCGCACGGCTGCGACGAACCTCGCGCGCATGGTCTCTGCTTCAAATCCCCGCAAACCAGCACGACTCACCATCGCCGAGAGCTTCGGACTGCTGCCGCTTCGCGAGCGGCTTAGCGACCTGAAGCTCGCCATCGGAGGCGACGCCAGCACTCCGAAGGCGCGTTGGGACACCAGCAGTCTCAAGATTTTTCGCCCAGCGTTGGCAGTCAAACTTTGGTCGGGGCGTGCCGCCCAAGGGCGCTCTATCCCAATCTTCAACCTGTACAACCATCGGCAGACTCCCCCAGAGCTAGGGTGGAGCGTACGCGTCAGCCAAGTCGAAGATTTTCGTGGTCAAAAACTGACGTACGACAGCCACAACGGGACCGATTTTGCCATCCCACCTGGGACCCTCGTGGTCGCGCCCGCACCCGCTCGCGTCCTTCGGATCTCAAGTGAGTTTAACCGCGGTGGGCTTAAAGTATTTCTTGATCACGGCAAGGGCTTGATCACCACCAGCAATCACCTGGGGCGAGCGCTGGTCTCGGTGGGTGATCTTGTCCGACGCGGGCAGCCCATCGCGCTCTCGGGATACTCAGGGATCGATGGGCTCATTACGTTTCCGTGGGGAGCGCCACACGTGCACTTCAATGTTTGGCTAGACGGCGAGTACGTTGACCCGTTCGCTCGTCCCGGAGAGACCTCGCTCTGGCGCAATGGCAACTGGCCTCGACCCCACCCATCCCCCGAAACCATGGATGATTTTGAGCCCACGAGCTGGGACCACGGCGAGCTCGCGCGCGCACTGCGCACGTGTCTTAGCGAGCCCGCACGCAGCGAAATCCTAAGCTTCGATCGAGACTTCGAACGTGCGTGTGCCCTGCTATTTCACCGCAATTACTACCCCACCCGCTTTAGCGAGCGCACACACCTCTACCCTGCTCAGCATTCCCGCGTGAGCTGGCTGGACCTGCCCTTTAGCGCGCTCGATTACGACGGGATTTGCTTTCCGCCAGCCTAGTCACACATGGCTACGCGGTTGCGTGAGCCCTTAGGCCTCGCGTTCAAGCGCGATGATCGCCGCTGCGACACTGGAGGGGATGTACTTCTTTCGGCCTGCCAAAAGCTGATCCAAGTGGGAGGCGCTCCAGTGAAGTCTCGGTCCGAGCTCTTTGGTTGTGCTCTCGGTCTTGGCTAAGTATTTTTGCAGGACGGCCTGCGCGCGATCGACCAGTGGACCTGAGACAAATTCGCCCGTCCCCGTAGGACTCAGCGTGGGCCCTTTGGCCGGGGCCACGGGCTTTGCGACGGAGTCAGTCGGCACAGAGTCAACGGGATGGGACTTGCGCTCCGTGTGCCGCGAATCCGTTGCGCTCACTGGCGCAATGGGACGCTCGACCGCCGGAGGTTCATCGTGCGAGGAGCTTGGGCCCTCGCCCGCGAGCGCGGCGGCAAATGCGCTCGCCAACGCGCTCGGGAGCTCCAGCATCGGAGCCGTCGCAACGGGCTCTAGAATGGGCTCTGCGACGGGCTCAGCGATCGCGCTAGGCGGCGCAGAATCAGGTGGTGTGGGATCGGATGCTTCGTCGTCGTAGACGGCGCTCTCGGGGCGCTCAGAGGGTTCACCGATTTCGCCCAAGAGCATGCGGACGTCCGCGTCGGAGAGGCCCCGGAGAGCTCCCGCGTCTTCACGCACTACGGCGTCGGCGAGGTCTTTCTTGCGAGCCTTGAGCGCGGTGATTTTCTCTTCGACGGTCCCCTCGGCGATCAAGCGGTACACGGTCACGCTGCGGGTCTGTCCCATGCGGTGTGCTCGGTCGGTGGCCTGCTCTTCGACCGCGGGATTCCACCACGGGTCCACGTGAATGACCGTGTCTGCCGCGGTGAGGTTCAGCCCCGTGCCACCTGCCTTCAGCGAGATCAGAAAGAGCGTCGCGTCGCCGGTCTGAAATCGGTGCACTCGAGCGTCTCGATCCGTGGTCGTGCCATCGAGGTATTCGTAGCGAATTCCCTCGGCGTCCAGGTCTCCACGCCACAACTCAAGGAGCTGCCTGAACCCCGAGAACACCAGCGCACGTCGACCCTCCGAGACGAGATTTCGCGCGATCTCCAAAAATGCCTCGCGCTTCGCGCTGTGCGAGGGGTCCGTCGCGGGATCGACAAGCCGCGGGTCACATGCCATCTGCCGCAGCCGAAGCAACGCCGTAAGAACGTGAAACGAGCTCTTTCCGACGCCCTTTTCTTTTACTTCGCGCCCGATTTCATCCCGCAAAATCGCAGACATCGCGTCGTACATCTTGCGCTGTACGGGCGCCAGCTCGATCACCCGCGCGATCTCTTCTTTGGCCGGCAGCTCGGTCAGCACCTCACGCTTCGTTCGCCGTAGGACAAACGGTCGAACGACCGCGCGGAGCCTCGCTGCAGCCATCGCGTCACCGTCGTGCGTGATCGGGAGCTCATAGCGTCGCTCGAAATCGCGCAACGTTCCCAGCAGCCCTGGATTGACAAAATCCATGATGGACCAGAGCTCGCCGAGACGATTCTCGACGGGAGTCCCTGACAGCGCGAGTCGCATGTCGGCTTTGAGTCGCCGCGCTGCTTCGCTCGCGCTGGAGCCCGCGTTCTTGATGGTTTGGGCTTCATCGAGCGCGACGATCCGCCAGTCGATTTTCGAGAGAACCTCGACATCGCTGCGGAGCACTCCGTAGCTTGTGATCACCAAGTCCGCGCGCTGCGCGAGCGCATGTCGCTCAAATCGACGCTCCCCGTGAAGCAGTACCACCCGCAAGTCCGGAGCAAATCTCGAAGCCTCTCGCAGCCAGTTTGTGATCACAGAGGTGGGCGCTACGACGAGCGTCGGCTTGGTCCCTTCGTTCTCGCGTTGCCACAAGATCATGGCAAGCGTGGTGATGGTTTTTCCGAGGCCCATGTCGTCGGCCAAGATGCCGCCTGCGCGCAAATCCTTGATAAATTGCAGCCATCCGAGCCCCGCTTTCTGATAGCCACGCAGCTCGGCGCGGAGACCCACGGGGACCTTGCCCTCTTGCACAGGCGCGGTCTTGATCGATTCACGCAGCGCGCGCAGCGAACTGTCGAGCTCGGCCTCGGGGTCAAGCGCGGCGAGGCGCTCCATTCGCCCAACACTCAATCGTGTGATCTCAACGCACCCAGATGCGTCCGTGATGTCTTCGAGCTCACGCACCGCGTCTTCGAGATCGCGAGTGATTTCGGCCAGCGATCCATCATCGAGAGACACCCACCTCGCGCCGCTCGTGAGCGCAGCGCGGAGCTTGGCCAGGTCGACGCTGGTGTCGCCCGCATCGAATCGCACGCTCCCGCGAATCCAGTCGCCGTCCATGCCCACGCGCACCCGCGTTTGGAGCCGCTTTCGCGTCACGGCCTTTTCGAGCGAGGCTGGAACCTGAAGCTCAATCATCGGCTCGCGCAGCGCTCGAAGCGACGCGATGCCCTCAGCCCAGAACTTCGCGGCAGCGTCTGCGTCGGCCACAAACAGCTTTCGCTCGGCATCAAAAACTAACCCCGCGCGCTCAAGTGAGCGCAGCGCTGCTTGCTCCAAATCCAGGTCTCGCCACGTCGGCGGCGCATCTGGAACCGCGGTCGTTACTCGAACAAAATCAAGCCGATAGCGCGCCTCAAGCTCCACCGTGAGCGCCAACGGTTCACCGCCAAATCGCGCCAAGAGCTCCGGACGCTCACGCGCCGCGAGGCCAAAAGTCTCGGGTGCTGGCAGCGTTACGCTTCGGTTTCGCGTGCGTTCGCGCAGGGTTTGGTAGAGCGCCTTGCTGTCACCAAAGGGTAGTGGGACCGCAGGTCTGCGCTGAAGCTTGATCGCAGTGTCGAGGTCGACGTCCGCCGAGACGCTGTGCAGTGTGTTGCGACCTGCCTGCCAGAGATAGCTCCGCGGGCCTCGGACCATCACACACTCGCGCAGCGGTAGATCGATCGCGCGGTCGTCGCTACGCCATCGCCCCTCAAGCGCATCGACCTGCTCTTCTTCAGCCGAAATCAACGCGGCATCTCGCGCTCTCGCGCCGCTCGCCACGCGACGTAGCTCATCTGCAGACCACCTCGATTTGACAATGTGCAGACGCAACGGCCGGTGTCCCCAGTGAATGGGTGAGCTGTCGGACTCGCTCTGGAGAGGGACTCCCTCAAGGAGCTGAAGCACCAGGCTGGCTTGCGTGCCTCGCACCGTGAAGCCCTTGCGACCACGTGTCATCGCTTGACACTGACGTAGCGCAGAATCGTAGGGTTCTGGCAGGCGAATCGTCGGGAGATCGTCCGGATCTAACAGCGTACGCGAGCCCTCGGTCTTGACCCTAAACTCAAACACACACTCCGGCGCGATCGCGACCGCGGTGTCCAAGATCTCCACGGCGAGCGAGGTCTCAAACGGTCCATCGACGCGCCGCGCCTCGGGCGGAAGCCAGTTACGCAACACACGGCTGCGATCAAAGCGCTCGCGAAATGTGCTGCGCGCATCCAACAGGGTGTCCAGAACGGCCGAAGTCGAGGTGCCCTTTCGCAAGGCCTCGCGCAACGGCTCGCTCGCGGCGGCGTCGACCAAAAGCGTGGCGACATGCACGCAGAATCCAAAATTGGCGCATGAACACGCGATGTCCGGAGTCCCCGCGGGGAGCACCCCGATGACCGGCTTCAGCACCGTGCGCCCATCGGGTGAACGCAGCGACGCGGTCAGCCGCCAGCGCTCGTCGATCGTCGGTGGCAACGCATAGTCCACCGTGCTGTCGAGCGCTTCGTAGACGGCGTTGCGCGCGACTGGGTCGTGCTCGACGAGCTGCTCAACGAGAGGTTCGGCCAGTTCTAGAAGCTTGAGCGCCAATTCGCGTGATGCCATGGTGCTAGCTCTTTAACAGACCCAAGCGCATTCGCTCCAGATTGCGCCTATTTTGTGGCCCTACGAAAGCTCGTTGAAATCGCGCAGAGACTGTAAAATCGCTGACAGATGCTTGTGACATTGAATGTCACAGGGAGGCAGTGTTACGGTAGCGCAATAGGCCACTCGGTCATCGCCATCATGGCGCCCTGCGGAGCGCGCGCTGACGCATACAGCCATCGGAGCGAGTCGCCGACTTCGTTGTTGGCCATCAGCGCCGCGACAAAACTTCGTGGGTCGCTCACGCCCACCGCGTTGCGGACCAACGCGAGTAGACCCGCGTCCGGCCGAGGGAGCTCGATCACATCGAAGGTCTCGCCCAGACCTCCAAGCGCGGCCGCACGATCCAGCGCGACCAAGAGCCCTCCCTCGCGATCTGCGAGGCCGTTTGCGAGCGCCATGCGGCCGGTAAACACGCGCCCCTCGCCTAGGTGATGCACTTCACCCACGCTGCGATGTCGTCCAGAAGCGACGCGCGACAAGAACAGATTGTAGGACTCGGTGATCAGCCGTTGGACAGTGACCAGCTCGGACTCGTCAAAGGCGCGATAGATCGAGTCCATGTCTGCATGTGGGCCACGCCGTGAGGTCTCGACGCCCACGTGCAGACGCGTAAGCAGTCCCGAGATGTCTACTTTTCCGAAGAAAATTCCAATAGATCCGGTGAGCGCGCTGGCGTTGACGAAGATCTCTCTCGCGGGCGCTGCGACGTAGTATCCGCCCGACGCAGCCTGTCGCCCAACGCTCACAATGAGCGGCTTGCGACGCGCCAAGCGATCGATCGCGCGCCAGATGTGCTCGCTCGCGGTGGCGCTCCCGCCAGGCGAATCAATGCGCAAAACGACTGCTGCCACGCGCGGAGAGTTCATCGCGGCTTCAATGGCTGTCCGAAGGGTCTCTTCGCCCACCATGGCTCCGATCACGGGGAGATCTTGTGACTCACCCTCGACGATGTCGCCGTCAATGTGGATCACCGCGACGGCAGCCCCACCAGACCAAGCGCGATGTTGCCTCGGAACATAAGCGCTCCATCGAACGAGGCTGCCGTTCCAAGTGCGTGCCAGGGAGCGCCCAAATGCGTCTAGCATTTCGCGCTCATCCGCGAGGTGACGGTCGACCGCCTCGGCCGCGGTATACGGACCGCCGAGCAGCGTCTCTTGCGCGCGTGCCGGCGTCATGTTGCGGCCCTCTGCGATTTGCCTGCTCAAATGATCCAAGAGCGAATCGAGGAGCGATGACTCTTGTGCGATGGCCTCGGGCGAGGAGCCCGAGCGCGTAAACTGCTCTGGCGCGCTCTTCCAAGGCCCAATACGGACAAATTGCGCGTGAACTCCCAGCTGACTCAGCGCGTCCCCGAGAAAAAATCGCGTCGCCCGGATCCCTGCCGCCCGCACAATGGTCGCAGGATCGATCGCGATACGCTCAGCATGGCTGCACGCGAGCAGGGTCGAGTTTGTGGGCTCCTCGAGGTGACACGCGACGTGCTTTCCGGACGTGCGAAACCTGGCAAATGCCTCGCGAAGCTCATCGGCTCCGGCCAGCCCACCGACCTGCGCACGAGGCACAAAGAGCACGCCCACAACGGCGGGATCACGGCGCATTCGCTCAAGTCGCAGCAGCAGTCTCGCGAGCCCGCGCGAGCCTAGGTCGTCCTCGACCTTCACCACGACGACCATCGCCGCCTCGGGCAACGCGTTGTGTCGCTCGTCATCCCAACCCGCCGTCGCATAGAAGCCAGTCGGTCCGTCAACACTCCCGCCAGTACCTCCGAAGATCGCGCCGCCGCCAAGCGAATAGTTCGACCAAGCTAGCTCCACGCCAGCCATCGCGCGCCAAGCCAACGAGGGCGTATCGAGTGCAAATTCAGCGCGCAATCGTCCGAACGGGAGCGCCGATACCACCGAAGCCCGCGACGTGCTCGTGAGCGCCTCAGTCACCGTGCCATCGATCCCGACCGTAAGCGCGTCGGTCTGAGTCGGCCGCAACGCGACGCCCGCTGTGACCGAACGCAGCAGCCCAAGCGTGGGCGCACGCGGCCCCGCGATCTGGGGCACCGCGACGCCCAACGAGATCCAGGGCGTGGGTCGCCAGAGGGCAGCGAGATCAAGGGAGACTCCTTCGGTCTGAGAAATCGCAGGCGAAGCGATTGTCCCAGTGCCTCTCACTCGCGCGCCCAGCGAGAGCCCCGGCACGACCATGTACGACAACCCAACGTCGGCGCTCACTTGATGCTGAAGGTTCGCTCCGAGCCTGGGTCGAAGCCACGCGGCGCCAACAGACAAGCCGAAGCCCAGCGGCAACGGCGTCGCGTACGTGACAGAAGTTCCATCGAGAACTGGCGTCGATCGCGTCGAAGGACCGCTGAGCTCCGTCGCATGAAAAATCCGCAAACCGCCACGCCGAATGAGCGCAGACAAAGCCGGATTGACTCGCGTTGCGTCCGCCGACGTTCCACCAGCGACGGTCTCGCCTGGCGCCAGAAGAGCCCCTGACGTGGCTTGCGCATGTGCGCTTGTCGCAGACAGCGCGACGCCAAGGGTCAACCAGGGCAGCGCACAATACGTGAGCCTGCGATTGGGTCTGTGAAGGCCATTTTCGCTCGCTGCGAAACAATAAGCGCGTGGGTGAGTGTGTGCCCTAAATAATTCGCGTCGAGGCATTGAAACCCGAACGCTATCACCCTCGCGTACAAGCTCCATTTCTAGCCGCCAATCCAGTATTGTCCCGCGACCGCCGTGCGCACTCCCTTTGCGATTTTGTCAGCTCCACGATTGCGGCCTGGTCTCATGGTCTGTGCAGCGATCGCCTCGCTCTCGCTCGATGCACGCACTGCGCTGGCGCAACAAGTCGGGGGTGGCGCACCCTCCCCGGGCTCGGCTCCTCCGACGCCCCGCGAACACGAGCCCGTCGCCCTCGGTGGCGCGAGCCGCGGAAGCCAATCGGTCCGCGCGATTGCACACTACGAGCGAGGCCGCGTCCACTACGCATCGGGCCGGTATCGTGCAGCCATCGCCGAGCTTGAGGCGGCGCTCCAGCTCAACCCAAACCTCACGGACCTCGACTACAATCTGGGCCTCGTTTACGAGCGTCTCGGACGACTCGATGACGCCCTGCGGGCCTACCAACGATACGAACGCTCAACGACCGATCAGGTTGAGCGTGAGCGCACGCAGCGAATCATCGCTCGCATCGTGGGCGCGCGCACCGAACCTCTCGAGTTTGTCTGGGGAGGTGGTCGTTTGGGGCGTGCCGATGCGCTCTTTTGGTCTTTTACCGGCGTGGGATTGGCAAGCGTAGCGGTCGCCGGAGTCTCGCTTGCCATCGGAATTGTCGAGCAGTCTCGCGCAGAGTCACTGCTGCGCATGGGAGACAACGGAGGCGCCCGCGCGACCCGAGATGGCGCCACCGCAGGCTTCGTCACTTCGGCAACGATGTTCTCACTCGCGGTTGGCTTTGGCGCCGCTGCGGGCCTGCTCTACGCCACGCGCCCTGCGGGTGCGCCCCCAACCCTCAACGGGCTATGTTTGTCCGTAGGCCCCACTGAAATCGGGATCCGCGGGTCTTTCTGAGGGGCTGTCTGCCGTGATCTCTGAGCAAATTGTCATCTGTCTTCCAACTCGCGGGGCCGCCTCGTCATGAACCACAAACTGCTCGCGCTTGACCTCGATGGGACACTCCTGCGCCGCGATGGATCCGTCGCGCCTGAAGACATCGACGCGATCCAGTCGGCTCGACGTCGTGGCGTATTGGTCACGCTCTGCACGGGTCGAATCACGACAGGGACGCTGCCGACTGCAAAATTGCTGAGTCTAGACACAACACTCATCTGCGCAGACGGCGGGCTCTTGGCCTGCCCTCGTACGGGTCGCACACTGGAGCAGACGGGGATCTCGGACGCGGCCGCACATCGCGCGACGCTGGTTACGCACGAACTCGGGCTCGCCCCATTCGTGTTTTTGCCAGGCGAAATCCACGCGGATGTTCGCGGAACACCCTGGCTTCACTACGTCCGTACGTGGACACCCAATGTGCACGTCTACGATGATCTACATCGCAGCGAGCGATGGAAGCAGAGCGACCCCGTCGCCATCGTCCTTGCGATCGGACCGCAGAGCGCGATTCAACAAGCTCGTGACCAGCTCACAAGAGAGCACCCCGAGGCGATCCAAACAGACGCCTGGCGCGCAGGATCGTCGGGCGACCAGCACGTTCTGATGATCCGACCCTACGGTGTCGACAAGGGGGTTGGTTTGGCGAAGCTCGCTCAGTCACTCAACATTGCGCGCGAAGACGTGTGCGCTGTGGGCGATTGGCTTAACGATGTTCCGATGTTCAAATTTGCAGGCCGATCGTTTGTCATGGGTCAGAGCCTTGAGCTTGTCCGAGCCAGCGCCACCGATCTCCTCGAGGCCCCAGCGGGCTCGGGAGGAGGCGTCGCCGAGGCCATCACACGTTGGCTTGGTGAATGACCCTGAGGATCCATCGTCGCGACGCGCTCTGGTTGATTGTCTCGCTCGCTGCAGCCTGCCGCCGAGCGCCTGTACAGCGCTGCGCGCATTGCGGAATGTCCATCTCTCCGACCTCTCGTTGGCGCGCTGGTGCAGAGACGTCATCAGGCCCCATCGCCTTTGACACGCCGAGCTGTATGGTCCGCTATCGCTTCGCGACTCCATCGCATCCTCTGCAAAATCACTGGGTGATTGAGTACTACGGCCCCGCCAACCAACGGCGCGATGTGCGCGAAGTGCGCTTCGTCGCTGGCTCGCGTGTCGTCGGGCCGATGGGCCCTGATTTCGTGCCGGTCACTCTGGATCACGTCGCTGATTTTCGCCGAGATCATGGCGGCCGCGAGGCGCTGCCCTTCGACCAGCTCACCCAACAGAGCCTCGGCGAGCTCACCCATCCCTAAGGCCCCCGCTATCCGCCCCAGAGACGCAGCGTGCCGGTCATCGCGCCATAGCGAATCACAGGGAGCACGATGGCCGCCCCGCACACCAGCAACAGCGCTAACAATCGCCACCGTGTCCGCACAATGGTTGATTCTGTAGACAGCGATTCTCTCAGCAAAAACACAGCTAGAATCGTCCCGAGCCGGTGCGCCGCCGTGAGCGCGAGCGCGGTCAACAGACCAACGATCGCGCCACCAAGAAGCCCTGCGTCTCGCCATCGAAGCAAGCAGTAAGCGCAACGCCGAAGAGGCGCCTCAAACAAGTATGGAGCCGAAACGTCTCGGGCAAACACAACGCCGAGCACTACAAAGATCAGAGAAAATACAGTCCCAACCGTCGCCCAACGTGCGCTCCGAGAGCGTGCAACAAGTCCCACGCCGATGCACCAGACGCCCAGGATCGCAAGGGTGAGCGAGACGCCGTCACCCCCTTCTGCGCCCGCACGCAGCAGACCTTGCTGCACAAGAGAGGCCGCACAGCAGCTCGCGTGGGCTCGTAAATCGACTGACAAAAAGGCTATCGAGGTCGCGGCTGCGTCGAGCCAGACCAGCGCGACGCACACCAAGGCGCTTAAGGCCAGCGGCCGTCGCAGCGCACTCTTCGCACGCTGAAGATCCACACGAGCGACGCCTTGCCACATCGCCGCTGCACACGCCGCCAGGGTCCCAATTGCCAACGCACGAGGACCCCACGCGCCCTGATCAAAGATCGCGAATGCGCACTGTGCGCCTCGAATGCTGCTCGAGACCCTGTCTGCGACGACAATGGACGCAAACACCGAGAGGCTCTCAAGCCCCAAGGCGAGCCACAGCGCCACCGAGGCCAGCTCGAACGAACGCTCCGCCGAAAGCGAAGGCTCGTCCGAAGAAGCCCGAGCGTCCATCCTCGCGGCGCCAAGGGCAGCGCGCGCCGCAATCGAGGCCAACACAACGCCCGCCAAGGCGATGACAATCCTCGCAAAAATCCAGGGATTCGTGAGGTTTTCGAAGGTCACTTGTCCAGGCGCCCCTGCGCCAAGACCCGAGAGGTTCCCAGTCGCGACAGGCGCCCGTCATGGGTCGCGACGATCACGCTACAACCTCTCGCCATCGACTCCGAGAGCAGCGCGATCAGGGTCTCAGTGTGCTTGTCATCGAGGTGCGCGGTGGGCTCATCGAGCACGAACAACGCACGCTCACTCCCCACGAGCGCACGCACAATCGCGACACGCTGGCGCTCGCCACCCGACAGAGTCTGGACACGCGCTTCAAGCAATGGGGTGAGATCAAACGCCTGCAATAATTCAGTATAGGCCGCCAACTCATCGCGTCGAGGCGCGCGCACCATACGCTCTGCCGCCAAGAGATTCTCGCGCACACTCATCGAGGCGATCAGCCCCAGCTGTTGCAGCATCGAGCCCATGAACCGGCGACGTACCTCGCTCCGATGAGACTCACGCGCTCGCGAAAACACCTCACCACGAAACGTGATTTCACCCTCCGTCGGTTGCACAAGTCCCACGGCGAGACTCAAGAGCGTGCTCTTTCCAGCGCCCGAGGCTCCAACGATTCGATGACATTCCCCCGGCAAAATCGCTAGCGAAACCTGATCAACGGCGACCAACTCAGCCCTGGCACCGTCCCGAAGTCGCTTGGTGACTCGATCGAGTTCAAGCAACGCAGGCACCGTCATGGCGTGCGGACATCCCAGCGCAAATCTGCGGTCCCGTAGGGACCCGCGAATCGCAAGATAAAGTGCCGCATCCCGGGCCGAAACACCGGCTGTCCTGCGGCCGTCTGTGCGGCAAATCGCAGGTGAAACACCGCTCTCCACGGAGTCCAATAGTAAAAGAGTGCGCGCTCGGTGGCTGTCGCGGTGCGCGACCGCTCAATACGCAAAGGCTCGTGCTCAGTGCCCTGATCGTCAATCAATCGCACTCGCCATGCCGCCGTGGGACGGTCCAGCTCGGCCCATCGAGGGTACTGCGCGACAAGCGCAACGAAGAACTCATGCTCTTCATCCGCAGCGGTCAAAGAAGCAGCGAGCATTCGACCGCGTTCTTCTTGAGATCGCGTGGACATTTGCCCGAGCCTAGCGACATACGCGTGCCGAAATTCTCGTGAATAATACGTCGCCGTGACGCCCAGTCGTGACTCGAGACCTCCGCCCACATCGAGCACCTCAAAGTCACGAGTCCAACGATCCAGCAGCGATTCATAGACATCACTGGTGACCGCCGTTTGCGGGTTGGCGAGCGAGACAGGTCCTGGTCGCCCACACGCGCTGAGCGAAGCCAAACCGACAACCCAAGCGAGCCTTCGCGACGCATTTGAGCTGTGTTTCACTTCACAAAGTCTCCCCGAGTGAAGAGCGCGTGTGCCTCGATCCCGAGCGCTCGAATCGCTGCTGCGGCGCCCTCTTCACGGTCGACCAACGCAAGCACACTAGAGACAACATAGCCCGCACTCTGAAGCCTCTCAATCGCGAGCTTCGAGCTTGCGCCAGTCGTCATCACATCTTCAAGCAGCACCACCCGAGAACCAGGCGCCGCGCGCCCCTCGATCAGCGACCGCGTCCCGTGATCTTTGCTCTCTTTTCGCACGTAGAGTGCGTCTCTCGGTTGGCCACGCTGAAACGACAACAGCGACAGCGCGCTCGCGAGCGGACATCCACCCAGGGCCACTCCCGCCACAACAGACGCTCGCTCGCTCGATGCTCGCTCTGTGACGTCAAGCAGCGCGAGCAACGCCTCGGCGCAGAGCGAGTGGCCCTCTGCGCTGAGCATCACGGCCTTGCAATCGATAAAGAAATCGCTGGTCTTTCCGGATGCCAGCGTAAACGTACCTTCGCGATAGGCATCTCTTCGAAGCTTATCCAGCAGTCGCGAGCGCACGTCTGTCACGTCTGATTCTCCCGCACGCGCAACGTGGTGCGTCCACGCGGAAGGCTCGGCATTGCGCCCTTCTCGGCAAATGAAGACGCGCGCTTGGGTAGGGATTTAGCCGTGCTTTGCGTCGGCGCTTCAGTCTCTTCTGGGAGAGCAAATGCCTGGACCCGCTTCGCGCGAGGCGTGACCACGCGTGGCTCCTGGGGCTGCTCACGCACCGGTTCGCGCTCACGCACCGGTTCGCGCTCACGCACCGGTTCGCGCTCACGCACCAGTTCGCGCTCACGCACCGGTTCGCGCTCACGCACCGGTTCGCGCTCACGCACCGGTTCGCGCTCTCTGACGTTACGCGAGGGGCGTTCGCGAGGGGCAGGCACGGGGCCATGCGCTTCGATGGCATGAGGGCGACCTGTGGATTCTGCCGCTGTCATGCTCACGCCGGACGTCAACTCACCTCGAAAGAGTGCGCCATCTTCGATGACAAGCCGAGGAGCCTTCACACGCGCCTCAAGCTTGCCGCCCGCATGGACCTGGACGCTGCCGTGCGCTGTCGCGTTGCCTGCAAGCAAGCCCCTGACCTCGATGTCGGTCGCCTCGACGTCTGCCTCGACGATGCCGCCCTCGACGACAATCAGCTTGCCGTTTAGTGTCAATGCGCCTCGGACGCGTCCAGCGACTTCTAGTTGGCCCTCACCGCGGATGCTTCCTTCGACCGTGATGCCTGCTTCAATGCGACTGCTCATGCGCGCGAGAGACTAGCCTACTTCGGTGGATTTACTGCGGTCCGAATGCGAGATTCATCGGCTTGGCGAGTTCTGTTTACCCTTCACTTCGGTCGCAGTCGCGGTCGCCCCGATCCGCTGGGTTTCTGCAAACTGAGAAACACGAAGAAGTATTAACAGCGGAACCGATTGGCCTGGGTGCGTTGTAGGGTTGCGTCACAAGCATGCAGTCCCCCGCTACAACGTCCAAGCTCCTGCAACATCCCCAGGATCTTCTGATCCCTTTCGAAGGCGCGATGGCGCGAACCAGCTCACTCATTGGTCTCGAAGCCGAAAAATTCGGGATTCGAAGTGACGGAACCCCCCTTCATTTTCGTGACGTCGTCGCAATCATGGCGGAGCTTCGGTCTCGCTTCGGATGGACTGCAGTCTCCGAGAGCGACGAAGTGCCGCTCATCGCCCTCACCCGCGCCAACGCCTCCATTACGCTTGAGCCCGGCAGCCAATTTGAGCTCTCAGGAGCACCGCTGCCTGATGTCCACGCCGTCGCGGCCGAAGTTCAACAGCACCGCGAAGAGCTCGCGAGCCTCGAGAGCGCCAAGAACGTGCACTGGATTGGCCTGGGATATCACCCGACGGCGAGAGATTCAGACCTCGACTGGGTGCCCAAGGGTCGCTACCCCATCATGCAACGCTACCTCCCTACGCAGGGCAGCCGCGGTCTGCTCATGATGCGTCGTACGGCCACCGTACAGGCCAACTTTGACTACCGAAGCGAACGCGACGCGATCAAAAAACTCCAGGTTTCGCTCGCGCTCTCACCCATCGTCCAGGCCATCTTTGCCAACAGCCGACTCGCCGAAGGCAAGCTCACCGACCTCGCCTCAAACCGCGCGTGGGTATGGTTAGACGTCGCAAACTCTCGCGCGGGATTGCTCCCCAAAATGTGGAATCCCGATGCGACGCTCGGCGACTACATCGCGTGGGCGCAAGACGTCCCGATGTTCCTGCTCAAGCGCGGTGGCACAGTAAAACAAGCCACGGATTACACTTTCCGTCGCTTCATGGCAGAGGGCATCGAGGGCGAACATGCCACGCTCTCCGACTGGGAGACGCACCTCAACACACTGTTTCCCGAGGTGCGGCTCAAGAGCACCCTCGAGGTCCGCTCGGCCGACGGCGTTCCCGCGCACTTCGGCAACGCCCTCCCCGCGATTTTTGCCGGAATTCTCTACGATCAGGAGGCGCTCGACGCAGCCCACGCGCGCTTTTTCAGCCTCGGCTACGAAGCGTTTGAGTCGGCCCGCGCTGACATCGCTTCCAACGCACTTCAGGCCAAAATCGCTGGCCAATCCGTTCAATCACTCGCAGTTGAGCTCCTCTCGCTCGCGCGGTCTGGGCTCAAGCGTCGCGACATCCGCAACGCGCAAGACCAAGACGAAGGGATCTTTCTCGATCCTATCGAAGCGCTGGTTAACGACGGACAGTGCGTAGGCGACTCGCTTCTCGATGGGATCAACGATGACCCGCGCAAGCTCTTGAGTGAGGTCATTTCGCGCGCGAGTTACTAGATAGAACTCAGTGGCACTGGCCCGAATCGCACGTCAGTGTTGGTTGGCGATGACGAGAGTGGCCTAATCAACATAGCCTCCCCCGAAGCGCGTATGCAGGTGTCCCCGCCTGAAGTGTCGAGAGACGCTCTGTTGCGCACCGAGGGTGATGTTATGTCGCAGTGGTCTATCGAGAGCTTGCTGAAAGAATCGCGGGTTTTTCCACCCGAAGAAGAGTTCGCTTCAAGAGCGCACGTCCGCTCGTTCGAGCAATATCAAGAACTCTATAACAAGAGCATCCAAGATCCTGATGGGTTCTGGATGGACATGGCGCAGAGCTTTCATTGGTTCTCGCAGCCAAAAGAAGCGCTCGCGTGGGATCCCCCAGATGCTCGCTGGTTCATCGGCGGGAGCACCAACATTTCGTACAACGCGGTGGATCGCCACGCGCAATCGCTGCGACGCAACAAGGCAGCGATTATCTGGGAAGGCGAGCCTGGCGAGACCCGCACCCTCACGTATCAGCAGCTTCATCGCGAGGTCTGCGTGTTCGCAAACGTGCTCCGAAAGCTGGGCGTTCGAACCGGCGATCGCGTCGCGATTTACATGGGCATGGTCCCCGAAATCGCCATCGCGATGCTCGCATGCGCTCGTATCGGCGCGGTCCACACAGTGGTCTTCGGCGGGTTCGCTGCCGAGGCCCTCCGCGACCGAATCAACGACGCCACAGCCTCGCTCGTGGTGACCTGCGACGGAGGTTACCGTCGTGGCCAGGTCCTCCCGCTCAAAGAGACCGTCGATCGCGCCATCAGTGGATGCCCCTCGGTCCGCCACACCGTTGTGTTTCGACGTACGGGGCAATCAGTCCCGATGGAGCCCGGTCGCGACCACTACTGGCACGAGGTCGCCGAGGCCGTAAGTGCTTCCAGCGCGCCGTTGCCAGTGGACGCAGAGCACCCTCTCTTCATTCTCTACACCTCCGGAACCACCGGAAAACCCAAGGGTGTCGTCCACACGACCGGCGGCTATATGGTGGGCACCGCTGTCACGCACAAGTACGTCTTCGATCTTCACGAGAGCGACACTTACTTCTGCACAGCCGATGTTGGCTGGATCACCGGGCACAGCTACGTGGTCTATGGTCCGCTGCTCAACGGTGCCACCGTGCTGATGTACGAAGGTGCGGTGGACTACCCTGACCGGGGACGACTTTGGTCGCTCTGTGAGCGCTACGGAGTCACCATTTTCTACACGGCTCCCACCGCGATTCGCTCGTTCATTCGCTGGGGCGAACAGTGGCCGATGAAGCATGACTTGTCATCGCTCAGGCTGTTGGGCACCGTCGGTGAGCCCATCAATCCCGAAGCGTGGATGTGGTACCAACGCGTCATCGGAAACGGCCGCTGTCCCATCGTAGACACGTGGTGGCAGACCGAAACGGGCGCGATCATGATCTCGCCCCTCCCAGGCGCGATCCCGACCAAGCCTGGCAGCGCGACGCTCCCGTTCTTTGGTGTGGTCGCCGACGTCGTCCGTAAAGACGGCTCACAGTGCGCAGACAACGAAGGTGGTTACTTGGTGATCCAGCGACCTTGGCCCTCGATGATGCGAACGATCTACGGGGATCACGAACGCTACGCGAAACAATACTGGGCCGAAATTCAGGGTGACTCGGGGATTTATTTCACCGGCGATGGCGCGCGTCGAGACGAGAACGGCTACTTCTGGGTGATGGGCCGCGTCGATGATGTGGTCAATGTTTCTGGCCACAGGCTGGGCACTGCCGAGATCGAATCCGCGCTCGTCGCCCACCGCGCAGTCGCAGAGGCCGCCGTCGTGGGACGCCCCGATGAGATCAAAGGCCAAGCCCTGGTCGCCTTCGTGACGCTTCGCCCAAATCAATCCGCGTCTGCTTCGCTTAAGACCGAGCTCGCCGAGCAAGTCGCGCGCGAAATTGGCCGTTTTGCGCGCCCCGATGTCGTCCGGTTCACCGAGGGACTCCCAAAGACTCGCTCAGGCAAGATCATGCGCCGGTTGCTCAAAGAGATCGCCGCGAATGGCGAAATCACCGGTGACACAACAACCCTCGAAGACTTCGGCGTCGTAGCTCAGTTGACGCTCGAACCCGAAGAATAGGCTTGCTTCTTTGCTGCGTTTGTTGGGTCGCCGGCCTTGACGCCAAGCCTGAGTCTTCGTCCAATCGCGGTCCAACGCTCTCGCGGTGGGAGCGGTGTCAACGACAGGAGATCGACCGATGGCCAGACGCAGTAAGACTGAGGCAAGAGCGGTAAACGTCAGTGACCTTGCGCAAGAGAAGGTCCGACTGGACTCACGTGCGGTGGAGTTGACCCGAAGAGCGTTTCTTACTCCGGACGAACAGACCGAGCTCTCTGCGGTGAAGAAGCGAAAGCTCGCGCTCAAAGACCAGCTTCACGCGAGCTAGTGAAGCCGGGTTTAGGGGCGCTGTCTGTGAAGTGCTCCCACGCTCGTGGTTCATTGCCAGCTTAGGGCGCAGAGGCGTCGGTGCCAGCGTCGCTGCTTGGGGGAGTCGTTGTCGCGAGGGGATCGGTCACCACCATGATCCGGTCGATCTCTGTGCGCATCGACCGCGTGAGCGCCAAGGGCTCCTGGGCGGCCTCTTCACGGGCAAGAGAGAGCCAGTAGCGTGCCTCACGGGGTTGCTCAAGGCGCAGCGCTGCCATCCCGCGCGCGACGTCGTAGCGCACGCGTTCACCGGCCGAGAGCGAGTAGCGATGATGTTCGAGATCCTCGAGACCATCCAACGCAGCACGGTAGCGATTTTCCTGAAAATTTTGCTCTGCTCGAGCCAACTGATCGGAGTGATTGCTACAACCGCCCAGAAGCAACGAAGGAATCAGGAGGAGAAGGCACGAAGCAATACGGACCATGACGTTTGGACCATACCGCATTGATCCGCTCGTCGAAACGACTCTTCTCGCATCTTTGTGTGCTGCCGAAGCCATTCGATTCTGCTCCGCGAATGTTCCACAACGAAAAACCCCCATCCGAGGAGGCAGTTAGGTGCCACCCACGGATGGGGGTTGAAGAACAAAGGCTTTGGGAGCCAGCAAACGAACCAGCGCATTGTGTATCGCGGTCCCAGAATGCAAGGTCAAGTTAGACTGTCATGAGTGAAGACAAGTTAAACTTCTTAGGCGCGCTGGAGGGAACATAAGCGTGAGATGCTTTGTTCTCCCTTGAGAGCAAATAAGAAGATCGAAGGGCCCTTCGATCAAAGGCTATTCAAGAAAGCAGCTAAGCCAATGAAAGAGTGAATCTAAGCAGTGAGTAAGTAAGTGTTGTGGATCTTTTGTTGTAGGTCTTGAGCCGCCACTCAATGCCTAAACCCAGCAGATCCACAGCTGGTGGTCGGGGTGACCGCCACAGCCTCATTCAATCGCCGTGCCATAGCGCAAATACTCTGTAGAAATGCTGCAATTCTACAGAATCAAGCCGCTGGTTGGGCGCTGCTCTCTGACATCCGTGTCGCGTTCAGCTACAACTTTGGACGGATTGTCATGATGGGGGGCCAGCCCCTGGGCACTCCAACAGCGTCAGGGTGGAGGACACTGGCTGTCGCACACGAACGGAGCCGCGACCTCTAAGTGCCTGACACGGCGGGGACCGCGACGAGGTTACGTGTCTGTGCTCCCCCACGGATCCCCCCGCTCTCCCTCTAACGACCCTAAGCCCGCTTAGAACACATAGTGCATCGATCCGCCGCCGTAGAAGCCAATGAGATTGTAGCCGCCCTCGACTCGAAAATCGAAATGGCGGTGCGGTCGAAAGTGAAACGCCATGTGTGGGAGCGAGAGCCACGGCATGATGAGCGGGACGTAGCCCCCGCCGTTGGTGATCCAGTTGTTCTCTTGGTAACCCCCGGAGCCCTGCCCTTGCGCGTTTCGCGAGGCTGCAAAATGGTTGTTGACCCGGCTGTTGCAGGGCTCAATCGGCACGGCGTCAGACTGGAGACAGGCCTCAAAGCTGCCATCTGCGGTCTGTCGTGCTTGGTAGCGATTGAGTGTTCCGCCGATGAAACCGGCACCGATCCCAGCGCCGATTTGAAACTCAAAATAGCGACCCGCGCGGATGCCGTACAAGAAGTGCGACGTGAACTGGATCGACCACAAATCAGCCTTGATCTGCTCGGTCGCGCTCACAGGCTCGTTGATCCCGCGGAGGTGCCCGTAGCCCGAGTAATAACCCACGTACTGCACGCCCAACACGATGTCGACGGCGCCATTGCGATAGACCAGCTCTGGGCCAGTGACCAACCCGCCGCCGCCAGCCCAATCGCCCTCAACTTTGGCAAAGAGGCCAATAATAAAGGTTGGTACTGCAGCACCCCACATACGCCAACCAAGGCTCAGCGTAGAGCCGACATCTCGCATGAGCAGTCGATCGGGCGAGTGCAATGGCAGAGACTCGGGACCCGTGGTCGCAGCGTTCACGCGAGCGTTGTCTGAGACCGTTGCGTTTTGGTCTTGGCTGCTGGGTTGCGGCGGAGGGCTCTCGGTGGCGGGCTGTGGCGCTGGAGCACCCGCAGCGGGAGGCGCAGACTGTGCGTTGGCGGTGGATGCAATCGACAACAGGGCGCCCACGAGACACCCAACAGGTTTGTTGCTCTTCACGATGGAGAACTCCTTGATCGAACGATTTGAGCAGGCAAATTCTTCGTACCGAACGCAATGCCGTCTCAACAATAAGGCAAAAAATCGGAACCTCGTGGGCGACTGAATGGACTGACCAAGTGCCGCCGGGGCATCCGAAACTGTAGCTCCCTTCGTATACGCGATCGTGACCAAACACGGCAATCATCCCGGGGAATTTCTGTCGCAAACTCGATCCCTTCGCGCTCGCGTTATAGCGTCCAGAGTTTCAATGCTTCGACGGGTCGCCATTGCTACTCTGATCCACCTCGGGCTGACCCCTTCGACTGGCTATGCGCAGCATCATCCTGCGGAGACTCCCGCTTGGCTCGCCCGGTACTGTGTCCCAGATTTGAGGCTCGAATCTGCCGCTGCGATGAGCCTCTCAGACGAAGCTCGTCCATCCATTACCGAGCTGGAGTCCATCGCTCGAGCGCGTGGGATCCCCGTTCCTTCGTTGCGCAGATGGGTTGGGCGGGGCGATGGGGCCGCGGTCAGAAGCGCTCTGGAGCTCTGGCTTAGTCAACAACATCTTGGGCCCACAGTCGCTCGCTGCGCGATGAGCCAATCAGGGGGGCGCACGGCCCTTGTTGTGACCCCGCGGCTCGCCCCCGCAACGCTCGTACGCCAAGCGCGACGGGACCGCACCTCCGAGGTCTTCGTGACGGTTGCCCACCCGCACGCAAACACGGCAGGGACTTGGGTCGCGCAGTCAAGCGAAGGAGAGTCACAGCGAGGCCGCTTGGACCAGGGCGCAAACCTACGCGGTGACGCGTCTTGGCGAATCCAGTTGGTCTTGGACGATGGTCAGGGGCCTGCTCCTTGGGCGATGTGGGAGATCGGCGCTCAAGCTCCGGTTTGCGAGAGCCACCTTCGAGCTCAAGATGGTGTCGCATGGCGCCACGCGCTCAATGAGCTTCGTGGCTGCCTCCATCGACTGCCAGTGCTGCCGGACCCGATCCTCAATGAGGCATCGTCGCGTCGTGCAAACGAGCTTGCGGCGAGCCACTCTGTCGCCCATCGACTCTCACCGCTTGAAGATGCCCCAGACCAACGACTGAGACACGACGGCATCCGTGCCGCACGTCTCGGTGAGAACATCGTGCGTGCAGCCTCGCTTGAGCTCGCTTTTCAGCGTCTGTCACAGAGCCCTGCGCACCAAGCCATTCGTATGGATCCTCAGCTCGACCATGTCGGCATTGGGATCGCGTACGACAACGACCAATGGTACGTCGTTGAGCTCTTTGGCCGACACGTATCGTTGGCCAGTCCGTGATACCCGCGGTAGAGCGACGCTCTGATGGGCAGCGCCCCACGCCTCCCGCTGTCCCTGTGGGTATCCGTGGCAGGCTCAGGCCTTCTTGGCGCCTACAACGCTCGCGTTGAGACGCGAGATCGAGCGAGATGCGGTGCGCCGGTGCATGACACCCTTGGAAACCGCGGAGTCCAGGTGCGAGGTCGCGCTCTTGAGGGCTTCCTCTGCTGCAACGGTGTCACCCTTTGCAATCGCAGCACGGACCTTCTTTACCAAGGTGCGAACACCGGTTGTGATGCTTCGGTTACGAAGGGTGCGAACGATACGCTGCCGATTGCGCTTCTCGGCGGATGAATGATTGGCCACGAATTCAACTCCTCATTATGCCAGTCACCAGATCCTCATGGAATTTAGGTGATCAGCGTTCAACTGGTTCCGGATCGATTGCTGTTCTGTCGAAGGTGGGCGACGAGTTCTTAGCCAAAATGTCAGCCAAAAGCTCGTGCTCACAGCCGCTTCATGTGTCCACGAATGGTGGAGACACGAACACCGCCGAAAAGCACCGGGGCGCGAAGGGTTAACTGATGCCTCGTGTCGCGTCAAGCGTACCTGACGGGGCCAAAGCAATTTGCCCGCGATTATCGTCAACTGGATGCTTCACTTCTGTGATAGCCGTAGGTCTGCCGTGAGTTCTCAATCAGGTGCCGTTTCCATTAAGCCCATGGATTTGGACCTGCCTGACATGGGCCTCGCCTCAGACAATGGGCTGATCGCAGGGCACTTCACCCGGCCCCCGACGGTCTCTGAGCTTGGCACCCTGGTGCGAGTGATCCGTCGCAACGTGCGCGCGTTTCCCAGCGCCACGGCGGTGTTGCATTGCATGGACACAGACACCATCCACAGCAATCAGGCCAACGAGCTTCGCGAAATGATTCAGCTCATGCAACGCGAGCTTGAGGGGCTCTCGTGGGTGAGCGCTGCGGTCGTTCCAATGGGCGGATTTCGAGCGATCATCGTGCGCTCAGTGCTCACTGGAGCGCTCATGACGGTCGCGCGATCTGCCGTGGCGAAGGTCTTTGACGACCGGGTGACCGCGATCGCCTGGCTCACCACCAAGTTTCCCGAGATCCCTCATTTTTCTGCACGCATGCAGGCCGTTATGAAGCGGGCGAGTCGCTGACCGGTTCGGCGGCTGGCTGATACGGCGCGTACGTCTGACCGGGGCAGTCGTCCAAGACGCGCCCGTCACGCATGGTGACCACTCGGGGCATTTGTTGAGCCAATCGCTCGTTGTGGGTCACGATGACCATCGTCGTGCCGAGCTCGCGATTGAGCGAGAAAAACAGCTCGTGCATTCGGTCACTGTTCTCGGTGTCGAGGTTGCCCGTGGGCTCGTCGGCGAGGAGCAGTTTGGGACGCATGATGAGCGCTCGCGCGAGCGCTACGCGTTGTTGTTCGCCGCCGGACATCTCGCTGGGGCGATGGAGCATCCGCGCGCCAAGATTGACTCGCTCAAGCAGTTCACTCGCGCGCAGCTGTAGGGCTTGACGTGATTCACCGCGGATAATCCCAGGCATCATCACGTTTTCGAGCGCAGTAAACTCTGGCAACAAGTGGTGAAACTGAAAGACGAACCCGATCATTTCGTTGCGGAGCGCAGCCAGCTCTTTGCTTGAGAGCTGATCAACGGACTGGCCGTTGAAGATCAGCGTGCCGCCGGAGGGGCGATCCAGCGTGCCGAAGAGATGCAAGAGTGTGCTCTTGCCTGCGCCCGAACGACCAACAACCGAGACCATCTCGCCGTAGTCAATGCGTAGGGTGACGCCCTTGAGCACCTCGAGGTCTTTGCCCTCTTGCGTATAGATTTTTCGAAGGTCTGCGACCTCAATCAGTGGACGTGGAGCGGTTTCAATCATCCGAATCGCATTCCTTCAACGGGGCGCATTCTCGCAGCAAGAATCGCGGGAAGAATCGTAGCCAACAAGCACACCCCAACGGCGATGAGCCAAATCATTCCGAAGTCCGAAGCGGTCACGTGGACTGGCAATCGGTCGATGTAATAAACCTCGGGGTCGAGCGGTACTCCTAGCTTTTGCACCAGCGTGCACACCATGAGCGCAGTCCCTGCCCCAAGCGTCGCGCCGACCAGACCAATCAAGAGCCCAACGAACACAAATACGCGGGCCACAAAGCCATCGGTTGCACCGAGCGCTTTGAGAAGGGCGATCTCTCGGCCCTTCTCCATCACGAGCAGCAAGAGCGTCGCAAGGACTGCAAAACTAGCCACAAAAATCGCTACGCCGAGCAACACAAACATCATGAGCTTCTCGAGCTTAAGCGCTCGAAACAAGTTGCGGTTGAGCTCTTGCCAATCCCGAACCCGCAGTGACTGCGGGCGGGCAATGGGCGCGATCGCTCGCGCGACATTTTCGGCGTTATCGACATCGCTTACTTGGACCTCAATGCTCGACACTTCGTTGTCGCGATAGTTAAAAAACGACTGCGCGTCGCGGATGGTCAGGAACGCGTACTTGGTGTCGTACTCGTACATTCCCGTATAGAAAATCCCAGCGATTCGAAAGCTCTGGGTCTTCGGGAGGGGGCCCGCAGGAGTGATCATTCCCCCAAACGGGGACACTGCGCGCACTTCGTCGCCCACCTGCAGATGAAGATTAGACGCGAGCTCGCGCCCGATGATCAGTCCCGGGAGGACGTAGGAGCCTGGTGACGGCGTTGGAGGCGGAGGGAGCGGTGCCACCCCTGATGGGAGCCCGCGGGCCGCTGGACGGGGCGCCGTGGTGGCTTGAGGGCGCTCTGTGTCCCGGGGTGTGAGCGGCCGGGTGTCCTCGTAGCTGGGCTCCAGGAGCCGGGATGGCTCTTGGAGGTACTCCATGCGCCCACGAATGAGCTCGCGACGGAGGTTGTCCGCGGTGCCTCGTGCCTCGGGATCGATCCCGCGGAGGAGAACACCGGACAGATTCGTCTGCGACGTGATCATCACTTCGCCCTGTACAAGGGCCGTCGCGGTTGTCACTCCGGGGAGAGTGCGGATGCGGTCCACCAGAGGGCGCCAGTTGGTAAATCCGCCGCGCTCGACGTCGATCACGACGTGGGCGTTGTTACCAAGGATCTTGTGTTTGAGATCGTTTCCGAACCCAGCCATGACCGAGATTGTGAGGCAGAGACCAAAAGAGCTCAGGCCAACACCAAGAAAGGCTAGGAACGAAATCGCTGTCAAAAAGCCGCTCTTTCGAGCGCGGAGTTGCCGCACCGCCACGAGCATTGCGCCGGTCGTTCGCTCAAGGCCATCGAAGAGCTTGGGCAACCACACGAACGATGAGACCAAGAACGCTTCGATCAAGAGCCCGATCGCGAGCAGCCGCATGGAAGCTGGCCGCAGCGGATGAACCTCGGGCTCAAGCCGCAACAATTGGAGCGAAGCCGCGACCGCGAACTTGGCAGTCAGCGCCAAACCGAGGGTCGCAAGAGAGTCCGCGATCCCGCGCACCAGCGCGCTTCGCCGACGCAGTAAAACGTGCTGAACGAGCGCGACTAAAGCGACAACTGCTCCAAGCGCGAAGCAAGCGGGGACAAGGACATTGCCGCGCAGCCAGAGCAGTCGAAAAAACTGCATGGACTCAGACCGCTCCCTCAGGCCGCATGGCCGGAAAGAGCAACACGTCCCGGATTGATTTGGCCCCAGTCAAGAGCATCACCAAGCGGTCCACGCCGATCCCAAATCCGGCGGCGGGTGGCATACCGAACTCAAGCGCACGGATGTAGTCCGCGTCATAGTCCATGGCCTCATCGTCGCCGCTCTTGCGGTTCTCGAGCTGCCCGCGAAATCGCTGAGCCTGATCCATCGGATCGTTGAGCTCTGAGAAGGCATTGCACAGCTCGCGTCCATCGATGAACAGCTCGAAGCGATCGCAGAGCGTGACCTCGATTTCGCCATAGATCTCGCGCTGTCTCTCGGGGTCCATCTGGCGCGCGAGTGGCGAAGTGTCGAGCGGGTGGTCCATCACGAAGACCGGAACCGATTGGGTCCCATCGGGCGTGCGGTAGCGCGTGGTGAGCGAAGGCTCTGCGAGCAGTTCGTAGAGCGAAAACAGCAGCTCTCCGGCAGTCCGCGCGCGTTTGATCAGGCTGTGCTCGGCGGGCGAGAGCGAGCTGTCGGCGAGCGCAGCGCGCTGTGCATCGCGATAGTCGCCCGTGCCGCCGAGCAGCGCCCATGCAGACCCGATCGAAGCGTGCTTTTCGACGACGACCTCACGCACTAGTGAGATCATCGTGCGGCGCTCGAAGTGATCGAATGTGAACGCTCGGTTCTCTCCATATGCTGCAAAACGTGCGAGCAAACGCGCATCAACGTCTCGCAAGAGGGCCTCAGTGCTGTCCATCACGTCGTGGTACGTCGCGTAGGCTTGATAGCTCTCGAGCATCGTGAATTCGGGGTTGTGTCGGACGCTCACGCCTTCGTTGCGAAAGCTCCGACCGATCTCGAACACGCGATCAAAACCACCCACGACGAGCCGCTTGAGATAGAGCTCAGGGGCGATCCGCAAATAGAGGTTTACGTCCAACGCGTTGTGATGGGTCGAGAAGGGCCTCGCCGTCGCGCCGCCTCGGAGCGGATGCAGCATCGGCGTCTCGACCTCCATGAAATCGCGCTGCGAGTAGAAGTCCCTCATGGCTTGCACAATCAACGAGCGCGCACGAAACCGTGTCGCGACCTCGTCATGGTTCTCGATGAGGTCGCGATAACGCTGGCGATAGCGAACCTCGACATCTTCAACACCATCGTGTTTGGCGATGGGACGCAGGGCCTTGGTGAGTGGCTTGAGATTCTGCACCATGATCGAGAGCTGCCCGGTCTTGGTCCGCATCACGAGTCCATCGGCACGCACGATGTCTCCCACATCGATCTCGTCGAGCAGAGTCCAGATTGTGTCCGGCACTTCGCGCTTGGAGATAAAGAGCTGGATCTCGCCCGAACCATCTCGGAGATTGATAAATTTTAGCTTGCCCTGACCACGCGAGAGCATCACTCGGCCCGCGACACGATAGGCCACATTCTCAGTTTTGAGCTTCTCAAGCGTCTCGGCGTCGTCTGCCTCGTGCAACGCAGTGATCGATGCGATCGAATGCAACGGCCCCGTGTCGTTGGCAAATGCTCCAAATCCGAGGAGCTTCCACCTCTCAGCTTTTTCGCGGCGCAGTTGCATCATGCCCTCGAGGTCACTGCTCGGGGCGTCGCTTGATTGTGTCGAGTCTTGGGCTGCCATGAATTTCGGTGGGGCAGCTAGCCACGGTCGCCAGCTATTCGCAAGGCAGACGTATCGAGCGTTGCCTATCGCCGGCGAACCGGGAGCGTGACGTTGTCGACAATGCGATCCCCACCGGCCTCACTCCACGCGGCTTGTCTTCTCGCGCGGATGACCACCACCACGACGAGAATGCTGCAGATCAGTCCGACAAAAATCAGGACGAAGCGCTTTCCATCCACGCGCTCTTTGTCGGGCTGTTTGCTAGTCATTGGCTGCTCGACTCTGCGCCCGCAAATGCCGCGCGCACGTTATCCGAGTCAATCGTCTGGCTTACGCCGCCAACGATCGCCCGAATCTGCACCGTGTCGGCGTCGTCACGCCACACGGAGCATCCATCAACGCTCGTGGCTTCTGTCTCTTGGAGCAAACGCTCGTACAGACCGCGGAGCGCAGACGCCAACTCAGTGTCTCCTGCGAATTTACCGGCCATTCGGTGTTTCGCTACCAGGTAGTACGTGTGGTTGGTTGCCATAAGCCAGGTGTTTTGCCGCCAATTTTCACACAACGCAAGCGCGTCTTGCGCTCAAGCAGGGCGGTGGGCCAAGTAGGCAACCAACGCCGGTCGCACGGATTCAATCGCCCGCGTTCGGTGCGAAATTTGGTTCTTGGTGACCTCGGGTAGCTCTGCCAGCGATTGATCAAACCCGTCGGGCACGAGCAGCGGATCGTAGCCAAATCCACCCTGCCCTCGCGGGGCCGTAAGCACACTCCCAGCGCAGCTCCCAAAGCCCAAGAGCACGCGCTCGCCGAGCGGTCCCCGAACATCCGCTACTGCGATCGCACAGCGAAATCGCGCGCTGCGCTGGTGCTCCGCGATCCCAGTCATGGCTGCGACGAGCGCTCGGCGGTTTGCCTCGTCGTCGCCATGCTGCCCGCCGAAGCGAGCAGAAAACCAGCCAGGCGCGAGGCCCAGCGCGTCGACTTCGAGCCCAGAATCATCCGCCAGAGCGACCATGCCCGTCAGCCTCGATGCCTCAAGGGCCTTTGCCTTCGCGTTGGTGCGATAGTCTGATCCCGGCTCTGCCAAATCCGTGATCCCCACGTCCCGCAGTGAGAGCAATTTGAGTCCTCCCAAGAGAGCCTGTAGCTCGCGCAGTTTCCCGCGATTGGCCGTAGCGATGAGCAAGGTAGGCTGCACGCGCATCTGCCTATCAGGTCGCCGGTTCTGCAGCTGCCTTGGGTCCACGCGACATGAGCGAGAGCATGTCGACTCCCGCGCGCTTAAGTGCGTCTCGCTGAACCATTCCGAGGTGAACGAGCCCACCCAGCGCCAGCTCGACCAGTGCGTCTACCTTCTTGCGCTCCATCGGTGCGCCCTCGGCGGTGCACTGGATCTCAATGATCCGGCCGTCGTCAGTCCCGACCACATTGAGGTCCATCTCTGCGCGGCTGTCCTCGTCGTATGCAAGGTCGAGCATCATGCGGCCAAATGCCTCGCCGGCGCTAATCGCTGCGACGCGTCCACGCACGGTTGGCTTGGTAATCAGCCCGCGCTTGCGCCACTTGTCGAGCGCGATACAGAGGGCCACCATGGCGCCCGTGATCGCAGCGGTCCGTGTCCCACCGTCGGCCTCAAGCACGTCACAATCGATGTAGATCGAGCGCTCTCCAAGGGCCTCAAGGTCAATCGCCGATCGCAGTGAGCGACCGATCAATCGGGCGATCTCTTGGGTGCGGCCGCCAAGGGGGCGACCGTTGAACCCGTCGCGATTCTGTCTGCGAGCGCCCGCGCGAGGGTGCATCAAGTACTCGGCCGTCACCCACCCCTTGTTCTGACCTCGCAAGAAATCGCGCACGCCCTCGTCGATGCTCGCGGTGCACAAAACGACGGTATTTCCCGCGCGATAGAGCGCGCTGCCGTCTGAGGTCTTATGCCATCCGGGCTCGATCGTGACTTCTCTCGGCTGCGTATCTCCGCGCCCATCGTGACGTGCCATGTTCTTCTCACTCCTTCGAATCGTCGTACGCGTTTGCGCCGTTGGTAAGCGCCGCTTTACGCGCGTTGAGCACGCGAATCTACGAGCAACCGCGTCACGGGCGATAGCCTTGATCTTCACCGACACGTGGATTGCGCAGCCAACACACCCTGTGGCCCCTTAGGAGGCTGTGCTCGCCCGCATGTCCGACGCTGCAGGGATCCAGAGCGTAAATCGCGCGCCACCGAGCCCGACTCCCTGTGTCTGCGCGTCGACCTCAATCCCCCCACCATGCGCGATCGCGATTTCTTTTGAGAGCGCCAGACCCAGGCCTGTCCCCTTCTCTTTGGTTGTCACAAAGAGCTCAAAAAGCGTTGGCAATACATCATCCGAGACCCCTCGTCCGCTGTCCTCTACGCTGACAAAGACTCGCTCATCAGTTACGCGAACTGATAGTAAAATCACTGGTCTTTCTGAGTCCGTCGCTTCACTCGTCACGGCCTCTCGCGCATTGCGAAGCAAGTTGAGCAGCGACTGACGGAGCTGCGCCTCGTCAACCATCGCGAGGGCTGTCTCAGGTGCGTCGACCCTTAACTCCACGCCAGCCCTTGAGAATTCTGGACGCACAAAATGTCCGATCTCATTGGCCAACATCGCCACGTCTTCTCGCTCAAGTCGCGGCGACGGGAGCCTCGCCACGCGCAAATACTCCTCAGTGATCGCGGTCAATCGGTCGACCTCTCGCTGCATCGAGACCACCAATCGCATCGCCTCAGACGCGGCCGATCCGATCGCGTCGAGCTCGTCGGTTAACATCTCCGCGTTGAGGGCCAAGGATGTCAGAGGGTTTCTTACCTCATGGGTGACATGCGCGGCCATGCGCCCGATGGCAGCGAGTCGCTCGTTCTGAAGCAATCGCGCCCGTGTTTGCTCGCGCTCGGTCACATCGTCGAGCACCAACAGCGCACCCTGTTCGCTTCGTCCCGGGGCGACAAATGGAGCCACTGCAAAATCAATCGATCGCGCCAAAAATGCCTGCGAAGTGCGCGCGACGCTCTCTCCCGTAGTGATCACGGAGTGCACCGCTTCGATCGCCGAGGTCATGCTCGCGAGGCTGCTCTGCTCAAGAGATTCTCCGCAGAGCTGCGAGCTCGCTAGTCTTCTGGCTGCAGGATTGGCGCTCTCAATCGTCCCACTCGAAGAGATTACGATCACGCCGGTGCGCAATGTGGCGACGACTTGCTCAAGCTCGCGCTCTGCACGGCGAACTCGCTCAGCACCCTCACGGAGCTCCGTGTCACGCTCTCGAACCGCGGCCACCATGCCGTCAAATTCGCGAGCCAGTTCGCCGATTTCGTCGTCTCGTGCCACCACACTTCGAGGATTCAAATCGCCGGCGGCCACGGCACGAACGCGCGCAATAAGAAGGGCCAAGGGCGCGAGCGCTCTGCGCGCCGAGAGCATCGTGATCAGCCCAAATCCCAGCGCAATCGTCGTGGCAGCGACCAACAAACGCAGTGTCTTAAGCTGCTCGGTGTTGGCCTCTTGGCCTAGCTCGGTAAGTCGACCCTCGATCTGCCGAGCCGCGTCACGAAGGCTCGTGAGCGCTTGTTGCTCGTGGGTCGCGAGCTCCCGATAAGCGCGCGCGCTCGATCGCTGATCACCCAGCGCAAGAGCATCCAACACGGCAGTGAACCGCGGTTCGCTCTCGCGGTACACACGCTCGACTGTGCCCAGCACTTGGTCCACCCGTTCGAGCAGTACGCGGTCGGCTTGGGGTGGAGACTCCAGCAATGCCTGCCGCACTTCAACGCGCGCCAAACTGATCACCGAACGGCGCGCGCGACGAGCCCCCTGAATCCACGCTCTCGCAGCGGGATCACGCGTCACCGCCGCGCGCTCGAGCAGCACGTCCATCGTGTCTTGGTTGTTGTAGAGCCTCCCAAGTGACACCGAGAGCGGCAAATACCTGCGGTTAATCAATCGCAGCTGAGACGCGGTCGTCGATTGTCGAATGACGGCATAGCCACCCACGACCGCGAGCGCTGCCAACAGCACAATAAAGCTGGCTACGATGTCGGCCCGCAGGCTGCGGCGGGGCGCACTCAAGGCAGACGAATTCCGAGCTGCCGAGCCACCGCGAGCGCATCTGCAGACGTCGGCTGCGTGCGAAGCGCCTCGCGAACACGGGCCTCGGCTCCGCGGCGATCCCCAGCCTGGAGCAACAGCCTCGCGAGTCCCACACAGGCCTCAGCGCGTTGAACAGCCGTTGGCTCAAGGGCAAGCGCGGTCTCAAACGCGAGCGTGGCGTCCGCACGTGCCGCGCCCTGAGCAAATGCCTGTCCCAGCGCAAGATGTGTGGCCGCATGCAGAGGGTCTACACCCCGCGCATGCTCTGCAAGTGCGCGAATATCGGCCCAGAGCGAGGCAGCACTGAGCTTGCCGAAGAGCTTGCGAAGTGACTCTCGGTCGTGCTGATCAAGCCTCACCACTTGGCGTAATGCGGCCAGCAGCTCGGGTGCGCGGCCCGCGCGCTCATGAAGGGTCACGAGCGCGGCCCACGGCTCGCTCTGGGTGGGATCGAGCCGAATAGCTGCGTCCAATGCGGTCCTCGCGCGAGTCTCGTTGCGTGCGGCCAATGCGGCGACCCACTCAAGATGTCGTAGCTCGTATCCGTCGTGAGCTCGCAAGAGCGAATCGAGTGAGAGCAACGCTCTGGGGGCGTCTCGCTCTGCCAATGCGAGCCGAGTCCGCAGATACAACGCAAGCGGCTGTGCGGGATCCATCGTGAGAGCTCGCTCGAGCAATGGCATCGCTTCACGAGACTCACCCGCGACGATCGCAGCAGCAGCAGCACGAGCGACGTCCTGCGCGGTAGCGCCCGGAGCAGCGGCTCGCTGGTCAAGCGGCGCACGATCCCGATACGCGCTCGCGTCGAAGTGAAACTGCGAAGCAAACTGTCGCAACCGCGTGGTGGTATGCTGGCGAAATCGTTGGTCGAGCTCGTCCGCGGTGATGCCCAACCCGCGCTGAATGACAACCGGTGTCGCGAGCCCCTCGCCCCAGAGTGGGAGCAACGCGGCCACACGGGCAAAGGTAAACTGGTCGATCATAAACTCAACGAGCTTTGAGGCCGCGTAGTAGGCAACCAGCATGTCCTCGCCGCTGCGCGCGTGGGTAAATGCGGTGTTCATGTCGGCGACGCGGGGCACCCGCCCGGCCTGCATTCCGTGAAAGAGTTCGCCGTCCATTTCGCGTGCCCACTCGGGATGCGAATGAAACGACTCCCACTCGCTCAACCCCTCGGTGAACCACCGTGGCACGCGAGAACGAGAGCGCTGAATCGCGAACACATGCGCGAGCTCGTGCCACAGGATTTGCGACCAATTGAAGCTGGCTGCGCGAGGTGAAATCGCCGTGATGACCCGGCCAAAACAGACACCCTGCACACCGATTTCTGGCAGACCCGCTGTGCGAACCGAGAAGTGTTCTGTGTCTGAATACATCTCAATGTGGAGCGGTCCACGTGGCGTAAACCCATATCTCCGCACCATATCGTCGTAGGCCCGCTGAAGCATCGGCCCCACATAGCGACGCATCACCGCGCGATCATCGTTGTGCAGCCGAATCGTAAAGGGCCCCGTACGCTCGGAGGTGTACTGATTGGCGACAATATCCTCGTAAAAATTGAGCAAATTGTAGACACGCACGTTGTAGCGGTCGACGCGAAAGCTCTCGGTGAGCTCGGGTAGCGCGGCCTCTTCATCGCCGGTGCGCAGCAGGTTCATTCCAAGCTGCGCTCGCATCCACCCCTGGAGTCTTCGGTCTTGCGAAATCGCAGGACGCTCGAGACCACGTCGCAGAAGCACAGCCGCTTCGTCGTAGCGATGGCTCCACTCTGCAAAGTCGGCCAGCAGCGCATATGCCTGCACATACACTGGCGAAATCGCAAAGACGGCGTCGAGTGCGCGCGTCACGCCGGCTTCGTCCGAGGCCATGAATCGGATCGCCGCGCGCGTTGAGAGCGCTTCGAGTGACCGAGGATTGATCGCTAGCGCTCGCTGGACCTGAGCCTCAGCGCCAGCGAGATCTTCGTCTCGCAAGAGCATCTGCGCGCGCACTGCGTACACTTCATGCAGCTGAGAGTTCGCCGCAAGAGCCGCCGTCAGGTCCTCTCCCGCTTTGACAAAATCCAGGTCATTCGCTAGCCGAGTCTGCGCACGCAGCAGCAGTGCTCCCGCGTGATGTGGCGCGAGCGCAAGAGCCTCTCGCAGTGACTCTCCGGCGTGGCCCGTGTCTTCTTTTGACAAGAAGAGCTCGGCTTGACCGACAAGCGTCTCGATCCGTCGCCCATCGATTTGAGTCGCCTGGTTGTAGGCATCGTTGGCGTCCTGAACAAACCCCATCGAGCGCATCGCGGATGCGAGAAACGTCAGCGCTTCAGCGTCCCGAAGGATGGCCGTTCGAGGATTGGGTCGCGCCGGAGTCCCCGGATTGGCCTCGGCCTCTTGTTGCGCGTCGTTGTACTCGTCGACGAGCGGCTGCGCGATCTCACGAGCCAAATCACTGTGCCCAAGCCGCGCATGAAGCGCCGCCGCGCGGCTCCTCGCTCTGCGCGCGATCGACGGCCGCCGTTCGCTCAGCACGCTCGTCCATCGCGAGAGAGCTTCGTCATACTGTCCCAGCCGCTCAAGGATCTCGCCCTCGATGGTGAGCGCATCGGCGCGTGACGCACCTCGGCTGAGCCGCGTGCAAATCGCCCGGGCTTCGTTGAACCTTCCGCTCTCGAGGTGGATGCGCGCGAGGATCAAATCCGCGTCGACGCGCTCACGCGCACTGACATTGCTTAGCGCCTGCGCTGCGGTCGCGAAATCTCCTCGGCTCATCGCCGCACGAGCCGGCCCGAGGTCGGCCGAGGCTGGGTGCGAGGCAGCAAAAATGAGCGCACAACTCCACACCATCAAACCCTTGGGAGAGAAGAATGGATGGCAGCGAGCTGAGGGCGCCGCGAGAACTCCGACTAGACGCTTGGCCAACAACATGGGCCCGAACCTTAGTGCAATCTGAGTCGCGCTGCAGGCCTCGTTCTCACTCTGGGATCGAGAGACCCTGCGCCTTGAGCTCTTCTCGGTACTCTTCGATCACGGTCATGAACTCGTTCGCACAGTACGGATCGAACTGCGTAGAAGAGCAGCGTTCGACCTCGGCGACCGCGACTTCATGCGGTAGCGCTTTGCGATAACTGCGGTCGCTCGTCATCGCGTCATAGGTGTCCGCGACTGAAATCAACCTCGCAATAATCGGGATGCTCTCGGCCTTCAAACCGAGCGGATACCCTCGCCCATCCCATCGCTCATGATGAAGATGAACGCCCGGAATAATCGGGTGCAAAAACTTAATCGGCTCAAGGATGTCGCGCCCATAGCCTGGGTGTCGCTTGAAGATTTCGTACTCTTCTTGCGAGAGTTTTCCTGGCTTGTTGAGGTTCATGACACAGCCAATTTTGCCAATGTCGTGCATCAGCGCGGCCTGTCGAACGACCGTGATGGTGTCCGGCGGCAGCTGAATCCGCTTGGCTAGCAGCGCAGCGTATTCGGCGACCCGATCGCTGTGCCCTGCCGTGTATCGGTCCATTTTGTCAATGGCACGCGCGAGGCCCTGAATCGTCTGGTTAAAAGTGGCCTTCAGGTCTTCATAGAGCCTCGCGTTCTCAATGGCCGCGGCCGCGCGAGACCCAATCATCGCGAGCAGCTTCCGCTGCCCTTCATCGAAGCGTTGGTTTGCCGTGAGTGACACCACGGACACGGCGCCAATCAAACGCCCACGCACGCGAAGAGGCACCGCGACGAGCGAATGAACGATGTGAGGCGCGCTGATCGCCGAGAAGAACGGGCGGGCCTTTGCCCCGTGCATCAGCAGCACCGTCTCGTCTCGAAAGAACGCAGCCAGTGCGTCTCCATCGAGGCGAATTTCACCAGGCTCGATGTTGGGTCCACCGCGGTCTTCACCCGGCCGGCTGCGCTCGGCTCGCTCGAACCAGCCCGCCGCCGGATCGTCAAACATCACGGAGACAAAGTCCGCTCGGACGTCGTCAATCGACGCGATCGTGACGGTCGTAAGCACCTCGTCGAGCGAGAGCGATTGCGTAATCGCCTCGCTGACTTTGTAAAGCGAGAGAGCCTCTTTGAGCCGCAAATTCTCAGCGTTAAGGCGCCTCTTGTCCAACGCGCGCTGGATCGTATAGACGACCTCTTCGCCCTTGAAGGGCTTGAGCACATAGTCAAACGCGCCACGCTTCATCGCGTCGATGGCGGTATCGACCGTGCCAAAGCCGGTCATGATCACCGTGATAATATTGGGATTGCTACGGCCGATCGCCTCAAGGAGCTCAAGCCCGCCGATTTTGGGCATCTTGAGATCCGAGATCACGACGTCGTAGGGCTGTTTAGATAACTCAGCGAGGGCCGCGCTGCCATCCTCGGCGGTGCGAACCCAGAAGCCTTCAAGTGTTAAGAAATCGGCGAGAATTTCACGGATAACCCGCTCATCATCGACCACCAACACTCGTGGCGCGCTGTCGGTAGACGCGCTGTCCATGCGCAGAGTGTGGCCTTCAGAATTTCTTTACGTCAATCGCTGAGTTCATTCACAACCCATGTTGACTAAACATGGATCGCGCCAACACGCCCCTGGGTCCCCCAGAGCGTCATCGATCTGAGCCCGCATGCGGGACACTCACGGGCGATCTCTCACGCGGCCCACTCCCGCTCGCCGGAGCAGCGACCAGAAACGGCTCGGCGTTAAAGGTCCCGCACTGGCGTTCGTTTCGGTAAAAACCCCAATGAATGTACACTTTTCCGTCCGACGAGCGGATCGCTTGCGGGGCCTCGCTAAAGGGTGCCGAGCGCCGGATGCTGTTGATCGCCGAGACGTCAAACATCGTGGATCCGCTGGTGCGAACGATCCCGATACGAGCGATTCGGCCGTTGGGATGCAACACGATCTCGACCGTCGTGTGCAATCGCGGGTCATTGAGCGGAGATTCCCTTGGCGCACTCTCGAGACCCGCCAAGAATCCGTCTGCGAAGCTCTCGTGAATCCGTCGATGCATGTGCGTCAGGTAGGACGAAAACGGCGACGCAGCGGTACGCAATGCCGTCTGATTGCCCACGCGAACCCCAGGTACGTAGTTCTCGACCGCAGCCTGGAGCTCTCGCCAACTCTCTGCGGGCGTCTGGCCCCGAGCTTGGGACCGTCGCTGCTGTGCTTCGATCCGCTCTTGGTCCACCTGCGCGCCAAACGCGTTGCGATACTCGCTAGAGGATGGTGACGCAGATGCCAATCCTTGGCCATTGCCAGCGCTTCCCTGGCCTCCTGAGCCACCTTGCCCTAAGGCGCCGCCGCGACTGCCCGCAGTGCCAGCAACGCCCCGCTGAGCCGGTGTGAGCGCGAATTGCCCCCATACGCCCTCGCTTGCAGCCATGACCGGGCGCTCCTGCGCGACCACTGGAGTTACAGCAGGCTGCGGCGCCGTCGTCGAAGCTTCGCCAGGTTGGCCCGTGCGACCTGCGGCTTCTTGACTGCCTCCCGCACGAGACGCTTCCTGAGCGGGCCGCTGCTGCCCCGCGTGGTCCTGGGTCCCCGCCCGCACGTCGCGCGACCCGGTGCTGGCCCCCGGAGCCGTCTGCGGTGTAGCTGCGGCCTGTGGGTGCGCGTGGTCGCGCTCGTTGGCTCGAAGCGCGGCAATGGTCTGCTCGGCGACGTTGTTGTTCTGCTCGGATAAATACGCTGGATTCGTGGGTGCTTGGTCGTTATTTACGGCTTGATCCACATGCGCGAGCGATTGCTGCGGTTGTGGCGTTCGCGCAGGCTGAGCGATCATTTCGGGTGTCGCGTGACGAGGCACAGGATCAGCCGACAGGGGTTCGGGGTGGGATTGCGGGGGCCGCACGCGCCGCACCGCCGGATTGCTCTCCTGCGTGGGTGCTTCAGGCTCTTGCGTCGGCGGTGTCTCAAATTCGATGGGTCGAGAAGGCTGCCGTGACGCAGCTCGCGGCGCAGTAGAACTGCTCCACCATCGCGAGGGCGCGATTTTTAGACCGACCCAGGCCTGCGCATGGATGAACAACGAGGCCAATACGAACAGCGTAGGCAGTTTCGCGCTCTCGTGTCGCATTCGATTGCGCCCTTTAACACTCGCCGTGTCGTCCATCAAATCGCACCAAGCCAGAACATCAAGTCACAAAACCTCTGGATCCTTGGGCAAAACTACCTCGATGGACAGCTTGAAACCCTCAAGCAGTGGTGCCGTCGCTGCGTATCGCTGGCCTCGCGGAGCTGCGTTTCTTGCATCGCTCACCTTCCCGACGAACGCGGCAAATCGCGCGTCTAGTCCCGCCTCGATACCCTCTCTCATTTTTCGAGCGAGTAACGGAGCCTCGCCACACGTTGACACTCCAACCCGCAGGGGTCCACGTCGAACCACGGCGACCTGAGTAAACGTGCAATGTTCTGGCTGATCGACCGCGCAAAACAGCCGCCCCTCTCGGCGCGCCGCAACGTAAAGCGCGCTCGCGAGCTCTTCGTGGATGGGCGTCAATACTGCGAGGAAACCCAGTCGAATATCATCGCTCGGGATCACCTCACGCTCTTCCACCGATACATGGGGAGTGTTCGCTGCAAACTCGCGCGTCTCCGGCTCAAGACTCGGCCAAATGACTACGACGCTGGAGGCCCCGTCCTGCAAGAGCGCCACAACGCGAGCTCTCGCTTGTTCATCCCCACCGAACACAACACAACGTGTACCGCGCACGACGACCGCAATGAGATGACTTCCCGGCATGCCTCACCGTATCAAACTGTAGAAACTTTGAGCGATGACGCCGACCGGGATGCAGTCGTACTGTCCGCCGCGACCTGAGCGCAGAGTCGTTCAGGGAGACGGTCGAAAATGTCGCCAAGTGACTCATCTCGGGGGTCTCGTTTGGTGAGCAAAATGCTTGATAAATCGCAAGGTGTTGGCGTGATCATGGATGGCGTAGATTCAGAATTTCAGAAGCTCCTCGGTAGATTTCGAAACGACCACATCCCGTTTCAATCGCTCCGCGAGCGCCTCTCGATCGGTACGCCATTGGCTGCCTTTCACGCCATCGAGGGCCCCGTTGCGCCTCCGCCGCCGGACTCGATTCAGGACGTCACAGCGCTCTCGCCAACTGAAGACGCCGCCCTGCGCGAGCTGGGCACCGACGCGTTGTCACGAGGCGAGCTCGCCGTAGTTGTTCTCGCAGGAGGCATGGCGACGCGCTTTGGCGGTGTTGTCAAAGCGCTCGCGCCCCTCAGCGACAACACAGATCTCACGTTTCTTGATGTGAAACTGGCAGACTTTGGCGCGCACAAGCTGGAGGTCTGCATCATGAGCAGCTTCGCGACGCAGGACGCCCTTGAGCTCGCGCTCGCGTCTCGCAGCGCAGGGGATCGACTTTCGCTCTCGCCGCAATTTGCCTCGTTTCGTCTGCAGCCCAACGGAGAGCTGTTTCTGGGCAAAGATGGCCAACCGTCACGGTACGCAACGGGTCACGGTGACCTCACCGACGCCTTGGTCTCTTCAGGCCACAGCACGCGCTGGAAACAACAAGGTGTCCGTACGATTCTCGTGATGAACGTAGACAACCTCGGGGCGACCATCGATCCGCTGGTTTTGGGCGCACATTTGGCATCACGAAAGTCTGTGACCGCAGAGCTTGTGCGAAAGCACCCTGGCGATCGCGGGGGAGTAGCCGCGCTGCATGGTGGGCACGTAAAGCTCTGTGAGGCATTCAGGCTTCCCAGTGATTTCCCGCATGAAATGGTCCCGTGTTTCAACACCAACACGCTCTGGGTTGATATCGAGGCGCTGGACCGCACCTACCCATGGACGTGGTGCGCAGCCAGCAAGCGCGTGGACGATCGTGAAGCGATTCAGTTCGAGCGGCTCATCGGCGAGCTCACTTGGTGGCTCCCTTCGCACTACCTGTTGGTCTCACGCGAAGGAACCAAGAGCCGCTTCTTGCCCATCAAAGAGATGGGTGATCTCCGTGAAACACACGTCGAGATCCGCGAGCTGCTCCGTCAGCGACTCAATCTGTCGTTGACCTGAGACCCACGTTGAGCTCGTCAAGCTGTGCAATACAGCTGCGCAAGCACCCCAATCCCCTGCTGCCTCTCTCAACGTGACTGCCGAATCGGTGTCTGCCGTTGAGTGAATCCCCCACCCAACCCACTAGGGTCGAATCAGACCTTCTTCTCTTCAACGACCTGGTGGATCGGAAAAGCTGGGGTCGGAGCAAGACGACGCTCGCGCTTGTTCGACTTGCCGTTCTTGCCCGTCTTGCGGCGGCGAATGCGTGAAGACTGCTGTGTGGCCGAGACCATCGTAAAACTCCTGTCAAAACACCGGATAGAGCCGGATTGATTCATTCGTCGTGTGACTCACTCGTCTGTGCAGACACTGAGGCTCACGATGAAATAGTTTGAGCGATTGGTTGAGAACCGCTTCTAAAGGGACGCGGATGCTAGCTCTGTGACCATCGCTGAGTCAACGACTCCTCAGGTCCGCTGCTTCGAATTCAGACTCGATTCAACCACCAGGTTGGGGCGGATTGAGCGAAAACGGATAAATAATCCGTGAAGAAGCCCGCTGAGTTGCCGGAAAATGAGCCGTCCGCAACCGAGTCGTAATGCACTCGTTGGGTCCCGAACCAAACGCACTCGACACCGTCACGTTCTCAACCGCGCCGCTGCCTGCAACCTGCATGACAGCAGTCGCAGTGCCAGTCTGCCCTTGCGCACACGCACGGACCGCCGACGTAAACGGGTTCATCGTGCTCTGAACCATGGACCGAGTCAGCTGGGGCGGCAGCGCAGCCTGAGCCGACTGCTGATCTTCGGCGCGACGAACATTGGGGTCCGGGCCTACCGCCCGTCGCATCAAATCTGCGACCGAAGCGGGCGCGGAGTTTGTGGGAGCTGCAGTCGTCGGCGGGACCGGAGCGGGGGCAGCGACAACGGCCGGCGCCGCAGGTCGCACGGTGGGTGCGCTGGGTGCTGAGGTCGGCTCGGGTGCGCCTCCTCGGGTGGCTGTGGCCGATGTTGTCCCAGTCGTCGCAGTGGTCACAGTGCGACGTGCCGAAGCGGTCCGTGTGGAAGCTGTGCCCTCGCTGTTGGACAGTGAATTGCCAGCGACAACCCCTGCAGGCGGGTTGGCGGGCATGGCCTCGGGCGCTGCCTGCGTCCCCCTATCAGCCCCACCGATTTGCGGAGTAACCGCAGCCGCTTCGGTGGCCTGGGGCGCGGTCGGCACCGGGGGAGGCGCTGGTGCTTCTGCGGTTGGCGTCGGAGCAGCGACTGGTTCTGCAGCCACTGGGGCAGCTTGAACCGGCGCAGCGGCCAATACGGGCGTCGTCGAGGGAGCCGCGCCACTCGACTCTGCGGTCGGAGCCACACTCGCGGCTGGGGCGCGCTCGCCGTTCACCGCGTCGGCACTTGGGGTGTTTCCGCGCCCAAAATACACGCCGATTCCAAGCGTGGCAGCCATGCCGAGCATCCACACAATGGGATTCGTTGCCTTCTTTGCAGCGGCCGGAGCCGGAGCCGCCGCAATCGTAGCGCTTGCCGGGACCGCCTGAGCTGCCTTGGCCTCGCTCTTCTCTGCCTTCTCGGCGGCCTTCTCTGTCTCTTTGCTCGCGCTCGCAGACGGCTTGGTCGCCGAGCTTGGCTTTGCGCCCGATTCAGTCGTTTTCGCAGCCGCAGTGGGCTTCTCTGCCGCTGGAGTGACGATGGGTGCCGTCGCAGGCGGAACCGAGGTTCGCTTTGCAATGGCTGACAAATGCTTGATGTCAACAATCCCAGAGCTCTCGTCCATGGCGTCATCTGCCAGCGCCGGGCCCGGCCGAATGGACATCGGCGTTGGCGGAAGGCTGGCTGAAGAACCCGGACGACTTGGTCGCATCAATGCAGCCAAACCCTCAAGATCGTCGTCGTTGTCCTGATCACTCGATTGTGACATCGCACGCTGCTCCCGTTGCGGTGAAGTGGTCGTCGCGGTCTCGTCCGTAAATGGAAGAGCCAGCGCATCAAAGGAGTCGTCTGCTGTGTCCAGCCGACTGAGAATTGCCTGCAATGCTGACGAGCCGTCAGCATCGTTGCTGTGAGGCCATCGACGCAACATCGCGTCGATCTGTACTAGACCCGTGAAGTAGTCTCTTGCTTGGCGATCATTGGCAATCAGCCGCTCAGAAGCCGCCGGATCTTCATCGATCGAGGCTGACAACGCATGCTTAAGCTTATCGTCCACTGGCGCCTCCCTTCTTTAGTTCGTCACCCGTAGGGTTGAGCGTGTTGAGCCATTCGTCCCCGAGCGCGTCTCGTAGCTTGCGACGCGCTTCGTGGACTCGCCACGCAACGGTGCCCTCGCTACAGCCAAGCGTCTGAGCGATCTCGGCGTAAGGAACACTCTCCACGCAGGCCATCACAAGCGTCACGCGGAGAGACTCGCTCAGAGCATTGAGCGCGCTCGAAAGTGTCGCGTAGGCCTGCGATTGCATCGCCATTGTCGCAGGATCCGCTGCGGGCGAGCTCTCCGAGGGCTTCTCCAACCGCGGGTCGTCACCCGTGAGCTCTTCGCGTCGCCGAGATCGTTTGAGATTCAACGAGACGTTGACGCAGATTCTGTAGAGCCACGTGTAGAGCTCCGCCCGTCCGTCGAATCGCTCAATGGCACGCCAGGCCCGCACGAAAGTCTCTTGCGCGACGTCGTCTGCTTCGCCTTGGCTTCGGGTCAAGTGCAACGCAAGGCGACGCACTCTCGGATAGTGTGCCTGCACAAGCGCGCCGAATGCAGCGCGATCCCCGTTGCGGGCACGTTCGAGTAACGTCTCATCAGGTTCGGTCATGCGGTGCACTCGAGCCAGTGGGCGGACTCGTGCAGGGACTCGCATGGGCTGCCAGAGATCGCGTCCACCCAGGGACAGTGTTGAAACATCCCTCGCTCCTACAATGACTGCAAAAGAATGTCGCAGGATTGTTGAATGTGAGGTCGCGGGACCGTACTCCATCGTGGTCAGTTCAACAACAACCACGCATGGTTGCTTTGGTAGGCCCGCGATAATTCTCAACGATTGACCCGTGCTGCGATGAAGCCTAGCGTTCAACCGGACGTCCCCGGGGATGACCGAGAATCCATGAGTGAGCCCACCGAGCCGAACGAGCCGAACGAGCCGAACGAGTCCGAAGCATCGGAGCGAGATCGCCGAGACGCCCAGCGCGTGCCGATCGCGCTACGAGTCGAATACAAACGTGTGAACAGCTTCTTTGCTGACTATACGCGCAACATTTCAAAGGGCGGAACGTTCATCGGCACTCCCAAACCCCTCCCGTTGGGCACAGAGTTCATGTTTGAACTCTGTGTTCCCTTCCTTGCGGAGCCGCTTCGATTGCTCGGTGTTGTCTCCTGGAGAATCCTCGCCGACGAAGCCACCGAGGATCAACCTGCTGGTATGGGCATCCGGTTTCGCTACCGCGACGACGACGAACAGAAAGCAATTCATCAGGTCATCGAGACGCTCTTGATTGAGCGATTGGGCCCGGTCGTCGCGCGCAGACTCCTCGACGGCAAGCCAAACCCTCCCTGAATCAGTCCTCGGTGCTAGTCCGTTCGCACCTTCATGACACCTCTCCGAACTGCTGCAAACCATGCAAAATACCGACATCGCCGTTGAGATCCACCGCCTCCGACGTGAACGAAACGCCATCATTTTGGCTCACTACTACGTCGACGGTGAAGTCCAAGACATCGCAGACCACGTCGGGGATTCGCTGCAACTCGCACAGGCAGCAGCGAAATCGCGCGCCGATGTGATCGTGTTCGCAGGTGTGCACTTCATGGCAGAGACGGCCAAGATTCTCAATCCGTCCAGCACCGTGCTGTTGCCCGATCTTGAGGCTGGTTGCTCGCTCGCTGAGGGCTGCCCCGCAGAGCAGTTCGAGCGCTTCACCAAGCGTCATCCTGACCACTATGTCATCTCGTACATCAACTGTTCAGCCGCGGTGAAGGCGCTCTCGGACTGCATTTGTACCAGCTCAAATGCAGAGAAAATCGTCCGCAGTGTCCCCGCAGATCAGCCCATTCTATTCGCTCCTGATCGAAACCTCGGACGCTACTTAGAGAAACAGACCGGCCGCCCGATGACGCTCTGGCGAGGTGCCTGCATCGTCCATGAGACTTTTTCCTCGCGCAAACTCATCGAGCTGAAGATCCGCCACCCTAAAGCCGTAGTGATCGCCCACCCCGAGTGCGAACCCAACGTCCTTGATCACGCCAGCTTCATTGGTTCAACGAGTGCGCTGCTTCGATACACAATCGAGCAGCCTCACCAAGAGTTTATCGTGGCGACAGAGACTGGGATTTTGCACCAAATGCAAAAATACTCCCCGGATAAGACGTTTATCCCCGCGCCTCCGGATGGAAACTGCAACTGCAACGACTGTCCCTTCATGAAGAAAAACACCCTTGAATCGGTGCACCGCGCGCTGCTCACGATGAGCCCAGAAATTACGCTGGATCCCGAGCTCGCGCGTCGCGCCAAAGGCTCGCTCGACCGCATGCTGGAGCTCTCGTAGTCGTTCTTCGTGAAACGTGCTGGTTGACGGAGCATCTGTCGCAGGTACCCTGCGCGCGCTGTCATGACCCTCCACGAATTATTTCAACATTATCGACACCTGACGGATCCCGCCACGCTCGCGGCGTTTGGTCCGGCACTTTACGCGGTGCTCGCGGTGATCGTCTTCGCCGAGACTTGGCTGCTCGTGGGCTTCTTTCTGCCAGGTGATTCGCTGCTCTTCGCCGCAGGCGTCGTGGCGGCAACCACGCCTGCGTTGCACATCATCCCGCTGAATGCGCTGCTCATGGTCTGCGCGATTGCAGGTGACGCCGTCGGCTACCAGATCGGGAAACGTGCCGGCCCCGCCCTATTCAAGCGGCCCAAATCGTTCTTCTTTCGCCCAGCGCATATCGAGCGAACGCGTGAGTTCTATGAGATCCACGGCGGCAAGACCATCATCATGGCCCGATTTGTACCCATCATTCGGACCTTCGCCCCAGTGGTCGCGGGCATCGGCCAGATGCCCTATCGGCGCTTTCTCTCGTTCAACGTAGTCGGCGGAATTTCGTGGGTCTTGTCAATGACATTGCTTGGATTTTTCCTCGGAAAGATCATCAACCCAAAGAGCATCGACAAGATCGCGTTGCTCATCATCGTGATCTCCGTGCTGCCCCTCGTGTTCGAGTTCATCCGCAACCGAAAAAAGAGCCCGCCCGCTTCACCAGCTTCAGATACCCCTACACCGTAGTCGGCCTTGAGAACCGAGCTACGCCGTCTGCCCGAACCGCTCTCTCCACAGCTCAGCCACAGCCTTGCGCGACCGCAAACCGCTCACAAAGGCAATCCGGCCCTCCGAGCTGCCCCGACGGCCGCTGAGCCGCTCTAGGCGCTCATGGGCTCTTGCAAGCAGCTGGTCCGATTCACGCTGTCTACCGAGTTCGGCCAACACGCGGATCTCAACCCATCGCAAGAACCACTCGCCATCTGCCAACTCGGGCGGCAGCGTGAGCGGCCCAAGGGGGTCAGGCTCAGGTGTCCGCTGCGCGCGAGCCCCAAGACGCGCGCACTTGCGCAGCGCCAAGACCTGCAGCGCGTGCGCCCCGCCAACAGGTCTGAGATCTGACTCTCGACATGACTTTCCTTCAAACACCATCATCGTGGCGCGAGCCATCTCTACCACTTGGACCTGCAAAAGTTGCCCAAGCTCCTGAGCCAGCATCGCGGCGCGGTCGAGCAACTCAATCGCCTCGTTAAATGGCTCCGACTCCGCAGCGATCCGCGCGCGCAGGACAGCCAACGCCAAACGCTGTCCGGGGAGCGCCAGCACGTACGCTGGACCCGATGCGCGTTGAAGCAGGCTCACGGCTTTGCGCCAGTCACCAGCCTGCCAATAGACCCACGCGAGGTTCATCATGGCTTCAACCGCCAAGATCCGATGAGGACTCTCTGTGGCCGCGGTCACTTGCTGCTCGGCCTCGCTCTGGGCAGCATCGGTCTGGCCTCGCGCGATCATCGCCACCAACTTCACCCGATGCGCGCGCAACAGGAGCGTCGTGGCGTCACTCGGGTGATCGTCACGCCATGCCAACGCCTCGTCGGCCAGCGCCTCGGCTTCACTGAGTCGATGATTGGCCAGATCGAGCTCGGCCAGTCGCACGAGGGCATCGAAGCGAGCCGACAACTGAGACGCGTGGCTCTCCTCGAGGACCATCCTCAGGCCCTGCTCCGCTTCGTCGGTTCTGCCAAGACTCCAGTTTGCCTCCGAAGCAACTGCCATCGCACGCACATGGAGATCGCTGAAGCGATCAACCTCTTGGCAGACCAAACGCGCCTCTTCGAGCGCTTCTTGTGAGCGTCCAAGCCCTTCAAGTGCGCTGGCGCGAAGCACTCGCGACGCTTGACCCATGGGGCCCGTCGATCGTTGCGAAATGGCGCGGTTGATCCGCTCAAGTGCGTCTGAAAAGGCACCCGCTTCGAGAGCTCCCTTCGCAGCCAACGCAAATTTCTCCGCGCTCTCATCCCTCATGTCCGCTGCTGCGAAATGGTGCGCTAACACCGACGGGTCGCTCTCCCCAATTCGCTGCAGCCAGTCTACGGCCCTGCGGTGAAGCTGAACGCGCTCTGAGTCGACAAGCATCCCGTAGGCAGCATCTCGAGAGAGAGCGTGTCTGAAAGCATACTCTGGAAGTCCGTACTTGTTTGATCCAAGTGTTCGGACAATAATTTCTTCGCGTTCTAGCGCCGCCAACATCGCGCCAATCGATCCGGACTCTTGCGCGGCGAACACCCCTTCGGCACAAAAATTTTGCCCAAAGATGCTCGCGCTCAGTGCGACTCGCTTCACTTCACTTCCAAGCGCATCTAGGCGCGCTTGCAGAAGATTTTGGATAGCGCCAGGCAAATCCGAAAGGCCTGCCGCACGTGCTCGCAACAGCTCCTCGAGAAAGAGCGGGTTGCCCCCAGAACGCTTCGCGAGCAGACGACGTTCGTCTACAGAGAGCTGGATGGCTGCGTCCGCAAGCTTCTGGCTCGCTCGCTCGCTCAGCGGCGCGAGATGCAAGGTGGTCCGTGGAATCGAGCTCCAGAGCCTGGAAAATCGCTGATGAATCTCGTTGCGAGCTACCGCGATGATCGTGAGTCCCTCCTCACGAAGGGCAGCGAAGACCAGCTCGATCGTGTCCGTCGTTGTTTGGTCCAGCCAGTGAGCGTCCTCAATCGCCAGCACCATCGAGGTGCGCCTCGCAAGCCACGAGAGCACAGCCAAGAACGCCCTGAATTCACTCTCTCGCTGTTCGGCTGGCGCACGAGGAGTCGGGGTCTCGACCGCGTGATGAAGAAGCAAGAACGCCTCGACTTGGTCGCTCTCCGGAGCTGCCGACAGAGAGTCATGGCTATCCGAGTCTCTATCTAAGTTATGGGTATCTTCTGTCGACAGATGTCTCAAGTCAGTCTGGAACAACGAAGGATAAAGCGCATTGTTTTCAGCAAAAAACTGCCTAACACTTTCAAGTAGTACACCATGAGGTGTTTCAGACAGAAAAGCATCGCCGCGGATGGTGAGCACCTGCGTTGCGCACGTCTGTTCGGCAAGCGCGAGGGACTCTGCGAGCAGTCTCGACTTTCCAATGCCTGGCTCTCCCACGACAAGGACGAATCGGGCGCTCCTCTCCGCACTTGATTCAGTAATGGTGGCCAAAAGCAAAGCGAGCTCTTTGTCTCTTCCCACCATTGGCAGCGACCGACCAAGGAGCTGCGTCCGCACACCTCTTGGTCGCGACACGTGTCGCTCACGGAGCTCTGAGCGACCTGGGATCTCCGTATCAGTCAGCACAAATTCGTGGGCTAAACGCTCCAGCCCCTCGGTTTCGACAAGGACTCTTCCCGCAACTGCATCATCAAGGCAAGCTGCGACTCGATCAAGGACACTTCCGGTGCTGACTCGTCCCTGAACCACGTCCGCCCATCCAGCGACCAGTGCGACGGGAGCCCCGAGCTGCGCTGCATGAAGCGCTGCGCGCGCCGCGAGAGCCTGCTCGTCGCCAACAGTCCGCTGGAGGCCGTATCCCGCCAGCTGCGTTTCTTTGAGGACCTCGACGCGCGCTCCGTGGGCCTCTGAGCGCCGTATCCACTCGTCCAACGTGTGGCTCGGCAGGCGTGTGGCAACAAGGGCGATCCAGCGGCGCTCATCTCGCCGCGATCTCGAGACGGATTCCTCTTTCGGACGCGCATGTACAAGGTCGGTGCTCTTGGCAGTCCGAGAGAGCCACGGCGCGTTGCGTGGATCGACGAGCATCTCTTCAAGGAGGCATGCGAGTGAGTGGGCATCACTCAAGCGAGCGAGGCGATCTTTCTCGAGAAGCTTCGAAATCGTGAAATCCAATATGCTCGGCACTTCACGATCAAGTGTGCGAACTGGCACGATGGGATCCAACAGAATGCGCCCCAACATCGCCACCGCGTGCGCCCCGTCGAACGGCGTCTGGCCAACAATCATGTCGTAGAGCATCACTCCCAACGCCCACAAATCAGCGCTTCGATCGAGTGACTCTCCGCGCACCTGTTCGGGCGCCATAAACGCAGGAGTGCCCAGAATTGCCCCGTCGTCGGTGATGTTGGACTCGCCCACCCACCGCGCTAAGCCCAGATCCACGACCACCGCGGTGCCATCGGTCTGCACCAGAACGTTCGTCGGTTTGAGGTCGCGATGAATCAACCCGTGGGCATGAAGATCGGCGACGCCGCGGCACGTCTGCGCCACCGCGCGCAACAGTTGGCCTCGATCAACTCCGTCCTGTTGTCGCAAGGTCTGAAGATCACAGCCGTCGATCCAGGCTGTTGCGTTCCACGGTCTGCCCTCACGGTCTTGGCCGTGCGCGAGGTATCGAACGACATTCGGAGAGTTCACACGCTGAAGCGCCAGAGCCTCTCGAAAGAACCGCGCGACGACCACGGGTAGCAAGAGATGAGAATGGAGAAGTTTGACCGCAGCGAACTGGCCCGTTGTGCCATCCAGCGCCTTCCAAACCTCACCAAATGCGCCCTCACCAACTCGCGCGATGAGATCGAATCGATCGGAAATCTTGATCTCCATTGCGCCTAAGACTCGAGACACTACGGCGTGTTGTGTAGTGCCACAATCGACCAAAGTGGTGGACCGAACGCTATCCAAGAAGCCATCACGCCATGGGCTATCTCTTAGACTGGCGATTGCCCGTGATCGCATGGATCGCGACGTCAGGATTCGCGAGCACCTCATGCCCAATGAGCCACGTCGTACCAGCCGCCTCACATCCCGCTTCGACGGCCGCTTCGACGGACGATTGCCCGCCAGTCACTACGAAATAAGCCTTGCCCGCGATGCCAGCTCCCAGATGCAAATCCGCTAGGCTGACATCAGCAGCTTTGAGCGCGGCGTCCACCGCGCGTACCGCGCTACAGATGGACCCAGACTCTACAACGCCGACCGCGTCGAGCATGGCCTTGCGCTGAAATGTTCCGCCAAGGACTTCAAAAATATCTTCGCTGGCAAACGGCAAGAGCAAAGAATCAAACTTGCTCGCGTGAGCGGCGCTGCACGCTGCAAGAAACGCCTCTTCAACTTCGGCTTCACCACCACGCAGGGCAAACCAATAGCGCCCAGAGCTCACAGGCTCCGCACACACGACCTGAACGACAGCGCGCTTGTTGGCTGCGTCCAAGGCGACGTACCCGCGAGCAATCGATCCAAGTTCGATGATCGCCAGAGCCGGGCCTAGCATGCGTGAGCCACATTCATCATGAGAGACAACGTTTCAAATCGATCAGACAATTCGAAATGAGTCCTTGAGTGTACAGCGTCGTTCGCGAGTGAAAGTCCTGCAGGTTGTGAGCCCTTCGCCGGTCGGCGAGGCAATCGTCCAGCTCGTGTAGCCTTCGCCACCGCATCCGATACCTGCAAAATTGGGGGCGTTCTTCACGAAAATGCTCGTGTTCATCGCACGCGCGCCTTTCGAAAGATTCTCCACATTGGTCGACCACATCGTGGCTGTGTGCCCATATCCATGCTCAACACGCTTCGCGATCGCGATGGCATCGTCGACGTCCTTCGCGCGCACCAAGCCCACAATCGGCATCAACATTTCGTGTTGCACAAACGGATGTGACTCATCGACTTCTGCGAAGAGCAAGCGCAAGTCGTCCCCTGCGCTCTTGCCAATTGCACGAAGTAAAACGGCAGCATTTTTGCCAACAAAGTCACGATTGAGGTGATTGTCCGACGTCAATAAAGTTCGCTCGAGCGCTCTCAACTCACCAGACGAAAGCTCGTGAGCATTGCTCTTTCGAAGCTCGCCTCGAAGCTTGTCCACCACGGCTGAGACGGCGACGATCTCTTTCTCGCACGTGCAGATCACGTTGTTATCAAAGCTGGCACCCGCGACGATTCCTCGCGCGGCGTCCGTGAGGTGTGCAGATTCGTCCACGATGGCTGGCGGATTGCCGGGGCCCGCTGAAATCGCACGTTTTCCTGAGCGCATCGCCTCGTCGACGACTGCTCCGCCACCCGTGACAACGACAAGCCGTGTCAGCTTGTGCCGCATCGCTGCTTGCGCGCTGGCAATCGTAGGCTGTGCGATGCAGCAAATGAGATTCTCGGGTGCGCCCGCGCTCACTGCAGCGTCACAAAGAACGGACACAAACCAGGCGCTCGTCTCGCGCGCGAGGGGGTGAACATTAAACACCACCGCGTTGCCGCCCGCGACCATGCTAATCGCGTTGTTCACGATGGTCTCGGTGACGTTGGTACAGGGCGTAATCGATGCGATCACGCCAAATGGCGCCCGCTCCAAAATCGCCAATCCGTCGTCGCCGCTGAAAGCGATGGCCTCGAGAAACTCTGGACCAGGCGTCTTGGTGATCGCGATTTTGTTCTTGAGCCGCTTGTCTTCAACGCGCCCAAGTTTGGTCTCGCTGACTGCGCGATGACTCATTTCGTCAATGAGCGGGAGCGCCGCTGCTCGGAGCGCACGCACAACATTGCGGCGAGTCTCGAGTGGCATCGCCTCGTACTGCTCAAACGCCTTGCGTGCGGCAACGAAGGCGCTGTCCACGTCGTCAAACACTCCCCGACGCCGCACATGAATCGCAGGTGCGATCGAGGCCGTCGTGGGCTTCGCAGCACCGAGCCCCTCTTTCTTGAGACGGTCAACGACAAGAGAGACAATCTGTTCAAAGCTTGGATCGTTGGGCCGCATCGAAGTCGCCTCGTGGGGATCAGTTCAAAGACAAACCAAGGCCGTCGCGCCGAGTGGTCGGTGCACGGTAAGCGTGTTGAGCCGGCAGAACGCCAGCATTCATCCGTCCTTGCGATAGGAAAGCGATCCGTCCTGGTCGAGCAAATCAATGATCGCCATCACGACAGTATCCACGGGACGATCACGGGTGGCCTCCGTTTGGCGTGCGCTAGAGCCCGCTGCAATCAAGACCAACTCGCCAACGCCCGCGCCCACCGCGTCCGCAGCGACGAGCGGTGCACCCGTCACTGTGCCGCTTGCGTCGCAGGGCCGAACCACAAGAAACTTGAGTCCGTCAAGTGTGGGCTCTTTGCGGGTCGCGACGACAGTGCCTGTCACCCGTGCGATTTGCACGGCGCCTAGGCTCCTGGAGTGGACTTGGCCGTTGCCGGTCCTCGCCCAAGTGGGAGCACTTCGTCAATGTTTGCGTGCGGACGCGGAATGATCAGCACGCTGACCATCTCGCCAACCCGCTCAGCCTCGCGCTGGCCAGCTTCCGTCGCTGCTTTGACTGCAGCCACGTCGCCACGAACGATGACGGACGTAAAGCCTCCGCCAACCTTTTCGTAGCCAACAAGCTGCACTCGCGCGGCCTTCACCATTGCGTCGGCTGCCTGAACTGCCGCAGCAAAACCCTTCGTCTCAATGATTCCGAGAGCGTCACTCATGATGCTGTCCTTCTAACACGTTCTAAATGGATGCTTGGCGATGAATTGCCAGATCCCGAAGCAAAAAACTGTGTCCCAGCTCTACCCACCGATCCAATCAACCCAACGAGTTGTTGGCTAGCGATCGAGTTTGGTCTCTTGTTGCCGACCCTTGACCGAAGCGAGAGCCGCACGAGCCGCAGCCGCAGCGGCGTCAACTTCTGCCTCTGATCCAGCCAGGTACAACCGACCGAAAGCACCGTAGGGCTGAATGTTCACCAAGAAGACGTTGGCGGCCTTCTCGGCCTCATTTGCCGCGAGCACAATGTACCCAGCAGGATCAGTCTCTAGGATCCACAGGCTCTGACCAGGGAGGATCATCATGCCCGCTGAGTTGCGGTTAATAATCTGCGCTTGGTAGGGCTCGATGCCTCGAATAATTGTGTCGGTGGGCATGTTTGGAGCGAGTCGCCCCTCTACTTGTAACCCCAGCGCGCCGAGGATCGCTTCGCCCGCGTCGAGCACTTGCCCTTTGTCTTCGTGATGGACCTCGAGCAGACCGTAGGCACGCTCAACCACCTGGACCGCGGGCGCTACTTTCGAAGCTTTCAAAGCCACATCGGTGACCCGATTGATGGCCATTCCAGGTGAGATCTCCACCCAGAGTGAGGCCATCCCTGGCACCGGCAAAAAACCCCTCGCCGTCTTACCGACGAAAGAGGCCAATTGCGGCTGTAGTGAGTCGAGAAAAATATAGGTGCGCAGTCCAACCTTCGACATCTCGGAGATGTCGGTATCACGACGGCACTATCTCCCGCAATGAGAGTGATGTGGCCCTGGCAACGATTGAGCTATCCGCGTGAGACTGGCCCAACAACAAGCAGCTCGCCCTCAGACGAGCCTTGAGATGCGCGCGCAGATTTGGCGCGGAGCGCGTTGCACAGCGCGTCCACCCAACTAACGACCGAGAACGATCGCAGCTCTTCACTCAAGGGAAGCGACACGGAGCTCTGACGTCCCAACGGGCTGAGCGCGTCTCGAAGCCACAGCTCGTTTCCCTCGCAATGGACGTGAAAGGTCACTTCACCGTTGGATCCCCGACAGCGCGCCAGCAGCCAAGCGACGACGCGTTCAGAGATCAACAGAGAGGGTAGCGACGCGGCACGAGCCCCAGAGCTCCAAGAGCTGCTGACGTTTTGAACGGTCATGGCTCGCAGACTCTATCAAACCCTTACGGCAGTCACCATCCCGTGCGCGTTCGATCTGCAAATGGTGGGGCAAATTCTGAAGCGTCGAGTGAGTGAGGCTAAAATGTGCCCGAGAGCAGCTGCACTCGCCACTCGCTCTGAGGGGTAAGATTGTATTGTCGCTGTTCTTCGAGCGAGTACGACCTCACCAGACCAAACGATGGCACCCCGAGCTGTGGGCCTTGGGCGCCGAAGCTGAGCAACGAAGGCACCCACTGTGGGCGCGCGATCGGTGCGCGTCGTCGCCTGAGAGCGCTGGTATTTCCGGTCGTTGGTGCCGGCGTCGTGCTTGTCGCGCCGCTGGAGCTCTCGTTAGAGCTTGGCGTGGCGCCGTTGGCTCCGCGGCTCTCTTCAAGCGGCGTTGTGGACGTCTCTTCAGGCGTCGATGAGACCTCCGGCGGCCGATACATGAGCGCGCCCGTAAACACGACCGCAGTGGGGATGATCAGACCAAACCCAACCACCATTAAGCCAGTGGAGATGGCGGTCATTCCCTGTGTCGGTTGACTCGCAGGCACTGCGGAGTTTCCGTCGAGGGCTTGGTCCAAGAAGAACCCACCAACGCCACCTGCAATCCCTCCGGCGAGTCCGGTCCCGAGCATAACCCAGCCGTTGCGAACGCCCGCTGCTCCTTCAATGAGGATCACGAGCTCCATCCCCAGCAACGCGCCGCCAATGACACCCTGCGGTGAGGCGCTGATCCGTTCGAGGGTCTGTGCGTGGGCTTCAGGGAGCTTACCCAGCGTCGCTACTGCAAAGCCAAGAGCACTCGCCGCGACCATCGCGGCACATCGCTTCTGCATGGAAATAATCCTCCAAAAAATATTTTCGGTGAGCTCCTGGCTAGCGCTCCAGGATCGCACGGCCCCCAAGTGGCCAAACACAGGGGTATGTCAAATCGACACTACTCGCGCGGTTGTATCAAGATGTGGGCCTTCCAACCAGCCATCAATCGCGGTGATCGCTCAGAAGGTTTAGATCGCTTGGTCTCAATGGCTCATGGGGTGGTCTCTTCCTCGTTGGGTGAGGCGCTCGTTCTGCACGGGCGACGTCGTCGCTCGACTAGGCCTTCTACGGTGCCAGTCGATGGGTGATCGTTCGACCGCCACAAACAATCGGTCGAAAAGAACCGCTTCTACCATCGCGATTGCCATTTGTTTCGCACGGGGGTATTTCGTACACGAAACAAATGTCAGTCCTACCTTCTGCCGACGAACCTGAAGACAAGGCGGCGTTCGATCGCATCGTTGAGACCGTCATCTTTCTCTATACCGAGAGCCGACGACTGACGAAGGAGCAGGCGCGAGAGCATGACCTGACCGGACCGCAGCTCACGGTGATCAAGCTGCTCGCTGGCATTGGCGAGCTGTCGCTCACCGAACTTTCAGACAACATGCAGACCCGAAACAGTACGGTCACCGGGATCATAGATCGCATGGAGAGCGCGGACTTGGTGAAGCGAGTTCGTTCTGAGAGTGACCGCCGTGTAGTTCGAATTCGACTGACCTCGAAGGGCAAGAGCCTCGCGCGAACGGTCACGATTGAGCCCATGGCGCTGTTTCGCGAATCGCTAGAGAGCCTCTCGATGCAAGAGTCCCGAACGCTCCTGAAGCTACTCGGCAAGCTTGAGCAAAACGTCCGAGCGTCACTCGCCGCAGGAAGCAGAGCAGCCAGCGTCGACCCACACGACTAACATTGAGTCAGTGCGCGGCATCCACATCACGAGCCCAATCCCATCAGTTCGGAGTGTCCAGTAATATGAATGACAAAGTTGTGATCACTTGCGCAATGAGCGGGGCGGTGACGTCTCGCGCCCAGTGCCCCGCGATTCCCTATTCGCTGGACGACTATGCGTCCGAGGCGAAACGGGCGTTCGAGGCTGGAGCCGCTGTAGTTCACATTCATGCTCGGGATGACGACGGCCAACCCAGCTATTCTCCTGAGCGCTTCGCAGCCATCGGAGATGCCATCCGCCGTGTGTGCCCAATCATTCTCAACTTTTCAACGGGGACCATCGATCCCGAGGTAAAGCTCGCACCCCACGTTAAGCTCTATCGACCTGAAATCGGTGCCGTCAATATGGGATCGATGAACTATGCGAAGTACAACAGCAAGCGAAAATCTTGGGTGTTTAACTTTGTCTTCGAGAACCGATTTGACGACATTCAGGCGCTGCTTACCATGATGAATGATTCGGGAGTCAAGCCAGAGCTGGAGTGCTTTGATACCGGACACGTACACTCTGTCGAGCCGCTTATTGATATGGGCTTCCTGAAGCCTCCACTCGATTTCTCGCTTGTCATGGGCGTTGTTGGTGGGATCAAAGCCACTGCGCGGCATCTCGCGTTTCAGGCTGAGAATCTTCCGCCAGAGAGCACCTGGAAGGTCGTAGGCATTTCAAGAGATCAGTGGACACTGTGTGCCGCGGCGCTCTCGTTGGGCGGAAACGTTCGCGTCGGTCTTGAAGACAACTTCTATCTCCCCAACGGAGAAATGGCCCGCTCCAACGGTGACCTAGTCGCCAAGGCGACTCAGATGGCCTTGGATACAGGGCGATCGATCGCGACTGTAGCTGAAGCGCGACGAATCCTGGGGCTCGCTGTTGTTGAGCAGAAGGCAGAGGTCTAGAAGTGTTTCATACGCTGCTGATTCAGACAGAAAAATCGATTCGGACGATCTCTCTCAATCGCCCGACTCGCAAGAACGCGATCTCGCCTCAGATGGTCAATGAGCTGCTCTATGCGCTCGAAGCTGCAGAGTCTGATAGTGCGATTCGAGTCATCGTGTTGACTGGCACGGGTGAAGTATTTTGCTCGGGCGGAGACCTGAACCAGATGGCTTCGGGTGGGACGGACGCTGTCGAATTGCCGCTCAAAGGGGACTACGCAGACTTGCTTTTGGCCATTTGCAATTTTAAGAAGCCAGTCATTGCAAAGGTACGGGGCGCCGCGAAGGGTGGAGGGCTCGGATTAGTAGCAGCTTGCCATCTGGCGATCGGCGCCAGTGATGCAGTATTTGCAACTCCCGAACTGAATGTAGGCCTGTTTCCGATGATGATTATGGCCGTTCTGGCTAGGGTCATGCCGAAGCGAAGGCTCCTGGAAATGATGCTTACGACGTCGACCGTTTCGGCGTCCGAGGCGGTCGCATGCGGAGTCTTGACGCGGTCAACGTCTTCTCAATTGCTTGAGCGAGAGGTGCAGAGTCTCGCAGAGTCGCTGGCTTCTCGCTCACCGACCGCCGTCGAACGGGGGCTCATGGCCTACAGTCGCATGACTGACTTGTCACTTCGAGACGCGCTTCCGATGCTTCGCGACGAACTCTTTGAGCTGCTTGGCACTGACGATGCGCGAGAAGGGCTCATGGCGTTTGTCGAGAAGCGGCAGCCGGTGTGGGGACCTCGTCTGTCTGAATAGTAGTTTAGAATCCGAGTGTCTTGACCGGTGAATTCTGAATGCTCTGAACCGAGAGAAGATCCATATGACTTCGATGCGTGAGCGAGTTGCGATTCTTGAGGCCGAAAAGTCGCGTGTTAGAGAGATGGGAGGGGCCAGTCGAATCGCTAAACAGCATGAGCGCGGCAAGCTCACAGTGCGCGAGCGCTTAGCGCTTTTCTTCGATCAGGGAGAATTTGTCGAGATCGGAATCCTCGGCACTCAGATGGGCCATACGGCGGGTCCTGACGGCAGTGATCGTCCGCCAGCGGATGGCGTCGTATGTGGATTTGGCAAGGTTGACGGCCGTTTGGTGTGCGTCGCCGCGTACGACTTCACCGTCAAGGGCGGGTCCATTGGAGAGACCGGCGAGGTCAAAGTCACGCGCTTGCGCGAGATGGCGCTCAAGGGTCGACATCCGATGGTCTGGTTTATCGACTCTGCAGGAGCGCGTATTGAACCTGGGCGAATGCACCCTGACTCGCTCTCGACATTTGCGGGCACTGGCTACCTGTTTCGCGAACAGGTGTTGATGTCAGGTGTCGTGCCCCAAGTTGCTGCGATGGTTGGGCCGGGTGCAGCGGGGACTGCCTATATCCCTGGCCTTGCCGACTATGTTCCGATGGTTAAGAACGTCGGATCCATGGCTCTCGCGGGACCGGCACTTGTTAAAGCGGTCACGGGGCAAGAGATCGGAGAGCAAGAGCTGGGAGGATCCAAGGTGCACTCCGAAGTCTCAGGGGTCTCGGATGGCGAGCTAGCGAGTGATGAGGACTGTATTGTCGCGGTACGCAAATACCTCTCGTTTTTTCCCTCGAATTGTGACGAGCAACCTCCAAGAATTGACAACACCGACCCCATCAATCGACGTGATGATTCGCTGCTCGACGTGATCCCAGAGTCGTCTCGGAGGGCCTACGACGTCTACAAGATCATTAAGACACTTGTCGACCATGGCGACATCTTGGATATCAAACCGCGGTGGGCTCGCAACCTAGTTACTTGCTTAGCGCGAATCGATGGGCAGTCCGTAGGGATTGTAGCCAACAATCCGATGTATCTAGGAGGAGTCTTGGACGTTGACGCTGCGGACAAGGGCGCTCGGTTCATTCAGATTTGCGATGCGTTCAACATCCCGTTGGTGTTCTTGCAGGACACACCGGGCTTCATGGTGGGTAGCAAGGTTGAGCACGCGGGGATCATTCGTCATGGCGCCAAGATGCTCCATGCGATGAGCGCGGCGACGGTTCCGAAGCTCACAGTGATCCTGCGAAAGGCCTACGGAGCCGGGTACTATGTGATGTGCGGACGAGCCTACGAGCCAGATCTCATCGTGGCATGGCCTGGTGCAGAAATTTCGGTGATGGGCGCCGAAGGGATGGTGGGCATCGCGTCGCAGAAGCTTTTCGGTTCTGACCCAGATCCAGAGATGAAGCGTTCGCTCGTGGACAGTCTGCAGGCCAACATCGACGCCACCAAGTCCGCAGGTTGGGGGTTGATCGATGATGTGATTGATCCCCGCGATACGCGAAGAATCCTAGCGATGGGGCTCGCTCTGTCGCGCAGCAAAAAGCTTGAGCGGCCTGCTCGCAAACGCGGCATCATGCCGGTCTAGCGATGATCGACGACGACGAGCTCCCACTTGGGCCTTCAGAACCAGGACTGGGGGCAGAAGAGCCCAACAGCAAGACGTCATTTGTTCCGGCGTTTGATGACATTGATCCCGTAAGGTTGGTCCGCTCGCTGGCGATGTCCTGGCGAGCCGTGACGGACTGGGATTCGCCAACGTACCTGCAGATTGCGCAGGGTCGGATCCAGCGAGTCGATGTGGATCTACCGACTGGGTATGTGGCCGTTGTCACGCCCGATGACACTCATCGCGCGATTGGCCTCCGTCGCGAGGCGATTGTGCCGTTAGTCGCAAGTCTGACGGGTCGAACTCGTGATGAAGTCACTAGAGCTTTATCCGAAGGGCCGGCCATGCTGACTTCGATTCGAACTCAAGATCTAGCCTTGATGAGTGAGGCCGTGACGCAGAGCTCGATTACAGCGGACGAGTCGCAGTAATATCCAGTTGGACGGCCTCTGGACCAGCAAAAGAATCGGGTCGAAGTTTCGCCACGATTTGCATGGGCTTGTTCTCTGCCAATGAAAAATCTCCGCGTTCTCGACAGCCGACTCCGTCTCGAATGAAGACGTTAATCAGCGAATTTGCGATCCGAGCTTGGCCTCGCAGGTGGTTGATTCCGACGAGCCTTACGGATTCTAGACGCGCCTCTTGGACGAGGACCGAGGTCTCGGTCCAGGCTTGGCCTGTTGGCTCTAACAGTCCAAGGTCTCGAACCAAGGGTCCCTTGAGGTCGCTGGCGGTGAGCTCGGTGTCGGCCTGAAGGGTGGGCTTTATGCTCCGCCCAGAATCTAGAAAGGACTGACAAATCTCAGCAAATTTAAGTCTGAAGGCGTCGACGTTCTCTGCTCGCATACTGAGCCCAGCCGCTGCGTCGTGGCCGCCGTACCGAGTCAGGTACTCAGAACATGCGCTTATTGCATCAAAGAGCGGAAATCCTCTGGGAGCGCGGGCGCTGCCGACCCCTTCGCCTTTTTGAATCGCGATGACCACGGAGGGCTTCTGAAATCGATCGACGAGACGGGCCGCGACAATTCCGCCAACGCCATGGTGCCAGCCGTCACCGGCTGCGACCACGCCAGCGGGTATGTCGCCACCGTTTAACGCTGCGACCTGCGCGAGAGCTTCGTCACACAGGTGTTGTGAGACTCGTCGGCGCTCTTCGTTTGATACCGCGAGAATCTGTGCCAATGCCTTCGCTTCGGTCGGTGTCCGGGCGTTGAGCAATCGAAGTGATGGCTCCGCAGAGCCCATTCGTCCGGGGGCGTTCAACATCGGGGCGATGGAGAATCCAACATCAAAGGCCCTGGGTTTTGCCCGGAGTTTGGCCATGGCGAGCAGAGCACTGAGACCCGGCCGCCCCTTGCCTTCGGCAAGCCGATCGAGCCCCGCGCGGGTCAGCGTTCGATTGTCGCCGGATAGCGGCGCGACGTCCGCGATGGTGCCGACGGCCACCAGATCGAGGTACTCACGAAGATCTAGCTTCTTACCTAGCTTGTTGCGAACAGCTCCAATGAGCGAGAGCGCTAGACCGACGCTTGCGAGTCCCTTGAACGGAAACCCACAGTCGGGTCGATTTGGGTTAAGAAATGCCACTGCCGGCAGCGGTTCATCCGGTACCTTATGATGATCGACTACGATGGTGTCGATTCCCAACTTCTTAAGTCTGAAGAGCCGTTCGTGATCGCTTGTTCCACAGTCAAACGTGATGACAAGCGTCGGCTTAGACGCGAGCACTCTGTCAGCTGCGGCGTCTGAGAATCCATATCCGCCATCAAAGCGAGAGGCGATGTGCGGCACGATCTCGCCTCCCAATTCGCTGAGGGCCGAATACGCCAAGGACGCGCTGGTCGCGCCGTCGACGTCGTAGTCACCAAAGACGACGATTCGCTGATTGGCGACAATGGCCTCCGCGATTCGTGTCGCAGCGGCCTCTCGATCAAGCATTGCCTCAGGGGGTGTGAGCGTCGCAAGCCGCGGGTGCAACAGGGCCTTGGCTTGTTCGGCCGAGCCAACACCGCGAGCGCTGAGCACTCTTGCGACGAGCGGATGAACACTGAGCTCGCGCTCAATGCTTCGAGCGCGCTCAAGATCCTGCGCGGCCAACTGGCAAAGGTCCCTCACGGCAAGGACCTTACGTTTGCTGGTCCGTCAAGGCAACTTGTGCGAGGCGCGACGGACAGAGAATGACAGACAACCCAGCGCGTTCCTGTGCTGAAGCACAGGTTTAAGTCGCTAGGTTGCGTCTTTTTCGGCTTTAGAACCGCGGTCTTTGACCTTGGGCGAACGGCGTGAGGGCTTTGCGGCCTCGTCGCTCTGTTCGCTCTGTTCGTCCTTGGCTTGCTGCTCGACGTCATCGCCGTCGCTCTCGCTGCCGTCAGAATCCGCTTCGCTGGCGACTGACGCGCTGGCAACTGTCTTGGACGACACGCCTGCAGCTGCAACTTCAGGCGAGTGAAAGAAACGCGAGTCAATCCATTCGGTCAACGGTGCTGCCACGTAGATGCTCGAGTAGGTGCCAGCGAGCACACCGACGATCATGGCGATGGCAAAGTTTTGAATCACTTCGCTACCCAAGAAGGCAAAGGGCAGAACCGAGAGGACCACAGTTGTGCTGGTCACCAATGTCCGTGAGAACATTTCGGAGACCGACACATTGATGACATCGAGCATCCGAAGTCCACGGCGCTTGGCGAGATTTTCGCGCACTCGGTCGTAGACGATGATCGTGTCATTCATTGAGAAGCCGATGACCGTGAGGATTGCGGCGACCGTCGCGATCGAGATCTCGCGGCGGAAGAGCGCAAACACTCCGAGCACTACGAGCGCGTCGTGAAGCAGCGCAAGAACGCCACCCGGTGCGAATCGCAGATCGAAGCGAAACGCCACGTAGATCATGATGAAGACGATCGCGTACAAGAGTGCGCGAACGGCTTCGTTGCGGAGTTTCTCGCTGGCCTTGGGTGAGACCCATACGCTGGCGACGAGCTCGCCGTTGGTGCTTAGGTCCGTTGTGAGTTGCGAGAAGATGAGGTCGCCGACCGAGACCAGCGAGACCGTGTAGCGGTTCTCGCCGTTCTCGCCCACGCGCTTGACGCGCTCCCGGCCCTGTGTTCGGACTTCGACCCCTGCCCCACGGAGCAAGGTCTCAACCTCTGCCTCGGTCTTGTTTGCGTCGAGCTGAACGACAAGGTGATCGCCACCCTGAGACATTCTAAACTCGCGCAACTGGATCGAGCCAAGGGCTGTCCGAACTGCATTTCGGAGCTGTGTCTCACGCGCTGGGTCAATGGTTGTAGAGCGCTCGACACGGATCAGTAGCTGGCGTGGGTCGCTGGCGCTGGGGACAATCTCGGCGGTGCCGTGCCCACGTGTTGAGAGTGACCGACGGACGTCGCCCGCGTCGACTCGTCTGTCAAAGCGGACCGTCAGTTCGGTTCCGCCTTTGAAATCAAGTCCGTATTTGGGACCTGGTTTCACCAGCAAGATCATGCTGATGACAGACAGTGCGATCGAGAGCCCGATCCAATATCGGCGCATCGCCATAAAGTCGATGACTCGGCCGGGCTTGATGAGTTCCATAGCGCTTTCGTGCCTCGAAGAGAGAATGAAGGAATCAGTTGTAAACGACGAACAGTGTTTGAAATCAGCCGAACGACAGTGACTTGACCTTCAAACCTCGGATGAGCCAATCGAACACCACGCGGGTACAAAAGACTCCAGTGAAGAGGTTGGCGACAATGCCAATGAGCAGCATCACGGCGAAGCCTTTGATGGGTCCGGTGCCGTACTGCATGAGCACGACTCCCGAGATGAACGAGGTCACGTGGCCGTCGAAGATCGCCGTGAAAGCATGCTGATAGCCTGCCTCTACTGCGGCTCTCAGGGATTTGCCTGTTCGCTGTTCTTCTTTGATTCGCTCGTTAATCAGCACGTTTGCGTCCACCGCCATGCCGACGGTGAGAGCCAAACCTGCGAGACCCGGGAGTGTGATCGTCGCTCCCAAAAACGCGATCGCGGAGATTTGCAACAGGATGTTGAGTAGCACCGCACCGTTGGCCACCCAGCCTGCAGGGCCATACCAGACAGCCATAAAGAGCATGACTAACCCAACTGCCATGGCTGCAGCGGTGATGCTCTTTCGGATGATGTCTTGCCCAAGCGTTGGGCCAATGAAGTCCATTGCACCTTCTGCGAGCGGAGCAGGTAGGGCGCCTGCGCGGAGGACCACGGAGAGCTCGTTGGCCTCACGCATTTGAGACCTGAAGTCGCCTGATCCCAGGGTGATGGAGGCGCTGCCATTGCGAATGGCTTCGTTGATGACGGGTGCGCTCTTGACGAGATCGTCCAGCACAATGGCGAATCGACGTCCCACGTTGTCGCTGGTAATTTGAGCGAACGCGCGAGCCCCGTCTGTCTTAAACGACAGCGCGGCGTAGGGCTGGTTGGTGTCCTGGCGGACGGCGACTTCAGCGGACTGGATTTGGTCACCGGTGACGTGAGCGACGTGCTCGACGCTGTAGGTTCTCCACCATTTTTGGTCGGCGGTAACTTCCCCCGTTTGTCTCCGGGTTCGGCGCTCGTCCTCACCAATCAGGAGGTCGTAGGTCTCGGGAATTTCTGCTCGGATCGAGCCGATGAAGCGCTCGAGATCGCGACGACCTTGTGGGCCCTGAGCGCGAAAGTACGGCGAAGTCGCGGTGTTGTTTGTTCCATCGGGGCGCTGGCCGACGCTGACGGTTTCGCTCTCGAGTGAGATGCCTGCTGGGATGCGGCCTGCTAGCTCACCGCCCCCACGAAATCGCTCGAGGAAGGTCGAAGAGTCGGCACACATGCGAAACTCAAGACGGGCAGTCTTGCGGATAATATCGCGGATTTCGTCGAAGTAAGCCTGATCAGATCCTGGGATCTCGATGACGATAGTCTCGCCACGCGTGGTGATAGAGGTCTCACGGACGGCCAGAGCGTCAATGCGCTGTTCGATGCGGCGTACGGCTTCTTCGACGGACTCGCGCTCGATCTTCTCGGCTTCGTCCTGACGAAGAGCAGCGACGATTCGATCGCCCTCGCGCCTTACGAGCCGCATGTCGCGCTGCGTAAGCATTTCGTTCGTAAGTCGAGAGTTCTCTGAAGCAGTTCGAAAGACAACGGAGAACTCTCGGTTGTCTACTTCGCTTCTTCGGAATTGAACTTTTGTAGAGAGCCTCTGCGAAGCTTCTTCCGTGAGGCGACCTGTTCCGGAGTGAAATCCGTAGTCGATCGCGAGCTGCTCACGGAGGCCCTCAATGATGCGATCGCGACGCGAGGCGATGGCGGCGCCAATTTGGACCTCATAAGACAACCGCGCCCCTCCGCGGATGTCCAAGCCGAGGTTCAATCGGTAAGGGATTTTTGCCGTGACCCATGACGGGGCGATCCGGGTGAAGGACGGCCAAAGGACCAGCCAGCCAGCGAAGGCCACCATGAGGATGGTCAGAAAACGTAGGTAAAGAGAACGATTCATCGAAGGATCACTCCAGAGCTCTCGATCACTTGAGGACTGACGAAGGGGTGTCCTTGTCAGCGCTCTTTTTGTCGTCGGTCTTGTCGGTTACTCGCATGGCGATCGCTTCCTTCTTGAAACGCACTCGCACTTTTTCTGAGATTTCGAGCACCACGATGTCTCCGTCGACGCCGCTGACGATGCCGTACATCCCTCCGGTGGTGACTACGCGATCGCCCTTCATGACGCTCTTGAGGAGCTGTTCTTGTTCAGTCCGCTGTTTATTTCCCGGCCGGATAATGAAGAAGTAGAAGACCGCGACGAAGACCAAGAGCATGCCCATCGAGCCAAAGGGGCTCCCAGCGCCCCCGGCGGGACCGGCGCTCGGCGCTGCGGGTGCGGCGCCGGCCTGAGAAGGCTGCAGCCAAAACGCAAGCAGCTCTAGGGAGCGACCCGCGAGGAGTGTCGAGTGGGCGATGAGGGTTTGCATGCTGTAAATATGCTGGTGAACTGTGGATGATGGTTGGCAGACGCCGGCAACAACGCTGTGGTCTGTTGTGGCTTATGAATCCACCGGAGGCAGCGAGCGCGAACTGACTTAGATCGCTATCGCTCGAAAAACTGACCCGCTTCGATCACCGGTGTTGCGCGAGGCTGACACAGATCGACGGAGTGCAGCGGGGGCTTTTACACGCTGGTCTAAGCTGGGGTCAACCGACGCAGCACATCGCGAACGCTGCTACTGTGCTGTGGCTTGAACAGTCGAACGCTGGTCCTTGTTTCATTCTTTGTCCTCTGCGTCGCTCCTGTCGCGGCGAGCTGTCACCCGCCCACGAGTCGACCGGACGCCTCCGACGACTCTCAGACGAGCAGCATGGTTGAGCTTGGAACCGGGCAAATTGAGTGGGAGACGCTGGGTCGCGACCGGCCCACGGTGGAGCTCATTTTTGGCGCGCAGGGTGGCTTTCACATCTGGGGACGACTGCGCATGGTGCTCACCGAGCCCGATGTCGAGATCGCTTTTCGGGTGACCTCGGTGATCGACGGCCGGGTCTTGCATTCGCCTCAGTGGGTGCGGCGGTGGATTGATCGAGGGAGTCTCCGCGGGTTGCGGCCGTTGATGGATGGGCGGTTCGAGACCGAAGCCGAGCTGGTACTGTTGGATTTGCGTTGCGCGAGCGAGCTGGTGGGGCGTGACGTGATTCTGGAGGGCATGGTCCGTGATCGTGCATCAGGTCGAGCGCTGTTTTCGGCGCAGCGTCGGGTTGAGATCGCAGACGAAGTCCCCACGCCACCGCCCGGCTGCGCCAGCATCGATGCGAGCGTTTTCGTTGACGCTTCACGCTCGGACTAGTCCCGCCGGATTTGGGCGGAGAGCACATCGCGCGCTGTCTAGGCTATTGCTGCGACAGACGAAAATGACAGTGTAGATAGATCCTTGGCTGGGGGCTGGGCGTCCCTACCGCTGGCACGCTGTCGGTCCGTTGTGCAAAACACGCCGAGAGGCTTTTTGTATTGCGGGTGCGCAATCTTGGGCCGAATTTGCTAGCATCCATATCAGTGTCTGTCGCTGCGCGGCCAAATTCCTGAATCGTGGAGCTATCGGCCAAGGTCGCTCTCTCAGTCTGGGTCTTTCGGCTGCACTGTAAACGTTAACTCCCTCTCTCTTTTGGAGGTGTCGTGGCTCTTCCTCCCCGTCCCCGTGCTGCAACTCTGGGTAGCGCTCACGCTGCGAGTCGAACTCGCGATCTTCCGCCTGGCAGCGTTGTGCTTGGGCGTTACACGGTCCAGAAAGTCCTGGGGCGTGGCGGAATGGCGACGGTCTATCTGGCACGGCACCAGCAGACCGACCGTCTCGTGGCGCTCAAGATGTTGGATCCTGAGTTTTCGAGAGACCCCGCGTACGTCGAGCGGTTTCGACGCGAGGCGAAGGCTGCTGGTCGAATTCGTAGCGATCACGTCGTCGCCATCTACGATTTGGACGCAGAGGTTGGTGGATCCCTCGTCCTCGTCATGGAGTACCTCGAAGGGCAGAGCGGTCAGCAAGCGCTAAAACCGGGTCGAATGCCGTTGCAGAAGGCGCTCTCCTTTGGGCGCCAGATGCTTGAAGGGCTTGCTGCCGCGCACGAAGCGGGCGTGATCCATCGCGATCTGAAGCCTGCGAATTTGTTCGTGGAGAAGAGCACGACGGGCACCGAGAAGCTCAAGCTGCTCGACTTTGGCATTTCGAAACTGGCCGATGCGTCTCAGCAGGAGCTCACGCGTGATGGCCAGACGCTTGGCACTGTCGCGTACATGGCTCCCGAGCAAATTCGCGGCAAGGCGAGCGCCACGGATCCGCGGGTCGATCTCTACTCCGCGGGTGTCTCGCTCTTCATGATGTTGAGCGGAAAGCGGCCCATTGATGCCGAGGACACCGTGTCGTTGTTGGCAGCGGTCCTTGAGAATCCACCGCTGACGCTCGCACAGGCTGCAGGGCTTCCGTTTCCACAGCCCATTGAGGCGTTTATTGCCAAGGCGCTTGAGAAAGATCCGTCGCGCCGGTTTCAGACCGCGATTGAGATGCGTGACGCGCTCATTGAGGCGGGGCAGTCCATCGGCTACGAACAGACGGGCCCGTTGTCGATTCCTGCTGCTGGAATCCAGCCTTCCGGGATTGTCGCGCGGCCAGTATCGCACTCGCCCGAGTCGTCACAATCGGGTGGCAGTCCCTACATGAACCCTCCGCCTGGGCCAGGCTCGATGCCCATGAACTCGGGGCTCGGGTTTGCTTCGGGGCCACCGTCCTACTCGGATCCGTCAGCGCAGTCGTTTGCGCCCACGTTTCCTCCTCCGCTCGACGCGTTTGGATCGATGCCGCCGGGGTTGGCCCCTCCCCCGATGGCCTACATGCCGCCCGCGGTTCCTGTGTCAGAGGCTCCCGTAGCGCCTAAATCGAGCCGTACGGGCATTGTCATTGGCATCGCCTTGGTGGGTCTGTTGGCGATGGGCGGTGCTGGAGCTCTCATGCTGCGTGCGATGAACCAGGCCCCGGCGCGCACACAGTTGTCGGGTGTCCAGCCTGCCATTGCGGCACAGGCGCCCATTCAAACGCCACCGACACAGCAACCCGTCCCGGTGGCCGCGCCCGAAGTCATCGGCGCAGCTCCCGTCGCTCAGCAGCCAACGCAGCAGCCGGTCGTTGCAGCGCAAGCAGCGCCGGCGGCAGTCGAGCCCGTTGCGATGCCCAACCCACCTGCGCCACAGGCGCCGCCGGTGGCCATCGAGCCACCTCCTCCGAGCGTCAGGCCCACTGTCGCCGCGAGTGCTGCCAGCCCAACGCGCACGGTCCAAGCGCCTGCAACGGCTCCTACCCATCGGACACACACGACCGGGACGGTGCCGACGCCGTTTGATGCGCCTGCTCCTCGAGTGACGCAAACCACGGCCCCCGCGGTGCGTGTGCGCCCGACGACGACCCAAACGACACCCACTCCGCGGGTGCGTCGACCGACCAATGCGGCGGTTGTGCCCTTCTGAAGTATCGCGAAGTTGCCGGAGTGGGCAGCTTCGTCTGCTTGAGGCTTGACCGACGGGGTGTGAATTGGGGACGATGGCGACCGTGCGAAGTTATCTCGTTGCCAGTTCTCTCGCCCTTGCGTCATTTTTCGTTGCCACCAGTGCGTTTGCGCAACCCTCGGATGAAGCGCGTACACAGGAAGCGCGCACGCATTTCGTGAGCGGAATTCGTGCGCGAGATGGACGGCACTGGGGCGATGCGGTGCTCGCGTTTGAGCGATCCTTGCGGCTCCGGCCACACCCGCAGACCATGTACGAAATCGCGTTTGCGCGGGTTCGCGGTGGGGATCCCGAGGGGGCGCTGCCGGTGCTCAGGGAATTGCTTGCGTTTAGCGATCCCGCGCCCAGCGAGCAGCTCGTTGAGCAAGCTCGAACGCTTGCTCGTGAAGCCGGCGAGAATAATCTTTCGCCACCGATTATTGCATCCACCACATGTCCAACGTGTCCAACCTGCCCGTCGGTCGAGCCAGCCCTCCCCTGCCCTGAGGCGCAAGTTATCGAGCGCCCCAGCATCCTACCCCTCGCGCTCGGCGTTGGTGGCGGCGTTGTGTTGGGTCTGGGAGGGATCTTTTATGGCCACGCGCTCGGTGACGCGGCCGCTTACAACAGCGACCAAAATTCGAGTCTTCCACTTCGAATGGAGCTCAAATCGCGTGGTGAGACCTTTCGAATTGTCGGTGTGATTGGCCTCATCGCTGGGCTGGGGCTTGAGGCCACCGCGGTTGCGTTGGGGATCACCGGACGATCTCGCGCCGCCAACACGCAGAGCACCGCTGCAGCCCAGGTAGCGTCGAGTCTTCGGTTTGGGATTATGCCCAACGGCGTCGTCTTGGGCGGCACTTTCTGAAGCGCTCCTACGCGCTCCGTTTTGGGGCTTGTGGTGCTTGTGATCGCGACGAGCCTTGAGGGGCGTAGACGCCTGTCGCAAAGTGGAATCAAAGGGCGTAGAGCTGTCGCATCGTGGCAACTAATCGTGACAACGCGATCGCGCGCCGGCTGGTCCGTTTGGCGGATGGAGTCAGTCTTCTTGCCGAGGGGGGCACGCGTACACGGATGGGCAATGCTCCGAAATCCGTGATTTTCAAGCAGTGGAAGCTGACCGTCTCGCACGTCCTTCCGAGGCGGCTTGAGTCTGATGCGCTGGGCGATGATCACGTCGAAGACCACGAGCAGACATTTGCGATTCCGGTTCTTTTGGTACCGCCGCTTATGGTCCGACCGTACGTCTACGATTTGCGCCCGGACCACTCGTTTGCGAGGCATCTTCGAGACGCTGGGTTTGCGACGTACGTGTTGGATTTTGGGGTGCCCGATGCCCATGACGCGTCACTCTTGCTCGAGCACTACGTCTACACTTTTTTGCCAGCTGCGATCGACGCCGTGCTGCGCCATTCGGGAGCGAAGCAAGTGTCGCTCGTGGGCTACTGCATGGGCGGAATTTTCTCGATGCTCTACACCGCGGCGACGCTGCCGCGGGATGGCGCTGGCTCGAAGACCGCGAACCTTGTCACCATTGGCGCGCCCATCAATTTTGAAAAGACGGGGATTATCTCGGCCGCAGCGAAGTTTGGCCAGGGATTCATCGATCAGTTGATGGACGTGCTTGGCAACGTTCCGTCCGTTGGCGCCGAGCTGGGATTCAAAGTTTTGAGTGGGTCGAAGTCCATTACCAAATGGATCGATCTGGCCCGCAATCTCTACGACGATGAATACGTTCGAGGCTTTGACGCGGTGAATACTTGGGTCAACGACATGCTCCCGTACCCACGTGATGCCTTCAAGCAGATGGTGAAGGACGTCGTTGGCAAGAACAAGATCCTACGTCGTGAGCTTGAGCTTGGCGGAAACCGCATCGATCTCGCGGTGATCCAGGCTCCGTTGTTGGCGATCGCTGGGCGAAACGACAACATCGCGACGTTGGCTTCGACACGCGCGGTGCTTGCCTCTGTGAGCTCCCAAGACAAGACCTTCGTTGAGGTGTCTGGCGGTCATGTCGGAGTGATTGCGGGCTCCTCGGCGCCCGAGCAGGTGTGGCAGCGCGTGGGTGACTGGCTCGCGCCGAGGTCTCTCGGTAGCGCGCCTGCGTAAGTCTATTGGGACGAAATGAATGTGCGTCGCGGTGACGATCGTGCACGCAAATCGATGGTTGAACCGGAGAGGTCTTTGCTTCGCATGACACAAGAACGACAGAGCGTTGGGGTGAGTAAAAAGACGGGCGCAGTGGACGACGCTTGGATCGAGAAGCTCAATCGCAATGCCACGCGACGTAGCCGTGTACGGCGGCTTTCGCCCGTTGCGTTTGGAGCGGAGAGCATCGAGCGCTATGAACTAGGCAACGGGCTGCGCGTGTTCTTGGTCGCGGCGATGGACGCACCCGTGGTGTCATTTCACTGCTGGTTTGCAGTCGGATCAAGGCACGAGCGCAAGGGCAAGACGGGTCTCGCGCACCTGTTTGAGCACCTAATGTTCAACGAGACGAAGAACCTTCCGGCGGGCACATTCGATCGCAAGCTCGAAGCTGTCGGCGCGAGTACGAACGCAGCGACTTGGACAGACTGGACATTTTATCACGAGGACGTCCCGGCGGACGCTCTGGGGCTCGTCATCGAGCTCGAAGCGGAGCGGATCAAGAACCTCGTTTTGCGTGAGCCGCAGCTGGAGAGCGAGAAAGAGGTCGTCGCCAACGAGCGCAGGTATCGGGTGGAGGACGACGTGGATGGCACGGTGTCCGAAGTGCTCTACAAGACCGCGTTTGTCGCGCACACCTATCACCATCCCACCATCGGTTGGATGGAGGACATCGAGGGGTTCACGACCAAGGACTGCCGTACTTTTTATGAGAAGTACTATGCGCCGAACAACGCCAGCATCGTGATCGTCGGACACATTCATGTTCCCGAGGTTATGCGGCTCATTCAGAAGAACTACGGTGATGTTTCGTCAGCAAAATTGCCTGTCGAAGTCACTCCTTTGGAGCCCGAACAGCTCGAAGAGCGCGAAGAGATTCTCCACAAGCCGACCCCCACCGCGCGGTTGGCGATTGGCTGGAAATCTCCGCCCATGAGCCACCCTGATCACGTCGCGCTGAGTCTTCTCTGTGAGGCGATGACGGCGGGACGATCGTCACGGTTCTTTCGCGCGTTGGTCACCGAGGGAGAAGTTGCGACGGACGTCGGCGCGAGTGTCGGGCAGTTTCGGGACGAGGGTTTGTTCGAGTTGCAGCTTACGGCGCGCGACGGGGTCAGCGCGCGAGAGCTGTTGGCCGCAGTGGATCGCGAGGTCGATCGGCTGTTGGCCGAGCCCATCACGATCGTGGAGCTTGAGCGCGCGGCGGCGAGACTTGAGCTTGGGTTCTTGCAGGGGCTCGAGACGGTGGGAGGTCGCGCAGAACAGATTGGTTTTTATCAGACGGTTCTTAACGATCCCGCTGGGAGTCTGACTCGGCTGGAGGCGCTTCGCGGCGTCGATGTTCAACAACTCGACGTGGTGGCAAAGAAGTATTTGCGTCGTCAGCGGCGGACGGTTGTCTTGGTTGAACCTGAGCCTGAAGTGAGCGGCGAAGAGGTCACGTCATGACGCCCACGTTTGTGGTCGAGACCTCGACGACAGTGCCATTGGTCGAGATCGTATTGGCGCTTCCGGTGGGCTCGATGTCGGACGCTTTGGGGCGCGAGGGCGCGCTTGCGCTCGCGCTTCGCTCGCTGCGGCGCGGCTGCGAGGGGCGCACTTCGGTGCAAATCGACGATGAAATCGACCGATTGGGCGCCGAATTCGCGACGGGTCTCGATGCGCTTCAGTGTTCGCTTCACATCACGACGTTGACTCGCAATCTTGAGGCGATCGTCGCGTTGGTCGCTCAGATGGTCCTTCGTCCGACCTTTGCCGAAGAAGAAGTCGCGCGTGTGCGACGCGAGATGATTGCCGAGCAAATTGACTCACGAAACGACGATCGCACGCTGTGTGGGCGCTTTTTTCGTAGGCACATTTTTGCGGGCCACCCGTTGGGGCGCCCGTCGTCTGGGACCCTCACGTCTCTCGAGAAGCTCTCGATGCGCGATGTGCAGACCGCTTGGAAGCATGCCTGGGGCACTCAGGGGCTGATTGTGGGCGCGTCAGGGGATGTCACTGAGGCGCGCCTGCAGGCGCTGTGGGGCAAGTACTTCGCTGCAAGCTATCGGCCCAAGCGCGAGGCTCCGGCGCTCCCTGACGAGCCTTCTCGCATCCGTGGACGGCACTTGATCGTGGTGGACAAACCCGCGCGCACACAGTCGCAGATCATGATCGGGACGCTTGGGACGCATCCGAGGGACAAAGATCACCACGCGCTCTACGCCGCCAACACGGTGTTTGGGGGGACGTTTACGTCGCGACTGACGCGTGAGATTCGCTCAAAGCGGGGATGGAGTTACGGTGCGTCGAGTCGACTGGGTCGAGAGCGTGTTCGTGAGCTCTTTTCGATGTGGACGTTTCCGAAGGCGGATGACGCGGCGGCTTGCATCAAGCTGCAGCTCAAGCTCGTCGAGAAGCTCGTCGAGTCGGGCGTGAGTGAACGAGAACTCTCGTTTGTGCAGCGGTATTTGGCGCGCAGTTCGGTGTTTGACGAAGACACCGCGAGCAAGCGGCTTTCGTCGCGCCTGGACGAAGTAACTGGCGATATGCCCAAGGGTTATCACAAGAATTTCGTCCGCAAGATTGAGGAGGTTGATCTTGAAGCGGCCAACCAAGCGCTGCAAAAGCGACTCAACCCCGAGGACATGCTGATTTGCATAACCGCTACGGCGAGCGAGCAGCTTGCGAAGATCGAGAAGGCGATTCCTCGGTTGGCTTCGACACGTGTGGTGTCGTTTGACTGCGATGAGTTCTTTGGGCGGTGGTGGTAGCGCGAGACGCTTAGGCGCTTTGCCTATGCGCGATCATCGCGGCGGGGACGTTGGTGATCAGTGAGGTAGCGCCACTGGACGCGAGCACGTCACCCAGTGTGGGATCATCCACGGTCCAGACATGAACGTCGAATCCGCTGGATTTTAGCTGACGGATTCGCTCAGGTCCTGCGCTCCAGTGGGGATGAATCGCCTGTGGCTGCACAGCGCGGAGCATGGACGACGAGAGGTTGGGTGCTGTGGGCGTTGGCTCGATCAACAGACCGCGCGCGATGCTCGGCGCGATCCGCTTGAGGGCATTCAACGTGCGTGGGTCAAACGACGAGACGATGACGCGTTGGCGCACGTGATGGTGATTGGACATGCAGCGCGAGACCGCATGTGCGAGCGCAGCGGGGTCGCCGTCGTCCGTCTTAATCTCAATGTTTACAAAGTGATGCGCGAGGAGCTCAAGCGCTGTGGAGAGCGTGATGATAGAGCTCTGGTCCCCAAGATCTTCGCGGCTGAGGGCCCACGCGCTGGTCTTGGCGACGCGGGTGGCTCGACCGGTCCAGCGCTGGAGGGTGTCGTCGTGGCACACGATCGGGGTGCCACAGGACGCGAGCCGGACATCGAGCTCGACGCCGTCAGCGCCCTGTGCGAGCGCAGCGAGAAAGCTCGCGCGGGTGTTCTCGATTGCGGCGTGAGGCGCGCCCCGATGCCCAAGAATGAGGGGTGTTTTCATGAGAGAAAATGCTCGTAGACTGGGACAGAGTTTGCCACTCGGACAGCGCGCAGTGTACCTCGTGAGCAGAGAATTGATGAGTGCGCCGCGTCCATCGTACGAACATGTTGCGTTAAGAGGTTTTGCGTCTGTGCGGGGCCACGAGGGACCCAAGGAGTTCTTGAGCCACGCGCTGCAGAGCAATCGGTTGGCGACGTCGTTGCTGTTTGAGGGCGCTGAGGGGATCGGCAAAGAGCGTCTGGCGCTGGCGCTCGCGCAACGTGCGATGTGCGCTTCTGCGGCGCAAGGAGTGGACGCTTGTGGTGAGTGCTTGTCGTGTCGGTGGGTACGTGATGCCCAGCATCCGGACCTCTTGATCCTCGCGAAGGACGTGGATATTCGCTCGCAGTCTATGCAGTCCGAGTCGGACGCAAAGTCGCAGATCACCATTGAGAAGGTGCGCGAACTCCAGAGCGAGAGGCTTGTCTATTTTCCGCAGGGTCAGTCGCGTTGGGTGCTTATCCGAGATGCGCATGAAATGAATGCGAATGCAGCGAATTCGCTGCTCAAGACTCTCGAAGAGCCGCCCGTTGCGACGTACTTTGTGCTGCTCACCCATCGACCGAGCGAGCTGTTGATCACCGTGCGTTCGCGTTGTCAGCGCGTGCGGTTTGCGCCTCTGTCCGACGATGACCTCTCGAGTGTCCTCGAAGCGCGTGGGGTAGAGGCCGCGCTTCGATCGGAGATCGTTGCGTTAAGTGAGGGCAGCGTCTCGAACGCTGTGGCGTTGGCCAAGCCAGATGTGCTCGCGTCGCGCCAGGCCTGGCGAGAGCGTTTTCTGTCAGCGCTGCGCGGTGGCAGACCAGGGGGCATCGTGGATATTGCTGAGTCATTTGCGAAGTTCTCGCAAGACCAAGACGACGAGCTTGAGGCCGTACTGACGCTGCTTGAGAAGTACTTTCGAGACGAAGCGATCGCGCATGCGACAGACGCTCGGCGAGCGACCACCAACGCGGTGCGGGCGCAGATTGTGAGATCCACGCGGGCGACGGTGGACTACACCAATCTCAAAGCGCAGTCGGCGCTCGAAGAGCTGCTAGTTCGCCTGCGGGATGCGCGGAGCTAGGTCGCACTTTGCGCTGATTGGCGCATTCGAAGGTTGCGGCCAACGGCGCACGTCGCTAGATGAACATCGGTTTTTTGCAGATCAAACGCGCGCGACGCGTGAAGACTGTGAGGACTGACCCGAGTGGTCTTGCGGCGGGTGTCTGCCGCGCCGGTGGTCTTAGAGTTGGCGAAAGGTGCAATGCCGCGATGAGTGAGAAGTTCTACGTTACGACGCCGATTTACTACGTAAACGATGTGCCACACCTCGGTACTGCGTACACGACGATCGCCGCGGATGCGTTCGCGAGGCAGCGTGGACTGCGCGGTCGCATGACTCGTTTTTTGACCGGTACGGACGAGCACGGGCTGAAGATTGACCGGAGCGCGACGGAGCGTGGGATGACCCCGAAGGCGTTCGTCGACGAGGTCAGCGCGAAGTTTCGAGAGGCTTGGCCCAAGCTGCACTGCGAGCCCGATGATTTTATTCGTACGACGGATGCTCGGCATATCGCCGCGGTGCAGCGCTTGTGGACTCGCTGTGTGGACGCCGGGGACATCTACAAGGGCGACCATGAGGGCTGGTACTGCGTGGCGTGTGAGCAGTTTTACCTTGAGAAAGACCTCGTCGACGCGAAGGTGTGCCCCACGCACAAGCGCGAAGTCGAGTGGATGAAAGAGCCCACGTACTTCTTTCGGTTGTCCAAGTATCAAGACCGATTGCTCGCGCTCTACGCGGCGCGACCCGAGTTTGTCTTGCCTGAGGGACGGCGAAACGAGGTGCTCTCGTTTGTGCGCGAAGGGCTCAGGGATTTGTCGGTGTCGCGCACGTCGTTTGCGTGGGGGGTTCCTGTCCCTGGCGATCCTGCGCACGTGATGTATGTCTGGTTTGATGCGCTGACGAACTATCTCAGCGCAGTAGAGGGGACCGAGAACGAGGGCTTTTGGCCTCCGGATTTGCAGCTCGTGGGCAAAGACATCCTTCGGTTTCACACGATCTACTGGCCGGCTTTCTTGATGAGCGCGGGCTTTGCCGACGAGCAGCTTCCGCGATCGGTGTTTGCCCACGGTTTCTTGACGATCAACGGTCAAAAAATGGGGAAATCACTGCGCAATACCGTAGAGCCCCTGAGGCTCGCGGAGCGCTTCGGCGCGGACGAGGTCCGGTACTTTCTTTTGCGCGAGATCGCGTTGGGACAGGACGGAGATTTTTCGCATCGCAAGCTCATCGCGCGGACGCGGTCGGAGTTAGCGGCCACGGTGGGCAATTTGCTGCATCGTGCGATGCCCTTCGCGACGAAATATCTCGATGAGCGTGTGCCGGCTGTCGACGAAGCGCACGTTGGCGAGCGCGAGCGTGCGCTGCGTGCGAAGTGCGAAACGCTCGCGGCGGACGCGGGGCGCGCGTGGGATTCGTTTGAGCCGCACCGGGCGCTTGAGTGTGCGATCCAGGTGGCCATTGAGACCAACGGTTACTTCGATGCTCGCGCTCCGTGGACGATCGCGAAGGACCCCGCGCGCCTCTCAGAGCTCGGGACGGTGATCTATCATGTGTTCGAATCGCTGCGAATTTGCTCGGTTTTGCTCTGGCCTGCGCTGCCCACAAAGTGTGACGCGCTGCGAGCTCAGCTTGGCCTCTCGCCGTTGCAGCCTGCAGTGGATCAAGACCAGTGGCCAGGCGCGTGGGGACAGCTTTTGGCAGGCACTGCGGTGAGCCCTGGTGCACCGTTGTTTAGGAACATCACACGCGAAGACGAGCAGGAGCTGCTCAAAGAGTTTGTCGTGGAGAGCGTCGAGACCGTCGCGGTGTCTAAGACCGAAGCGCCTACAGAAGCCAGCCCACAACCTGTGACCGAGGGGCTCGCGAACATCGCGTTTGCGGACTTCGAGAAGGTTGATTTGCGGTTGGGACAAGTGAGATCTGCCGAGAAAATTCCCAAGAAAGACAAGCTTCTTAAGCTTACGGTGGATCTCGGTGAAGAGAGCGGCCCGAGGACGATCATTGCGGGCATCGCGATGGCGTACGCACCCGAGCAGCTCGTTGGAAAGCAGCTCGTGGTGGTTGCGAACTTGGCCCCGCGTGATTTTGGCAAAGGCCTGATCTCTCACGGGATGTTGCTGGCGTGCGGACCCAGTGAGTCGCTCTCCATGGTGACCCTCGAGAAGCCGATGCCCGTCGGAACGAGGGTAAAATAATGACCGCGCTCGAGCCGATGATTGACACGCACTGCCACCTGGATTTCGAGGATTTCGCTCCAGAACGTGAGCAAATCCTTGAGCGCGGTCGCGCCGAGGGCATCCGCTGGTTTGTGACGATTGGTTCGGGTCGCGACGAAGCGAGCTCGCACGCCGCGGTCGCTCTCGCGCATGAGCATCGTGATGTGATCGCGACAGTCGGTGTGCATCCGCACGATGCGCGCTGTTTGGACGACGCGACGTTTGAGCGTGTGGCCGCTTTGGCGCGCGACGAGCGAGTCGTTGGCGTGGGCGAAGTGGGCTTGGACTATCACTACGATCATTCACCGCGTGAAGAGCAACAGCGTGCGTTTCGGCTGTTCGTTCGGCTGGCACGCGAGGTGAAAAAGCCCATCGTGATTCATACCCGTGCGGCCCCTGAAGACACGCTGACGATCCTCCGCGAAGAGGGCGCGCGCGAGGTCGGTGGGGTGATTCACTGCTTTACTGAGGACGCGTCGTTTGCGCGGTCGGCGCTTGATCTTGGGTTCGATATTTCGTTCAGCGGGATCGTTACGTTTAAGAACAGCGAGGCCCTTCGAGACGTCGCTCGGGTGATCCCAACCGATCGGCTGTTGATCGAGACCGATGCGCCGTATTTGGCACCGATTCCGCATCGTGGCCGACGCAATGAGCCGTCGTACTTGGCCAAGACCGCGGCGCATTTGGCCTCGACGCTCGGGATGGACGAGCGCGCGCTTCGACGCGCGACCACCCTCAACGCGATGGCCCGCTTTGGGCTCTCACGCTTCGAAGAAGCGCGCCAAGAGGGCTAGCGGACTCCTGGCTGGCGCCAGCGCAAGACGCGCCTTGGCCAGGGCTCGTCGGCGCTGCGTTTGGCTGTTGTTTTGCTCAGCGCGAGGAGCTGCGTGCGGGCGTCGTCTGGGAGCGCTGCGTCGTCGCGTACGATTGAGGTCGACTCAAGCGAGAGCTCAAGGCTAAGTGTCCACGTCGCCTCAGAGCGCATCACGCTCGCGAGATACTGGGCTCGTCCTTCGTGGACGCGCTCAAGGGTGAGCTCAAAGCGGGTACCGTGGATCGGTCGGATGGGGCCTGCGGTGGGCATGGATAATCAGCTCTCGTAGACCACGTGGCCGCCCACGATGGTAGCGCGGATTCGGCCTTGGACCTCGCGACCCACGAAGGGCGAGTTGCGGCTCTTGCTGACGAACGATTCAACAATCCATCGGCGGTCTGGGTCGATGATGGTGATGTCCGCGAGGGCACCGACCGCGAGGGTTCCGACGGGGAGACCGACGATTCTCGCGGGGCTAATCGTGAGGGATTCTACAAGCCGCATCACGCTGAGGCGGCTCTCGCGCGTGAGGCCTAAAAGCAGCGGGAGCGCGGTCTCGAGGCCGATCATCCCGTTGGGGGCCTCGCTGAATTCGGCGTCTTTCTCACTGGGTGCGTGCGGCGCGTGGTCTGTCGCGACGCAGTCAATCGTCCCATCCGCGAGCGCTTCGATGAGCGCTTGGCGGTCGCTCTCTTCGCGCAATGGAGGGTTCACTTTGCACGCGGTCTCGTACCCCAAGACGCTCTCGTCGGTGAGCAAGAGGTGGTGGGGTGTCACCTCGGTTGTAGCGCGGATTCCTCTGGATTTTGCCTCGCGAACGAGCGCGACCGCGCCCTTGGTCGAGATGTGCGCCACGTGGTATCTCGCGCTGGTGTACTCGGCGAGCATGAGGTCACGCGCGACGATGTGATCTTCAGCGACGCGAGGCCAACCCTTAAGGCCCAAGCGGGTCGACACCGCGCCCTCGTGCATCTGAGCGCCCTCGGTGAGGTTGTGGTCTTCGGCGTGCTGCATGAGCGGCAGATCAAACGTGCGTGCGTACTCAAGCGCGCGACGCATCACACCCGAATGCAACACGCAGCGACCATCGTCGCTCACAGCCACACAGCCGCCTTCGCGCATGTCGGCCATTTCGGTGAGCTCTTTGCCATCCAAGTTGCGAGTCACAGCGCCGATGGGATGAAACCGAACGACACCCACGTCGCGCGCACGGCTGACCATCATCTCGGAGATCGCGCGGTTGTCGTTGACTGGGCGCGTGTTGGGCATCGCGCAAATGGTCGTAAAGCCACCTGCTGCGGCTGCCCGAGTGCCGCTCTGGATGTCTTCTTTGTACTCGAGGCCGGGCTCTCGCAGGTGCGTGTGGATGTCCACCATTCCGGGGATCACCCAGAGCCCTGTGCAGTCGATCACGCGCGCGTCGCGCTCGGGGCTCAGTTGTGCCGCGGCGTTGAGTCCGACGTGCAAAATACGGCCGTTTTCGGCGACAACGTCTGCGACAACGTCAAGATTGAGGGATGGATCAATCACGCGTGCGTTCTTGAGGACCAGAAGCATGTTGAGCTCGATGTGTTGGATGGATGACGGTCAAGAGAGCGAGTGAGAGACAGGCCTTGGGCTACTCACTCTTGCGGTAGTTGGGCGCCTCTTCGGTGATAAAAACATCGTGCACATGCGACTCGCGCAGGCCCATCGGCGTGCTCTTGATAAACCGCGCGCGTGTCTGCATCTCGGTGATGGTCCTACAGCCGCAATAGCCCATCGACGAACGCAATCCGCCCAGCAATTGGTGCAAGATATTCGAGAGCGGGCCGCGGTGCGGCACCCTGCCCTCGATGCCCTCGGGGACGAGCTTTTCGTCTGCGGTACCGCTCTGGCCATAGCGGTCACGGCTCCCTCGTCGCATCGCGCCGAGCGAGCCCATCCCGCGGTAGGCTTTGTAGGACCGACCTTGGTACAGGACGATCTCTCCAGGGGCCTCGTCGGTCCCCGCGAACAGCGAGCCGATCATCACAATGTCAGCTCCTGCAGCGATTGCCTTGGCGACGTCCCCCGAGTACTTGATCCCACCATCGGCGATCACCGAAACTCCGTGTTGTTTCGCTACTTTGGCGCAATCCGCGATCGCCGTAATTTGAGGGACGCCGACTCCTGCGACCACGCGCGTTGTGCAGATCGAGCCGGGCCCGATGCCTACTTTGATCGCGCTGGCACCGGCCTCGATGAGGGCGAGCGCGGCCTCGGCGGTGGCGATGTTTCCTGCGATGACCGGCACCGCGGGATAGCGCGTCCGAGTGGCCCGGAGGGCATCGAGGACGCCCTTCGAGTGACCATGCGCGGTGTCGATCACGAGCACGTCGACACCTGCCTCTACGAGGCGCTGCGTGCGCTCTTCGCGGTCAGGTCCGACGCCGATCGCGGCACCGACTCGAAGCCGCCCTTTCTCGTCTTTGACCGCCGAAGGAAACCGCTCAGCTTGCAAGAGATCTTTGATGGTAATCAACCCGATGAGCCGTTCGGTCGCCGGGTCAATCACCAGCAATTTCTCAATGCGATGCTGATGCAAGAGCGCTCGCGCCTCGGTCGCTGTGATTGACGCCGGGGCTGTCACCAGGCGATCTCGCGGGGTCATCAGGTTGCTGACTGGCAGCCCGAGATTGGTCGCAAAGCGAATGTCTCGCGCAGTGAGAATCCCGACGGGGCGGTCGTTTTCGACGACGGGCAGCCCCGAGACATTGGCGCGGCGCATGAGGGCGACGGCGTGTTCGAGCAGCTCGTTGGGACCGACGGTGACCGGGTCGACGACGATGCCAGATTCGGCGCGTTTGACCTTCTCGACCTCAAGGGCTTGGTCTTCTGGGCTGAGGTTTTTGTGGAGGATCCCGAGCCCACCTTCGCGGGCCATGGTGATGGCCGTGCGGGCCTCAGTGACCGAGTCCATCGCGCTCGAAATCAGCGGAATCTGCAGCGAAATTCCCTGACACAGCTGCGAGTCCGTGTGCGTGTCTTTGGGGACGATGTCACTCATGGCAGGCACCAAGAGGACATCGTCGAAGGTCAAACATTCACGCAGTGGTTCTTCAAACATGGCTCAAGCTCGCGAGTAAAAACACCAGAAGAAGTGAGCGCTGGCTCGGCGAAATGCGCTCCGGCGATGCAGCGCCAAGGTTGCATTGGGCGGACGCGGGACGGTCCTATCATCAGCGAGAGGCGGGCGCTAAATCGCCGCCAAAGACCGCTCACTCGCAGAGATCATTGGCAGAGGTCAATCACGCCGCGCCGCGACGCGTCGCGTAAAAGGCTGCATTGCGCCTCAATCTTTCACGCTCACTTGCACCTGATCCAGCTGTCCATGTACGTTTACGAGTGACTAGCGGCGGTTACCAACAATCGCTGGAGGAAATTATGTCCAACACTCGCCTGCTTTTGGTTGCTTGCGCACTTGTGGTTTCAACGGCGTGCGGTCCTGCGCGCGACGACCCGTTTCAGCGTCGCGATGGCTCGGCCACCGACGCGACGGGCGACATCACCCGCGTTGACGTGACCAACACACCCGACAGCGCCGGTTGCCCAACAGGGGCTACGCGCTGTGGCACTGCGTGTGTCAATTTGCAGATGAGTAATCAGCACTGCGGCATGTGCAACTCGGCCTGCAACAACCCTCAGACGTGTCAGAGCGGTGTCTGCTCAGGGCCCATGATGATGTGCCCGGCGGGGCAGATGAGCTGCGGCGGGGCGTGCGTCGACACACAGGCCAACAGCAACCACTGTGGCGCCTGCGGACAGATGTGCGCTGCGGGCATGAGCTGCCAAGCGGGCGCTTGTCGCGCCGGCGGCTGTGCGGCACCACAAATCATGTGCTCGGGGACATGCACCAACACCAACACGGACGCGCGCAACTGCGGCCGTTGTGGCGCGAGCTGCTCGGCTGGGCAGACCTGCAGCGCGGGCATGTGCACCGGCGGCGGCTCGATGTGCATCGATCCTTGCAGCTCGAACGACCAGTGTCAGGGCTCGTGCGGCGCAGCTGCCGCTGGCACCGTATGGTGCTGCTCGCCAGGCGCTGGCGGTGCGGGCGGCGTGTGTTTCGCGCAGTCGGGTAGCTCGTGTGGCGGTTCGTCGGGTGGTGACGGCGGGAGCTCTGGCGGCGATGGCGGGCTCGACCTGTTGGGCTGTCTCTTGGGGACTGTGACCTGCGCTTCGGCGGCGGATTGTGCGTCGCGCTGCCCCGGTATCGCGCCCAATTGCAACGGCAGCGGTCGCTGCGAGTAGGGTTGGTCTTCAGGGGGGATCGTGAGGGGGGAGTCGTTCGGCGAGCATCCACAGCGCTTGTTCGAGTGAGGCCACACGCTCTTCGAGACGACTGAGCGGGCTGGGTGCATCGAGGGGACGCACTGGGGCTTCTGTGAGGGTCTTGGGTGGGATCTGCGTGGCTGAGGAGTGGGCTGCGTGGAGAGCGTCCGTGGGCAGACCCTTTGCGTGCAGCAGGGCGTGAATCCATGCGGTCGCCACATCGGGTGGAGAGCTCTGCTGAATATGCCGGCTGAGCAATGAGAGCAGCACTTGCAGGCTGCAGACTTCACCCGTTTCAGAGTCGAATACTTCAATAGTTTCGCCATGTTGAACCACAGCGAGCAGGTCTTCGAGGGCGACGTAACGGTGCTCGACTTCGTCGTACAGCCTTCGATTGGGATAGCGACGAATGGTCCGGGCCACGGGGTGATAGTGCGCGAGTGAATTGGCTCTTGTCGATGGTGAGTTCGGTGGCATCCAAAGAGGGAGCGATGGAGTTGCCGACAAACTGTTGTAGCTTCTCGCGCATGCGTTCGTCGGTGTGGCTGCTGGTGGTTGTGATGGGCCTTTGCGGGGGCTGTGGGGCTGCGAGGCAGGCTCCTTTTGATGTGATCCAGTCGTACCAGCAGGCGCTTCAGGGGCAGCGGTTTGGCGACGCGTATGCGCTGTTGAGTGCCGAGGCTCGCAACGCGATGTCCCTTGAGGACTTCGAGCGCACGGCGCGCGAGCAGCCTGAGGAGCTCCGAGAGACCACTCGCTGGTTGGCTCAGATTGACAACAACGCGACGACGACAGCGCGTTTAGAGCTCTCGGCGGGCGAGAGCATTGAGCTCATCGAAGAGGGGGGTGCGTGGCGACTGGACCCCACCGTGTTGGACTTTTACGGGCAACGGACGCCAAGGCAGGCGATCCGCGCGTTTGCTCGCGCGCTTGAGCGACGACGATGGGAGGTGCTGATGCGCTTCGCTCCGCGGAGGGTCGCTGAGCAGCTCACACCCGAGCGTTTGCGTGAGGCGTGGGAGCGTGGGGCTGACGCCGAAGATGTGCAGCGCATGTTGGCGGCGCTGCGGCAGAGCACAGAGCGGCCCATTGAGGTCACGGGCGAGCGCGCAACGATGACCTATGGCGCGGGCAATCGCTACACGATGCAGCTGGTACACGAAGACGGTATGTGGAAGGTAGAAGATCCCGATTGAGTTGGGATTTTACTGCCTAAACCCGATCTCTTGGTTGTCCATCGAGCCCAGCGCGACGGCGTCTTTGGTCTTGCGCATTTGAGCACGCAAGAGCTGAAGTTGGCGCTGAAGCTCTGCCACGTAGCGTGCGTCGAGTTCTGTGATTCCCTCTTGTGCGAGCGCGAGGGCGGCGGCGAGATAGAGCTCTTTGAGATACGCCGGAGTGAACCCGTCGGTGTCTCGCGCGATCTGTGCAGAGACAGCGTCAATGTCAAACGAGCTGGTGATTCGCTTGGCGATCGCGCTACGCGTGAGCAAGCGACGTCCGTACTCGGCGCGCTCGGCCTCACCGGGGAGGCCCAAATGAAACACGCGATCGAAGCGAGAGGGGCGCTTCAAGAGGGCCTCATCAATCCGCTCGGGGTGGTTGCTCGAAGCGATAATGAGCAGGCCCGTGTTGGCCACGAAGCCGTCGATTTCGTTGAGAAATACCGCACGATTTCCGTCATTGACGAAGCTGTCGAGGTCTTCGAAGACCAAGATGCACGGGCTGAGCTGGCGCGCACGTTCGAAGATCGCCGCGATGGGGTTCTTGCCGTACTCGCTGCCGGTGAGGTCGCGCACGTACAAGAACGGGAGGTGTGTGAGCTCGGCGGCGACGGCGCGGCAAACGAGCGTCTTTCCGGTACCCGGCGGGCCTACGAGCAAGATCCCTCGGCGCCAGGGAAATCCCAGGGATTCAAACGCCTCTCGGCTGTTGACGAAGCCTGCGACCGTGCGCCGGATGTCCTCAAGGAGCGACTTCGGCAGGACCAATTCGGCCCACGTCGTGCGTCCGATTTCGGCGTCGAGCTCTGGCGAGGACTTCCATCCGTGCGAGTGAATCAGCGTGCGGCCTTCGGGGCGGGTAGAGAACGATTCCCAGAGTTTTCCCAGCTGTTCGAGCGGTTCAAGGCGCTCGCACAGCAAGAACATGCCTGTGACTGTTTGTGCGCCTGGTGTGCTCACCGCTTCGATACGTGCGCCCTCGAATTCGAAGCTCCACCAGAACACTGATTCAAGCATCGGACCGCGCCAGCCGTGGCCCCAATGTTGGCAGTCGAGCATCGAGACCAGTTTGGGAGAGATCGAGCGGAGAAAGGGCAAATAGCGGCTCGCTTCGCCGGTCACCAACACTGAGCAACCCTTGGGAAAATTCTGGCGAATGTGAAGGAGCAGGTAGTCCGACGGGTTCGCGTACTCGCCCCCCGACGAGCCGAGCGCCCCTTGAATTGCAGCTTCGCGCCACGGTGTCTTAGTCAATGTTTGCATCTGAGAATTGCGAGACTGTGGTCACTGAGCGCGCAGGCGCAACGGGCGCGCTTGAAGTTTCTTCACATCAACGCACGCAATACACCGTCATTGCGGTCGCCGTTCGGTGCTACCCCTATGGCCCTATGAGCGATTCAACCGGGTTGTCTGAGAACAAGCGTGCCGAAACCGTCAATCAAAAGATGGCGGCTTATCATCGCGGAGTCGTCGATGAGGTCGCCACAACAGTCGCTCGCGACAAGGTCGTGGTGGTCGGCATGGCGCAAAACCCCTTTGTGCGAAAGGCGCGCGCGCTCCTCGCGAGCAAGGGCGTGAAGTTCACGTATCTCGAATACGGAAGCTATTTCTCACAATGGAAGCCCAGGCTTGCGATCAAGATTTGGGCGGGATTTCCCACGTTTCCGATGGTGTTTATCGACGGAATGCTAGTCGGCGGCTACACCGACGTCGTCGCTCTGGCAGAGGCAGACAAGCTCCCCAAGTGAGACGGTTTGCTTGCGGCTGCGCGCGGCATCCCCATTGAAACCTCGTGAATGCCGTGGCATACGCGCGTTCGAATCGATCGCTCGTGGTGACCTTATCTCGACGATCGATCGCTGAATTTCCAGCCAATTGACGAGGTATTTCATGTCTATCGAGCGCACATTCGCAATCATCAAGCCGGACGCAGTCGAGAAGAATCTCGCAGGCAAGATCGTCGCGCACATCGAAGGTGCGGGTTTTCGCATTGTGAGCATCAAGAAGCTCCACATGACCACCGCGATCGCAGGTGGTTTCTATGCGGAGCACAGCGCGCGTGGGTTCTTTGGCGAGCTCGTTGCGTTTATGTCTCGGTCGCCCTGCTTTGTGATGTGCCTTGAGAGCGAAGACGCCGTGAAAAAATGGCGCGACACCATGGGCGCGACCAACCCAGCCAACGCGGCTGATGGCACCATCCGCAAGCTCTTTGGCGGCTCTGTTGGTGAGAACGCTACCCACGGCTCGGACTCAGCCGAGAGCGCAGCACGCGAGCTCGCATACTTCTTCGCAGGTCTCGAGCTGCTCTAAGACTCCGCGGGGGCGGTCTCGTCGCTGGCGGCGCTTCGGCGTCGAAGGGCGAACCAAAGCAACGCCACTGCCAACACGATGTTGAGCGCGACGGCGCTGACGAGCAGCCATCGGAGTGACGACGCGCTCGCGCGTGCAACCGCGATGGGGCCCACATAGCTGAGCTGCAGCGATGAAGAGGGCGCCGTGGGCGTGGCCACGCTGACTACGGTGACCGCATCGGGCCGCATGCCAACGACCGACGAGGCCACAAGGCGACGAACGGCAGACTCGTCGATTGGGGAGCGAGATCCTGCACATCGAAGCAGCACGCTGGCGCTGGGGGATTGCCCTGGTTGGCCATCGAGCGGTTGGTCTTCGGCGGAGGGCAACGCGATGTGAACGCGCGCGTCGAGCACACCGTCGATACGCTCGAGTGTGCGGGCGAGCTCGCCTGCACTTGACTGCGCGGTACGGGCACGCTCTTCGCTTGCCGATTGGACCAGAGATGGCTGCCCAAAGGTCTCGGCAAAGCCTGGCTCTTCGCGCCGTGGGAGGCCGCTGGTGTGCAGCACTTGGACGCTCCGCGCGACCTCGTCACTGCTCACCACAACGCGAAAGGTTGTGCCTGTTCCGCCGCTCTCTTCTGCGTGTTTTCGCGCGGGGATTCCGGCGGTGTCTAGCACTGCTACGGCGCGATTGGCTTCGATCTCTGCGATGCCCTGCAGGACCGGTGTGTCGCTGCATGCAGCGAGCCCCGAGCAAATCGTGACGACCTGCGCGACCGCGCTTACTCGACTGAGAAACCCCATGCGAAACCCACCCTCGGTCCACCAAAAGCACGCCATCGCAGGGAGCGGACGACCCCAACGACGCAAGATTTAAACGCTGGAGAGCCGCTCAACACAGACACTCCGATGGGCGCGCCTGCGCTGCCAACGGCGATGCGTACACGAACCGACCCTGGCGCTCCCTGTGCAGCGCATGAGCCGAATCGCGCGAGATTCGCATTGAGCGGGCCCACGATTTCGCGGTCGTTGAGTGTCCCCGTTGCGACCCCGCCGGTCATGTTGAATTCAATCGGCGCGGACATCGCGGTCTCGTAGCTGGTAAACCCGCCGCCGCCACCGCCGCCACCGCTGCTGCGTGCTCGACGGACCTCGTCAGGCGGTGGGGGTGGTAGCACCTCAAGCGAACCACTGACCGCATGGGCATTCGGGCGCGGGATGTCCAACTCTCCACGCCGACGCGCAGCTGAGCCCGGCCCGAGGGTCTTCCAGTACACGCCGAAGAGGATCGCAAAGGCGACAACGGTGGACGCCGCTACGAGCGACTTGGCGCGCGCGTTGACAGTGTCCTCGGCGATCGCGCTCTTGACCTCGTGAGCGTGCTGCGTGCGCTTGCGGACCTCACGCGCGCTCTCGGTAAACTCAGCGAATTGCGGCCATTCGTAGAGCTTCTTACGGTCACCGGTGTCCATGTTGAACACGATGTCCTCGTCGAATACCTCATGGCGCTCAATCGCTTCAACGAGCTCTTTGGCGGTGAGAGGTCCGTGATCGAGGCCCTTGCGGACGAACATCCAGTTGGGCGCCTCGTTTGCGTCACTGTTAAGGGAGCGACCCATCGAGGACGTGTCGCCTACCATGCTCGGCCGCGCGTTTTCGAAGGGCTGCAGCGCGGGCAAAGCGTGCAGTGCGCTCGTGTCGATTTCGATCTCGACGCCCTGCTCGGCGGCCACGGGGGCTTCGAAATCGACGTCGATTCCCAGCTCATCGTCGGTGGAGCGAGGGGGCGCCGGGCGGCCTTTGGTGTTCTCGGGCGGCGCAACGAGAGCCGCAAGCGCAGCGCGCAGCGAGCTCAGCGACTGAAAGCGCTCATCCGAGCTCTCCGCAGTGCAGTTCTCGATGATGACATCGAAGGTGATTGGCAAGGCGGGTACGAGCGAAGTCGCTGCAATTTCACGGTCGAATGGCTTGCCCGTGCAGAGCTCGTAGAGCGTCGCTCCGATCGCGTACACGTCGCTTCGCGGGGTCGCCAGGAGGCCCGTGGTGACCTCGGGTGCGACAACTGCAGCCGGGATGTCCCGTGTCGCAAGAAGCAGCTGTCCGTACCCGAGCCCTGAGAGTTTGGTGCGACCACTCTCGGTCAAGCGAATCAGCGACGGGGCGATCGCGCCGTGGATCACGTTCTGGGCGTGGGCGATTTGCAGCGCATCGAGCACCGGCACCAACGCGGTGTAGGCCTCGTCGAGGCTGAGCCGTTCGCCGGCCTTGTTTTTCTCGGTGATGACGTCGGCGAGGCTCCGAGGTGGGAGCTCTTCGGTGGCGACCAAGAGAGCGCTCGATCCTGGGTCGACGCTGATGCCAAATACGCTGAGCGAGTCAGCGATCCTAAGTGTAGATGCCGAGCGAATTCCCGAGCGGACTGACGCCGAGACTTCGGGCCTCACGAGTCCCGCAGGCGCCGCCCACACCGAGACAATTTTCTGCGTCTTGCCGTCGCGTGCGGTGTAGACGACCAGCGGACCAAAGCTTGCGACGGCGGCCTCAAGGGTGAATCGACCCGCAACAATTTGGCCGGCGCGGAGGGCGGCCGGAGTAGAAATTCCCTGAAGCGTCGAGTTCGCCATTAGAAGGGATGGGACTCTACACCGATCACAGGCGATTTCGACGGTCGTTTCGCATGGGTTGTTGCTCGCGACAGCTTCGAGTGCGCGCGGTGGTCACAGACAAAGATTGAGACTGTGGTAGCTTCGCGCGCCAATTTACCTAGCAATCTGTGAGTGCTTCGCGACACCCATCCCTCGCACGTCCTGCGTGGGTGTGTGCACTGGCTCGACCGATTGACCCTCCCACTCTGCAAGACACTCTCAAGCGCACTCGCATGACCCACACGACTCGCACGCTTGTTCTCGAAATTGGTTGCGAAGAGCTCCCGTCGTCCTTCGTCGACTCGGCCATCGCGCAGCTTCCCAAATTGCTCACCGAAGAGCTCGCACGGCATCGCGTTGTACATGGTGAAATCCACGCTTACGGGACTGCGCGTCGCCTCGCTGCCATCGTGCGAGATGTGCGCGAGCAGATCGACAATCAGCGCGAGGAGCTCTTGGGACCCGCCGAAAGTTCTGCACGGGACGCGGCTGGTGCGTGGACAAAAGCTGCCGAAGGATTTGCGCGCAAGAACGCGGTCTCGCTTGACGCGCTGCGGATCGTAGAGACCCCGAAAGGCCGCTATTTGCAGGCCGAACGCATGCTCGAGGGTGGCCCGAGTGACGCCAAATTGGGCGAGGTTTTCGCGAGCGTGTGTGCGCGATTGACCTTCGAGAAGAGCATGCGCTGGTCCGATGTGACGACGGCGTTCGGGCGGCCCATTCAGTGGCTGCTGGGGCTCTTTGGTGGCGCGATCGTGCCCTTTGAGTTTGTCTCGCTCGCGTCCGGCCGTGAGACGCAAGGGCATCGGTTTTTGAGCGAAGGGACGCTCTCGCTCGATCACGCCGATCGCTATGTTTCGCTGCTTCGAGATCATCACGTGTTGGTCGATCCAGAGGAGCGTCGTCGGGTGCAGGGCGAGGCCCTTCAGAACGCGGCGATGAGCCTTGGCGGGACGCTCGTTGAGAACGATTTTCTCGAGGGCGAAGTGCTCGGCTTGGTCGAGTGGCCATTTGCGATTGTGGGAGAATTTGACCACGCGTATCTCGCGCTCCCTGAGGAGCTCATCGAGACAGTGATGTGCTTTCACCAGCGGTATTTCGCGGTGCGCGACGCCAAGGGCGCGATGCTCCCTAACTTCATTACCACTGCAAACACAGCGCTCGATCCCGCGCGCATCCGCAAGGGCAACGAGCGCGTGATGCGAGCGAGGCTCAACGATGCCAAGTTCTTCGTCGAGAAAGACCGCGCTGAGACGCTCGCTTCGCGCCGTGATCGCCTCGCGGGCATCGTGTATCACCAGAAGCTCGGGAGCTACGCAGACAAGGTTCTGCGGATTGAGGCACTTGCAGCTCCGTGTGCTGCGGTCTTTGGCGCTGACGCGACCGCGGTCGCGCAGGCTGCGGGGCTCGCCAAGTGTGACCTCGTCGCGTTGACTGTGGGCGAATTTCCTGAGCTCCAGGGCTATGTTGGCCGCGACCTCGCGCGCAACGATGGTCTCGATGCGCAGGTCTGCGAAGCCATCGCCGAGCACTACCGTCCGGCCACAGCAGATGCCGCTGTGGCGGCGACACGCGTGGGCGCGGCGTTGGCCATCGCCGACCGGCTGGACACGCTGGCTGGCTTCTTCGCGATCGGTCAGCGGCCCTCCGGCGGAGGCGACCCGTTTGGTCTTCGCCGTGCCGCGCTGGGTGTGCTCCGGACGCTCTTGCACCACGGCGTGCGTGCGTCGATTCGCGCGCTGATTGAGACTGCCCTCGGGCACTTTGTCGGTGACAAATTCGCCTCGCTCGATCGCGCCAAGGTTCGCGATGAGCTTGTGCAGTTTATCCGTGAGCGGCTTGAGGTCGCCCTCGCCCAGCGGTTCAAGATCGACATGGTCCGCGCGTGTCTTGAGACCTTCGCGGACGACTGTGATCCGGTTGACATTGTGGCGCGCGTCGAGGCGCTCGATTCGCTTCGTGAGAACGCCTCACTGAGCCAAGCCGCCGTGTGCATTGAGCGCGCAACCAACATCACCAAGGATGTTTTTGTGAGCGAAAATTCAGTGTCTTTGCGTCGTTGGGTCAGTGAGCATGTCTTTGCCCTCGCTGAAGAGCAAGCGCTGCAGCGTGTCGTGCTCGACGTCGAAGCGACGGTCGCGGGTGCGGTCGCCGAGTCCGACTACAAGCGAGCTGTGCGCGCGATCGCCGAGGGACTCACTGATCCGCTTGAGACGTTTTTTACGAAGGTCTTCGTGATGGACGAAGACGTCGGGCTGCGCGACGCGAGGCTTCGTTTGCTCAAGCTCGTCGCGGTCACGAGCGCGTCGCTGTGCCGGTTTGAGCTGTTGTCGGCCAGCAAACAATAGCCACCACGCGTTGCGCTGCTTTTTCTCTTGGTGAATCGCGGTAGCTTCGCGGGCAACCGGAGATCCAAGCATGAACGACAAACAAGTGTACTTCTTCGGAGCGGGCGTTGCAGAGGGTTTGGGCCTCGGCAAAGCGCTGCTCGGTGGCAAAGGCGATGGCTTGGCCATCATGACGTCCTTGGGGATCGCGGTCCCTGCGGGGCTTACGATCACGACCGACGCGTGTGCTGACTACGTGAGGCTCGGCGGGCTTGAGTCTGCCCTGATGGATCGCGTGCGTGAGACCCTCAAGCGTGTCGAGGGCACGATGGGCGCAGTGTTCGGTGACGCGAACAATCCACTGTTGCTCAGTGTGCGTTCGGGGGCGCGCGCGTCGATGCCCGGCATGATGGACACGGTGCTCAACCTTGGGCTCAACGACACCACGTGCGCAGCGCTCGCCGCGCAGTCAGGCAGCGAGCGTTTTGCACTGGATGCGTACAGGCGATTTATCACGATGTACTCAGACGTCGTGCGCTCGTTGGGGCGACATGCGTTTGAGCAGTTCTTGTCACAAGCGCGGCGTGAGAGTGGTGCGCGCGATGACGCGGGTATCCCAGCCGATGGGCTACGAAAGGTCGTCGCGCAGAGCAAGGCGTACTACCGAGAGCGCACGGGAGAAGAGTTTCCGCAAGACCCATGGGCGCAGCTCTGGTCTGCAATCGGTGCGGTATTTCACAGCTGGAACAACGAGCGCGCCAAGATCTATCGGCGCACCTACGGGATCCCTGACGAGTGGGGCACTGCGTGCAACGTGCAAGCGATGGTATTCGGAAACCTCGGTGACGACTGCGCCACGGGCGTGTGTTTTACCCGCGACCCGGCCAACGGCGAGAAGCGCTTCTTCGGTGAATACCTCCGCAATGCGCAGGGCGAAGACGTGGTCGCCGGGATCCGAACGCCCCGCAAAATTACAGCACAAGACGCGCGCGCGTCCGGCAGCACCGAGTCACTCGAAGAGACCATGCCTGAGTCTTACCAAGCGCTGTTTGCGATGCAGACGATGCTTGAGCAGCATTTTCGCGACATGCAAGACATCGAGTTTACGATCCAGCGCGGCAAGGTCTGGTTGCTCCAGTGTCGTAGCGGCAAGCGCACGATGCGCGCGTCCGTTCGCATCGCGGTGGATATGGAGCGCGAGGGGCTGATCGATAAAAACACAGCGATTTTGCGGGTAGAAGCCAATCGATTGACCGAACTCTTCTTGCCGCGTCTAGACGCTTCCGACGCCAAAGCGGCAGAGCAAGCGGGATACCTGTTGGCGCAGGGCCTCCCTGCATCGCCGGGTTATGCGGCCGGTGAGATTGTGTTTACCGCGGACGAAGCCGAGCTGCGCGCGCAGCAAGGCCACACCGTGATCCTCGTGCGACGCGAGACCTCTCCCGAGGACATCCACGGCATGAAAGCCGCGAAGGGCATTCTCACGGCGACTGGAGGGCTCACCTCTCACGCCGCGGTCGTCGCACGAGGCATGGGAAAATGCTGTGTCGCTGGCTGTTCGGCGCTCACCGTGGACTACCGCACCGAGACGCTCACGGTGCACCGCGCGGACAGCACCGTGGTCTTTCAGAAGGGCGACAAGATCACCCTCGATGGCACAGCGGGGCGCGTGTACAGCGGCGTGCTGCCAGTGAGCGCGGCGGCGACGGACAACGAGTTCGAGACGATCTTGAAGTGGGCTGATGGCGTGCGCCGTATGCGGGTCCGCGCCAACGCAGACACCCCTACGGATGCCCGAAACGCACGTCGGTTTGGCGCCGAAGGCGTGGGGCTCTGTCGCACCGAGCACATGTTCTTCGAGGCCGATCGCATCCGAGCTGTCCGCGAGATGATCTTGGCCGACAGCGAGACGCAGCGGCGCGCGGCGCTCGAAAAGATCTTGCCAATGCAGCGCCAAGACTTCGTCGGGATTCTCACAGAGCTCGCGGGTTTGCCAGTGACCATCCGGCTACTTGATCCGCCGCTCCATGAGTTTCTACCTGAAAAAACTGAGGATCTTCGCGCACTTGCGAAGGACCTCGGGGTTTCGTTTGAGGAGATCTCGCGGCGCAATGAGGCCCTCCACGAGTTCAACCCGATGCTTGGTCACCGTGGATGTCGCTTGGCGATCACGTTTCCAGAGATCTACGAGATCCAGGCCCGCGCGATCGCGCTCGCGGCGGTCGATTGTGCCCGCGTAGGAGTGTCCGCGTGTCCTGAGGTGATGATCCCTCTTGTAGCGACCCGTGCGGAGTTACAGAGCCTGCGTGAGCTGGTTGTCCGCACGATCGAGCAGGTATTTACCGAACAGAATGTGCGCGTCGAGTACAGCGTCGGCACGATGATCGAGCTCCCTCGCGCGTGTCTTATGGCCGACCAGATCGCGTCGTCGGCGGACTTCTTCTCGTTTGGGACCAACGACCTGACGCAGACCACGTGGGGGTTGTCTCGCGACGACGCAGGGCGCTTTTTGCCTACGTACGTCGACCGTAAGATCCTTCCCGGCGATCCTTTTGAGAAGCTCGATGTGGAGGGCGTTGGCGCGCTCATGGAGATCGCCGTTCGCAAGGGTCGAAGCGTTAAACCCGGTCTCAAGGTTGGCATTTGCGGCGAGCACGGCGGCGAGCCCTCAAGCATCGCGTTTTGCGAGCAGTTGGGCTTGGACTATGTGAGCTGTTCGCCCTTTCGCGTGCCCACCGCGCGCTTGGCCGCGGCGCAGGCGGTGCTCTCGGGCCCTTCGAGCGGCGACCACCAGCACTGATCGCCCGCGAGTTGACGCAAGCTCACCCGATTCGAGCTCGCTCGCATCGGGGACGAGCCCAGGGGGCCCTGTGATCGGTCCTGCGGCCTCCCCCTCGCCCTCCCCCGGAGTAGGCGCGTGAGACCCGCGTAGAAGGCCCTAGCGGGCCGTCAGGAGGCCGCGCTCGATGAGCAGGGCCTTGAGGGTGTCACCCATCTGCGCGGGCGATGGTGCGATGCGTACGCCTGCGGTTTCGAGGGCGGCGATCTTGTCCGCGGCAGTGCCTTTGCCACCCGAGATCACTGCGCCTGCGTGACCCATGCGCTTGCCTGGCGGTGCGGTCCGTCCAGCGATGAAGCCCACGACGGGCTTGCGGACGTGGCGTTTGATGTAGTCGGCCGCGCGCTCTTCGGCGCCTCCGCCGATTTCGCCGATCATGATGATGGACTCGGTCTCGGGGTCTGCGTTGAAGAGCTCAAGCGCTTGAACGAAGTCCATGCCGTTGAGCGGATCTCCGCCGATGCCGACGCAGGTCGATTGGCCCAGGCCCACGGCGGTGGTTTGACCCACTGCTTCGTAGGTGAGCGTGCCCGAGCGCGAGACGATCCCGACGTTGCCTTTGCGGTGAATGTGTCCCGGCATAATGCCGATTTTGCATTCGTCTGGGGTGATCACACCCGGGCAGTTTGGGCCGACGAGATAGAGGTCTTTGCCGAGCCGAGTCTCAAGCGCGCGACGAGCACGGAGCATGTCGGCGACGGGGATGCCTTCGGTGATGCAGATCACCAAGTGGACACCTGCGTCTGCCGCTTCGAGGATCGCGTCTGCGGCGCCGGGCGGCGGGACAAAAATCACGCTCGCGGTGGCGCCTGTTTCGCGCACGGCTTGCTCGACGGTGTTGAACACCGGAACAGAGCCTTCGAACACTTCACCGCCGCGCCCTGGGGTGACCCCCCCGACGATCTTGGTGCCGTACTCCATGCACTTTTTCGCGTGGAAACCACCAGCGCTGCCGGTGATCCCTTGGACGAGAACTCTTGTGTCTTTGCCGATGAGAATGGCCATTGAATGTCTCCGTACTTTCTCTCAGCTGGGGTTCGCCACGAGGGCGCAGATCTTTTGAGCGCCGTCGAGCATGGTGCTCGCGGGCGTGATGTTGAGCCCCGATTCGGCCAAGAGCTTGCGCCCTAGCTCGACGTTGGTGCCCTCGAGACGCGCGACCACGGGGACCTTCAGCCCCAGGGTCTTGGTCGCGTTGATGATCCCCTGAGCGATCAGGTCGCACTTCACAATCCCGCCAAAAATATTGACGAAAATGCCCTTCACGTCTGGGTCTCTCAAGATGATCGAGAACGCCTTGGTCACGCGTGCTTCGTCTGCGCCGCCGCCGACGTCGAGAAAGTTCGCGGGCTTTCCGCCGCAGTGCGCGATGATGTCCATGGTGGACATCGCGAGCCCCGCGCCGTTGACCATGCAGCCGATGTTGCCTTCGAGCGCGACGTACGAGATGTCCGCGCGCTTGGCCTCGAGCTCCGTGGCGTTCTCTTCGCCCTCATCCCGGAGAGATTCGTGGGATTTCTGACGAAACTCAGCGTTCTCGTCGAAGCTCACCTTGGCGTCGCCTGCGAGCACTTCGCCGGCTTCGGTGATGATCAGCGGGTTGATCTCAATGAGGTCCACGTCTTCTTTCATAAAGAACGTGAAGAGCCCGTTGAGCATCGAGACGAATTTGCTGACTTGCTCCTTGGTGAGGCCTAGGCCAAACCCGAGTTTGCGCGCCTGAAAGCCCGTGATCCCTGTGACGGGATCGATGTATCCACGCTGGATTTTTTCAGGTGTTTCGGCGGCGACCTTCTCGATGTCCATGCCACCTTCGGTCGAAGCCATCACGACAATCCGTCGCGAGTCACGGTCGACGAGCATGCTGAGATAGAGCTCACGCGCGATCTTGATGCCCTCCTCGATGTACACCTTGTGAACGACGCTGCCGTTGGGCGCGTTTTGGATGGTCAACAGGGTGCCGTTGAGCATGTTCTCGGCCGCGTCGCGCGCTGCGTGCGAGCCGCCAGAGGTGATCACCTTGACGCCACGACCGAGCACTTTTCCGTCGCGCGTGACTGTGCCCTTGCCGCGTCCACCTGCATGGATTTGCGACTTGACCACGATCACTTGGCTACCGGTCTCTTGCATGAGCTTGTCGGCTGCGAGGCGCGCTTCTTCGGGCGTAAACGCCACCATTCCGCGCGGCACCGCGATGCCATACTTACGAAAGAGTTCTTTGCCCTGGTACTCGTGAATTTTCATCGTCGCTCTGGATCTCCCGGCGGTGCTGCAATCACAGCCCGCGCGAAGTGTCGTCGAGGCGCGCACGCGAGCGGAACAGCCCGGTCGAGTGCGCGAAAGCCGCGCGACGCTATCACGAAGCCAATGGAGTGACTTGAGACTTCGCACCCCCGACGAGGCTTGTCACTGCTTTGCAACGTAGCCCTTGCGCCCGGTTGCGTACACGCGGCACAAGGCTCGTGCGACGCAAGAGGTTCACGCCGCCAGCGGTCTACGCAATGGTTGCGATGACTCCACGTGAAGCCGGCCGCGTCAAATTGTGAGGCATTGTCCCATGAAGCTCTTTCATCATCCCTTCTCGTCCAACGCACGCAAGGCAGTGATCACAGCGAAATTGGTCAGGCTCGAGCCCGAGCTGATCTTCGTGGATCTCGCCAAGGGTGGGCAGCGCGACCCAGCGTTTTTGGCGATCAATCCCAACGGCAAGGTCCCAGCCCTCGTCGACGGTGATCTCAAGCTCCACGAGAGCTACGCGATCATGGTGTACCTCGCCGAGAAGGCGAAAGACGTCAGCCTCTATCCCATCGATCCGGCCGCACGCGCGTTGGTGCAACAGTGGCTCTTTTGGTGCGCCAACGAGCTGAGCCCGCCGGTCGGAAAGCTCAATTTTGAGAACATGCTCAAGGCGATGTTTGGCCAAGGCGCACCGGACCCTGCGGTGGTCGAGCCCAACACCAAAGCAGTCGATCGCTTGATGGGAATTCTCGACACGAACTTGGCCGGCAAGAACTGGCTCGTGGGCGACACGATGACCCTCGCAGACGTGAGCATCGCGGTCACCATGATGACGCATATCCCTGCAAAATTGCCGCTCGCTGCACACAAGAACGTGCTCGCGTGGTTTGAGCGTGTGAGCGCAACCGAGGCGTGGAAGGCCACCGAGCCCCAGATGGGCTGAGCCGTGTTTGCACCGCGCTGTGCGGTGCAGTGTCAAGCGCTGCGAGCCGTTAGGCCCCCTTCAGGACGCAGCGCTCAGGCCACAGGGTGTGAGCTTAGAGCTTGTTGGCGACGTCGATGACGCCCTGCACGCTCGCGGCGCTCTTGGCGAGCATCGCCTTCTCAGCGTCGGTCAGCGGAAACTCATGGATTTTCTCTACGCCATTGCCACCGATGGTGACCGGCACGCCGAGAAACATGTCTTTGTAACCGTACTGCCCCGTAAGGTGCGCGGCGCCTGCGAGCATGCGCTTTTGGTCCTTGAGGTACGCCTCAGCCATCACGATCGCCGCGCTCGCGGGCGCGTAGTAAGCGCTCGTGCCCATGAGCTTGACGATCTCGCCACCACCGCCGCGTGTGCGCGTGATGATCGCGTCGAGCTTGTCTTTGGCAACAAGCTCAGAGACCGGCACGCCGTTGATGGTCGTGTAGCTGAGCAGCGGGACCATGTCGTCGCCGTGTCCACCGAGGACCATAGGCCGGACGTCTTTGACGCTCACGCCAGCTTCGGCAGCCAAAAAGCAGGCAAAGCGTGCCGAGTCCAAGACGCCTGCCATGCCGACGACCTTGTTTGGCGCGAAGCCGGACATCTTCTGAAACTCGTAGACCATCACGTCCAGCGGGTTTGAGATGACGATGACGAACGCATCGGGGCAGTGTTCGCGTGCGTTTTTGGCGACATCGCGGATGATTGGGATGTTCTTGCCGACGAGGTCGTCGCGGCTCTCGCCGGGCTTGCGTGGGATGCCTGCGGTGATGATCAGCACATCGGAGCCAGCGCAATCGCGCCAGTCGCCGCTGCCGGTGATGGTCGAGTCGTAGCCGAGGATCGCGCCGTTTTGCGCGAGATCGAGGGCTTTGCCCTTGGCAAACTCGGCTTTCGACGGGATGTCGAAGAGCACAACGTCTGCGAGTTCACGTTGGGCTGCGAGGTTGGCGAGCTCGCCGCCGATGTTTCCGGCGCCGATGAGAGAGATCTTGTTTCGCTTGGCCATCTGTCGATGTTCTCCTGCGTTTTGTCAGACAAAAGTTGAGTTGTGGTGAGGACTAACGATCAGCCCATGTGCGACAAGATCGCGTCAGCGAACTCGCTGCACTTCACTTCTTTGGCGCCTTCCATCTGGCGCGCAAAGTCGTAGGTCACAGTCTTCGCGGTGATCGCGCCGTCCATGCCCTTGATGACGAGGTCCGCTGCTTCGTCCCAGCCGAGGTGACGGAGCATCATTTCGCCCGACAGAATCACCGAGCCTGGGTTCACCTTGTCGAGATTGGCGTACTTGGGCGCGGTGCCATGGGTCGCCTCGAAGATCGCGTGGCCTGTGACGTAGTTAATGTTGCCGCCGGGCGCGATGCCGATGCCACCAACCTGCGCGGCGAGAGCGTCCGAGAGGTAGTCACCATTGAGGTTGAGCGTCGCGATGACATCGAACTCTGCGGGGCGTGTGAGCACTTGCTGAAGCGTGATGTCCGCGATCGAGTCCTTGATCATGAGCTTGGTCTTCCACTTCTTGTTTCCGTGGGTGTCCCAGAGCTTGAGCGCGTCTTCGACTTCTTTGTGCAAATCTGCACGGAAGTCAGGTGGCGCCATGTCGTAGCCGGGCTCGACGAGGCGCGCGTTGGCTTCGACGGTGAGGTCCGCGTTGGACTCTTTGTTTCCGAGGATCCACGACTCGCGCTGGGTCACTACGTCGCCACGAAAGGCGGATGCCGCGAGGTCATAGCCCCAGCGAGCGAACGCGCCTTCGGTGAACTTCATGATGTTGCCCTTGTGGACCAAATTTACGCTCTGACGCTTGTAGCGCAGGGCGTACTCGATGGCGGCGCGCACAAGACGCTCAGAGCCCTCTTTGGATACGGGCTTGATGCCGATGCCCGAGCTCTCAGGAAAGCGGATCTTGTTGACCTTCATTTCGGTCTGAAGAAATCCAATGACTTTCTTCACTTCGGGGCTAAACGCCTCGTACTCAATGCCCGCGTAGATGTCCTCGGTGTTCTCGCGAAAGATCACCATGTCGACCTTGCTCGGGTCTTTGACGGGGCTCGGCACACCTTTGAACCATCGCACAGGGCGAAGGCACACGTAGAGATCGAGCATCTGACGGAGCGCTACGTTGAGCGAGCGAATTCCCTTGCCGATTGGCGTCGTGAGCGGCCCCTTGATCCCTACGAGGTACTCGCGGTAGTCGTCTACGGTCTCGTCTGGGAGCCATGAGTCAAACATGGTCTTGGACTTCTCACCGGCGTAGACTTCGTGCCAAGCGATCGCCTTCTTGCCGCCGTACGCTTTGGTCACTGCACCATCAAGGACACGCACGGAAGCGCGCCAGATGTCTGGACCGGTGCCATCTCCCTCGATGAACGGGATGATGGGGTTGTTCGGGACGCTGAGCTTTCCGTCACTCGCGCGCGTAATTTTCTCTCCCGAGGTGGGCTTCGGAAAAACACGATCAGCCATGGTCATAACTCCTTCGGTGGCTCCACGCTGTGGAACCGATTGTGGGACTCAGTGCGTGACGCACGACGCTTGTCGGCTCTCCGCAAAGGACGCGCGTTATACTTCGCGCCCCCGCCTCTTGGCTATCCGATCCGACGCGTAGAACATCGTAATTTGTGCGCGAAACCATTGCGCGCTGGGTCCGTGGCAAACCTGTGCTTGATCGTGTGGGTGCTTGCGTCATGATCCTCGCGCCACCCCGACCTCCAACACTCGCGACTCTCGCCGATGAAACCCCAAGAGCCCACTGAAGCGCCGTTGACCATCCAGCAGACCGACGCGCCCACCGATCATCGCCAATGGAGCGCGCGATTTGGCTGGTTTGTGGGCGCCATGCTCGGGCTCACGTTCGGGTTTTTGGCGACGTACTGGGTCGAAAAATCGGTGTTCGCATCGCGTGGCCGCGACGCCATCCAGGCCGCCGCGCGTGTGTCGTCGGTGTTGGTGCCCGCGTGCTTCTTGATCGGAGCGCTTGTGGGGCACGGACTTGGCGGGCGCGCCAACCGCAGCGGCTACAAGTTCTTGGGCGGCGCGGCGGGCCTCGCGGTGCTCACCGCGTTCTGGGCATTGCTCTCCCTCTCACGATAATTCTGCGTGAATATTTGCTGATTTCTAGCCTCTGCTTCGATCGAAGAAGGACCCACCCCATGAAGCTCTATTTCTCTCAAGGTGCATGCTCGCTGGCGCCGCACATCGCGCTTCGCGAAGCGGGCGCAACGTTTGATCTCGTCGCGGTCGATCTCAAGACCAAGAAGTATGGCGACGACCAAGACTATCGTGAGGTAAATCCCAAGGGCTATGTGCCTGCCCTCGGACTCGACGAGGACAACACGCTCACCGAAGTTGGCGCCATTTTGCTCTACCTCGCAGAGGCCTATCCTTCGGCTTCGCTCGCGCCGCCCGCGGGCACGATGGGCCGCTACCGACTCTACGAGTGGTTGAGCTACATTAGCAGCGAGATCCACAAGGGAATTGGCACGATTTTCTATCTCGAAGAGTCTGCTCGTGGCGCTCAACGCGCGGTGATGGCGGGGCGGTTGGCCTACCTGGACGGCGCGCTGGCGAACAGCTCGTTTGTGTTGGGCGCGCAGTTCAGCGTCGCGGACGCGTATCTCTTCACTGTGCTCCGCTGGACAAGGCTGACTGGGATTGATCTCGCGCCCTATCCGTCGTTGCAGCGCTACATGACTGCACTTAGCGCGAGGCCCAGCGTTGTGGCGGCCATCGCAGCAGAGCGTCCGGCCAAGGCGTCCGCGTAGCAGCCGAAGTAACTCGACCCTGTGTGCATGGCGTAGACTGCCCCATGCAATCGTATTTCAGGGCGAGCGTTGCGGCTTCTCTTCTGGCGCTCGCCGCGTGTGCTCCACCGCTCACGCTCCCAACCGAAGACGCTGATTCACCGACAGACGTTCGCGTCGCGGACGCTCGCGCAGACCAAGTTCCGAGCGGCGATTCGAGTGCCAGCGATTCAGCGCTTGATGCTCCAGCGGTCGACGCGCGCTCGGCAGCTGGGCCGTATCCGAGCGGGCCGTATGGCAACGCGGTCGGTCAGACCCTCGCGGATTTGTCTCTGATGGGATTTGCGAATCCCCAACGGATGGTCCCGTCGAACACGCTTACGTATGGATCGCTGCGGCTCGCCAGTCTGCGAGAGAGCGGCGCACAGTACGCGCTCATTCACAGCAGCGGATTTCTCTGAGGAAATTGTCAGAACGCGGCCCGTGAACTGGCCGTGCAGACCGACGCTCTTACGTCGTTGGGTGTTGAAGTGATCGAGATTTTGGTCGAGGGCTCGGGTGCCTCGGCGACGCGTAGCAACCTCGACGCGTGGATCACGCGCCCTGGATTGCGGCTCACGTGCGCGATCGACAGCGCGGATGAGTCTGGCACCGCCAGCGTGAGACTCGGCGGCCGGGATCGAACGTTTGTGGTCTCTCTGGCGACCATGACGGTGCTGGCGTCATGGCAGTACGGAGGCGCGTCAGACATCGTCGCGGCCGTGCAAGACCTGCAGACACGCACTGGGCGCTAGTCCGCACTAGCAGTACTGAAACATGCGCTCGTAGTACTCTTCGATTGCCTGCGAGCCCATGCGCGCGAAGAAGCCCGAGTAGGCCATCCAGATGGCCAAGCCGTTGAGGTCGCTAAACAGAGGCGGGAGATACTTGGGCGGGCGCACGACGCCGTCTGCGACACGCGCTGCGAGGACAGGGACGTCTTCGTGGGCGACCTTGCCGACGAACAAGAAGCGCACGAGCTCTGGCTTCGCCGCGCGGATCGCCGTGCGAATAAAGTGGTAGTTCGAGACAAGGCCCTTGGTGTAGGTGATGTCTTTGGTGAACGCGCCGCCGCCCTCAAGGGGTGCTCCGCGAAAGACTCTCCGTGCGGCACCGAAGCACTCTTCTTCTTCGTAGCCTTCGGTGCGATACCACTCAAATAGATCGAGAAAGCTTGCGCCGTCTTCGGCTTTGTCCACAGCCAGGACTCGCTCGTTGAGGCGCCGCGCGCGTCTCGGATTCGACCTAAACGTCACGACCTCCATGAGCGCCGCGAGGCCCTCTTGGACCGGAGTCGTTCGGGGAGGGCCTTTTGCAAGCCAACGCGCGACGTGTTGTGCGGCGCCATTGAGCGACGTCGCTACGTGCACCCAGCCCTCGTGCACCTCGAGAATATCCACGTCTCGTGGGGTGAACATCGCCCCTCCGCGGACCTTCACGTAGTCGCTTCCGGCGGCGGCGTCAGCGAGGATCGCGTCGTCGATGGTCACGTTGACCATGGCGTCGCCGAAGTACACTTTGAAGCGCTCGCGCAGCATCTCGACGACCTTTGCGCCATCCAGAGTGCGCTCTTGCACGGGCCCGAGCGCCTCGTCCGAGAGGTTGTTGAGCAACCCGTAGAGCGTCATCGCGATCTCACGGACCTGCGTGGTTCCGTCTGGAAACGTGTCTTTGGGTGAACCAAAGAGCCGTCGCGATAGCGCGTAGAATTCGGGTGTTCCGCGTGCCATGAGCATTTTGCACACGTCGCGATACTCGAGACATGTGGTGCGCAAAATGCGTCCGAGGGCGTCGTCTGCGCCGAGGTCCCGCCTCGCCTGCTCTGCGAGATCCTGAAAGTCACTCATGCGCGCGTGCGCATCAAAACCCAGGTCTTGCTTCGCGTAGAGCTCCGCGTCCATCTTGGGCAAGTCGCGAAACTTGCTCTTACGAAATCCCTCCCAAATCGCAGGCTCCCAACGCAGCGCGTGGAGCATACGGATGGGCCGTTGCGCGTCATTGATGCGGTCTGCGAGCGAGGCGACCTTCTCTTTGTACGACCGCCAAGGTCCCTCAAGAGGCGGCGGCGGTGGCGGCGGCGGCAGCGACAGAGTGGACATCGATGCACGGATCTCGGCGAGCGTTGGCTTGCTGCCTCCTCTGCCTTCGGCTCCGTCATCTCGCTGTGCGCCTGCTTCTCTGATCCGTGCCACGATGACAACGTAGCGCGCGCGCACACATCGCCGCAAAGAACGCGCATCTGGGTGTGCACCGTTACATCCAGCGTAGGCTCATCAAGAGCGCGTCCTGCCCGTCGCTGTAGTATCGATTTCGCACGCCATCGTCCGAGAATCCAAGGCTGCGATACAGCGCGATCGCTGGTGTATTTGCAGCACGAACCTCAAGCAACGCCGCAACGCAACCCTGCGCACGCAGCGTCGCAAACGCGAATTCAAGCACCCTGCGCGCGTGACCCTGTCGTTGCCTCGATGGATCGGTGGCCACGTTGAGCACTTGAGCTTCGTCCGCGACTAACCAGCAGTGCACGTAGGCTGTGACCCGATCGCCGAGCGTGCATACCCAGATGCGAACAAACGACTTCTGCAGCTCGTCGACAAAGTCCGCGTCGGACCAGGTCCCACTCAGGCAAAGAGCGTCCAACGCGGCCAGCGATGCGGCATCCCCTACTTTGGCGAGTCGCACAATGGGGGACGCAATGATCACACTTGGCCTGCAGATTCAGTCACCAAACCTGCGTCAGTCACCCCTTCGGTGAACCCGCCGAGTGAGTCTGGTTCGACAAAAATTCTGCGCATGTGAGGCATCTGTCCTCGGACCCTTCGCTCGATCTCGTTGATGGCTTCTTCGAGCTCAGCCAGCGTAATGTCCGTATCAAACGCGACCTTCAGTGCGAGGATCACATCGTTAGGGCCAATGTGAAGCGTGAGCAGCTCGACCACGGAGCGTACCCGCGGCGCGCCCGACACGATGCGCTCGGCGCGTTCGCGGTCCTCGCGTGTGGCCGCTTCGCCGATGAGGAGCCCGTGCGTCTCGAATGCCAAAAACACAGCGACAGCGCAGAGGATCGCGCCAATGACCACGCTGGCTGCACCGTCAATCCAAGGTGCGTGGGTGACCTGCGCGACGAAGACGCCCACGAGGGCGACGCTGAGCCCTGCGAGCGCGGCGGTGTCCTCCATGAGCACAAGAGGCACGGTCACGTCTTTGGCTTCGGTTAGGACCTCTCGATAGGAGCGCCCACGGCGCATCGCGCGAAACTCTTTAAACGCCACACTAAACGAAAAGGCTTCAAACACGACGCTCACGCCCAGCACAACGTAGGCGATGGCGAGCTGCGCGGTAGTCGCCGGCAGACCAGGCTCGTGCATCTTGTGAATTCCCTCGTAGATCGCGAAGGCTCCGCCGACGGCAAAGAGAAGCAGGCTCACAATGAAGGGCCAAAAATACTGCTCGCCTGAGCGACCAAAGGGATGCTGTTCGCTGGCGGGGCGCAGCGCGAGACGCATTCCGACAAGGAGCAGGGCCTGATTTCCGGTGTCTGAGAGCGAGTGCACCGCTTCTGCGAGCATCGCTGCGCTCTTGCTAAAATAGGCAGCTCCAAACTTGCATGCCGCGATCGCGAGATTGCCTGCGAGTGCCGCGATGACAACCTTCATTGCGCCGTCGCCCTGGCCGTGAGACATGGTGATATTTTCCTGCAAATTGACTGCAATTGAGTGAAGACAACGCCCGGTTTAGACGCTCAGGCGATCCGAGCGCGCGAGACTACTGGCATTGCTCGAAGGATTCATCCAACGCGCGCAACCCAAGTGACGAAATGGTCCAGCTGAGAGCCCCCGCAAGCGAGCCCTAGACCTCGAGTGGCCAGCGGCGAATCCGAACTTGCGCGCCCATGGCTCTCAGAATGGCTCGCACGGCCCGCGGCATGGCGATCGCGGCGAGGCGCTCACGAATCTCAGCGCGCACCCGAGCAAACTCCGACTGCCCGTTGCGATAGGGTGAGAACCGACCCGAATCAAACGCCTCACGGAGCTCCGTATCCGAAGGCTCCAGGAGCCTTGCTTGGTGACGTCGAAGATAAAGCGCGACGCACAGGCGTCGACGGATCGAGGCGTTGAGTGTGCGTGTCACAGCGCCGGTCCCTGTTTGCAGCGCTTCGACGGTGATCTCTCCAAGAGATGTGCGGAGCCTAGCGATCGCTTCTGCAAAATCTTGCGGCGGAGGCTCGGCGTCGTCGGATCGTCGCCCCTCGCGTTCGAGTAGCTTTTCGCCTAGTAGATCGTTGAGCACTGAGCTGCTCACGGATTCGTGAACGTCAATGGTCAGCGGCTCAGGCGCGCGCGACGTGACCAGAAGTGTCCGGACGGCCAGCCGCAGCTCGGACGCGAAGACGACGATGGGAGGGCCGTCGTCACCGGCAATCTCGATGGACGCCACGACCTCGTCCAGCACACGGTGCGAAGGCGCAAGCGCCGGGCGTGCTGTCTCGGTGACTGCCGGCTGGGCGATGGCTGCGCGCGGCCACAGCGCGACGGCTGAGCACAGCACAAGCACACACCGTGAAAGCAACAGCCGCAGCATTGGGGTGGTTTATTCTTCAGGAAATTCGGTTGAGCGTGCCAGCGCGTCGTGGCGCCTCTCGGACAAGAATTCGAGAAAGGCGATGGCTGTCTCGATCTCTCGTGGCGGCACCAGATCGACGACGTCGTGCAATCGCCGACGCAAGCTCTCGACCCCTGCCCTCGCGCGGCGCAGCGCCTCGCTTGTCGGATCGACGCTCCCGTCAGGGGATTCGGGCTCAGGCGCGACCCACGCGGGCCTGGGTGTGGCTCGAATTTTGTGTGCCTCAAGCCATCCATCCATGCACGAGCGCAGACGCTCTGTCCGAAACTCGAACCACTTTTCGCGTTCGACCGGAAACGCCATTAACACGTCTTTGAAGCGACGAAATGCACCCTTGCCGTCTATCGACGCGACAAGTCTGGCGCGTAAATCGGGCTCGGTCACGATCGCGATGAAGCGCTCCATCCAGCGATATTGCTCACGCGACGAGACCGGGTCGACTCGGAGGTAGTCCGCGTCTCCGGCGATCCGTTGATGCATCGCGGGGTCGGCGACGCCGTCCACCACGCGAAGCACTTCGCCGGTGAGCAAATTGAGGTAGCTGTGCACTTCGGGAGCGTTGTTCTCAAACGCGTCTTCAAGTGCCTCCCAGCTAAGCTCTAAAAGTCGGCCTTCGGCCTGCGGTAGTTCCGCACCATTCGATTCATCAGTCATCAGTGGAGCTCACAGACTTCGCGCGCGGATTGGCGGGATCGTTGCACAAGGGCTGTTGAGTGAGTCCAGCACGCGCACTGAAGGTGCAGAGGCTCACGGTGCATTCTCAGTAAAATTGCAGGCGTTTACTGCAATCAAGAGCGCTGCGTCGAGAGTCCCTCTGCACGTTCCGGGTCCACGTGCTGCTCGCTGAGCGAATGAAGGCTGCGAGCTGACATGGCATCGCACAATCGCGCAGCGAGATAAGTTCTATCGCCAAGCGGGAGTTTACTGCGTTCAGCCCCAGGTACGCCAACGCCAATTTGTCGCTAGGCGCTCGTCGCTGCGACGAGCAGTGTCCGACGGATCGCCGTCCGCCAGCGGTCTTGCAATGCATCCATCCCCTGCATCGCAGCGCCGTCAAACCGTTGACTGATCGGCAACTGAGGCAGGGCGTCCATCGACGGGCACAAGCCCGCCCCGATCGCGGCAAGCATTCCAGCACCCAGCGCGGTGGTCTCGAGAACCGCGGGGCGCAACACCTCGGCCCGCGCGAGGGCGGCTTGAAGCTCCATCAATAGGCCGTTTGCAGAGGCGCCACCGTCGACACGAATGCTTCGTACTTTCTCGCCTGCGTCGCTCTCCATGGCAGCGACTAGGTCCGCGATCGAGAGGGCGATGCCGTCGAGCGTCGCGCGTGCGAGGTGTGCGCGGGTGGTATCCCTACCGATTCCCGTGATTAACCCACGCGCTTCGGGCGCCCAATGTGGAGCGCCCAGCCCCGTGAGCGCCGGAACGAACACACACTCGCCCGCGTCGCTCACTGTGCGAGCCAACGCTTCGATCTCCGACGCGTGCGAAATGATCCCGAGGCCGTCCCGAAGCCACTGCACTGCGGCCCCCGCGATGAACGAGCTTCCCTCCATCGCGTACGTGGTTTGATCTGCGATTTTCCAAGCGACTGTGGTGAGCAAGCGGTGCCTCGAGGGCAGCGGTTTGTCCCCGATGTTCATCAGGATGAAGGCTCCGGTCCCGTAGGTGCACTTCACGTCGCCCGAGCGATAGCAGCCTTGACCAAACAGGGCCGCTTGTTGATCGCCTGCGATCCCGCTGATCACAATGCCGTCTCGAAGTCCCGCGATCCCCTTGGTCGTCGCGACGACCTCTGCGCTCCCGACGATCTGCGGAAGCACCGAGTCTGGGACGCCCAGCGTCGCGAGCAGCGTCTCGTCCCACGCGAGCGTCCGAAGATCCATCATCATGGTGCGCGAGGCGTTCGTCACATCGGTGCAGTGCACCGCGCCTCCCGAGAGCTTGTAGATCAGCCACGAATCGATGGTGCCAAACGCAAGCTCACCGCGCTCGGCTCGCGGACGCGCATTTTCGACGTGATCCAAGAGCCACCGAAGCTTGGTCCCCGAAAAATACGGATCGAGCAAGAGCCCCGCTTTTTCAAAGACCAATCGCTCGGCGCCTTGGGCCTTCAGGGTCTGGCAGTGCGGTGCCGTTCGGCGGTCCTGCCAGACGATCGCCCGATGCACGGGCTGGCCTGTTCGACGATCCCAGAGCACCGTGGTCTCGCGCTGGTTGGTGATCCCAATCGCGCCAATCCGCTCGCTCGCGTTCGCAACGCCTGTGGATTTGAGCGCGCCGTCGATGGCCATCAGCACGCCCTGCCAAATCACATCGGGGTCGTGCTCGACCTGGCCTGGCGCCGGAAAATGCTGTGGGACTTCGACCGTCATCCGACCTTGGATCGAGAAATTGCTCGAATCCAAGAGCAAAACAGTTGTGCTTGTCGTGCCTTGATCCAAGGCAAGAATCCATCGATCACTCATCGTGGCTCCATCCGGTGTGTTGGCTCATCATGTGGCAAGTATCTTATTCTGTGAGCATATTCGCTCGACAAATGTGCTCACGATCGCGCTGACTGATTCGCTCTCTACGTCGCGAGCGATCAGGTGAGCGGAGCGCGACAGAAGGTGCATTTCGACGCGCGCACGGCTGGCGATCTGTGCGAGCTCGAGCGCCGCGCTGACTGGTGTGGTCTCGTCGAGTCGACCATGCACGATGAGCGTCGGGAGGGTCAGCGAGACCGCGGCTTCGCGTGCTGCGCGTTGGCCCACGAGGATCTCTCGCGCGGGTCGGAGTGGTTGTGTCCGATAGGCTGGATTTTTCCAGCGAAACCGAGGGTCATGAGCGTCGCTTCCGGCCCATTTGGGGATGCGAACATCGGGCAAAAAGCGCCCGCAACGCTCGGCCATTCGCAGCACCCAGCCGTCCAAAGAGACCAGCTGCAGCGCCGGGGCCAGCAGTCCCACCGCGAGCACGCCCTGATGTTGTCGTGCTTGGCCAGCGACAAGCGCCAGTAGAGATCCCAGCGAAAATCCCAGTACAATCACATGATCGTGCGACACCAGGGCCTCGTCGATCGTGGTCAGCGCGTCGGTCAACCAGTCGCTCCATCGCACATGCGCGAGCTCACCGACGTGAGTGCCGTGACCTCGCAAGAGCGGGACATGGACGGCGTGACCCTCCTGTGCGAGCCGCTGCGCGATGGGCTCAAGGTCCCAAGGCGTCCCCGTGAACCCGTGAAACATCACGATCGCGGGGCCTTGTCCGGGCAGGCTCACCGCGCCGGGAGTGTCGTCCGCTTTGCGCATCTCGTGATGCTACCGAATGACCGTGCCCTGCGGTGCAGCAGTTTGCGGGGAGCGTGGTAGCGTTAGCTTGTGACGTCGAAAGAAGAGTTCGCTCGCATTGTCAAAGAGACCCAGGCCTCCGGCAAACCTCTCACCGTGCGCAATCTCATGGTGCTCACAGAGCTGCCTCGCGCGACTGTCGAGTCGTGGCTCGAAGATCTGCAACGAGATGCGAAGCTCGTCCCTAAAGCGGAGCCAAAACCGAGCGCGACCGCAGAGCGCAAGGTCGGCACCAAAGAGCGCAGCAGCGATGATGACGAGAGCATCTTTTCTCGTGCAAAATCGCTAAAGGACGAGGTCGTCGGTGACGTCGTCAAAGCGCAACTGGGCCTCGACCGCGATGAGAAGAAAGTGGAGAAAAAGTCCATTTTCACCGGCGCGATCTTGGGCTTGCTCTTTCCGCCTCTCGCGCTTGGATACGCGGCCCCGATTGTCGAGGGACTGCTCGCCGGCGGTGCCTATCTGCTCGTCGCGATCGCGATGTTCTACGTCGCCAAATTGCCCGTGCTTGGTGGCATCGTGCAGATGCCCATCATGTTGACCTTGCACGTGCTCGGCGCACTCGCGGGCCTCGCGTACGCGTTTCGCTACAACCGGACGGGCGCTCGGACTCCGCTGTTGATGCGCGGTAAGCGCAAGACCGAAGAGTAGCTTGGGAGCGCGCCACGCTTATCGATCGACGCAGGTCAAGAACAGTCGATCGCCGTCATTTTCGATGGGTCCAAACCCGCTCACGTGGCCCCTCGCCGTGCAAAAGCGATGAAACGCTGCGTTGCACTCGCCGCCCATACGCACTGTCGAACCATCGCAGCCCGGGTGCAGTCCGCGGGCCTCGGTGTAGGAGCTCTCGTACACCCGAGAGCTCCCGGCTCGAACACAGCTCACGACGGCGGTGTCGCCGCTGTTCTCGATGGGTCCAAAGCCGCTCGTCATCCCACGGTTTGTGCAAAACCGGTGGATCGCAGCATTGCAGGCGAGCCCGTAGCGCTGTGTCACGCCATCACAGACGCTGAGAAACCCTCGCAACGCGGTGTAGGTCGTCACCACGACGTCGGCGGCGACGCACACCGCGAGCGCGCTCGTTGGGCTGTTTTCGCTTGGGCCAAAGCCCGTCGTCGCGCAGGGTTGCCCCGCGCAAAAACGCGAAATCGCGGCGTTGCAATTGGGCCCGACGCGCTCGCCTGCTGCAGAGCACGGCGCGTGGAGTGCCGACAACGCGCTGTACGCGACGTCGCTCGCGGCGCCTCGAAAGCCCTCATCGACGACGCCGTCACAGTTGTCATCGCGGCCATTGCAGACCTCGGGCGGACGAGTCGCGCACGCTGTGCAGTTGACGGGATCGGTCTGCAAATTTGCCTCACATCCGTTGGCAGCGACGCGATCGCAGTCCGCAAACCCAGCCGCACAAGAGCGCACCCCACAGACCCCGGCAGCGCACCCCGGGACGCCATTGCTCACAGTGCAGCGACGGTCGCAACCACCACAGTGGGCCGTGTCTGTGGTCGTGTTAACGCAGCTTGAGCCGCAGCGCATGTCAGCGCCGCCGCACCCGCTCGAGCACATCCCGCGCCCTACGTCGCACACGGGGGTCGCGCCCGCACAGCGCACGCCGCAGCCTCCGCAGTGATCCGAGGAGTTGATCGCGGTCTCGCACCCGTTTGCCGCGTTGCCATCGCAGTTGCCAAAGCCAGCAAGGCATGTCCCTGCTGCACACGCGCCGCCGCTACAAACGGGGGCGCTGTTGGCAAACACGCACGCTTGTCCACAGCGTCCGCAGTGAGCTGAATTGCTGCCGAGGTTGACCTCACACCCGTTGGTCGCCAATGCGTCGCAGTCGGCAAAACCAGTCAGGCAGAGCTGTGTACAGCTGCCGGCCTCGCACACCGCGCGGCTGTTGGGATTGGGGCGACAGGCACGCCCGCAAGCGCCACAGTGGGCGATGTCCGAACCGACGTCCACGCAAGCACCTGCGCACAGGATCCTCCCGCCGCCGCAGCCGCCATCGGACGGCCGTACGACATCCGCGACGGCCGTGTTGCTGTCCACGCCCGCGTCGCTGGCCCCCGCCGAATCCTCGCCTTGTTGGATATCCGAGGTGCTCGCATCGCGGCGCGTGCTCATGGGCGGTTCAGCCACCGCACATCCCGCGCTAAGCCCCACCACTGCAAAGCCACCGAGTAGTCCCCGTCGCGAGTTGATCACGACCTAGTCTACCGCAGTGCGGGATCAAGTCTCGATGAAGCTCTTGAGTTGCTTGCTTCGCGAGGGGTGTCGCAATTTGCGGAGCGCCTTGGCTTCGATCTGACGGATACGCTCGCGCGTGACCTCGAAGCCCTGTCCGACCTCTTCGAGCGTGTGGTCGCTCTTCTCGCCGATGCCGAATCGCATGCGGAGGACCTTCTCTTCGCGCCAGGTCAGGGTCTTGAGCACCTTGCGCATTTGCTCTGCGAGGTTGCTGTTTATTACGGCATCCGAGGGCGACACGATGCTCTTGTCTTCGATGAAGTCGCCAAGATGCGAGTCTTCTTCCTCACCGATGGGAGTCTCGAGGGAGATCGGCTCCTTGGCGATTTTCAAGACCTTGCGGACCTTGTCCAGGGGGAGCTCCATCTTCTCGGCGATCTCTTCGGGAGTGGGCTCACGGCCGAACTCTTGGACGAGATAGCGCGAGGTCCGGATGAGCTTGTTGATCGTCTCGATCATGTGCACCGGGATACGAATGGTGCGGGCCTGATCTGCGATTGCTCTGGTAATCGCCTGACGAATCCACCACGTCGCGTACGTGCTGAACTTGTATCCGCGCTTGTACTCGAACTTGTCGACGGCCTTCATCAAGCCGATGTTTCCCTCCTGGATCAGGTCGAGAAACTGCAGACCGCGGTTGGTGTATTTCTTTGCGATGGAGACCACCAAGCGCAAGTTGGCTTCAACGAGCTCTGCTTTGGCTCGCTCAGCCATGCGCTCGCCTTCGCGGATCTCACGGTAGGTGCTCCGGAGCTCCTCAAGCGAGACGCCGTGCTCACGAGCTTTCTCTTCGAGTGTCCGAACCTTGAGCGCGCTTGAGCGCGCCGCGTCCGAGAGCGACTCAAGCTCTGCCACCGTGGTACCCAGCGCTTTGGCGATCTTCTGCTTTGCGCGAACATCTGCGAGGTCGAACGCCTTGACCTGCTTCTTGAGCTCTTTAGAGTCCACGGCGAGTCGGCGTGAGGCCTCATTGATCGGAGCTTCAGCGCGCTCAAGCTGATCAATGAGCTTCTTGAGAACCGCGACGACGTTCTCGATTTGCTTCTTGTTCAGACGGAGGCCGATGAGGGCATCGCGGATGTCTCCGTCGATCTCGGCCAAGCGAAGCGCAGTCGTACGGCGCTTGGCATCCGAGAGCTTCTTCTCTTCGAGCGTCTCGGTGAGGCTGTCTTTCTCCTCCCAAAGCTCGCGCACTCGGCCGGTCAACCGAACGATGCGGCGCTTGACCTCTTCTTCGTCGTAGCCCTCTTCGTCGTCGGTGTCTTTCACCACATCTTTGAGGCGGGCTTTGCCCTGGGTGACCTTGTCACCAAGCCGCAAAATCTCTTGAACCGCGATGGGGCTCTTGAGGATCGAGTCGAGAACCATGTTCTCGCCGTCCTCGATGCGCTTGGCGATTTCGACTTCGCCTTCGCGCGTAAGCAGCGAGACCGAGCCCATCTTTCGCAGGTACATGCGGACGGGATCGTTGGACTTCGAAGCGTACGAATCGTTGAGATCCTCCGCTTCTTCTTCGGGCGCAGGAACAACCCGCTTCTCTTGGTCGTTCTCGGCAGCACGCTTGGGCGCGACCTTGACGGTCTCGTTTCCAACGACCTCAATGTCCTCGTCGCTGAGAATCGCCATCAGATCGTCGATCTGATCCGCAGACGATGCTGCGTCCGCGGGGAGCGCCTCAGTGATCTCGTCGTAGGTGAGCTGGCCCTTGCTCTTGCCAAGCTCAATGAGCTGCTGGACCTCTTTGCGATCACGGCCCTTTGCCGTGGGAGCAGGCGTCGCTGCTGCTGCTTTGCCCTTCTTGGATTCACTCTTGCTGCTGTGCCCGTTGGTCCGATCGGACGTACCGCTTCGCGTCATCCCACACTCCGCTTGCTGTTGGTGTCTGCACTACGAGGGTGCTGTTCACTCATCAATTGAATTGCTTCTCGTTGAAGAAGCGCTGCTCGATCTCGGTCTCCTGCTGCTTCAGCTCGTGCACTCTCAAGCCTCAGCCTTCGTGCGCCTTCTGTCGAAAGTAGCTTTCGCAGTCGGGCAATGCAGTCACCGATAGTCTGTCTTGCCACCAGCTCATCACTCTCGTTGATGGGGCGATGGTCTTGTAGTCGCTCGGCAATCCATGCCTTCGCGCGCTCATTGGGGCACAGCGTCAATAGCGCTCCGCCGTCCAATGCGCCTGCGGACTGCCATTGCTGTCTCGCTAAAGCAAGCAATGGACGCGCAAAACGTGCCTGAAGCAAAGGCAATGCCGCGTCAACCTGTGCGCTCTCAAGAAGCTGCGGACATCGAAGATAGGACTCGATAATGTCGGCGTTGGCTTTCGAACTGATGTCGGTTTTGACAGCCGCCTTGGGCGCGTTTGAGCTGCTTTCTACCTGAGATTCTCCACTCTGGGCCTCGAGCTGTCTGGGTGCAGCTTCGCTCCGTTTGCGGGCCTCTTCGACCACGCGCTCGACGATGCTGCGCTCCATAAACAAGAATCTTCGGGCGGTGTGTTCGACGTAGGCGGCACGCTCGATTTCGTCTGGAACTGCCGCAAGAAGTGGGGCCAATTCACGCAGCGCCGCAACGCGCTCAGGGACCGTGTCGCCGCCACGCGACGACGCATCGTCGATTAACCATTCGACGAGGCTCTGCGCTGAAGTGATCGCCTGCGTCACAAACGCTGGGCCGTCGGCGGCGCGGAGCACCTCGTCGGGGTCCTTGCCGCGTGAGCTCGGGAGGACACACACACGGGCAGACAGCCGAGCTCGCGCGCAGGCGCTCTGGCTGCTACGGACTGCTTTTCGGCCCGCCTCGTCCGCGTCAAACAAGATCGTGACGACCTCGGCGTAGCGTCGAAGTAGCCGCGCCTGATTGTCCGTAAACGCCGTCCCTAGAGGGCACACCGTGTTGGCGAATCCGTGCTGATGCATCGCGACCACGTCGAAGTTTCCTTCGACGAGGATGGCCTCTGCGCTGCGCTGCATCGCCCCTCGCGCGACCTGTGTCCCGTAGAGAAGATCGGACTTTTTGTAAATCGGGGTCTCTGGCGAGTTGATGTACTTGCCGGTCTCTTCGGGCACGACGCCCTCTTCCATGTCCTCGGTAACCGGGAGCAATCGGCCCGAGAACCCGACGACGCGATTTTGCCGATCGCACACGGGAAACATCAGCCGATGGCGAAAGCGATCGTAGAAACCCGAGCCGCTATTGCGCGGGACAAGCAGGCCTGCGAGCTCTGCGTCCATGGGAGAGACTCCGTGGGACCGCATGTGCTCGGTCAACGCACCCCACTCACCGGGCGCGTAGCCAAGTCGAAACGTCGCGGACATCTCGGGGCTCACCCCACGTGCTGCGATCGCATCACGCGCCATCGCGCTACGTTCGGCGTTTTGCAGACAGTGCTCGAAGAACGCAGCGGCGGTTTCGCACGCGAAATACAGCCGCTCGGAGAGCTCTTTGCTGCGACGCTCTTCTGCGATCTTCTGTGGGTCGCGGTCTTCTTCGACGATCTCGATGCCTGCACGCTCGGCGAGCGCTCGCATCGCCTCGGGAAACGTGACGCCCTCGATGCGCTGGTAAAACTCAAACAGATCGCCAGAGGCTTTGCAGCCAAAGCAATGAAACACGCCCTTGGACGCTGAGACGTGAAAGCTCGGTGACTTCTCGTCGTGAAAAGGACACCGCGCGAGGTAGCTCGACCCGGCTTTGCGCAGCGGGACATACTGGCTTACGACATCGTGCAGGGACAACGCCGAGCGGATTTGCTCGCGAATCTCTGATGGGATCATGGGCAGCCCACCGTTCGGACGTACCCGGGAATGATCGTGGCAGTACGGCAGTTGCAGTCGAGTCCGTCGCGCAATGATCGCCACAAGGCCGCGCACGCGTCGGTAGACGCAGAGCGAAAAGGCAGCCAAGAGGGTTTGTTTTTGTCGCGATTGAGGCTGCGTGTGGGGGTCATAAGGAACATTGCGTCAACACTTGAGGAGCGCGTTCGCGGATCTCAAACCGATGGGTACAAGCAGCCCTGCACAGAGAGGTCTGGGGAGCACCCACTCGCCTCGGCCTGTGTCAATCTCCGGTCGATCAGCTCTAGCGCGCACAAATTACGCGGTCAAGAAACACAGCCTCGTTTGCTGTGGAAACACGACCGCATTTGTGCGTCCAGCAGCTACCGCTGGCCTCGGTGACGTGCTCTGAGTCCGTGGATCAGTGTCCGTTGTCGCGGCCACGGGTGGCTTGAGCCTGAGTGACAAAATCTACTAAGTCTCGCGGCCGATGGGCTCGCATACCGTCGCGATGGTCTACACTCGCGCCACCATGACTGAGCGATACGAGACCTTTGAAGCGTTCTGGCCCTACTACGTGCGTGAGCACTCCAAAAAACTCACGCGCTGGATGCACTTTGTGGGCACCTCGATGGCGTTGGGCTGTGTCACCGCGCTGGTCGTGACACGCAAGGCCAAGTGGCTGCCGCTTGCGCTGGTCGCTGGATACGGACCCGCGTGGGCGTCGCACTTCTTCGTAGAGCACAATCGCCCCGCGACGTTCACCTATCCGACGTGGTCGCTGCAGGCTGACTTGAAGATGTTTGAGCTTATGCTTCAGGGCCGAATGGACGACGAAGTTGCGCGTGTTCTCCGTGAATATGCTGAGAAAGAGGCCGCCGAAGCGGTCAGTCACTCTGTCGCATCTCGCGCGTCCTCGATGGCGAACTGAAGCGCTTCATGGGCTCTCCTGCGCGGCGCACTGCGCTGTGGCACCTCGCGCTGTCCTACCTGGTCGTAAACGGCCTCGTGCTCGTGCTCTCGCGCGGCGTTGCCCAACGCTACGGACTCCATGACCTCATCGGAGCGCTGTTTCTCATGGGGGCGCTCTACAGCGTGCGTCGCGATGACGACGACACGGGGCGCTATGGCGTCACACTTGGGGGGCTCTTTCCGGGCGCCGCGGGCGACAGGCGCTCGCTGGTGACAGCGTTGATTCAGAGCGTCCCGTCTGCGCTCCGTGAGCTGGTGGTCGCGCTCGGTGTTGCAGCGGTCGTGTTGCCCATTTACGCATATTTTTGGCCGAAATTTAACGTTGCTCCCGCGTCGCGAGCGTTCGCACTCGACGCCGCGCGGCTCCGCGAAATCGCGACACAGCTCCTCGCGGTCGCGCTCACTGAAGAGCTGTATTTTCGCGGGTACGTGCAGACACGGATCGCCGATGCGCTCGGGATCGCGCGGGATGAGACCTCTCGAAAGAGCGTGCGCGTCATGGTGGCGCCGATTGTCTTGGCGTCGCTGCTGTTCGCCCTGACTCACGTCACGGTCGCTCCGACGCTTCCGCGCGCCGTCGTGTTTTTTCCGGGCCTACTGTTTGGTGTGCTGCGCGTGTGGCGAGGCGGCATCGGGGCGGCGGTGTTCTTGCACGCGACAAGCAACCTGTTTGAATCGTGGCTTGAGGGTCGGTGAACGATGTCGCGAAGTGCTGCTTTTTTCGACATGGATCACACTCTGCTCTTGGCCAACAGCGCGCCACGCTATGTGCGCTGGCGTGTCTCTCGCGGCGAACTCCCACGCAGCGAGCTCGCGCGCTCGGCGCTCTGGCTGGCGCAGTACTCGCTGGGGCTGCTCGACGTCAACGCGCTGGCGACCAAAGTGAGCGCGCCGTATCGAGGGACCCCCGAAGCGACTTTGCGCTCTGAAATCGCAGCCTGGACACGCGCGGAGGTGTTGCCTTTGTTGAGCTCGCTGGCGCGTGCGGCGCTCGCGAGCGAGCAAGCGCAGGGACGAGTCTGTGTGTTGCTCACGAGCGCGACAGCGTACGCGGCAGAGCCCGTCGCCGCAGCGGTTGGGATCCCCCACGTGCTGTGCTCGAGCCTCGAAGTCGATGACGGAGTGTTCACTGGAAGAGCAGTGTTTCCGCTGTGCTATGGCGAGGGCAAGGTCACGATGGCCGAGCGCTGGAGCGCAGCACACGGTGTGGATCTCGCCTCGTCGACGTTCTACACGGACTCGATCTCGGACCGCCCCATGCTTGAGCGCGTAGGGCACCCGAGGGTTGTCAATCCAGATGCCCGGCTCGCGTTTCTTGCGCTACGTCGCGGGTGGTCCGTTCAACGCTGGAGCGAGTGAGCTCTCTGACGAAGTGTGTGGATTTTTACAGCCCACGGGGCTCGTTGCGCCGTCCCAATACGCCCATGATTCCGAGCGTGAGCATGGACGCCCAGAGGCTGGTATCGCGCCAGGGCTGCACAGGTCGGCGGCGAAGGACCGACGGGGTCCCGAGCGCGCGAGGCGTCTGCGCTGTCATTCGAACCGGCGACGTCGCCGCCAAGCCCTCTGAGACCGCGGCGACCTTGTTGCCGTGACGATCGGGCGCAGAAAACCTCAGGCCAAGATGATTGACAACGGGACGTTCGGCTTCGCCTGTGTGGTTCACCACCCCGCCATGTGAACGAAGAAAAAGCGCGCTAGAACCCCCACCGTCAAGGTTGATGGCGTCCCAAGCGCCGAGTGAGCGGAGCAGGCTCGCGCTCTGCCGGCAGGTCATGCCCACCGCGTGTCCCTCGCGGCCATCGACCAACAGCAGATAAAGTGTCCCATGGTCGCGGGACAGCCCAATGGCCGTGCGCGGATTGGGCATGAGCGCGTGGCGCGGATGACGAATCTCGACGAGCTCGCCATCGCGCACCAGCGCAGGGGATCCGCTCACGACCAGCTGCATCCACGAGGGCAGACTTCCCCCGCGGCGAAGCCCACGTGAATCAAAGACGGACGCCTGCCCGTTGGTGCCAAAGCCCGCGGACGCGAAGCAGTTGAGACGGCGATCGTCGTAGCCACTCTGCCAGCGATTTCCCTGGCTCATCGCGAGTCCGCAGACCGAGCGCCACTTGCCCAGCTCGTAGTAGTTCGCGTTGATCGCGATGTCCGCATTCGTGCGCTCGGCAAAGGTGCTGGTCCGTGTCCAGCGATAGCCAGCGCGGGGCTGTTCTTGCGACGGACGCACACTCGACTCGTCGGTGCCGAAGATCTCGAGCGCCTTGTCGCGAAGACTGATGCTCACGAGATGCCACGAGGTCGGGCCCTCTCGAAACGACCGATACTGCACCCCTGGCCGGAGCTGCTCGACGTGGTCCACAACGGGCGACAAGCGCGTTGGGATCGCACCCGCCGGCGCGGTTGAAACCGAGGTCGCCAAGGCAATCGCTGCAACACAAACGAGTGATCGATGGGGCATGGTCGAGCTGTCCTCCTGCTCACCATCCATGCCCCGTTTCGCCGCGATGGATCCAATTACCTACATTGTCGCTACATGGAAATTGCTGAATATTTGCTAGTGCGTGTCACTTCTGATCGTCGGTGGTTTCTTTGTCGACCGCTTCGCGGCACGATGCGCATCCCGACATGAGTTACACCGATGCGATCCCGTCCGTTGCGGACCTCTCTCCCGTTGAAATGTGGCGCGTGATTGACCAAGCCCTCGCCGAAGACCTCGCGAGCGGCGACGCAACGACCCGCGCAGTCGTGCCCGTGGACGCGACCGCGTTTGGCAGGCTTAACGCACGCGAACCGATGGTCCTCGCGGGCGTCGGCGTGGCCGGAGCGGTGTTCTCAAGGGTTGATTCATCGGTGAAGTACACGGTGCTTCAGCGCGATGGCGCGCGTCTGGACAAGGGCGCCGTCGTGGCCGAGGTCGAGGGGCCCGCCCACTCGGTGCTCGTGGGTGAGCGAGTCGCGCTCAACTTGTTGCAACGCCTCTGCGGGACCGCCTCACGGACAGCGCAGTTTGTCGCTGCGATTCCGCCCGGTTCGCGCACGCGCGTGACGGATACACGCAAGACCACGCCCGGCCTCCGAGCCCTTGAGCGCTACGCCGTGCGCTGTGGTGGCGGCCACAATCATCGCAACGATCTGGGGAGCGGGATCCTCATCAAGGACAACCACATCGTCGTGTGTGGAGGCGTTCGTGCCGCGATCGAGCGCGCGCGAGCGAGCGCATCTCACACGCTGCGGATCGAGATTGAGGTCGACCGCGAGAGCCAGTTTGAAGAAGCGCTCGATGCAGGCGCCGACGTGATCATGCTCGACAACTTTGACGACGCGCGCGCAGCCGCCGTGATCGCCCGGATCCAAGACCACCCAAGGCGTCCAATCATTGAGCTGTCCGGAGGCGTCACCCTTGAGCGCATGCCTGCGATCGCTGCGTTGGGTGTCGATGTGGTCTCTGTCGGCTCGCTGACCCACGGCGCGCGATCGATGGACATCGGTCTGGATCTTGAGTTACGCGTGTGAACGATGGTCTGCCTTGGGGTCAGACTCGGTCGGCTGAGCTTCGCTGGCTAGGAGCTCCACCGGCAGAAGTTCGCTATCTCGCAGCGACCACATCCACCAACGACGACGTGCGACGACTCGCAACTGCAGATGCGCCGCGCGGCACCGTCGTGGTGGCTGACACGCAGACTGGCGGTCGCGGTCGTGGCGATCACCAGTGGCATTCGCCAAAGGGATGCAACCTGTATCTCTCGGTGCTCGTCCGCGAGGAGGTCTCGGCCACGCGCGCTCCGTTGCTCGCCTTGGCGATGGGGCTCGCGGTCGCGCGATGCTGCGATCACTTCGTGGCCGCCGAACGCGTGAAGATCAAATGGCCCAACGACGTGCAAATTGACCAGCGAAAAGTCGCGGGCGTCCTCGTCGAGGGCGCGCTTCAGGGGCACCAGCTCTCGTACGCGATCGCGGGCGTAGGCTTCAACGTCCTGCGCCAAGACTGGCCTGCCGAGATCGCGGATCGGGCGATCGCGCTCGGTGAAGTCGCCGCGCTTGGTACCGACGCGCGTGCCAAAGCGTTAGGCTTTTTGCTCGCCGAAATCGAATCGGTGGTGGACCAATGGGCGAGCCCTTTGGGGTCCGTGCGCTGGCTCGATGAGGTCCGCTCGCGATGCGCGACGCTGGGGCGCGAAGTCACGGTCGGAGATCATCGCGGTCTCGCGGTCGACATCGAGGACGACGGAGCGCTGAGGCTGCTGAGATCCACGGGCGAAATCACCCGCGTTTACAGTGGTGAAGTGACGACAGAGTCAGCGCGGCCGCGGAGCGATGGTGCGTCGTAGATCGATGCGATCGACCCAGTCTCGCGCCTGATCGCGCGGCCCGGTTGGGCGCGATGGGTCCGCGGCGATCTGCGCGTAGAGCGCACGCGATGAGTCGAGCTGGTCGAGCCAATACAGGCACTCGGCGCGGATGCGTACGACCTCGGCTCGAACGCGTTCTGTAGGCAAATTTGCGGGATCAATGGTGTTCAGCATGCGCAGCGCGGGGGCGTCGCGGCGGTTGCGCCAGAGCTGCCTCGCGACCAAGTAGCGGATCATGCTGGCGTGAGGTTCGGCCCAGCTCTGCTCAGAGAACCGAGCGACTGCGCTGGTGGCGTCACTGCTCAGCGTGTCTCGCCCCACCAAGAGGTCACGTGCCGCTTCGGAGGCAAGCGCAGTGGGAGGGCTGCCGATGAGCCCGACCGCCCACTGACGAACTTCAAGTGTGCGCGCTTCGTCATCGTCGAAGAGGTCTGCTCGAACGCGCTGGTAGAGCGGACGTGCCGCGTCAGGCCCCTGCCAGCGCCAGACCATGTCGGCGATGCGCCCGTAGCCCCGTGCCGCCGCAGAGGGACCCAGAGAGCGCGCCGCTTCGTCGGCGACGGAGTTTGCTCGGTCAAGCCGCCCGTCGCGAGCCCACGCGACCGCCAGCAACGTCCGCGCGTGGTTGCTCGTTGGGTCATTGACAATCGCTCGCTCAAGCAAGGGTCGCGCGCTCGACGCTTCATCGCGTGCGAGGAGCTCCGATGCCGATTCAACCTGCTCAGCGGTCTCGTTGGGGCAGGCACGCGCAAACAGGGCCGCGTGAGCAAACCTCGCGCGAACGCGCTCTTGGATGCGCGCGGGGACGCTGACCGTCCGCAAGAACGCCTGCCACTGGTTTGTTAGAGTACCTAGAGAGAGACCATAGGCGCGTTCGAAGTCCCCGTCGACATAGAGCGCGCGAAACTTCGTGAGCCCATGGGTCGACACAATCCAGCGCACAAACGAGCCGACGATTGTGTAGGCCTTGCTCGATCCATGCGCATAAAACCCATTGCCCACGATGCTCTCGAGCGGTGGCACCAGGTTGGCATCAAGCAGGGCGTGGCTCCACTCGTGCGGCGAAGCGTCGCCGTCGCTCTCCCAGGCCGCGGCGACTGCAGCGCCCTCAATGAGCCCAGGCAGCGGAATCAGCCTCCACTGAGATGTCACAAAGAACGGCCCGCGTGCCAGGCGTCCGGCGACGACATGGGCGAGCTCGTGCTTGAGCACGGTGTGGGGCGAGGGCTCGTGCTGCAGATAGACCTCTGCGCGCCACGGCTTGGCAATGAAGGTGTTTGCGGCGCCCATCCAGCGCTGTTTTTGCGCGGCGCTTTCGAAAATGTACGCGGTGATTGGCCTGTCCATTTGCACGCCAAAATAGCGTTCGAGCTGCTGCACTCGCAGTTCGCAGTCGCGATGATGAAGTCGTGCCTCGTAGCGGTCGATTGAGCGAGCGTGGATCAAGACGCAGCGCGCGCCGTCGATGCGTCCACCGAGCGCGCTCGCGATGTCCTGTGCGCTGGCGCGGTGGCCCAGCGTGGGTCCGGCGAGGTAGACCCCTAGCGCTACCGTGATGGCGGCCCCGAAGGTGACCATCGCGGGAACGCTGTGGGGTCTGCCGAGCCTGCGCTTGGACACATCCCAGCTCGCGACAAACAGGGCTGAGAGCGCGACGACCCAGGCGAGCGTGCCAAATCGGTAGCTTAGAAGCGTGCTGCTCGCGGTGATTGTCTCGTCGTAAAGAACACCAGGCCAGAAGCCAAAGAAGGGGTCGTACGCGAAGACCGTCGGGGTTTGGTAGAAGCGGATGACGCTCCAGATGACAAACGCGGGCAAGGTCCAGAGCGACACGCGGGATGCCGTGCGAAGTTTAGAGAACAACGCTCCGCACACGGTGCCCCAGACCGCCGCGAGCCAGACCCCAGGCAGGGCGATCAAGAGCCAGAATAACCCTCCCTGGGATGATCCACACGGTGCCCTGAGGGCACCCACCAGCGCCGTGATCCCCGCGAGAAGTCCCAGCCAGAAAGTCGCCGGAACCCCGGCCAAAGCGAGCACCGTCCCAGCACTCACCGCGCGTGATGGATCAGGGATTTCTCTCACAAAATTGCCAACGAGCGCGCCCCACAGCATCGCCGCAAAGCATCCCGTAAGCGCACCGACAAGCGCGCTCGCGTAGCTCAAATGGTTGGTCAGCGTCGAGAGCTGCAGGCACCCCGCGACAACAAGCGCGAGCCCAACGAGCACTTGGCCGCGTCGTTGTCGTGCGAGCTGCCGCAGCAAGTCCGTCACAGCGTCGCGGCGTCCTCGTCGTCACTGCTTGGCGGAGGCACCAGCGAGTCCGAGTGCCGTGCGGGAAGCAGCGCCAGTTCGAGGACCTGCTCGATCCGTCCCACAAACTCGATGGTGAGCTCACTGCGGACCTCTGCGGGGATTTCTTCGAGGTCTCGAATGTTACGAGTCGGGAGCAAGATCGTCTTGATCCCTGCGCGATGTGCGGCGAGGACCTTCTCTTTGACGCCGCCGATGGGCATGACGACGCCGCGCAGGGTCATCTCGCCGGTCATCGCGAGGTCTGCGCGAACCGGACGGTTGGTGAGCCGCGACACAATGGCGGTCACCAAGGCGATCCCCGCGCTCGGTCCATCTTTAGGGATTCCGCCTGCGGGCACATGCACATGGACGTCCGACGATTGGACGAGCGCTTGATCGATCCCAAGGTGATCGAGCTTTGACCGGACGTAGCTCATCGCGGTGGCCGCCGACTCTTTCATCACAGAGCCTAGCGAGCCAGTGATAATCGCCATGCCTTTGCCGGGCATGCGGCTCGCTTCGACAAAGAGAATGTCGCCGCCGACGGGCGTCCATGCGAGGCCCGTGACAACGCCGATCAGGGGCTCACGTTCGGCGATATCAAGCTCATAGCGCAGTGGGCCGAGGACCTTGGCTACATACGCAGCGTCGCCCACCTCATGGACATCTTTGCCATCGGCCACCATGACAGCCACCGCGCGGCACACCGAGCCAATTTCGCGGTTGAGCGAGCGCACGCCGGCTTCACGCGTGTAGTTCTCGATCAGGGCGATCAGACCCGAGTCTTGCCACTCAAGCCGGTCGGGGGTGAGGCCATGATCTGCCAGCGACCGAGGAGCGAGATAGTCTCGCGCGATGTGCAATTTCTCAGTCCGAGTGTACCCCGAGAGGTCGATGACCTCCATGCGATCGAGCAGCGGCGCGGGGATGGTCGAGCGGTCGTTCGCGGTGCAGATAAACATCACGTTCGACAGGTCGTAGGGCTGGTCGATGTAGTGGTCGACGAAGCTGTTATTCTGCTCGGGGTCGAGCACTTCGAGCAGCGCGTTGGCCGGGTCGCCGCGCTGGTCTGCGCCGAGCTTGTCGACCTCGTCGAGCACGAGCACTGGGTTCATCGTGCCGGCTTTCTTCATCGCCTGAATGATCCGACCAGGCATCGCGCCGACGTAAGTCCGTCGATGTCCACGGATCTCGGCTTCATCCCTGACGCCTCCGAGCGACAGTCGCACCATTTGTCGGCCGACCGAGCGCGCGATGCTCTTGGCGAGCGAGGTCTTGCCCACACCGGGGGGGCCGACAAAGCACAAGATGGGTCCGCGCTTGTCGCGACGGAGCTTACGAACCGCGATGTACTCGACGATACGGCGCTTGATTTTTTCTAGGCCAAAATGGTCTTCGTCGAGCGCCTGCTTTACAGCGACCACGTCGAAGTGGTCCTCGCTGAGCTTGTGCCAGGGCAGGTCAACGACCCACTCGATGTATTGCCGCGTCACCTGAAACTCCGCCGAATGAGGCTGCATCGCACGGAGCCTGCCGAGCTGCTTGCGGATGGGCTTTTCTACGTCGGTTGGCAGTCTTGCCTTGGCAATTCGCTCGCGAAGTAGATCGAGCTCTTCTTCGCTCTCGTCGGTCTCGCCGAGCTCTTCTTTGATCGTGCGGAGCTGCGCGCGCAAAATCTCTTCGCGCTCACTCCGGCCCATCTCGCCCGAAACGATGGTCTGGATCTCTTTGCGAACGCGGTGAACTTCGAGCACACGCCGCGCAAGTGCCGTCGCGAGCGTGAGTCGCTCTTTGACATCAAGCGCTTCGAGCACACGCTGTCGATCGCTCGGACTCACTTGCGGCGCGGGCAGGTGCAACGCCAGCAGATCGGCTAGCGCTCCTGCGGTTGACGCTTTCTCTGCGATGGTCGCGACCTCGCGCGGAACCGGCGGCGAGTGCTCAGAGAGAGCACGCGCGATCTCGCGCAACGAAAGCGCAAGCGCGTCGATCTCGTCGGTGCGCTCGATGCTCTCGGTGTGACGCGTAATCCGACCCTTGAGGTACGGCACTTCAGCTTCGAGCGAATCGAGCCGAAAGCGGCCCATACCCTGGAGAACCACCGAGTAGTTCGTCGAGCTGAGCTTGATCACTTTCACGACGCGAGCGAGCGTCCCGACGCGATAAAGATCACTCAGCGTGGGGTCTTCGACGTCCTGCTGCACTTGGGTCACCACGCCGATCACGCGCGACGTCAAGGACGACAGGTCCTCGACCAGCCTCACGGAGCGTGGCCGCCCGACATTAATCGGGACAACTGCGGCGGGAAACAGCACCGCGTTGCGCAAGGGGAGAATCGGAATCACTTCGATCGCCGACTCGGGCGAATCACTTCGGTCACTCACAGCGCCAGAGCCTAAACCACAGACTCCAGAGCGCCATAGGTTTCTTGCCCCTCCCCCACCGGAACGATGGTCTTAGCTCACGAGCTCTTGGCTGCAGCCGCGCGCTTTGTGCTCTTGGTCTTTGGAGTCTTCGCGGCTGACTTTAGCTCGAGCCGATCCATGACCTCATGCGCAAGCGCTAGGTAATCTTCGCGTCCCCGGCCGCTTGGGCTCTCATGATCGAAGATCGTCCGTCGATGCGATGGCGCGATCTTGTGCTGTGTATTGCTTCGGATCACCGTTGACAGAACCACCGTGCCAAAACGCTCGCGTAGCATCCGTTCGACCTCGATCGAGATCTTCTCTCGCTTGTCGTGCATGGTCAGCAGGTAGCCCAGAACGCTCGCGCGCGAACCAGCCCGATCGCGGAGTCTTGTCAGTGTTTCTTCAAGTAATTTGAGCCCGAGCATGGGCAAGTACTCGCACGAAACCGGGACCAAGATCTTGTCTGCGGCGACCAGCGCGTTCACCGTCAGCAGTCCCAGGTAGGGCGCCGTGTCCACGATGACGACGTCCATCAACGGAGACGCGGTCATCAGGCAGGCAAGCGAGCGCTCAAACGCACGTTCGCGCCCAAACGCGCTGGCGAGATGAAGATCGACGAGGCTCATTCGTTCGCCCGCGGGCGCCAACCAGAGGTTGGGTGTGGACGTGGGGCGGATGGCACGATCCAAAGGCAGCTCTTCAAGAAGACACCGGGCAACGTCCACGTCGTCTTCGCCTGGTGTCATCCCCAAGAATGCGCTCGCGCTGCCCTGGATGTCTGCGTCTACCAGCAACACACGCAGGCCCAGCGATGCGAGTCCCGCCGCGAGGTTGACCGCGGTGGTTGTCTTTCCTACGCCACCCTTTTGGTTAGCGACGGCGACAATCCAGGGCTTCTTGATCATTGGGGACGGATCCTTCTGGGCGGTGAGCGCAGGGCTCGCCAATCAACGAATCGGCGCGAGCCGAGGGCTCTCAACATCGGTCCCGCAATCCGGGGAGGCGATGTAGGCTCGCCTGCCCCAACGCGCAGGTTTGGTCAACAAAACGACCGAACCATGACAACCATGTCGTGTTTTAGATTGCCGTCAGTGGCTGCCACTTGTTAGGAGTTTGGCAGTTCACACGGAGCTGACGTACTTAGACCTACATCAGCTCCATCGACGCAGAAGACCTCTCTTGGGTCCGAAAGTGACCGACTGCTGAAAACTTAACCAGTCTTTTTGCAGATCATTCTTTCGCTCAGGTCTTCAACCGCCGACTCGCACGAGGCACCGCTCCAATGACCAAACAGTCCCCCACAGTGATCTCTCTTGCCTTGCTCGCCCTCGCCCTCGGTGGTTGTCAGGGAGTTGTCTGGGCAAATCTTGCAGCCATGGCGGTCACGGTTGGCTTGTTTCTCGGGACCGTTCAGCTTCGCCGAGTGAGCAGCGTGGGCTCGGCCGTTACCTCGAGCGCAATGACGAGCGTCCATGAGACACTCAAAGACGCGTGACCACTTCGCCCGACGACTCAGTCCGAGAGACAAGCAGCGGCGCTGACTTTCTGCGCCCTGTAAATCCGGCGACGGCGTTTCGAAGTTTTCACGAATACACGCTGGCGGATCTTGACGCGCTCCGGGTGATTCTTCGGGGTGGTTCGGTCATCGATTGGCATCGGCTGAATTTTCGTCACGACGACGATATTATTGAGTTTTTGGCCTCCCACGAGATCGATCTTGAGGACCCAGGGGACCTCGATCGCATGCACGACGTGATGGCCGAGGCGATTGAGTACCTTCGGCGAAAGTTCGAGTACCCGATCCCGGCGTCCATCGAGATGGCGACGCCCATCGAGCTCTTTCGCTACGCCGCCGGCAAGGGACACAAACAGGTCTGCGCCTGCATGATCCTCAAGGTGATGCACATCATCCATCACCTCCAAGGCCGGGAGCTGTCGTTTATGCTTCCGATGTCCGACCAAGAGGTGTTTCGCCTCGTCGAAGAGAAGGTCTATCGGGTCGTGGGCGGGATGCTCACTTCGGGACTTCCGATCGTAGAGTTTCTCGGTGGGCGCAAGCAGCGAGACTCGCTCTACACCAAGCTGCTCTCCAAACGAGAGACCATCGCTGCGCAGATCTACGACAAGCTGCGGTTTCGGATCGTGACGCGCGACAAGTTCGACCTCTTGCCGGTTGTGAACTACCTGTCTCGAAAGCTCTTTCCGTTCAACTATGCGATCCCCGGCGAGAGCACCAACACCATCGTAGACTTCGATGGGCTGCTGTCCTCGGATCCTCACCTCGCATCGCTCGCGCCAATGGTGCAAGGGCTCCCAGGAGATCGCTCCAAGCCCATGCCCGACAACGCGTTCAGCGCCAAGAACTACCAGGTGGTTCACTTCGTCGTCGATCTCCCGGTGCGCATCCCCGATCGCGTTCTTGAGCTCGCCCCGGCAGAGTCCGCCGAGCTGGGCCGCGTGGTGTTTGTGCTCGTCGAATTTCAGATCGTCGACCAGGTCACCGAACAGGCCAATGAGAAGGGCGAGGCATCCCACGCCCGCTACAAAGAGCGCCAGCGCATGGCCGTCATGGAGCGGCTTCGCATGGGATTTCGCGAGCACGCCGCGGTCAGAGCCCAAATGGACGACCTGACCATGGAGCACCTCGCGCCTCCACGATCGCTCGACCTCGAAGACGACGAGTAGCCTCTCCTGCGCGCACTCTGTGTGTGATTTTACAGAGCTTCGGGCAAATCCGCGTCCACGGGCCGTCCACCCGCACGCCGCACAAAGACTCGCCCGTCGTCGTCTTTGCACACGTCGTCACGCTCGGTCACCTCTGCGCAGCGTCGTAGCGATAATCGTCGACCAAGCAGCGGCTCAACGACACAGCCCCGGACGCCGCACGCGTTGTCGACACGACGGATGTCCGCGGCAAGCCAGGACCAGTTCGCGCTACCGATCGCTGGATTGTCTCGGCACGACATCGAGACCAACCCGCCGCGGTCGATGGTACCGATTTCGGTGCGAATTCCCGCGCCACACGAGACGATCAGCGTTGGATGGCTCACATCGTTGGTGGTCGTCGCGTCGGAGCACGTCCCGTGATCGCGGTAAAAATTGACCATCACACGAAAGGTCACGTCGTCGGGCATGACGTCGATCGCGACGCTCTCTGCGAAGCAAAAACGCGGGTCGCTCGCGTTCGCTACCGTGCGATCACAGGTCGTGGTGTCTGTGTCCAATCGCGGGTTCCAACAGCGCCCAGACTGCTCCCAGAGCTGCCCCCATGGCGGAGGCGCGTTGCGACACAGACTTGGAGATTCGCTAGGCAAAAACCGCTGATCGCTCGGAGAAAGCCCCCACGTTACGGCGCCGCCAGGTGCGCGTCCGTTCGCATAGTGACAGTCGTCCTGGCTGAACCACTGGGCGGGTTGTGATCGCGCGCGATCGATCGGCGCGACATGCAAATCAAGGTCAACACCGCTCGATCCGATGCCACCTTGCGTGTCCCAAAACAGCTCGACCCGAAGCCCTCGTCCCTGCACATACACAGGAAATTCGCAGCTCGATTCGCTTGTATCCGCACGCAAAACGTTGGCCCTCACCCGATAGGTGCCCGTCTCGACGAAGAGCAACCGCAGTGTGTCACCCGTTGGGTCTGCGATGACCGGACAGCGCGTCGCGCCAGCCTCGCAGATCAGTGTCCACCGGATCGACCGCGCGCTCGGGTCGATCTCGGTGCGAGATACGACAAGCTCTTGCATCGGTTCGATCAGTCGAAATGCAGGACAAACCAGCGCAGAACGGCATCCCTCAAGCCCCTCGTCGACCTGTCCGTCACAGTCGTCGTCGATCCCGTTGCACTGCTCGGGCTGCGCGCTCGTGCCGCCCCTGCAGTCCAGCCACCGACCGAGCTCGCCACAGAGCATCGCGCCGTCGCGACACGCTCCGACGTTGCGAGTCTGAGGTTGACCTGCAAAACAGCTAACCGATTGTCCTGAACGACAAGGGCAATCTTCGTCGACGCGGCCATCGCAGTTGTCGTCGGTTCCGTTGCCAACGCCCAGCGAACCCTGGATCGCTGGACCGCAAGACTCGGTGAGCTGACAGAGCGCGCTCCCGCAGGGATCCCGGAGCTCTCGGTCTGCGACGACGTCCGTCACGTCGGTGCTGATGTGGACGTCTTCGACGGCGGGAGGCCTTGGTGCAGTGCACGAGACCGCAACGACCGACAAAGCAAGAGCGCCGAGTAATCGTTGACTGAAACGATGCAAATCGAACCGCCCTTTAGACTGAGTCACGCTTGCCGCAGAGCCTACCGCACACTGGACATCGAACACTCCCTCACATCGACCGCATGCTGGGGCCAAAGCGGTTGTAGGCTCGCGGTGTCCCATGGAGCAACGCATCGATCTTATGTCACGCACTGCGTTCGCGCGGCGCCCCGCGGTCTCACGAGCTGCGATCGCTCTGACCCTCGCCACCATCGCGGTCTCAGTCGCGTCCACAAGTGACGCGCAGACGACCCCGGTTGGTCCAGCAAGGCCCGATCGCCAGCAGCCACGAGAGATCGAGCCACCGCCGCCTCGTGCGGCCCCGCAGGGCGCGCTGGTGACCGTCGAGATCCCAGGAGAGTGGCAGATCAGGCTCTGGGGCCAGCCAGAACTCTCGCTGCCGACGACACCCGGAGCGAGCTCTCCACAGACCTTGGGACAGACCTACTATCTGGAGCAGTGGTTTCGGCTCCGCCCTGTGTTTCGACTGGGCGACTGGCTCTCGGTGTTCGCGAATTTCGATCTCACTCGTGCGATCTTGGTGGGCGAATCCACGCGCCACGTTGAGCTCTCGCGCGACGCTCGAAGTACTGCGCTTACGCCGTTCACTCACGGGATCTTCGATCTTCGGCAGCTCGCGGTGGAGCTCAAGACTCGCTTGGGTGTCCTGCGTGCTGGACACCAACTCTCACACTGGGGCCTTGGGATCGTCGCAAATTCAGGGGACCTACGACCTGTCTTCGGTGACTATCGCAACGGTGACATTGTCGAGCGTGTGGCGTTTGCGACACGGCCCGGTGGGCGACAATCTCCGTGGGTCGTAGCGCTCGCCGGAGACCTCGTGTTTCGAGATCGGCTAGCAAGTTTGCTCGCTTACGATGTAAGCGTGGATCGCGGGGATCCACCCTTCGCGAGCACCATTATTGAGCAGCCACCTACGCGAACAGTCGGTGGAGACTGGGCGTGGCAAGGGATTGTGTCAGCGTATTACCAAGCCCCTGAGTGCACGCGCGAATGCGAGCGCAAGCGCGTGGGCATGTACGCGGTCTATCGCTCGCAGACCAACCGTGAGGGGGACTCGTTGATGGCCGGGTTTGTCGACGCGTCGGCGCGGTGGGAGTGGCCGTCACCCGATGGACGCGCGACTGTATTTGCTGCGGCCGAGCTGGCTCTCGCCGTGGGGCACACCACGATCGCGCGCAGTGTGGCTCAGCCCGACGGCCACGCGGTTGTGCAGCACGGCGGAGCGATTCAGCTGGGCGTCGAGCGCGCGGGGAGCATGCGCTTGGTCCTCGAGGGCGGGTGGGCCTCTGGTGACTCAAACCCTGCGGACAATGTGCAGCGACGGTTCACGTTTAATCCTGCACATCGTGTGGGATTAATTATGTTTCCGGAGGTCTTGGCCTGGCACACGGCGCGCAGCGCATCGATCTCAAACGATCCACGGCTGATGGGGACCGGCGCCCGTGGTGCGATCCTGCTGCCCTCTTCAGGGGCCGTCACAAACGCGGCCTACATCTATCCCACCGCGATCGTCGATGTCACCCGGTGGCTCGACCTCCGCGCGGGCGCAGTGGTGGGTGTCTCGACCAGTGATCTGGTCGACCCTGTGCGCTCGACAATCTACGGACGCTCGCTCAATTATCGCGGCGGCGATGCGCGAGCAAAAGACCTTGGTCTCGAGCTCGATGTGGGGATTGACGGACATCATGTTCTCCCGGGCAATATCAAGTTGCACTGGGGGCTCCAGGGCGCGGGATTTTTTGCAGGGCACGCGTTTGACAACGAGTTTGGTGAGTCGTTGCCGGCGCGTTGGTTAGGCGTCGTGCGAGTCGGACTGGAGTACTGATCAATGCGTTCTTCAACGATGAGCAAACGAGGCTTGGTTGGGTTGAGCGCGCTGTGGATCGCGCACGCCGCGTGTACGGGTGAGCCGGTCGCGCCGCAGGACTATGCTCCCCAAGGCGCACATGGACCCAAGATCGTGTGGGATCCAAGCGCGAGACCATTCCCTGAGATTCCGCTGCCCAATGACTATGCGACAAGCTACGACGGCACGTCTCCGACGGGACTGAGAGTCAACGCGAGCCTCGTGGCTCCGACTTTCTTTGAGCGCAATCTTCGCGTCGCGTTCGATCGAATGGACGGCTGGGGGACCTCGATGCCCATCTCGATTCCGCTCGAGGGCGACATCGACCTTGAGGACCTTCGGCGTCGCCACCCCAATGACCCATCGGACTTCACAGACGATGCCATCTACCTGATCGATCTTGAGTCGGGAGTCCCTGTTCCGCTCGACGTAGGCGCCGGAAATTACCCGCTGTCTCGTCGCGATCCTCGCGAGCCTCTCGCGCTCGATCCCCGCGCCTCGGGCGACAACATTTTGATCGCGACGGTGGACGAAGATCTCAACGGCAATGGGCGCCTCGAGCGCGAGGAAGACACCAACTTCGACGGCGTGCTTCAGCGACGAGGTGCTAGAGATTTTTCAGGGCAAACGGCAGGGCATTGGGAGCCTGAGACCCACACGCTGATCGTTCGCCCGCTGATTCCGCTTCGTGAGCGCCGGACCTACGCGGTCGTGGTCACCAGCAGGCTCAGAGCTTCGAGTGGGCCCGTGCGCTCGCCGTTTGACACGATCGGTCATCCTCAACAATTGCAGAGACTGCGAGCGGTCGAGGGGCACCTCAACGATGCTTCGTTGCAGCGACGCTTTTACGGCGGGCTCCAATGGGGCCGCGGCGAACCTTCGCAGCGGGTCGCGTTTGCGTGGACTTACACAACACAAACCACGACCACGGACCTCATCGACGCGCAGCGCGGAGTCCATGGCCAGGGCCCCCTCGCCGCGCTTCAGGGGGTCGCTCCGAACTTTCGACTCGCGCGCGCAGCAAACCTCGACTCGCCGGACTGCACGTTGGCGCCGACGCCTTACGTGGTCCCGCGTGAGCAGCTCATCGCGCTGTCCCGTGAGCTCATCCCGACCCTTGGATTCGACGGCGCCGTCGCGCGTGCATTGATCGAATCGTTCGAGTGGCTCGAGTACGCCGCGGTCGCGACCATTGACTCGCCATCGCCTTGGCGCGAGCTCGTCCCCAATGATCCATCGAGCGTGCAGTGGGACCTCGACGCGGTGCGCGCCGGGCAGACACCGCGCAGTGAGAAGGTCCAGCTCTGGATCTTTGTGCCCAGAGCGCGGACGGGTGCACAGGCTCCGTTTCCGGTAGCGCTCTACCCGCACGGCTACGGTGTAGGAAACTATCAGTCCATCGCGTTCGCGGGCTATTTCGCACGCCAAGGCCTCGCGACGGTCACCGCCAACGCGCCTGATCACGGGTTCGCCCTCAGCCAGGGCCAGCTCATCGCGGCCCGCGCGATTTTTCGAGGACTCTGCCTTGGACCCTTCGCAGACTCTGCGCTCGCAGGCCGCGCGATTGACGTCAACGGCGACGGAACCTTGGACTCGGGCGCACAGTTTCTCACCGCCAATATCTTTCGAACGCGCGACATGGTCAGGCAGACCGCGCTCGATTATTTTCAGCTCGTTCGCACACTTCGTGAACCTTCATGGATGGCGCCGGGCTCGGTCGACTACAACCGCGACGGACGCAACGACGCGCCGGGGGATTTCAACGGAGATGGTGTGGTCGACATTGCGGGCACAGGGCGTGATGGCCAGCCCGTGCCGATCTCCATCTGGGGCGAATCCTTGGGTGGGCTCACTGCTCAGGTTGTCGGCGCGGTCGAGCCAGGACTTTCGGCCGTGACCGCCGTCTCGGGCGGCGGAGGATTCACCGACATCACGTCGCGCTCCATGATCGGCGCAGTGCAGGGCGCGGTGCTCTTGCCCATGATGGGGCCGGTGATCCTTGGGGTGCCAGCGGGTGAACGGCCCGCACGAAATTCGCGGACCTACACGAGCTGCACGGGCACGCAGACTTCACTGCGGTTTGTGCTCCCAGACGCCAACGACATCGGTGAACTAGAGTTCGCGTGTCGCAATGACCTCCAGCCCGGCGACGACGTCATGGTGCTCAATCTCTCTACGCATCAGCGCCGGTGTGCTCGCAACTCGGCCGATGGCCACCTCTTTTTGCCCGTCCCAGCGGACCGCACCGATCCACTCATCGTCACCATCTACCGTGGGCAAGCGCTGCTCGAGTACGAGCATTGCCAAGTGCAGATGGGCGCGATCGTTCGCAACGAGATCAGCAACTATCTGGTCTACGAAAACGACTGCGATGTGACGTGCGGACATGTGCCACCCAACGCGCGCGAGGGTAGCGTGGCGCGCACCAACGCGCTCACGCGGCGAGCGCAGCTGACGCCACTGTTCTCGCCCGCGGCTGGACTCGGGCTGCGTCGTCAGACCAGCGCAGTGCGACGCTTCATTCAGCTCGCTCAGGCCGGAATTGACCCCGGAGACCCCATCAATTACGCCCCGCTCTACTCACTGCGTCCGTGGGATCAGCGCCGGCGACCGATCCTCACCATGACCACCGCGGGCGACGACATCGTGCCAGTGAGCGTTGGTGTCACCTTTGGTCGTGCGGCGGGTCTCGTGCCGTTTATGACGAGACGCACCGAGAGCGAGCTCGACGAATACTTCATGCCCGAACGCATCGCGCGTACCTACGGCGGCCGCTCTGCGCAGACTCTCCTTGTGGACACTTTCGTCGTCGAAGGGATCAACACGCTTGGGCGACATCCGGTCATGAGGGGCCCGAATTTACTGTATGATATCGATGACTTAGACGAAGGTAGTCAGCTCTTCGGAGAGGCCGCTGCAACCCAGCCGCTTCGCATGGTGCGTGTGATCCAGAGCGACCGCGGTGTCGAGAGCGACCCCGAGTTTCGTTGGAGCCCGCGCGCCGGGGACACGGTCTCCGCGAACCTCACGGCCTACATTCAGACCGACGGTGCCCATGTGTTCTTGCCGAGCGATCCTGCTCAGGCTTGGGACGTCGGGCTCTATCTCACCACGCTCGTCGCGAGATACTCGGCGACGGCGGGGCGTGACATCGTCTACCAGAGCGACCCTCGCAATCACCACTGTATGGCGCGCGGCGACTGCCCTTGGCTCCCGACAACACCGTCCCCTTGAGCGCGCTTTGCTCGCCCGCGGGCTTAGCTGGTCGGCGCGAAGTTCTCAGCGAAATCACCCAGCGCACGAAACCGTCGGTAACGATCCTCGCGAAGCTGCCCGGGTGAAAGTGCTGCGAGCTCACTCAGAGCCGCCTCGATTTGCGCTCCCACGTTGACGGCTGCTTGGTCAAAATCGCGGTGTGCACCGCCGGGCGGTTCGGCGATCACGCCGTCGACGACTGACAGGCGCTGAAGATCTGGCGCCGTGATCTTGAGCTCGGTCGCGGCGCGCGCAGCTTGAGACCCATCTTTCCACAAGATGCTGGCGCAGCCCTCCGGGGTGATCACAGAATACGTGGCAAATTCCATGACGTACACGCGATTGGCGAGCCCCAGCGCGAGCGCACCGCCTGAGCCTCCCTCACCGATGACCACCGCGATGATCGGAACTTCGAGCGCCGCCATGCAGAGCAACGATTGACCGATGGCTTCACTCTGTCCGCGCTCTTCTGCGCCGAGGCCCGGGTAGGCACCCGGCGTATCAATGAAGGTCACGATGGGACGATTGAACCGCGCGGCCAACTCCATCAGTCGGCGCGCTTTGCGATAGCCCTCGGGATTGGGCATCCCGAAGTTTCTCGCGAGATTCTCGCGCGTACCACGGCCCTTTTGGTGGCCTACGACCAGCACGGACTGCCCTCGAAAACGCGCAAATCCCGCGACAATCGCGGCATCTTCGGCAAACAACCGGTCACCCTTGAGCTCAACAAAGTCTTCGAACAATCGTGAGACGTAGTCGAGGGTAAACGGGCGATCTGCGTGGCGCGAGAGCTGCACTTTTTGCCACGGATTGAGCGCGGCAAAAATGCCCTGCTGAAGCCTCCGCGCTTTGTCTTCAAGCCGTGAGATTTCTGCTTCAAAACCAGGTCCGTTGGCTGTTGATGAGCGGAGCTGTCGAATACGACGCTCGAGCTCAAGCAGTGGACGTTCGAATTCTAACTCTGCCATAGCTTTCAGCGTCGCGTTGTACACGCGGTTGGCCCGAACGTGAAAGCACCGACCGTCAGCGCTCGCTCTGTCAGGGACCGAAACTTATCGCCGCCCAAGCACCTGAAAAATTCGGACGGGTTGTGCGATGCCCTTTGGACGAACTGGTTCGAGCTCGACCACTTCAAAGACATCACGGACTCGGAGCCACGTCTCTTCTGAGATAATAATCTGCATGCCTTTGGCCTGTGAGCACAGGCGCGCAGCGAGGTTCACCGGCGCGCCGATCACGGTGTACTGCATCGCGCGGCTGGATCCGAGATAGCCGGCGACGACACGCCCCGTGTTAATCCCGATGCCGATCTCGAACCCCTGGAGGCCCTGTGCTGCGCGATCGAGATTGAACTGCTTAAGCCCCTCAATCATTTCGAGGGACGCCTGAACGCAGCGAACAGGGTCGTCCGCGCTGCTGACTGGTGCACCCCAGAGCGCCATGATCTCGTCGCCGACGAACTTGTCCAGCGTGCCTTCGTACTTGAAAATGATCTCGACCATTCGCTCGAAGTAGTCGTTGAGCATTCCGACGATGTCTTGCGCTTCCATCCCCTCGCTCATGGAGGTAAACCCGCGGATATCGCTGAAGAACATCGTGGTCTCGCGAGGATCGCCGCCCTGCTTAACCTCGACCTTGCCGTCAAAAACCAGCTGGGCGACCTGCGGCGAGAGCAGCCGCTGAAAGCGCTCTCGTGTGATTGCGTCGTGCTGAATCTGTCGCGCCAACTGTGCGTTTGCCAACGCCAACGCCGCCTGGTTGGCGATGTTGGTGACCAGCTGAAGATCTTTCTCGCCGAACGCGTTGGTGCTGATCTGCGAGTCGACGATCATCACGCCTTGGAGCTCATTTTTGAACAGCAGCGGGACCGCCATTGAGCTGCGAATTCCCTGCATAATAATCGAATGCGCTTGGCTAAATCGCGGGTCAATCATCGCGTCTGACGACAAGACGGCGATGTGCTCTTCTCGCACTTGCGACAGGATCGTATTGGAGACCACGAAGGGCTCATCCACACCCTTGCGCATGCGAATCGCGCGTGGTCTTAGCTCGCGATCCTCGTCGTAGAGCAAGATCGCGGCGCGATCGGCGGCGAGAAGATCGAACGCACGATCGAGGATTTTCTCGAGCAGAACATCAAGATTGAGCTCGCCACCGATCGACCGTTGGACTTCGTACGCGACGCGCAACTTCTCGTAGTCGCGGCGGAGCGACTCGACATCGGTGACTTGTTTTTCGGGCAAAAACTGCAGCTGTGCGGCAGCGATCTTGGAGCGAACGTGTGACTCGACGAGATTCGTCGCGATGGTGACCTTTGCCTGCACCGACGCGCCGATCATGGTCATGCCGCCTGGGCGCTGGGCCACGACGGGTCGATGGGTGTCCGTGGACTCTTGCTGCGCGGGCACTGTCGCCGGCACAGGGTGATAGCCCGCCGCGTTGGCCACGGGGTTGAACAGAGCGCTCGGCGGTGTCCATCCAGGAGGCTGAATAGGGCCCGGCGATTGTGGGAGCAGGTAGGAAGGCTGTGCAGGCTGCTGCGCGCCCGCGTTGGGCCCGTAGGGGCTCGTGCCGGGGTTGTAGGCCGGGGCTACCTCGGGCGCTCCAGGATGCCGAAAGACCATCCGGGTGTTGCCCAGCGTGATCTCGTCGCCGTCGTTGAGCCACTGCTCGCCCGAGACGCGTTGACCGTTGATGTAGGTGCCATTGAGGCTACCGAGATCACGGAGGAGCCAGCGCGCGTTTCGAAGCTCGAGGATGCAGTGCTCTTTCGAGACGATGCGATCGAGCAGCTGAATAATGTTGCTTGGGTGTCTGCCCACGCTACTGGTGACTGTGAGATCTCGCTCACTTTGCCCCTCGGGCGTCACGATCAACAACCGTCCCATTGGATTCTCCACGACGACTATCTGTCATTGAAGACGACGAACACCACAAAGAACGCAGCAAAAGTCAGGGCGATGGCCCAGAAATGCAATGGCTTTGGCTTGGACGGCGGTCGCGAGTCTTGCGCTATGGGAGTGAATCGCCCAGCTGATTTACAGCATCGCGGATAATATCCGCGCGGATCCCATACTTAAAATTGGAGCTTCGGTTCACCTCAACCTGCGTGGTCTGACCCGTTCGAGGGTCCAGAATGCGCTGGCGCTCTTCGTCGGAGAGGCTGCCGGCGTTGACGCCGATGACCGATCCATCCGAGAGAAAAATGGGAGAGCCCGAGGACCCTGAGGTGGTCTGGGCGCTGTGCTGGAGCTTCTGCGCGTTTGCAGTGTCGGCGGCTCGCTCGAAGAAGTCGGTGCTGCGATTCAGCACTCCTTGGGTGATCGTGGCGACGGGAGAAGAGCCGTTCATGGTCATCCCTGGAAAGCCAAATACGAAGAGCTGCGAGCCCGCTCGGAGACTGCGCAGCTGATTGTCCGCAGCGACTCGCACAGATACAGGCAACGTGCTCGCGCTGCGCAACAAACCCACGTCAAATCCTGAGCCCTCAAGCCCAAACACCGGATCGCGAAATCGCGAGTCTCGATAGACGGGGACGATCTCGATTTGTTCGCCGTGTCCCGAGCTTCTCAGCGCGATGAGCGCGGCGCCTCGCGTGAGAAATTGCCGCCCTGCATCGATACAGTGTGCGTTGGTCGCGATGAGGTTAGGCCCCACACTAAAGCCCGTACAAAACCCGCGCGGCGCGGCGGCGCCGGGGACCCTCGCGGCCAGCAAATAAATCGCGCTCTCGTACTCGGCCGAGATCTGCTCACCCCCGCCCTGCGTCTGAGTCGCTCCGCCACGTTCTCCTCGAAGAACGACGACCGCGACTGCACCTGCCACAGCGACGACCGTCACCAAAAACAGTCCGACGAAAAGCCCTGTTTTTCCGCCGCCGGTCTTGCGCGCGCGCTGTTGCTCGCTCGCGACAAGCGCCTGATCAATCATCATTGCGACGGTGTGCTTTCCCACCTGCGCGCCGGCTGGCATGCCAGCCGCGAGGGCAGCTCCGACGCTTGCGGGTTGTGGCACCGGCGCGCTCTGGGAGACCTGCTGCGGAGGCTGCGGCGCGAACCCCTGCGCCTGGCCCTGGCCCTGCGCGGCGGGAGGGGCGAATGGGTTTGCGGGAGCGGCCAGTTGGGCGAGCGATTCAACACGAATTCTTGGCCCGCCGCGACCGCACTCAATCAAGTCTCCTTGTCGAAGGGGCTGTCTGGAGATGCGCTGTCCGTTGACGAAGGTCCCATTGCGAGACTGCAGGTCGACGAGAACAAAGCTCGGTCCTTCGCGCACGATCTCACAGTGAACACCGCTGGAATCGAGATCGATGTTGGGATCAAACGAGACGTCACAGTTGGGTTGACGTCCCATTCGCACGCGCTCTTGCGCGAAGCTGAATCGTCGCCCTGCGTGTGCTCCAAACTCTTGGATCAGCCCAATCATGGTTGCCTTCGTGTGCACCGTGGAGAGAAGGATCGAAGTGACTTCGCCCGTGGAGGTCGTGCGGTGCTCAAAATCATAGCAGCGCGACGATCGCGCCCAAACGTTAGCTCAGACTGAACCGCTTACGAGACCGCGCGCACGATCGGCACGACAGGTCGTCGGGCCAACGCTATCGCGCGAGGTACACTGCCGCAGCAATCAGGCCGACAGCGAGCGCCAGCAAAAACACACCGACGACATAGCGCGGCGTCTCGGACATGGGGACGCGGATGTCATCGTCGCCGCCTCCCGAGGTCGCGTGAGGTCGCACCGGATCGGGTCCTGCTGCCATCGGCGGACGGATTGACACGGCGTTCTTGACGTCTTTACCCGGGGGCGGCGCGTCGGCTGACTTGAGCTTGGACGGTGAATGGCCGGTGGAGTCGGCAGGGAGGTCCGGTAAGATCCATGGCTGATAGCCAAAGATCAGGTCTTCTTCTGAGCAGTCTGGAAGGTCACCGTCGAACTTGGCGATGATCACCGTAATGTTGTCGTGTCCACCCTGCGCGTTGGCCAAATCGGTCAAGCGTTTGCAGCACTCCGTAGGGTCCGTCGAGCTCTCGACACACTCGAGCATCTGCGCAGAAGTGATCAGTCCGCTGAGTCCGTCACTGCAGACCAAGAGCGTGTCGTTTTTGCGCAAATCCATGAACGACAGATCGACCTGGACGCTGTCTGACGTTCCGAGCGCCTGAAGAATAATGTGGCCGTGCTCGTACGTTTCGGCTTCGGCCTCGGTCAGCTGGCCTGCTTCGATGAGCTTGGCGACGAGCGACTGGTCCTTCGTGAGCTGTTTGATTTTTCCGCCGCGAATTAAGTACGAGCGGGAGTCGCCGACCTGCCCGAAAAACAAGGTCTTCTCGTAGACCGTTGCGACCGTGGACGTGGTGCCCATGCCGCGTTGGAGACGGTTGGTCTTCGCTGCAAGATAGATCCGTGCGCCGGCTTCTGAGACTGCTTCTCCGATGCGGCGCACAAAGTCGTCTTTGCTCGTCGGGGGCTCGCCCTGCTGCATCAGCTCGTAGATCGTGTCTACAGCCATTTGGCTGGCAACCTCGCCGGCTGCAGCGCCTCCCATGCCATCACAGACGGCAAAGATTGAGCCACGATTTCCGACGATGTGCTCGCGGATCTCGGGCTTCACGCTGCGTAGATTTTGAGAAAAATCTGCGATGAGGAAGTTGTCTTCGTTGTGCTCACGCACCATCCCGACATCGGTGCGTCCGAAAATGCGCACGCGCACGCCCTTCGGGGCGGCGATTTCAGCGGCAGGAGGGCTCTCGGGAGGGCTCTCGGGAGGGCTCTCGTCGGTCCGGGATGTGTCAGCAGAATCAGTCATCGACCTGAGACTCCTCCGGCACCTGAGAGTGTGTCGAAGCGAAAGAGATGGTGGCCAAGCCGAAAGGTGTCTCCGCTTCGTACTTCACGCTCGCCGCGAAAGCGAATCAAAGTGCCATTGGAGCTGCCGAGATCTGCCAAGATGACAGAACGTGTCGGCCGGTCGATGCGAAAAGTCGCGTGTCTCCGCGAGAGAAATGCGTCGTCCGTGAACACAATGTCACCGGATTCTCTGCCCAAAACGGTCTCTTCTCGCGACAGGTGAAACACATCGCGAGGGATGCCCTCGGTGGTGACCTGAACCAAGCGCGCGATCCGTGGCTGTTCGGGCGTCCCGAAGACCATCACCCCGTAGTGCGAGATCGGTCCAAACGATCCCTCGTGTTCGCTCAGCAGCTCGAAGCGGAGCACCTGTTGGCCGAGCAAAAGGACATCGCCGTCGGTGAGTCGAACTGCGTCGCGAATGCGCGAGAAGATTCCATTGACCGAGTCGAGATCCTTGAGAAAATACTGGCCATCGCGAAACGAAATACGCGCATGTCGTGGCGAGAGGTAGGGATCATCGGCGAGCACGATGTTGCCTTCGCTCCGACCAAAGTCCGTCGCGCCGCCCGAAATTCGGTAGACCTGTCCCTCTGAACCGTCTTTGAGAATGGTCACGACCCGAGCCCCAGCAGGCTCGGGCTGATCCCGTTGATCAGCGCGCGCGATGGGCGCGACCACGATCGGCGACGCAACAATCGGTGTCGCGATGGGCGAGGACACCGCAGCCATCTCGACGATCGGCTGAGCGACTTTGACGGCCGCGTGCAGCGGTGAATCGACGTGTGCAACAGGCGCAGCTGTCACGGGAAACATGTCCGTGGTGGAGAGCCCGCACACGCCACAAAACGCTGCAGCGTTTTCAACGCGCGCAGCACATCGTGGGCAGCTGCTGTGACTCGGTTTTGGGATCGCCACCTGCGCGGGTGGGGCGACGTTGGGCGGAGGGGTTGCCTTTGCGCCTTCGTTCGCGACCGTGTTGCCACACATGCGGCAGAACCGCATCGTTCCGGGGTTGTCCGTGCCACATCGTGAGCACTTGGACATCGCGCTCGGAGTCGCTGCGACAACCATTTCTGGCGGCGCAATCACGGGTGGAGCCACGCCAGGGTTAACGGCTGGTGGGAGCGCCACGGGAGGTGAAATAGGGGCTACGGGGGCACTTGTCGCCGCGGCGGGCTGCGGCGGGGCGCCGATCTCCCGAAGCTTCTGCCCGCAGTCCAAGCAGAACAACGCTGTGGGCGGGTTCTGACGACCGCAGTTACTGCAATTCATCGCGGAGGGATTCCACTACCTCCCATCAGTGCGGTCAAGAACACCGCGTTACACACCCGCACTTTCATCTTTCTGGGTGACCTAAACGCGCAACAGTGCGCGCTCAATGAAAGCCTTCGTTGACAACCCCAAACGACCAAGCTATTCGCCGGTTCGTCTTGGCCCGCTTCTGCATGTATGTGTGGTGGCTGCGGGACCAAGTTCGTTGCGACGCGCCAAGGATGACAAAGGACAGCTAGACCGATGGAGATCGTTCTCGACAAGCGCACGCTCCGACAACTTCGACAGTCTGCCGTAGACGCCATGGAAGAGGGCGATACGGAGACACTGCGCGAAGATCTGTTGGATTCATTTGGAGAAGAGCAGGTCGAGGAGATCGAGCGTCGAATCGACACGGATCTGTACGACTTTCTCGGAGACGTCCTCGACGAGTGGAGCGGCGATGAGCTTGATGAGCTCTTCGACCTCTTGGAGGCACAGCTCGCTGATGTTGGCATCGAACTCAAGTTCGAGGGCCAAGAGAGCGACGACGACGACGAGGTAGAAGAGACCGAGGAAGCTGCCGGAGAGTTCGACGACGACGACGAACTGGAGTTTGGCGCTGGCGAAGAAGAAGAAGAAGTCGAAGACGAGTAAATCTCTGGATATTTGCAGAGTTTAGCCTTCTTCCTGGTCTCTCCTGAACAGCTTAGTGACTGCAGCTTCTCATTCGCTCGCTCGCGGCTCTGCCGCGTCGGGTTTGAGAAAAGTCACGTGCCAGCTGCTGATCCACGGTACAAGCGCGCGCCGTCTCTCCCAGCAACCGCAGTACGCGTGCTTCTTGCTCAAGCGCGTCGTCGCGAAGCGTTGAGTGTGCGAACTGGTTGTACATCGCGCGATAGGCTGTCGCGGCTTCGGGCAGGCGCCCCAACGTCTCAAGCACGCGGCCACGCTCGAGGGCCAGCTGCGGAAACCGCGGGCGGACCGAGGACCCTGGGATGAGCGCGAGGCTCTCTGCCGGCTCGAGCGCTCGGTTGATCACCGCGAGCGCTTGATCAGGTCGGTTTAGCTGCAACAGCAACTGTGAGAGCTCCCAGCTTCCGTCATCCCAGCGTGGGTTCTGGGGGTAGCGCCACCTGAGCGAGCGCTCAAGCGCGATCACGGCCTGTTCGGGCTGTCCCTGGAGCACCAATCGCCGCGCCCGCTCGATGTCGAGCATCGCGGCGAGCTCGGTGCGGGACAGACGCAACCAAGCTCGATCGATGAGCGAAATCGCAGCGATTCCACTCTGGTCGCGTGAGTCGGCCTCGATGAGAGACAGCTCGATCGCTCTACGCCCAGCGCCCATCGAGGGCTGCCTCGCGGCGACCTCGATCGCGACCTGCTCTGCGCGATCCCATTGACCTCGATCGAAGTAAATTCGTACCGCTTCGAGCTCGCCTCGGGTGCGCCGCGTGGCGTCGTCTCCGTTGCGCGCGAGCCACTCAAAGCGTGCCAGCGCGGTGACCGTATCGCCTGAGCGTCGCCACGCTTGGCCTGCACGATAGACCGCTTCATCACGATCGAGAGGTCGGTCGGTGGTCGACACAGCGCGATCGTATGCACGGGCGGCCTCTGCAAACCGACCCGCGCTCGTCGCTCGGGCGGCCTCTGCGCATGCACGAACAAACGACTCTGGCCTCTGGTATGCGCACCCGCTGAGCCACAGAAAATGGACTACGGCGAGCAGCTGCAGTCGCTTCACGACTGGACCACCGCCGCGATGATGTCTGCTGCAGATGCGATCTGTTCTTCGCTCACGTCCCGGTGAGTTACAGCCCGCAGTCGGTGCGGTCCAAACGCAGAAACGAGCACCCCTTGAGTAGCCAATCGGACAGCCAATTCGCTGGCGAATTGTGTCGTCTCAAGATCGATCATGACGATGTTGGTCTCGGGTTTTGCGACCCGCAATCCGTGACCCGAGAGTCTTGCTGAGAGGCGCTCTGCGAGCTCGTGGTCTCGGCTCAACTGCGGCAGATGATGGACGAGCGCAAACTGAGCGGCGGCTGCGAGGACTCCGGCCTGGCGCATGCCTCCGCCCAAGCGCTTGCGCCAACGCCGAGCCACTGCGATGCGCTCGCGATCGCCGCAAAGCATAGAGCCCACTGGAGCTCCCAAGCCCTTCGAGAAACACACTGCGACGGTGTCAAACCCGTCACAGATCGACGCCAGTGATTCGCCCGATGCGATGTGGGCGTTCCAGAGGCGGGCGCCGTCGAGGTGGGTGTGCAATCCGAGCTCAAGTGCAGCGCGCAGGGCTTGGAGCCGAAGTGCAGCGGGCCAGATGCGTCCGCCGGCGCGGTTGTGGGTGTTCTCAAAGCACACGGTGCTTACGGTCGGGTTCCAGTCGGCAGGAGGGTGGACTGCGCCAGTGATTTCGCTTGCTCCGAAGAAGCCCCCTTCACCGATGGTCTGGCACTGGACCTGCGCCAAAATGCTCGCTCCGCCGGTTTCGTACCAGAGGCAATGGGCCCCCTCGCCCACGAGCACTTCGTCGCCGCGCTGTGCGTTTACAATCAGCCCGAGCTGGTTTGCCATAGTGCCGCTGGGCACAAACAGCGCAGCCTCTTTGCCCAGCATCTCTGCGACGACTTTCTGGAGTGACAGCACGCTCGGGTCTTCGCCGAAGACATCGTCGCCGACGGGCGCGGTGCGCATCGCGTCGTACATCTCAGCGCTGGGGCGGGTGACTGTGTCGCTTCGCAAATCGGTGGGTGTATTCATACGGGTGCCGTGCTGGAGGAGTGATCGTAAAGGGACGCGGTCGTCGCATCGATGCGTGTTTGGGTCTTGCGCTGCCGAACGGTCGTGATAATAGACGCGCCTTCGTCGCCACCCTAGCTCAGTGGTAGAGCAGCGGTTTCGTAAACCGCAGGTCGTCGGTTCAATCCCGATGGGTGGCTCCACAGAATCCCAGCAAATTCGCAGGTAGATCGCTCTCGCAGGTCGAGAGCGCCCAGCCGCGAAGTGCGCTTGAATAGCCCCCAATAGACCGCAGTTGTGTACACAACTCAGCGCACCCCGAGGCCAGGGCGAGCGCGAGATCACGAGCACCTCGACGCCAGCCAAGCGCCGCTCGTTCGCGACAGCGCACTGCTGCTCGTGCGGTCCGAACGGGCACACGCTGCGCCCTGCGCAGGCAGCGTCCAGTCAACATCGGGCGCGGCTGATCGTGTGCGCGCACGATCTGCCCACGGCGGAGAACCCTGCGCAACCAGCCTTACTGCGGTGCGCACCACGCGAGCCCAAGGGATCAGCTTCGGGCAGGTGCTCACGGGGGCAAGGGTGTGATGCTTTCAGCAGCGCGATGTCGCGAGAGCATACAGTCACGACGATGGTGGGTTGGTGGGCGTGGACGTGGACCGCTTCGACTGAGAGGAGCCCGATTTCGCCCGTGGAGTCGCTCTTGGCAAACACGCGGTCGCCGACCTTGATGGACTCGATGGCTCGTGGACCGTTCGCAGTCTCGATGAGCGTTGCGGCCACAAAGCACATGCCCAGCGTCGCGGGTGCGGGGCTGCTTGGGCGGGGCGGTGGCGCTCGCTCTGCGGGCTGCAGCTCCTCCCGTGCGCACGTTGTTGTGCGCAGCAGTCTCGGCAACGCGTGTGCGCTGGACGACGGTGCTCACGAAGGTCGCCGCAGAGCGACTCGCCTGGACAGGGCGCCCAGCTTGGCTTAACGACCGTGCGGCGTTTGCAAGGGGCCCAAGGTAGGGGACGAGTCCGATGGCAGCCCAGCCCGCCGCCATGGCGCGCTCGACGGGGTCGTTGGTGACGCTCCCGTCTGCGCGGATGCCTCAATGAGCGTTAAGTCAGACGCCATCCTAGAAGTTAGGGTGAAGCGCTTGCGGTGGTCTGAGAAGAACGAGATGCCGGACCCATCGAACAAGCGTCTCGCGTGGGCTCGTACGTCTTGCGCTAGGCGATCGTCGGCGCTGCGAGAGAATGAGTCTGCGTGAGAATTGAGTGCTTCGATGAGGGTCTTTAAGGTTTGACTCCGCTCGGTCGTGGGGTCGCGACACTGCATCGAGCGCAATTTTCATCACAAGGTCATCGTGCGCGTGTCTGGTGCGCTTGAGCGCGCTGGAGATCGAACGAGGTCGGAGGTGCTTGCTTCGCATCTGCAGGACCAGGACCTCTCGACCGCTGAACGTTGGGCTCGTCACACTGCATTGATTTTTGCGTCGACGCTGCTCAATGAGAGCGCTTTTTAGTGCGTCTCGGCTGCGATCTGCTCGAGCTCAAGGCCGCGGGTCTCGGGGAGCCACAGGAGGATCAATACGAGCGCGATCGCTGCAAATCCGGCGGTGCTTGCGATCGCCGGTCCCCACCCCACCGATTGCGCCATGCGTCCTAGGACGATGGGCGAGAGCACATAGCCGATACGCCCCAAGATGTTGTTCGCCCACGCAAACGCGTCGCCACGGACGTGCGTCGGAAACAGCTCTCCGGTGTACGCGTTGAGCAGCGCGAGGACCGCGCTCTGTGCAAACACGTTGAGCACCAACGCGATGGTGAGCGGCACGGTCTGCGTGAGGGTGAACGCGCCGAGGCACCCGAACACAAGCGCGAAGTACACAACGACCGCGCTGCGGCGGCGGCCCAAGCCATCCAATAGTTTGCCCGCGCCAAACACCAACGGCATCGAAATGAGCGCCGCGAGCGAGATCACTTTGCCCACCTGGGCGTCGCTCCAGTGCCGCTCGTTGACGACGAATTGCTTGAAAAATGTCACGGTGTTCTGCGTGCATACGTAGGTGCACGACCAGATCAGGCCGAGCTGCAACAGCCGCTTGGCGTGGGGGCCCTTCAAGAGCGCGAGCAGCGGTTGGCGCTTGAGCTCGCCCTCGGCTTTGACCTTTTCAAAGCGGCTGCTCTCACGGAGGGTGCGCCTCGCGAACGCGATCGCGATCAGCGGGAGCGCGCCCACGACATAGATCGATCGCCATCCTAGTGAGGTCTTGAGCAAGAATGGCACAACTCCCGCGCAGACGATCGCGCCGACGCTCGCCACCGCTTGGATCGTACCCACCACAGTGCCGCGACGGTCTGCCGGAAACTCTTCGCTGGCGTACACCATGGCTGTGGTCCACTCGCCGATGAGAAAGATCCGAGCGACGCACTGGAGCAGCGCAAATGTCACAGGGCCCTGCGCAAATGCAGTCATTAACGACGCAATGGTGTAGCCCACGATGGTGACCGAGAGCACCGACTTGCGACCCCAGCGGTCTGCGCTGCGGACGAGAAAATACGCCAGCATCGTGCCCGCGTTGGTCGCCGCCGCGAGCAGCCCAAGCTCAGGCGCGCTGAGCCGCCACTCACGCGTGAGGCTCGGTAAAATCTGTGTGAGGGCGAACATGTCAAAGCCCTCGAAGAAGGTCGCCACGGACAGAAAGAAGAACAGCCTCCACTGGTAGGGCGTGAAGGGGACTTTGTGTGGAATCGTGGGCTCGCTCACGCGCGAAATCCTAACCTTGATCGACCGCGCGTGATGGTGATTCTTCGACACGACCGCGTTCGCCTAGCGTCGTGAGCCAGACACCAAGCAGCAAGACACCCCCCGACAACAACGTCGAAATCTCTGGTGATTCGCTGAAGAAAACAAACCCGAGCGCTGTCGCTCCGATGGGCTCTAGCAAGATCACGGACGTCACGGCCGTCGCGCTACGATGCTTCATCGCCCAGTGAAACGATGTGTGTCCTACGAGCTGTGGGACGAGCGCGAGCGCCAGCAGCCACGGCCACACGCCCGGCTGTCCGATGCGTTGAATGCTCCCAGTCGCCGCAGAGAGCGCAGCCAAGACGAGCGCAGCGCTGGCGTAGATCCAGGTGGCCATGGAGGTCAGTGACGCACCCGATGACTGCGCTTGGCGCCCCATGAGATAGTAGGCGGTAGCGCTCCAGGCTCCCAGAAGTGCTAGCGAATTTCCGAGCAATGGCGCGCTCGCGTGTGCGCTTGGGGCGTTGTTCGACCATGCGAGCGCGAGGGCACCAGCCATACAAACCGTGAGCCCGAGCGACGTGAGACGTGATGGGAGCCTGCGCCTTTGGATCGCGTCAATCACGGCAACCCAGACCGGATTGCTGGTCACGATGACCGTCGACGCGGCCATCGTCGTATACTGTAGCGAGCTAATCCAGGTGGAAAAATGCAGCGCAAGCGCGATCCCCGCGAGCAGCGCGAGCCGCCACGGAGGCTGCTTCTCTCGGCGTCGACGGGCGCTCAACGCTGCTGGCAAGAGGACCACCGCCGCGAAGACCATCCGCCCCGCTGCGATCGTCACGGCTCCCGAGAGTCCGTAAAGCGCTCCTGCGGTTTGGGTCTGACGAATCAGCGGCGCGGCGCATGCGATCGCGGCGACGCCCAGCGCAAGAACCGCAGCGACGCGGCGCGGGCTAGGCCCCTTTGGCTCAGCGGTGATCACGAATGACTTGTGAAATTGCAGAGATTCCGCTGGCCATGCTCAACGAATACCAGCAGAGATCGCGGCCCATCACGTGGAGCACCGCGCAGTTCTCGATGCCTAAGTTGGTGAACACCTCGGCGTCCTGCGCAGAGAACGGATGAGGCTCGTCTGGCAACACGATGAGCTGCGGTGCACGCGCGATGAGCTCCTCGTGCGTCACTCTGGGGTACCGCGTGTCGCGACCCTGCACTCGTGCGTTATCGAGTGGCGCGCGCAGGCCCAAATCCGCAGCGAGCGGGTATCGACGAGGGCGATCGCTAAACACGTTGTAGGCCCCCGCGAGATCCAGCGCGTCGGACATAAAGGTCTCGCCGTGGATGGTCATCAAGGGGTCCATCCAGATGGGGCAAAACACCCGCGTTGGCACAGCGCTGGCGCGACGCTCTCGGAGCGCCGAGAGCGCGACGTGCATCTCGCAGAGCGCCGCGAGCCCGAGCGCATCAGCGTGGAGAATGACAGCTAGATCATCGAGCAGCGCCGCCGCTTCGTCGACGCTCTTGGGAAAGCTGACGTGAACAGTGATCCCTCGGGCACGGAGCGACTCGACGATGTGGGGTGTGTTCTCTTCTTGGTTGCACAGGACGACGTCTGGCCTGAGCGCGACAATAGCGTCGATACTTGCGTCCTTTGTGCCACCCACCGATGGGACATTGGATAGCAAATTTGCAGGATGAACACAGTAGTCGGTGCGTCCGACGAGCCGGTCCCCTGCGCCCAATTGCGCGACCGCTTCGGTCTCGCTTGGCACAAGAGACACGATGCGCATGGGGCGAGACGCGCTCGAAATCGCAAAGCCCATGGCGTCGACAATGGTGTCTTGGTGCATCGCTCGGTGCTCGGTGTTGTGCCTCTGGCGCTCAGACGCTCGCTTGCGCGATGGGACCAAACGCGAGGGTGTCTTGGCGGCGCGCGGGGGGTGCACGAAAGATCCATCCATGTCGGGCAAAATCCCGGGCAAGGACCGACTCGCGTGCGAGCAGTTTGCGTCGCGTGCGCTCGTAGGCGAGCTGCTCGACCTCTTCGCGGTAGAGAAATTTCATGGGTGATCCGGACAAGATCCGCATCTCGTCGCCCTCGGGGCGAAAGAGATGAAAGGCTACGTCAGGAAACATCTCGCGGATGCTGCCCTCGGCCTTGTCAAAGCGGCCATTGATCAAGCATTTGAGGCCCTGCATCGCGCCAAAGAGCCCCCCGCGCTTGTTAACGTAGCCGGACTCTTCAGAGTGCAACGGCACCAACGGATCGACCACAATGGCGAGCGTTGCCCCATGCTTGGCTGCGACGCGCATGTTGGTCGTGCGAGTAAACGCGCCGTCAATGTAGTAGCGCCCAGCGATCTTTTGCGGCGCATAGAACGGGACAAGCGCGGACGATGCGCGAACGGCAAGGTGAACCGGGACGTCAGAGAAACCCGGCTCACCAAACACCACGGCCTCGCCTGTGTCTTGATCGGTCGCACCGACAAAGAGCGGGCGTCGCAATGAGTGAAACGAGTCGCTCATTCCGGGTCGCTGCAGCTGCCGCTGCATGTACTTGCGCAGTGCGTCGCCGGCAAACGCGCCCGAGGGGATCGCGCGATACGCTGCCGAGACGATGTTGCGAGACTCGCCGCGCCCAAGGAGATCCTTCGTGAATCCCCCCAGTTGCCTCAGAATCCCAGCAAAATTAGGGTCAAAAATGTCGCCCCGTGTGATCCGATCGAGGCGATGGTTTCCGCGGCGCAGCCCGTCGGCGATCTCTGCGGGATGGAGCCCGTTGGCGAGCAACGCGCCCAAAATGGACCCGGCTGAGATGCCAAAGAACAAGTCGAAATCGTTGATGTGCCGATCGACGAAAAACTCATCCATGGCTCGGACGACGCCCAGCTCGTACAGCAGCCCTTCGATGCCTCCGCCGGCGAGGCAGAGCGCGATTCGACCTCGCTTTTCAGCAGCGAAAAGACGCTCAACGGCCTCGAAGACGTCCTTGGCATTGGGCGACAGCAGGACTGACGCGAGCCGCTGATGGCCCGCTCGCCGCGCGAGCTCTACACCGGCCTCTGTCGCATCCACGGCGACAAGGGTCCGCCCGCGCCGCACAAGTCCCGCCGCGTCATGCGGAGGAAACATTCGCTCGAGAAGCGCCTCTGCGAGCCTCTCGCGCGGAGCGCGCCCATCGATGAAAGCCGCGTCGATGGTGCGGGCTGCGATGCGGCGGCTTGCGCGGTTGATGTCGTTCTCGAAAATGAGCGCGAGCAATGACCCGTCGGAGCGAGCGATGTGTATTTCGCCCTCGCCCATTGTCCTTGCAGAAGAAGGCCATTGAAAGCTGCCGGGATCGGCGCCGAATAGCAGAACTGTCTCCATCGATGGTTGCGCTTGTTCGCTGTGTGCGCCTGCGTGGCTCAGCGGACAAGAGGCACCCTAGCAAACCGCTTCGCGTTGGTCGCGGCGAAAGCTGTCACGACGGTCTCCAGACCGAGTCGTTGGCAGTTCAAAGCGTTTGCGGGGTGATTCGCTGCGCTCCTTTGCCGTGAATTGTCATCGAGTATGGTATGGAGTGCGGGATCTGACAGGAGTGCGCGTGAGGGACCCTTGCCCCGCGTATTTGCCGGTGAATCTGCAGGAAAACTGCTGCCTCAGGAGTCTAACGTTCGTGACAATACTGTCCGCAAAAGAGCTGCGACGCGCGTTGACCGATGCTGGAGTTGAGGTATTTCGCGTCAAGGACGACGAGGTGCACATCGCCGAGCGACAGCATTTGCACCTGATGGAAGCTGGGATTCGGTTGGCTGTTGGAGAGCCGATGCGTGTGACGGTCACCGCGCGTGCACAGCAAAGCGACTCGCCGACTCTGGATCCCGAGCTTCAGTTCGCGAGTGTGCGAGCCGCCATTCAGCCGTTGTTCGCGCTCGGATACGTCGAGACGTCGGCTAACGCGAGGGAGTTGCGGTCGGTGAGTGACGACAACCGTGTCGTGGATGTCTGGTACGAGATCGTCATGTGTCTCGATTGCGCGACGGTCGAGACAGCCGTCGCGAGCGTGCAAACAGCGCTAGCCACCGAGCGCTATATCGTCGCATCGCGGGTCTAGGCGCTCGCGTTTTCGGGAGCAAAAGGGGCGGTGCTGTGGATTGACGGCCATGGGGTGTCGCGAAGCTGCCGCTCAGCTGTCGTTCGATGCCCGTGGGGACGGGTTCTCTTGTGCGGAATCTGGCTGATCAGACTGGATGGTCCGATACCCGAGCCGTTGAAGTCGCTGCCCAACGCGAACAAAATCGGCGTCGCTTCGCAAGAGCAACCAGCCCCCAGCGTCCACATCGAGGAAGTTCTTGCGGAGCTGAGAGTCTGCCAAAATGGCTCGTCGTTCGGTCTCAGAGTCGACCCTCAGGGCGCCGCTGGTCGCGACGAGCTGGAGCACCTGTTGGCTCGCGAGCGCGTCGACGAATTGCTCGATCGCGCCGCGGTAGGGGGCATTGACGCCGATCCCAGCGAGCAGCTCCGCAACCTGATCCGAGGCCAACGCGCGCACACGAGCCATCGCGATCGCTCCGGCACCGACCTGAAAACGGACCATCCCGCGGGTCACGTCGACCCCGTCCAGCTCAGCCATTTGGCCAAACGCGATCATGGCGTGCAACGGACAGCTCGCAGGGACCTCGAGTGTTGTTCGCGAGAGTGAGACCTTTGTCTGAGATTTTGCAGACGAAATACGTGCGTTCGAGCTCACAAATCGCACGACGCTCGCGTCCTCTGCGCAATCCAGGAGGCCCAACGCCGGCAGGGTCTGCAAGACCATCGCGCGCAGCGCTTCTTCACAGGTCTGCACAAAGTGCGACTCGCGGCCCTTGCGCGCTCGCTCGTGAATTCGCTGGGCGCCCGCCATCCGCGGGTCCTGCTTGATGTACTGGAGCAACATCTCGACAGGGACCCACTGGTTCGATGCGAAGGCTTCGAGTCCATCGAAGAGCATCGCGCGCAAGACCGCGGCTGCCGATCGACCCACATCGCTTCCGGCGCGTTGGACCTCGGCGATGATCTGAGTCTCGTCCCAGCTCCCTCCTCGGCGATAGGCCTCGAGAACAAACTGATCGACGTCCAGAGCACGCACGCGAGCGAGCGACGCGGGGGCACCTGCGTCGACGTCCGTCAATCGACCGAGCCCAGAAGTGCGCAAGAGCGCGAACAAGAGCGTAGCGTCGTGTTCGGGGATCCCTAGCAGCTCTGCACCGCGCCGAATCAGCGCGCGCGGGTGGGCGACGTCGGAGCGAATTGGGCTGTCCCAAGTTGCACAGAGCGTCAACAGGGCGCTCGCGTGAACGGAGGGAGAAGTTGCGTATCTCGCGCGATGGGGTGCGTGGTCTTCGACTGCGAACTTCGACGAGAGGTGCGCGCGCTTCTCTGCACGATCTCGCGCGCGTGCAGCGCCAACGAGCGCCGAGACCTCTGACGGGAGCACAAAGCGGTCCGCACCGACGGCAAACAAGAGCCCGCGACGCTGCAAAAGATACGGAGCACCGCGCTTGGGGACCGCGATCCCGCTGCCGGATTTGTACAAGCCGGGCGTCTGATCCAGCGCGAGGAGCTCCTCTGGCGTGACCTCGCTGCCCGCGCGCTCAATCGCGTCCAAGAGCCGCGCTTCTTGAGAAGAAAGTAGCGCGATTTGCTGCTGGATATAGTCGGGCCTGTTCAGATCTTCCCAGACCTCTTGCAGCGCGAGCGCGCCCTGAAGATGCGAGGGTTTGCCAGTGATGGACTTGAGCATCGCGGAGACGAGGTCCGAATCCAGACGCCCAAGAAGCAGGCGGAGTGATCGCGGATCTTCGCCTTGCGCGGCGGGGGCCTGAACGAGAAACGCAGACGGAAGGACCAGGGTGTCCAATGCGAGGCGTTTTCCGCTTCGGCTCGGGCTGGTGGGGACGGCGTCACGATAACGGTATGCGACACCCAAATCTAACAGCAGCTCTGCGCCGGGATCTCGCCCCGCGTCCGAGAGGACTCCGCCTGCGGCGACCAGCCGATCAAGCAGGCTCCTCACGTCGGGTGGCAGCTTGGATTTGCGAAGGTCTGTCGCCATCACGAGCCCTCGCGCGAGCTGCTCAATGGGGTCGATTCGCTTCAGCTCGTCGATCACGAGTTTGCGCCGGTTTTGCAGTGCTTCACGCGCTGTGAGCGTGAGCGTGGCCAAGCATTCTTGTAGGCGCATGGTTCTATGACTAGCCTCAATTCGCCACGCATCGCAAGCCGTGGAGCGGCTGGAAACGACCGCTGAAACGCAATTACCGGGCGAAATTCTCAGTCAAACTCACCGCATGACCCCTCATGTCTATACCTAGCTCTAGCTCACCCCGTGACGGCATCTGGACTCGTCCGTTCGATCTCGCGCACTGCGCGTTCGTTGATTTTGAGCTGACGGGACTGACGTCGGAGAGCAACTCGCCGATCGAGGTCGCTGTGGTGCATTGGCGCGAAGGTGCGCCTGTCGTCGCATTCGAGTCGTTGATTCGACCCACAAGTTCTCTGGATCCGGCGGCCTCGCTGGTTCACGGAATTCCCGACACGGCGTTGGCCACTGCGCCATCGCTGGACACTGTGCGGGACCCTCTGCGTGAGGCCCTGGCGCACCGGGTCGTGGTCGCGCATGGCGCGAACGTTGAGCGTGAACAACTGCGCCGAATTTTCGATGAGACGCGAGAACCATCCCTTGAGCTGGAGTTCGTCGTCGATACGATCACGCTCGCTCGGAGGGCGCTCAGGTTGGCCAACTATCGGCTCTCAACCGTCTGTGAGTCACTTGGCTTTTCTCAGCGCCGATGGCATCGAGCCGCCGCGGACGCGCTCGCTACAGCAGAGCTTACGGCGCGGTTGGTCGCGATGTATGCGCCGCGAGACGCACGTGATCTTTGGCAGGTGCGAGTCGGTCAGCAGGGGAGTGTCACGGTGCGTGACGCGATCATTGAGCAGCTCAGCCATGCGCACGAACACAACCTTCGGGTTAACCTCACGGCGCGCGCGAGCGGGAAAAATCCACGCAATTATCGCGGCAAGATCGAACTCTTGAGCTCGCCTCACGTGAGACTCGTGAGCGCCCAAGGGGCGGTTCACTTGCTGCGCGCCGATCGCATTCTTCGCATCGAGCCATGCGACGAAGGGCCCACCCAACGGTGACGGGTGGGACTATTGCCCCCGCGTTGAAGCGCGGATGTCGGCCACGCGAAGCGTGCCATCGTCGGGGTCCGGGCGGACGAAAATCGCGGTGAATCTTGGTGCGCTTCCGCAGCGAAAATCCGCAGCGAACGCACCATTGAGCCTACGGGCCAGGCGAGTGTGTTGCGCGGCGACGGCGGGTCGCCACGTTGGCGAAGGCGTCGGTGCGGTGAGCTCTGTGGGAAGGGGAATGTCTTCGAGCTTTTCGCATTTTCCTTCGCGAAGATAGACCCGCGCGCGCGCCCAATAGGTGGCGGGGATCATCAGGGATTCAACGTCGCGAACCATCACGTCGAGGGCTGACTCTTGGAGCGGGAGGCTCTGCGTCTGCTCTAAGACCGACGATCTGTGAAAGATAAGCGACTCTTGGACAATCCGTGAATCACCGAATCTCGGAAGATTTGCAGGGGTCTGCAGCGCGCCGCGCAGGCCATCGAGCGCCTGGGTCGCACGCTTGGTCTTCGCATCGGTGCATCCTAGTAGCGAAAACCCAGCCAGAATCAACGCGAACGTCTTTGGTGAAATCTGCACCCTGGCGTTATAGCGGATGTTGCGCGGGATGACGGCGTCTACTGTGGGCTGTTTTGCGGTTGCACGGACGTTGCAGCTCGGACCAGCGACGCGATCGCGAGCGAACCGCCAACGATTGCAGCGAATACACCGTTGTAACTGAGCTCTCGGAGCCCTGTCGCGAGCATCGCAAGTGGGTCAGAGAAGCGTTGATAGTTGGCCGCGACCATCTGGAGTCCCGTCGCCATGCCGAGCATCCCAGCGGCGATCGCGAGCAGAGAACCGCACGCGAGCACCTGACTTTGCCTCGCCTGAGGGCTGCGCCACGCGACGAGCGCGGTGATCGCTCCGATCACGAGAATGAGTGCCATCGACGCGCCGCCTTCGTGAAATTGTCGAATCATGTGGAAATTTGCTCCGTTCGAGAGTGTGCGTTGGATTTCGATTTGCGCTGGGGCGACTCTGCACCCGGCGTGACTGGGCTTATGCGCGAGCCGTGCCAACGGGCGACTGACGCGTACCCTCAGCGAATTGGCTGATCGAATGCCCGCAGCCGCAATGGGTGAGCGCGCTGCCTCGTCCCGCGCGGTGTCCGGTACACCGGACGGCGTCCGCTTCACCGGTCGCTGTGCAGGGGCTCAACGATCCAAACAGACAAGCGCGTTACGGTTGTTCGCAGTGCTCCGTTCGACCATGGCTTCGAGCGAGACGATGCGTTCGTTGCAACGCACGATGTCTGCGAGCGGAAGCGTCCAGCTCGCGAAATCTTGCGGCATCGCGAGCAGGGCTTCACTCGGCGTGGCGCTGCTCACCGTCACGGGGCTGTCTTTGGCCAAGAGCAGCTCAACGTCGCCCGCGTCGAGCTCTTGGGCGATCTGCGCGAGCGTGTGGATGTGTCTCCACGGGAGCCGCTCGTCCGCGAGGAGGGTCCAACCAGGCGACGCGACGCTCTCGCGCGCTGCGAGTCGTCGAGAGAGCTCAGCGGCGATGAGTGCGCGTCCGGCGGGTTGATCGAGGGCGCTCGTACGCAAGAAGCGAGTCCCATCGATCGCCAGCGTGAACTGGCCAGCCTGGAGCGTTGTCCATCGATGGGGCGGTCGAACGTGCATGAACTGCGCTGGACTACGCGGCGGCCGAAGATGAGAAATGACTGAAAATTGAGCTGCGATTTCACTTCGTGCCTGTGCGCGCGCCAGCTCGACCCGAGCGCGCGAGCCGATGTCTAGCGTCAGGTACGCTCCGGCGAGCGCGAGCGTCGCGAGGTCACGACCCGTCAGCGCGTTGAAGCTCCAGAGGCCGCGCGAGGAGTGCTCGCGTTTGCGCATCCATTGCAAGAGAGCGATCACGAGGACCCCTGCGATGACTGCGCTTGATGTGCGGACTTGCGCGAGCGATGTCAGCCGCGTGATTCGCTCGGCGCGCGCGAGGTTCTGCTGCCAGACCGCGGCTTCGCTTGCGGTGTGTCTCGTGACACATACGGAGGCCGAAAACAGAAGCCCCAAGAACATGAGGCTCTTTGCGTCCCGTGGGTCCGAGCCGGCCGACGGCTTCGCCCTAGAGCACGAGAGCGCCAGGGTCCCGACGAGCAACGCGAAGAGCGCTAGGCTCGAATGGTTAGCAAATATGCAGAGCAATACGAATATCTGAATGGCCGCCAGGGGACGCCACAAGACAGAGAGAGGTTGAGTCTCTGAGTTTTTGGCGAGGGTGGCGAATGTGAGGCCCAGCGCAAACCAAGCGGCCCAGGTTCGACCTGCGTCGGCTTCGATGAGCCCCTCGTGGAGGATCGCGAAGCGGTCTTCGGCTGGGGTCTGAGCTGCCGTTTGAAGGACTCGTTGCCACCCCGTTGCGCTCGCGAGGACGCCGCCGAGCGCGGTCGCAGTGGCCCATCGTGCGGTGTGTCCGTCGCGCACAAGAGACACGCAGCCAGCGACCAAGAGCGCGAAGATGCCGAGCATAGGCGCTCGTCCCGCGATCCGAAATAGGCTCGATGGGTCATGAATCCCTGCGTGTCCGGTGATGGGGAGCGCGAGTATGCAGAGCCCAAGGAGGCCGAGAGAGAGCACGACACGGGACGATCGAGGGGATGTACGTAGCGCATGGGGAGCGCCATCGACGACCTGGTCCATCGCTTCGATGAAGTCATCGAGGGATGCAAAGCGCTCGCTGGGATTCTTTGCGAGGGCACGGAGTAATACTGGGTCGGCCTTGGGGCCGTCAGGAGTGTGAAGGGGCAGCTTGGGGGGAGCGCGATGGAGATGCGAGTCGATCCATTCGGCAGCCGAATTTGCTGCAAATGGTGTGACACCGGCGATGCACTCGTAGATCACTGTGGCGAGGCTGTATTGATCGGCGCGGGGGCCGACGCTGTCGTTCCACCATTGCTCGGGTGCCATGTAGGCGGGCGTGCCGAGCGCGGTCCCCTGGACCGTGATGGCTGTGTCCGAGAGATCCACGGTGCGCGCCAAGCCAAAATCGATGACCACCGCGCCGCGCGAGGCGAGCACCACGTTCTCGGGCTTGAGATCTCGATGGATGATCGACGCGGCGTGTGCGTCACGAAGCGCGACCGCGACCGGTCGCAGAAGCTCCCAGCTCTGCTTGGGGGAGAGCCGCCCGTTGGCCGAAATGTGCGCGCGAAGGGTGGGCCCCTCGACGTGCTCCATCGCGATCCACGGTCGGCCATCGTGAAGCGTTCCGTGAGAATAAACACAAGGGATCGCGTCGCTGGTCAGTCTCGCCATGAGCGAGACTTCGCGGGTCATTCGCTCGCGCTGCTCTGGGTCATTGCAGAGCTCTTCGCGAAGAATTTTCACCGCGCACGGCCGCCCATCTTCAAGCGTCGCGAGATGCACAATCGCAGAGGCGCCCGACCCGAGGACTCGCTCGAGCGTGGGCAAGGATCCCGCGGACTGCGATCGCGCACGGTCGCTCAAGTGGGCTTTCGACTGAGCCCGTGGCTCCGAATGAGCTCGTACAAGTGCGAGCGCGCGAGCCCTGTGCGGCGCGCGGTCTCGGTCACGTTCCACGCTGTCGCGGTCAGCGCTCGCTCAAGATACTGGCGCTGAAAATCGCGCAGGGCAGGCTCCCAAGCGAGGCCATCGCGCGCAGCCGGCTGCGTCGCCGGATTTTCGGAAGTGCCAGCGTAGTCAGGAAAAACATGCGATATTTCGACCTGCTCTGCGTCCTGGCTTAGCGCCACCGCCCCGGCGCGCTGCATGACCGACGAGAGCTGTCGGACGTTGCCGGGCCAAGACGCTTGCGCGAGCGCGAGCTCGGCGGCGCGGCTCAACGTGAGGGTGCGCCCCAGCGCGACCGCGTGCTGCGCCAAGAGCGCTTGGGCCAGAGTCGGGATGTCCATCGCGCGCTCTCGCAGCGCGGGCACTCTGAGCGTAAACACCTCAAGTCGGTAGAAGAGGTCTTCGCGAAATCGCTTCGCCGCGATGGCCTCGAGGAGGTCGACATTGGTCGCCGCGACCAGCCGAACATCGGCACTGAGCGCCTCGTTAGACCCTAGCCTAAAATAGCTTCGAGACTGAATAAACTGCAGTAATTTCGCTTGCGAAGTGAGCGACAGGTCGCCGATTTCGTCGAGAAACAGCGTCCCTCCGCGGGCTGCGTCGATCTTGCCAAGTACGCGCCGCGTCGCGGTGGAGTGCGCGCCCTTCTCGACACCAAACAGCTCGCTCTCAAAGAGCGTCTCAGGGATCGCTGCACAGTTGAGCTCGACAAACGGACCCGAGCATCGACGTGAGCTGTCATGGAGCGCGCGCGCGACATGCGTCTTGCCAGTGCCACTCTCTCCCAAGATCAACGTGGTGACATCGACGAGGGACGCGACGTGCATGTGCTGAAATAAGGACGCCAACGCAGGCGAGCGACCCTTGAGTGATTCGACCTGCAATTTGTCACGTAGAGCGAGTGTTGGGTCCGCTTGCTCTTGGCGCTCATGGGACTCAAGAAGTCTCTGGATCGTCGCGGCGGTGTGCTTTGCAAAGAGCTCTGCCAGGACGCGCTCTCGCTCGCCAAACGGCCCTGGGCGATCGCGTCCCTGGAGGTACACGACCCCCAACTTGGTCGTCGATCCAATGGGGGCGCAGAGCACAGCTTCGATCTTGGCGGCGCGCACGCTGGTGTTGGTGGCGAAGCGAGGGTCGTCCATTGCGCTCGCGGTCGCGATGGTGTTTCCCGTGCGAAGCGCCTCGCCGATGATGCCGTGAGAGAGTCGCTGGCGCACCGCATCGAGCTCGTCTGCGCGGAGGCCGCGCGAGATCGCGATCCGCGGTTTGTCGCTCGTGGGCGAGCCCAGCGCGAGGTAACCGCAGCGCGCGTGGACCAGCTCACACAGCAGCGCCAGCGCTTCGTCGACGTACGAGAGCGCGTCGTCGTGACCGGCCAACTCGAGGAGGCGAATGCAGAAGTCGCGTTCGGATTCGGCGCGGGCTGCGCGTTCAACGGGATCCAGGGTCATGCTCAGCTCTCCGAGAGATTTGCCCGACGAAATAGATCGACCACCGTACCCTGTCGACCCGCGGGGCGCGCCCGTCCCCTCGCCCACTCACGCAGCTGCTTGATGGACTCTTCGTACGTTCGATAGAGCGGGACGAGCTCGCGCGCGGCTCTGCGAAGGTCACCCTCGTTGAGCACGCGACCCAACGCGAACGAGCGACCCATCGCGTCGAGCACCACCTGCTCAAGCTCTGCGCCCGAGAAGTTTACGCACAGCTCGGCGATGCTCCGTAGCTCGGCTGCGCCCAAGGCGCGACCACGACGCTCAAGATGAACCGCCAGGATTTTTTCACGCGCTTCGAGACTAGGTAGGTCAACAAAGAAGAGCTCGTCAAAGCGTCCACGCCGCAAGAGCTCGGGTGGCAGCTGGCTCACGTCGTTGGCCGTCGCCACCACAAAGACAGGTCGCGAGCGCTCTTGGAGCCAGGTCGAAAACGCCCCTAACAACCGCGAGGTCCGTGCGTCTGCGCTCTTGCCTCCGCTGCCCGCGAAGGCCTTCTCGATTTCATCGACCCAGAGCGCGATCGGTGCGTTGCGCTCGGCCGCTTCGAGTGCCCTGCGGAGGCTCTCTTCGGCGCTGGGGCCTTCTGCGCTCGCGCCCATGACGCGAGGGAGATCCAAGCGCACGAGCGGCAGCCCGAGGTAGCTCGCCGCACACTTTGCCGACAGGCTCTTGCCGCATCCCTGGACCCCGAGCAAGAGCACGCCACGGGGAGGTTTGAGCCCGAATTTGCGCGCCTCGGCGCTTGAGACGTCTCGCCGGTCGGCCAGCCACTGCTTGAAGTCCTCGAGCCCACCGAGCGCGTCAATCGAATCGGGCGCGTCGATAAACTCGAGCCCAAGGTCTCGCGCGAAGAGCCGCTTTTTTTCATGGGTGATGACCCCAAGGGCGGTCGCTGTGAGGGTTGGGTCTGCAGAGATCGCGCGCGCAAAGGTTCGTCGTGCGTGCGAAGCGGTCAGTCCTTGGGCGGCCTGGACCATGCGAGACCGCTCGTACGCGGGGGGCAACTGCGTCACCTCGCGCTCGGTCAGCACCTGCGAAAAGAGCGCATCAAGCTCGGTCTCAGACGGAGGCGCGAGCATCACGGTCGCGGCCTCGGACTGCAGCGTTGGAGGCAAGCTGGGCTCGCTCGCGACGAGCACAAGACAGCGATCATTGGCAGCGAACCAAGCGAGCAAATCGCGCAGTCGTCGTGCGACACGGTGGTCGCTGAGCTCGTGCTGAAAATCCAAGAGCACGGCGACGATTGGGCCTTCGTGGCGCGCGATGGCGTCGAGGAGCGCCAGGGGTTCGCGGGCGCTCGGGTCGCTTGGGTCCAGACCGCGGTGAATGGACCAGACCGCGAACGCCGACCCCACGCGCTGGGCGAGCGCTCGTCCCGCTTCGATCGCGCGGTCTTCTTCGACGGTGATGAGCTCAATGAGTGAGGTCCCGGCGGACCACTGCTCGGCGAGCGCGATGAGTGCGTCGCGGATCATGATTCCTCTTCGTCCGAGGTGGCTCGGAGCGCTTCTTCAAGGGTTGTAAATCCCGCGGCGACCTTTCGCAGCGCGTGCTCGCGCAGGGTCCGCTGGCCGTCTTGACGCGCGGTACGAGAGAGCGTCTCGGGCGACGCTCGCTGGGCGATTTGCTCGCGCATCCGCGGCGAGGTCCGCAGTAGCTCGAAGATCCCGGCGCGCCCGTAGTACCCAGTGTGACGGCAACGAGGGCAGCCCATTCCGCGTCGGGCCAGCAGTTTTCCGGAGTATTCGTCTGGATGCGTGACACCAAGCGCGCTGAGCTCGTCCGTCGTGAGCGCGACGTCTTCGCCGCAGGCGACACAGACACGCCGGACCAGGCGCTGGGCCAAGACCCCGACGAGCGTTTCGGATAGCAAAAATGCAGGCACTTCGAGATCGATCATGCGACCGACGGCCGAGACGCTGTTGTTGGTGTGCAGCGTCGAGAGCACCAAATGCCCCGTGAGCGCGGCTTGCACGGCTTGCTGTGCCGTCTCTGTGTCTCGGATCTCGCCAATGAGGATCACGTCCGGATCTTGGCGGAGCACGTGTCTCAGGGCCTCTCCAAAGCTCGTCCCAGTCTTTGGGTTGGCGCTGATCTGGTTAAACTCTTCGTAGACCACCTCGATGGGGTCCTCGATGGTGGTCACGTTGACCTCGGGCGAAGCCACGGCACGAAGCGCTGAATAGAGTGTCGTGGTCTTGCCCGAACCCGTCGGACCGGTCACCAGAATGAGCCCCGTGGGACGCTGCAACCAGCGCTCAAAAATGGGCTTCTCGTCGTCGAGAAATCCCAGGTCCCCGAGGTCCTTCAAGAGCATCGCCGGGTCGAGCACGCGCACGACGACCTTGTCGCCAAAGGCGGTCGGGAGCGTTGAGACTCGGAGGTCCATCTCGACTTCGGCGCGAGCCACGCGAATGCGTCCATCCTGAGGTTTTCTCGAAGCGATATCGAGCCGCGCCATGACCTTGATGCGGTTGGTGAGCGCCTCATGAAGCGTGCGCGGGACGCGATAAATGGTGTGCAAAATGCCGTCGATTCGCATTCGAACGACGGTCTCTTCGCGCCGCGGCTCGACGTGAATATCGCTCGCGCGCTGCTCAAACGCGTAGTTGAGCAGGTAGTCGACCGCCGCAATGACGGGTGTAGACGCGGCCTCGAGCTGGTCGCCGCTGCTGACGTTGATCAGGTTCTCGAGGTTGCCTCGCTCGTTGCGTGAGAGCTGCGCGCTCGCGTCACGAATCGAGGCCCTAAACCCGTAGGTCTCGGTGATCGATCGATAGACATCGTAGGGCGTACAGAGCGCGCGAGTCACATCGGCGCGAGTGAGCTCAACGAGCTCATCGAGCAGCGCGTCGTCAAAGGGATTGACCACCCCGACAAGGAGCTTTTTCTCGGACTTTTCGAGCGAAATCACCCCGTGTTTTCGCGCGTAAGGGCGAGAGAGCGTGCGCGTGATCAGCCCGGCGTCGAGCTTGAGCCGATCGACACGATAGAAGCTCATCCCGGCGTCTTCGGCGATGAGCTGCGAGATACGGTCTTGGTCGAGCATCTCGGGACGACGGCGCGGGTCGGGCAGCTCGAAGCTCGCGAGCAATTCGACGGGCGAAAGCTCTCGGCGGGCCGCGCCAGTCCCCAGGTCTTTGGACATCCTCATGCGCTGCTGGGGCAGACGCGCTGTGATCATCCGGGCCTGGTCCTCGCGGACGAGACCGTGCCGCGTGAGCAACTCAACGACGTAATCCACTGTAAATTCACTCGCTCGTCGTCGATTGCCCACGTCTTATTGCTCCTGCACTTCGCGCCCTCGTCCGCGCTCGATTGTGCAGGACTCACGGTCGCAGAGGCTGCAAATGCGCGCGCGCGATTCTAGGGTCGCGATCCATTGGGCGCAGCACGCGAACCGTCGAACGATGCCTCACGACCGCTCGCGCGTTGCAATCCACCACGTCGGGCTCGTGTGGGTCACAATGGCGCCGAAACACAACGCTATGCTCTCTCTCTTCACGATGACCTCTGCGAGCGATTCTCCCGCGGACTTGCCTGGCCTGCTGATGGACACCGTGCGCGAGGCGGCGCGCTCGTGGCGATTGCCCGCTTCGCTCGCGCTGGGCGTCGGGTTCGGGTTCATCGAGCGCTCGCACACCGGCGAGCAAGCGGGGCTTGTATTTGGCGTCGTAGCAGCGATGTACACGCTCTTCTTGGGCCCCCTGCCCTGGCGCGTGCTCGTGCCGCTCGAAGAAGATGGCCGGAGGCTCCATAAGCTCGTTCGCTGGGGAATCGCTGGCGCGATCGCGCTGGGGCTCTTCGCCATGATGGTGCTGCCCTACGCCTGGCTCGTCCACGCGCTCGATGGGCATCGTAGCTACCTCGTGTCACGCCCTCGCGAGCTCGCGGTGTCCACGTTGTTGTTTCTGGTGGGCGGCTGGGGGCTCGCCCGCGATGTGCAGCTTGAGCAGCGTCTGGATCGCACGATTCGCACGTCGGGGCGGCTGACACAGGCTCTCGAAGCGGCCCAGCTCAGCGCGCTGCGCGCAGACCTCGACCCTCACTTTCTTTTCAATGCGCTCAACGCGATCGCGAGCCAGTGCACGACCGATCCGGTCGGCGCCGAGGACAACATTGTGCGGCTGTCCTCACTCTTGCGCGCGGTGCTCGATACACGGCGTCGTGCGTTGCACCCGCTCGATGAAGAGCTCGCGTTGGCGAGAGACTATTTGGCGCTGCTCGCGACTCGGTACCCTGAGCTAAAATTTCGCATCGAGGATCACGACGAGTCACTGCATGAGTGCATGATTCCACCGCTGATTTTACAGCCGTTGCTCGAGAATGCGGTGAGGCACGGCCAGCACGCAGAGGGCCCCGTTGTGATCTCCGTGACGCGCGCTGGTGACGGGAGGCTGTGCTTGATTGTGAGCTCTGCCGGAGCCCTCGGCGACGCTCGCGACGGCGGCATAGGCCTCGAACTTGTGCGTCGTCGCCTCGCGATTGCCTACCAGAGCGACTGTGATTTCTTGATCGAGACCCACGAAGGGCGCGCGGTCGCGACCCTCAACATCCCACTGCGATCCGACGCGCCACGACCCGCTGAGAACCCATCATGAGCAATCCTTCGTCTGCCGACTCTGCGAGCCCCAAGACGCTCGCGCGCGCGCTCGTCGTGGATGACGAACAACCCGCACGTGCACGGCTCATTCGGATGTTGCGCGAGGGGCTCTCGGACCGAATCGAAGTAGTCGGCGAGGCAAACGACGGCGTATCGGCTCTCGCGATGTTGGCCGAGCACGAGCCAGATTTGCTCTTTCTCGATGTGCAAATGCCCCAAATGGATGGGCTCGAGTTGGTAGCGCGCATGCCCCACCCACAGCCCTACGTGATCTTCACCACAGCCCATGATCGGTACGCCCTGGATGCCTTCGATGCGGGGGCGATCGACTACCTGCTCAAGCCCTTTGATCAGTCACGACTTCTCAAGGCAGTCTCGCGCGCCGAGGCTCGAGGAATGGGCGAACGCGCAGGCGAATTGCTCGCGCCATTGATCGCCAAAGTGCGCGAGGCGAGGCCTCTTTCAGACCGGCTCCCGGTGACAGTCAGCGGGCGAGTCTTGCTGGTCCCCGTCCAGGATATTTCGCATTGTACGGTCGAGCACGAGCTCGTCGTGGTCTATACGCGCACGCAGAGCTACACGACGGACTACACCCTCGCCAGTCTCGAGAGTCGCTTGGATGCGTCCAGGTTCTTTCGGGCTCACCGTGCGCTCTTGGTCAACCTCGACCACGTTGGAGCCATTGACGACCTCCCGGGAGGACGCGCGCTCTTGCTCACCGATACGGGGCTCAAGTTGGTCGTGTCACGGCAGGCATCGCGCAAGCTTCGCGCGTTACTTGGCGTGTGAAATCACTGGGATTCGATCGTCGCGCTGCGGATCATTTCGGCCGCCGCAGCGCGGGTACGATCGGTCACCCGGAGTCCGCCCAACATGCGAGCGATCTCTTCGGTGCGCTCTTGCTCGGACAACAGCCGCACCGTGCTGCATGTGCGTCCGCCCTGCTCGTGTTTCTCTACGACGTAGTGTCGCTCAGCGTAGGCGGCGATCTGCGGCAGGTGCGTGATCACGAGTGTCTGGTTTCTCTGTGAGATCGCCTTGAGCTTCTGCCCGATCACCTCTGCGACCGCGCCGCCAACGCCCGTGTCCACCTCGTCGAACACATAGAGCCCCGCGGATCCCACCTCGGTCAGCACGCGTTTGATCGCCAAAAGTGCACGCGAAAGCTCTCCGCCCGACGCGATCTTGCGCAGCGCTCGAGGCTCCTCGCCGCGGTTGGGCGCGATCAAAAACTCAACGCGATCGATGCCCGTCGGAAGCAACCTCGCGCCGTCAATCGCAAGCTCTCCCGACGCTGGAGAAGTCGGGCTCACTTCGACCACAATCCGTGCGCCGCCCATTCCTAACGAGCCCAGCTCGCGAGAGATCGCGTCCGCCAGCGACGACGCCGCGTTGCGACGCTGCGACGAGAGCGTCCGTGCCGCAGTGCCCGCTTGCTCGCGCCGCTGATCCACCAGCCGCTCAAGCGCTGCCACGCGAGACTCACCCTGCTCTAGATTGTCCAGCTCTTGGCGAATACGCTGGCGATGCTCAAGCAGGCTCTCCACGCTGCCGCCATACTTGCGCTTCAGCTTCTGCAGTTTCTGCAGGCAATCATCCAGCTCCGAGAGCCGCTCTGGGTCCGCTTGGACCGTGCGCCCATAGCGGCCCAACGAGCGCGCAGCTTCATCGACCTGTGCCTTCGCGCTCTCCACGAGGTCGGCGATGGGCCGCAATTCGACGTCGAGCTTTGCAAGCTCGTTAAGCATCGAGGACACCGCTCCAAGCTGGTCCACGACGGCGCCATCGCGCGCGTAGAGAATGTCCTCAGACTCCGCGCTGATGTCGGCGAGTCGTGTGGCGTTCTTCAGCCGATCTCGCTCTTGCGCCCAACGAAGATCGTCTCCGGGCGCGACCTTGAGTTCGTCGAGTTCTTTGCACTGAAATCTCAGAAGATCTTCACGGTCTGTCTTCTGTCTTAGCTCGCGCAAGAGCGACTCGAGCTGCTCTGTAGCCTTAGCAAATTCACGCTGCCCCTCGGTCACTAACTCGCGGGCGGCGACCAGCCGTGCCGACGAATCGAGCAACTCAAGGTGGGTCGTCGGATCGGTCAACGATTGAGCCTCATGCTGCGACGTGACGTCTCCCAAGCCCGCCGCAAGCTGCGACAGCTGCGACAGCGATACCAGCCGACCGTTGAGATACGCACGCGATCGCGCGCCGCTCTTGTCGACCGACACCACACGCCGCACGACCAGCTCGTCGTCCACCTCAATGCCTGCCGCGATGAGCCTCTCGCGGACCTCGCTCAACGCACGCAGGTCGAAGAGCGCGCTGACCTCTGCGCTCGTCGAGCCCGCGCGGATCATGTCAGGGGTCGCACGACCTCCCAAAACAAGCAGGAGGGCATCAATAAGAATCGACTTGCCCGCGCCAGTCTCCCCAGTCACGACGTTCAGTCCGCCGCCGAAGGTAACCTCAGTGGAGTCGATGATCGCAAGATCGCGTACTTGAAGTGATACGAGCACAAAGTTCCATTGAGGTCTTTACCCGCGCGCCCCCCGCGGAGCAAGCAGGGATTGTGTCCGGCGTCCCAACGCTAGACATATTCTGTCTCGCAGTATTGGTCAGCAAATTCACAGCGCTCGACCATTCCGACGGCGAGTGATAGCGTTTGTGTTGTCGTTTGCAATCCGCGAGCTGCAGGCATGGTGTCTTCTCAGCGACCGGCGCACGGGCCAAGGCGTTGCGTTCTAGTTGCTGCAACAAGCCATGGCGCATGCGGGCGAGCGACGACGAGATCCACGAATGAGACGTTTGATCCATTGGCGCACTCCGCGGGTAGGTGTGCCCTGAGCCCTCTCCAAGCCGCTTCATTGGCTGTCCTGTGCATCGTCTTGGCGGCGCTGGTCGCCGCTGCCGAAGCGGCGATCACGAGCCTCCCGGCAGCACGCCTGATGGCCCTTCGCGACGAGCTTGGCAGCGCGAGGTCTACGCATCTGTCTCGCTACCTGAGAGATCCCGTCGGGCTCTTGTCGCGATGGCTGAGCTTTCGAATCGCGATGCTCGTGATCGCGACGCAGCTTGTCTCTAACGATCCCATGCCTGGCCAAACGCTGGCCGCTCGCATGGGAATCGTGGCGGCGTTGGTCATTTTCTACACGACCGTCGTCGAGGTTTTCGGAGCCCTCGCACGAAGCCGCGCGTCAGAGTGGGTGCCGCGAGCACTTGCAGTGACGCGGCCCGTGGACTGGATCATGTCACCCGTGGGTTGGCCCATCGCGCTGCTGGCCGGCCGCGCGGTGAAATGGTTTCCGGGACCTCTGGTGGACCCTGAGACAACGAAGCACATGGCCGAACGTGAGGTCGAATACGTCGTTGAAGCCGCAGAAAACGCTGGCGTGATCGATTCTCCGCGAGGCGAGATCATGCAGAACGTCCTCGAGTTTAAGGACGTGACGGTGCGCGACGTGATGGTGCCGCGCACGCAGGTCCAGACGCTGCCTGCGACCACGACCCTCTCGAAGGCGCTGGCCATGGTGAGCGAAGATGGCCACTCGCGTATCCCTGTGTACGACGGGACCGTGGACAACGTCGTGGGAGTGCTTCACGCCAAAGACTTGTTTCGCGTCATGAGCGGCAGTCTCGAAGACCCTTCGCGAAAACTTCCGGCCCGGGCAACGGTCCTCTCGGTGGTTCGCAAGCCAGTGTTGCAGGTTTCTCCCTCACAACTCGCGATGAGCCTGTTGCGTGAAATGCAGTCGCGCCACCAGCACATGGCGATCGTGATTGATCACTTCGGTGGACTCTCGGGAATTGTGACGCTTGAGGATTTACTCGAAGAGCTCGTTGGCGACATCGCAGACGAACACGACGAAGAAGAGCCCGACATTGTCGAGCACGAAGACGGCCGGATTGTGGTCGTCGCAACGATCGCGATCGCCGAACTCGAGGACAAGCTTGGCGTGGATTTTCCCAGCGATGCTGACTACGCATCCCTTGGGGGATTTCTCGCGGATCAGTCTGGACGTGTCCCCGTACCGAGCACCATCGTGACCTGGATGGGGTTTGTGTTCACCGTGTGCGAGGGGGACGCGCGGCGCGCAACAAAGGTCGAAATCGTGCGCGAAGTTCCCAGCACGACTGAGCCTGCAACGAAGTAAGCGCGGCCCACCCCGCTTGGCGGACGAGGTGCTGTGCAATTGGCGCAGATGGGGTATGGAGGGCCCCGACGCAATGAAAGTGACCTCCAATCGCTCGACCGAGCAAATCGAAGGACCGATCGCGATCCTTGCAGACATCGCAGGCAACCTCGCGGCGCTCGACGCCGTGCTCGCAGCATGTCGACACGCTGGCGCAGGTTTCATCGTCGCGGCAGGTGGGATCTGCCACCAAGGGCCCGAACCTCTCGCGGTCTGGGAGCGTCTGCTCTCTGTCAATGCGCGACTTTTGCGGGGACCCTCGGACCTCGCGCTCGCCACGGTAGAGCCGTCATCGCTGCGCCCACGCTCCGCCGAGGATCGCAGGCGGGCTGACTCGCACAAGCGCGTTCGCGAGGCCCTCGGTGAGCTTATTTTGGCGAGACTCAAACGGTTTCCTGACCTCTTGCGTGTGGAGCTCGCGTCAGGTAGCGAACTCGCAGTCATGGTCGGTTCGCCAGCCGACCCGTTTACACCGTTCACACACGACATGTCCGATGACGAGCTGCTCTCGCTTCTAAGGGATGACTCGGCGGATGTGCTCGTGTGTGGTGGATCGGGTCTTCCCTTCTTGCGACCCCTTGATGGGCTGACCCTCGTGGGCGCGGGCAGCGTGGGTGATTCACCCGATGAGCACTCCCCAGACGGGCTGCGAAGTGCTCACTTTACCCTGGTTTTGCCCACGGATGATGGGCTTCGTGTAGAGCCACGCTGGGTTCAATATCGACCCGCTTCAGAGTGACCGATTGCGCTTTGACTTGTTGTGCATGAGCATCGTTCGGTGGTCGCAATTGTGGTGGGGTATTGCGGCTGCGATTCTCACCGCGACCGTAGACTCTGCGCTACCCTACAGCCGCACATGTACGTCGCGCTGCTCGCATCCCAATGGCTCGTGCTGGTCGACCTGAAGCGCCAGTGCGTGTTGCGTCAGAGGTCACCGCTTCATGTCTAGCGCCCAATCGACGACAGATTCTGCTGATCCGAAGGTCGATGGCGAGCTGACAGGCCCACGCCTCGAAGATCGCCAGAACGCGACCTCCCCTGCGATCGCGGCGAGGATCGACGCGGGCGCTGGACAGGCTGTCGGTGCCGCTGTCGGTGCGCGCGAAGATCGCCACGGAAAGCTCGTGGGTGGGCGGTACAGAATCATCGGGCTCCTCGGCGAGGGCGGTATGGGCGCGGTCTACAGCGGCGAACACATTACGCTGCAGAAGAAAGTCGCGATCAAATTCTTGCACGCTGAGATGTCGCGAGCCCCAGACATTGTCGCAAGATTCAAGCGTGAAGCGATCGCTGCAGCGACCCTCGAGCACCCTAACGTCGTCGCTGTTCACGATTTTGGAAGCGACGAAACAGGCGCGTTTTTTCTGGTAATGGACCTGATCGATGGGCGCTCGCTCACCGATGACCTAGAGCAGAGCAAGCGATTCTCGCTTCCGCGTGTTCGCACGCTCGCAGCGCACGTATGCGCGGCCCTCTCGCGCGCTCACAGCGAGTCCATTGTTCATCGCGACCTCAAACCGGACAACATCGTTTTAGTTCAGCGTGGCGATGACCCTGACTTTGCGAAGGTCATCGATTTTGGGATCGCAAAAGTTGGCGCGCGAATGGCAGGCGGCCAAGCGCTCACGCAGACCGGCATGGTCTTCGGAACTCCCGAGTACATGTCCCCCGAGCAAGCGCTCGGTGCCGACGTCGATCACCGCGCGGACTTGTATGCGCTCGGCGTGGTGTTGTTTGAATGTGTAACGGGTCAGCGACCGTTTCTCGCCAACGATGTCGTGGAGTTGCTTGGCCAGCAAATGGCGGGCGCAATCCCGCTGGTGGGCGTGGTCGCTCCTGACGCGAATCTCCCAACGTCACTGGATGACTTTTTTGCCAAGGCCCTAGCCAAGCGTCCGAGCGAGCGATTTGAGAGCGCAGAAGCTCTCTTGCGTGGTCTCGACGACGCTCTCGCAGTGCCCTCCGCGTCCGAATCAGTCCCGCTGGCTAACGCGATTTCACCCGAAATGAGCTCAGCGAACGCAGCGCTCGCTGCGCCGAGGCCAACGTTTGCAGAGGTCACGAGTCCAATCCTCCGTCAGGGAGCGACCATCACACGCGACTCTGTGATGACCGTGGCGTCAGCGACCGAGTCCGCGTGGAACGATCTCGCCTCGGACCGCCCTCGCAAGCGACTTCTGCTGGGCACACTGGCTGGCTTCTCGATCATCTCCATGCTCTTTGCGATCGGCAGCGTGCGCCAAGCCAACGCAAGGCGAACGTTGACTACTCCTACACCCACGCTCACCGCGCCGGCAGGGCCTTTGGTGCAGCGTCCGCGAGCGGCGCAAGTGCTCTCGTTGCCGACGCTGCCCACTTTGCCAACACACGTGCCGCCACCGCTGGACACGCACCGCGCTTTCACAACGCAGCTTGCTGAGTTTCAGCGCCGTCCTGTGATCTCGATTCTCTTGGATCGCCGAAGCGGAATGAACAACCGCAACCGCCGTCATGCCATCGAGCAGCTCCTCGTCGCGTCACCCAACGACACCATGCTCACCTACACCCTCGCGACGCTCGAGGGAGACGCGGGACGCTCAGCCTACCTCGCGATGCTCGATCACTATGCGCAAGTTCTCGCGCATCATCCCGACGCATCGACGGACGAGACGCTCTTGGATGACGTCACAAATGCTGCACTCAACGGTCGCGGTGACGTCGCAACCCGCGCGTCTTCGCTCCTGCAAAATCAGCTGCGGACGAGCGCTCCGCCACGAATTTTGGAGCGGCTCATCGGCGAACGCAACGTCCGCAATCGCAACCGGCAAATGGCGCTCTTGCGCGAGACGTTTCCAACCTATGTGGATCCCCCGGTCGAAGCGATTTTTGTGCTCGAGCAGGCTCGAACGTGTGCCGCAATCCGCGTCGCAGTGGACGCGTTGGCGAGCACGGGTGACGAACGCGCCGTCCCAGCACTCAGCGCCATCCCACGTCCTCCGCGTCGCTGTGGGTGGTTTGGGGTCTGCAATCCTTGCCTTGAAGACTCGGTGGACCGCGCACTCTTGGCCGCGCGATCACGCGCTGCGCCCCATTCTTGAGGTCCAGCGCACGCACACAAGTGACAGAATGCAGCCTCGGGTCCAACCAAAAGTGCATTGGATGCTCTCTTCACCTGTCAATGTCCCTTGACACCCAGGACGTCACAGGTATGGTCCGCCCTCCGTTTCCCGGGTATTACCCAAGAAGGATTGTTTGCAGTGATGCAGTCCACATTTAGCGCCAAAGAAGACGAAATGAACCACGCGTGGTTCGTCGTCGATGCGACCAACATGCCACTGGGCCGTCTTGCCAGCGAGATCGCTCGCGTGATCCGCGGGAAGCACCGCCCCACCTTTACGCCCCACGTTGATACGGGTGACTTCGTTGTGGTGATTAATGCCCACAAGGTCGCGCTCTCAGGCAACAAACTCAATAACAAGAACTACTACGCGTTCTCTGGGTTTTTTGGTGGCTTGAAGACAACCTCTGCGAAGGATGTTCTTGCGCAGAAGCCCGAGCATCTCATCGAGCACGCCGTCAAGGGCATGCTTCCCAAGAATCCCCTGGGTCGAAAGATGTTTTCCAAGCTCAAGGTGTACGCCGCCGCTGAGCATCCGCACCAGGCTCAGCAGCCCAAGCCCCTGCCGATCCGAATCTGATTCAGGAGACCGACTCGATGAGCTCAAATATCAGCGATCGAACCTACGCGACGGGCAAGCGCAAGAACGCTGTCGCCCGCGTCTACGTGCGACCAGGCACCGGAACAATTGTAGTGAATGGCCGCTCGTACGAGCAGTACTTCACCCGCGCAGCTTCGCAGCTTCTCGTGCAGCAGCCCTTTGAGATCGTCGAGGTCCAGGGTCGCTACGACGTCGAAGCCACGGTCGCTGGTGGTGGCCTCGCCGCGCAGGCAGACTCTGTGCGTTTTGGTATCGCCCGCGCTTTGGCAGCGATGGAGAGCGAGCGCCGCACGCCACTCAAAAAGGCAGGCCTGCTCACCCGTGACGCTCGTAAGAAAGAGCGTAAGAAGTACGGTCAGCCCGGCGCTCGTAAGCGCTACCAGTACAGCAAGCGCTGATCGCTTTGGTTTGCCTGCCTTCGTCGGCAGCGCAGGCTCGGTGATCGCACGCAACGCCACACGAAGTGTCTCAACAAACATCTTCGGTGGCGTTTTGCATTTCTCCGTCGCCATGTGCTCGCGCAGTGCGCGGTACACAAGTCCGTTCAACACTCCATCAGTGAGCGATTTTTCACATGAATGCAGAAAAACGACCCACGCGTGTCGCCATCGTTGGCGCCTCTGGTTACACCGGCGCAGAGCTCATCCGACTCTTGTTGCAGCACCCGCATGTTGAGCTCGCGGTGTTGTGCGCGCGTGAGCGAATTGCCCCGCGTGTGAGCGATGTGCTGCCGCAGTTGCTTGGGCTCTGTGATCTGCCCGTTGAGACCTTTGATGCCGAGGCCGTGGCAGCGCGTGCCGACGTAGCTTTTTGCGCGCTCCCCCACGGAGCTTCGATTGAGGCTGTCCGAGCGCTGCGAAAGCGCGGTGTACGAGTGTTTGACCTGTCGGCGGACTTTCGGCTTCGTGACCCTTTAACGTATGCGCAATGGTACGGAGCGCCACACACCGCCACAGAGCTGCTTGCGCAGGCCGTCTATGGCCTCTGTGAGCTCAATCGTGACGCCCTCCGCGATGCTGGCCTGGTGGCAGTGCCGGGATGCTATCCCACCGCGTCCACGCTGCCCCTGCTGCCCTTGATCGCGTCGAATCTCTTGAAGCTCGATCGCCCAATCGTCGTGCACGCCCTCTCGGGTGTGTCTGGTGCGGGTCGAAGCGCCTCGCCCGCTACACACCTTCCAGAGTGCTCCGAGGGTGTGCGCCCATACAAAGTTGCCGGGACGCACCGACACACGCCCGAGATCGAGCAGACCCTGTCGCTGACTGCGTCCAGGGACGTCCGCGTGACGTTTACTCCCACGTTGGCGCCGATGACACGAGGGATCTTGGCCACCGCCTACTGCGAACCTCAGGATGGAGTCACCGCGCAGGCTCTCGTCGAGTGCGCGCGCGAGTACTATCGCCACTCACCCTCCGTGAGCGTTTTGCCTCTCGGAACCCTCCCCGATACGCTCTGGGTTCGTGGCAGCAACCGCGCCCACGTTGGCTACGCCTTGGACGCGCGCAGCAATCTCGTCGTGGCGATGGGGACGATCGACAACCTGATCAAGGGTGCCGCTGGCCAAGCAATTCAGTGCATGAACCTCTCGATGGGCTTCGACGAAGGCGCCGGCCTGCGGATGGCGCCTACTTGGCCCTGACGAAGTTCGTCCTCTTCATGCGTCAGCAATTGCCCAACAGCTCGCGCGACCGCGCTAGGCTCCGGCGTCAGCTCGTATGGCAGATGTGACACTCGAAATATTGGCGGATCACTCGCGACCCTCGGAAGAACCGCGAGGATTTTTGTCGCTGCGTCGTCTGTCCCTGCGCACCGTCTCGGTGCAAGCAGGAGTGAGCGAGCCCTTTATGTACGACATCGTTGAGCGTGACGCGCTTGACGCCGTGCTTATCATTCTGTGTGCAAAAAACCAGGATGATCAGGATGATCCGTGGGTGTGTCTTCGCAGCGCGCTGAGGCCTCCCGTGGGGCTGCGGCCCTCTCACCCGGCCATGCTTTGGGAGCTCCCGGCCGGACTGATTGAGCGCGCTGACTTGATCGACGAAACTGCGTCACGCGAGACCCGCGAAGAGACGGGCTTTGCGCTTGAGGCTTCGAGCTTCGAGCGCTTGGGCGAGCCTGTCTATCTCTCCCCAGGAATGTGTGGAGAAATGCTGCATTTTCGTCTGGCGTGGGTCGACCGAAGCGCTGCACGTGAGCTCACTTCGACCGAGCAGGTCGAGCAACTGTCCGAGATTGAATGGGTGCTCGTCTCCGAGTCGCTCAGGCGCGCTGCCGCTGGGTCGCTCCGTGATTGCAAAACGGAGCTCGCGCTCCACCGGCTCCGCGCCCGCCTCGACGCCGCACAACGCCAAGCCAAGCTGCTGATGAAAGACGCGAAATGACAACGCCCACAATTGATAATGTGCTGGTAATTTCCAAGCGATCTGCGTATGATCTCTATGTCCGGCAGTACAAAATGTCTCGCGTTCGGGCGTTGCTTCGCAAGAAAGATCCAAGCGTGGCGCGGCTCATCCGCGCGGACGCCCAGCATGGCGAGACGCTCGAAGAAGTCCGGAGCGCGCTCAAGACTCTGAAGATCAAAGCGCGCTTTCGCGACCGATCACAGATCGGTGATGTCACACCGTTTGACCTCGTGATCACCGTGGGTGGGGACGGAACACTGCTGAGCGTCTCGCACACGTTGGGCGAGACCCCAGTGCTCGGGATCAACTCTGCGCCAGAGGACTCTGTGGGCTTTTTCGCAGGTGCTCGTAAGGGCAACGTGCTCGATCGGCTCACGCAATTGCTCGACGGCGCGATGGCCCGCACGTGGCTTGCGCGCATGCGCGTTCACGTGGACAAAAAAGAGGTCGACCGACGCGTCCTCAACGAGGTGCTCTTTGCGCACAAGTGTCCCGCGATGACGTCTCGCTACATTCTGAAGGTGGGCGATCGCGAGGAAGAGCAGAAGAGCTCTGGATTTTATATCGGCCCAGCTGCCGGGAGCACCGCGGCGATTCGCTCGGCCGGTGGGCGTGTTTTGCCGCTCGGATCGCGTGCACTGCAGCTCGTAGTCCGCGAGCCATACACACCCGACGGTCGCGGCGTCGAGATCGCGCATGAGGTCATCAAGGCCGGCGAATCGATCGAAGTGATCAACAAGATGCGCGAGGGCTGTCTGTTTATCGATGGTCCTCGAAAGCCTCAGCCTGTCGAGATTGGTCAGCGCGTTCGCTTTGATCTCTCGCCAGAGCCGCTGCTCGTGTACGGCATGGCTCGCGCAGAATCTGTGCGAAAACGCAGAGAGACCTAAGGGGCGAGCGCCTGACCGTTCCAGCGATAGGTGACTGGGGATGGGGTCTGCCACGGGAGCAACAACGGCAAGAACCCTTGTGGCGGAGTGTCTCGAAAGACGTAGCTCTGTTCGGTCCAGCCACGCGCGCGTCCGGGGCGAATAGTGATCGCGCCGTTGCGAGCGCCGGGCGCAGGAAGCACAGGCTCATTGACGATCGCGTCTGAGCCCACAGTGCGAGAGATTTCAGCTGAGAAAACCCTGCCCCGATGCGCGCTGTCAAACGAGTACGCGAGCAAGAACTCTTTGACGACCTCAAGCGCGTTGCCACGAACTTGGGTGGTCACAGTCCTACGCGTTCGGACGATCGCCTCGGCTTGGCCGTCGTTGGTGAGGTCCGCAAGCGTGAGCGAGAGCACCGTGAACCCTTCGGGCAGCTCGACGCTGTAATACGACCGCCCCGAGAGATAAGCGCGACCCGCGACGATGAGATTTCGTCCGAAAATTTGCACGGTTTCGGGCTGTCTATCTTCAGCGACGTTGGCCTCGGCGCTGAAGTCTGGTTGTACGCTTGCGCCAATGTTGAGCCTCGTGCGGGCCAATGTGAGGACGCCCTGGACGTCTGCCGGGGCTACCGCGACCGTCGATCCGGGCGTCGCCGTGGTCGCGGCGTTGCCGGCGACGGCGGTGGGTGCACGGTTGGGATTGGGGTCACTCGCTGCGATCTCGAAGCGTCGAAGTGAGTCGCTCCAGCGATACGACACGCTGCGCTGATCGCTCCACGGCGTGAGGGCCCCCAGGACCGCAGTGTCGGCCATGTGAGGATAGTTCTGCTGGGTAAATCCCTCGACGCTCGCGTAGGTCACGCGAACACGTGGGCCCTGCTCGAAGGTGCCGCGGTTGACCACACGCATCGCACCCACGGTCCGCGAGAGCTCGTGTGCGAACAGCTGCTCAAGCTGATCACTGCCGGTGGGAGAGCCATAGACGTAGAGAATCTCGCGAGTCATCCCGCCGCCGTCGACTCGACCACGAAGGATCACATCCAGACGACCGTCGCCGGTCACATCGCGAAGCGCGGTCTCGACGAATTGCGCAGCCGTGGTGACGGGGTGTTCGACGAAGGCGTAGCGGTTTCCGCCTGCAATCCCGGGTCCCGCGACGACGATAAACCGAGGAAACACTGCGACACGTTCGAGCTGCGGATCTCCAGCGATATTGCCGCTGCGGTCCATAAAGGGCTCCGTGCTCGTGAGCCCCTGTGCCTGCCGAAACTGCGCCAGCATTTCGATGGGCGTCGTCGCAGAGGTCGCGCCTCGCGCGGGGGCCATCTGCTCATAGTGGCTCCCGTCTCCACCGCCGGTCGCGAGCACGGTCTCGATGCCGGGACGCGCAGGTGAGTCCGCGTCGTGGTAGGCCATACGTCCGCGCAGCGACGCGAGATTGTCTCGGATCGAAGGCAGAGCTTGCCAGGGAATTTCCACCTCGATGGTAAATCCGCCGCCGCCACTTTGGTTCTCTTCTACCACGCGGGCGCCGCGGACAGCGCCCGAGCGTGACCCACGAAAAGTCACCGCGCCTGGGTATTGTCCAGGAAATCCCGGCTGAATCGCGATGTCGTAGCCCACCGTTCGGCTGCCCACTTGCACCGCGAGCGAGAGCACGAGCGCGTCGTGCAGCGTCGAGTGTTGCGCGAGCCGAACGAGCTGGTCATCACGGACCTCTGCCGCGATGAACAGCGAGGTATTATCCCGCGCGAGCGCAAACGCGATCCCAGCGTCCACATCGCCAGTCCAGCGCTCGCGCCCGCTGACAACTTGAGCGCTTGAGTCCAAGCCCGTGAGCTCTGTAAAGCGTCGCCAGTCGCCCAGCCGTCCATCCAAAATGATCCGGTTGCTCGTGCGATCGACGATCTCAATCGGGATCGTATCCGCGTGTGAAGCGTGAGCAAAACAGGTCGTAGCCACAGCGAATATAGCTGCAAAACGACAGTAATTGTGGCGGCGTTGCATCGTACAGCTCTCTCCAACGGCGCACGCAATTGCGATCATGCGCTGAGATGTGGCGCGGTCGTAGGCGCCGGGCCTTGAGTCACGGTTGTACGTGAGTCTAGGCGGTTCGATACAGGTTCGATTGCGTTGGATGCTGGTGATTGCGAGTCAGAGAAGACGTGAACTTCGCGCAATCCCGACCGTCCGCTTTCGTCATCAGCGAGGCGCAGAATGTGTGTGGCGAACGCGATCGCGAGCCCCATCCAGGTAGAGACTGGTTTAGTCTGCCGCGCTCAGAAGGACATGCGCATGGCTGACTACCCAAATACCACCGTTGTTTTGCACCCACTGGTTCAGCACAAGCTGTCATTGATGCGTCGCAAAGAGACTCCCGTCGCTGAGTTTAGGCGGCTGCTCAAAGAGATCTCGATGCTGCTCGCGTACGAGGCGACGCGTGATCTTGCGCTCACCAGCGCGACGATCGAGACGCCGGTGACCACGATGCACAACGCGCCAGTTCTCGACGGAAAGAAGCTCGTGCTCGTTGGCATTCTCCGCGCAGGTCTGGGAATCCTCGATGGCATGCTCGAGATCGTGCCGAGCGCGCGAGTTGGCCACATTGGGCTCTATCGCAACCACGAGACCCTCGAGGCGGTCGAGTATTTTTACAAGGTCCCAGGCCAGCTCCAGGACCGCACCGTGTTGGTGTGTGATCCGATGCTTGCGACTGGAAATTCGGCGGTCTCTGCGCTTGATCGATTGAAGCGCAGCAAGCCTGGCGCCGTAAAATTTGTCTGTCTGCTTGCGTGTCCCGAGGGGCTCAAGACTCTCCACGAAGCGCACCCCGATGTGCCCGTGGTTACCGCTGCGATTGATGAGCGCCTGAACGAAAAGGGCTACATCATCCCGGGCCTCGGTGACGCAGGCGATCGGTTGTTTGGCACGCGTTGAGTGCCACGTCGTCCCCCACCGAGTTGATTTTACCTTGCTTGAAGCAAGGGCAAGCGGCGTGCTAACCCGCCGCGCAGGGAAGAGAAGAAAGAAAAGCTCATGTTCGATGCGCTCGCTCGAGGTTTCCGCGCTGCGCGGGAGAAGCTCACTGGAATCGCTGAGTTGTCCGAAGACAACATTGACGGCGCGCTACGCGACGTTCGCTTGTCGTTGCTCGAAGCCGACGTTGAGCTCGGCGTGGTTAAGCGCTTTCTTGCGCGTGTAAAAGAGCAAGCGATTGGGCAGAGCGTTGCCCTTCGCGCGCAGCACGGCGAGAAGAAAGTTACGCTCAGTGCAGCGGATCACTTCATCAAGATTTGCTCGGACGAGATGGTCCGCTTGATGTCCGCCGAAGACGGCGAGGCCATTGTGTTTGCGCCCGCTGGGCAGCCCACCGTGATCATGATGGTGGGACTCCAAGGTCAGGGCAAGACAACAACCAGCGCCAAAATCGCTCGGCTTTTTGTGCGCGACGGCAAGAAGGTCCTGCTCGTTGCAGCCGATCTTCAGCGTCCTGCGGCCGTTGAACAGCTCGAAATCCTTGGCAAAAAGGTCGATGTGCCGGTGTTTAAGCCCGCGCGCATGGACATGTCGCCCGTGGAGGTGTGCAAACAGGGGCTGGCGGTGGCGCGGGTCCAAAAGCGCGATGTGGTGATCTTTGACACTGCAGGTCGTCTCGCTGTGGACGAGCGCTTGATGCAAGAGCTCGCGGACATCAAGAAGGACACTTCTCCGCACAATATCCTGCTCGTTTGCAACGCTGCTGCCGGCCAAAACACGCTCGGCACCGCGCAGGCATTTCACGAACGACTGGGTCTCACGGGCGCAGTGCTCACGATGCTCGACGGCGACGCTCGTGGTGGCGCTGCGCTCTCGATTCGTGAGGTCACCAGCGTGCCGATCAAGTTCGTCGGGACCGGCGAGCACATGGATCGGCTTGAGCCATTTCGCGCCGAGGGCATGGCGTCGCGAATCTTGGGATTCGGCGATGTCATTGGTCTCTACAACGACTTTAAGAACGTCGTAGACGAGAAGCAGGCCGCGCAAGACGCGATGCGAATGCTTCGCGATGAGTTTACCTTCGATGACTTCTTGAACCAGGTCGGGACCATCCGAAAGATGGGGCCCATCAAGGATCTCCTAGAGAAAATCCCGTTCGCTTCTGAAGCGATGTCTCAGGGCATGAACGTCGATGAGCGCGAGTTTGATCGCGTCGAATCGATGATCCGCTCGATGACCAAAGCCGAACGCGCCAACAGTGCGCTGTTTGAGCAGCCAGGGCGCGCCGAACGTGTTGCCCGCGGCTCAGGGTCGACCGTTGAGCAGGTGCAGGACCTCGTCCAGAAATTTAATTTCATGAAGGGCTTCATGGGCAACATTGGCAAGCAAGTGGGTTTGCTTGGCAAATTGCCTGGCGCAAAGCAGCTCGCCATGGCCAATCGGTTGCGCAAAATGCTCAACGTCGAGGGCGGCGACGCGGCGATGCAGAACCTCGCGAAAGAGATGGTCCAAGCAGGCGTAGCGGGCGGAGGAATGCCTGGAATGTCCGGAATGCCTGGCTTTGGCGGCATGCCTGGAATGGGCGGTGGCGGCATGCCGGACGCCTCGATGCTCGCGTCGATGTTTGGCGGCGGTCCCGAGGCGGCCGCAGGGCCGCGCAAGAAGCCCGAAGACAAGGACAAGAAAAAGCAGGCCCGTAAGGCCGAGCGCGACGCCCGCAAGAAGGGCCGCAAGCGCTAAGGATCGAGAGAGTTCACAGTGGGTGGTGTCACGCCGCTCGCTGCGTCACACGCTACGAAGCGACTGAAATTTACGTACCCAATACATAGTGGACCGTTTGCTATGTCGCAGTTTGCAGACTCGAGATTCGCGATGAGCGACTCGACGAGCGGTGCGAAAGACGAACCAGGAGACAAGACCCCATGAAGAAGCTTGGACAGTGGATGTTGTGCGGGATGCTCATCACGAGCGCCGCATGTGTAGAACAGAGTCGTCGTAACGGAGCTACCGGCCCGTCGTCGCGCGAAGTCGACGCCGTACGCGCACGCGTCGCGTCGAGCACTGCGCCGACGCCGCAACATCGTTTGAACGTCAATTTCGCAGACAAAGTGACGCTCCTTGGCTACGACATCACGCCCGCGACCGACACGATCCGTCCCGGTACGTCGGTCACGATCAAGTGGTACTGGCAGTGCAACGCGACCGTCGGCGATGGTTGGAAGCTCTTCACCCATCTCGACGACGCAGAGCGTCCACGCGAGAACCACGACAACGACGGCGAAGTGCGACGTCTCTACCAGCCTGAGCGTTGGCGCCGCGGCGAGTTCATCACGGACACCCAGACCTTTGAGATCCCGGCCGCGTGGGATGCCCCGATTGTGCGTGTCAACATCGGCATGTGGAAGGGCGATGAGCGAATGGCCGTGCGCACAACCACGGCGACGGCTGTCGAGAATCGCCTGCGTGCGATCGAGATTCGCACCGGCGTAACCCCGCCTGCCCCCGCGGCGCCCCCTGCCCCGGCCGCGCCTAGCGCTGCCAACCCCACCGCAGCTCATTTATCCGTCACGACAGCGACGGAGGCCATAAACATAGATGGCCGTCTCGATGAGGTGGCGTGGCGATCTGCCGCGTCCACGGGCGCCCTCGTCAATGTTGCGAGTGGCCAGCCAGCGGGTCCGGGCGACTCACGCGGGAGCGTGCGTGTGCTCTGGGACAACCGCTTTTTGTACTTCGGTTGGGAAGTGCAAGACGACAACCTCATGGAGACGGCAACCACAAGGGACGCGCACTATTGGGAGAACGATACGACCGAAGTGTTGATCGACCCCAATGGCGATGGCCGGGACTACTACGAGCTTCAGGTCTCGCCCGGCGGGCACACGTTTGATTCGCAGCAGCCGCAGCCACCGACGGGCAGTTCGTTTGGAAATCTTCAGTGGAATCCAAACGTGCGTGTCGCGGTCGTTCGCAACGGGACGCTTGGCAACCCGGGTGATCAAGACACCGGTTACAGCGTTGAAGTAGCGATCCCGTGGAGCGATATTTCGAGCGGTGCACAGCGAGTTCCGCCGCAAGACGGTGACTCGTGGCGGGTGAACTTTTTCTTGATGGACAAGCCTCGCCAAGGCCCTCAACGCTTCGCAGGCTGGCGAGCTCCCGGTGGTGGGAGCTTTCACAACGTCGAGCGCTTTGGCACGCTCACGTTTCGCACGGCGGCCGCCACGGCCAACGTCAACGCCATCGCCCCCATCATGATCCCCACCGCTGCGATCGCCGCCATCGCCGCGCCTCCAGCAGCGCCCACAGCGCAACCCGAAGCACCGACCGCCCCTACTGAAGCCCCGTTGCCCACGCAACGTGCCCAAGCCCCCTCGGTCGTGCGTCCTTCGGACCCCTCGCAGCTCTCGCCAGAAGTGATCCGTCAGCTTCGTCAGCAGGCCATTCGTCCTCGCTGACCCACGCATTGCCAAGCGCGCAGGGGCGGACTATGCGTCTTCGTCTTCGTCGAGCGACTCTTTGTCGCTGAACGAGAAGTCCTCGTCGTAGCTGTTCTCGATGTCGAGCTCATCGAGCGAGAACCCAATGCGGCTGCCGGGGCGGATCTCTTCGCGGGCGAATTCTTCGTACGAGCGATAGGACTTCATGGTGCAAAATCTCCTGCAGACGGACTAGTAATGGGTCGTTGGGGATGTGGTGTGCGCACGCAGCCGACGCCCACCACAACGCGTCGGCGCGTGTGGCAGGTGATCGAAGCTCTGCTCGATCCTCAGGGGACAAGATATGTCCCGCTAGGGTGCGTCGTGCGCGCTCAAACGGGTTGGCGGGTCCAACACGATTGAGCGCATTTGCGACCGCGTTTTGTCGCGATCGCCTACTCACACCTACATCTGCACCGACCCTAACCCATCCCGTCAATGCGGCAAGAAAGTGCGCGAGTTTCTGTGAGCCTCAAGTGATTTGCTTGACTCCAATAAATTACCGTGAATGAAACCCAAGAGCTTGCACTGTCCTGGCGCCACTTGCGGAGGATTGCGGGGCGATTGCGACGGTGCGCGTTGCTGTCTCGAAGCGAACGATGTACAGACCTCGGTCGCTTCCATGGGACGAGTATTCGCAGTGGCCAATCAGAAGGGTGGCGTTGGCAAGACCACCACCAGCGTCAATCTCGCCGCGAGCGTTGCGGCTGCAGAAAAGCGTACATTGCTGATCGACATGGATCCGCAAGGCAACGCTTCGTCTGGCGTTGGGATCGCGCCTCGGAGCGTCGTTCGGGGCACCTACGACGTGCTCTTGGGGCGCGCTAACTTGGTCGATGTGATGCAGGACACGGCGCTTGCCACGCTCAAGGTCGCGCCGGCATCGCCGGACCTCGTGGGTGCCGAGTACGAGCTCATCGATCGCGAGGGGCGTGATTTGGTCATGCGTGGCGCGATTGAGAAGCTCAGGCGCCGGTTTGACTACGTGTTTATCGACTGCCCACCGAGCCTCGGTCTGTTGACACTCAACGCGCTGTGCGCCGCGGACGCAGTGATTGTCCCGATGCAGTGTGAGTACTTTGCGCTTGAGGGCCTCGGTCAGCTGGCCGAGACGATCGGGAGAGTCAAAGCGGCGCGTAATTCGAAGCTCAAGGTTGAGGGCGTGCTCCTCACCATGTTCGATGGCCGCAACAACCTCGCCAAGCAGGTCGCGGACGAAGTACGAAAGCACTTTCGTGTGTTTGACACGGTGATTCCGCGCAACGTGCGCTTGAGTGAGGCGCCTAGTTTTGGACAGCCTGTGCTGCTGTACGATGCGCGCTCGACAGGGGCGCAGGCATACTTGGAGTTTGCCAAAGAGCTCCTCGGCCCGCGCGGCTAGAAATGCATTCGTGTGAAAAAAATCGGAGCAGTCATGGCGAATGACAAGAGCAAGAAGGGCCCTGAGCCACGACGTGCGTTGGGACGAGGCCTCGATGCGCTCTTGCCCAGCGTGACCGAACGCGCAGCGAGCAAAGCCGAACAAGAGTTTCAGCATGTCCCCGTCGAACGCCTAGTCCCCTCGCCCAGCCAGCCGCGAAAGCGATTTGACGACGATGGCCTTCGTGAGCTCGCCGAGAGCCTCAAGGCACAGGGGATGATCCAGCCCATCGTCGTGCGCAAGCTCGGCGACGACCTTGAGATCATCGCCGGAGAGCGCCGCTGGCGCGCAGCCCAACGCGCGGGCCTGCGCGAGGTGCCCGTCGTGATCAAAGACGTGGCTGAGTCCACAGCGTTTGAGTGGGCCTTGGTAGAGAACATTCAGCGACGCGATCTCGACCCCATGGAGACCGCCGAGGCTTACAAACGGCTGCTCGACGAGCACCGATATGATCACGGCACGCTCGCACAGCGCCTGGGAAAATCCAGGGTTTCGATCACAAACTCGCTGCGCTTGTTGCTCTTGCCGAGCGCTGTTCGAGAGCGAGTCGTGGCGGGAGAGCTCTCAGAGGGACACGCGAAGGTGCTGCTCGGGGTGGCCGAAGATCCAGGCCTGATGGCCGCGCTCGCGAGCGAAATCGTTGCAAAACGCCTGAGCGTTCGTGAGACCGAGGCGCGAGTACGCAAGGCAGCTGCCCCCGCGACACCGAGCAAGACCAAGTCCGCGGAGCCTGAGACTCCGCGAAAGAGCAGCACTGAGAGCCCCAACGTTCGCGAGCTTGAGGCGCGATTGTCCGCGTCGATCGGTGCCCCAGTGGTAGTCCGCGAGGACCCAAGCAAACAGAGCGGGACCGTGGAAATCGCCTACGATTCACTCGATCAACTGGATCGCTTCATCGAGAAGGTCTTGGGCCGCTAGAGCTTAAGCTCGGACGGCGGGAGTCCTGCGCGCATCCACGCCGCACGCACTGTGTTTTCGAGCAAGCACGCGATGGTCATCGGACCGACGCCGCCAGGCACGGGCGTTACAAACGCTGCGACTTCGAGCGCTTCGGCGAAGGCGACGTCTCCCACGAGCTTGGACTCGTCGTTGCGGTTGATGCCCACGTCGAGGACGACCGCGCCGGGCTTGATCCAATCGCCGCGGATCATTTCGGGACGACCGACCGCCGCGATCAAGATGTCGGCATCGCGACAGAGCGCAGGCAAATTGCGAGTCTTTGAGTGCGCCATCGTGACGGTCGCCGAGCGCTGGAGCAGGAGCATCGCTGCAGGCTTTCCGACGATGTTGCTTCGGCCAACGACCACCGCGTGTTTGCCTGCAACCTCGATTTGCGCGGCGTCGAGCAAGCGCATGCAGCCCCATGGCGTGCAGGGCACGAGGCCAGCGCGTCCTTCGAAGAGCAACCCCGCGTTGAGCGGGTGAAAACCGTCGACGTCCTTGGCGGCGTCTACCGCATCAAAGACGCGGTCTGCTTCGATGTGGGCCGGTACCGGGAGCTGCACCAAGATGCCATCGACGTTGGGTTGTTCGTTGAGCGCGTGGACCCGCGCGATCAACGCTTGCTCGGATGTGGACGCAGGGAGCGTGTGGACAACGCCACGAATTCCAGCGGCTTCGCAGGCACGCGCTTTGTTGCGGACGTAGACGCTCGACGCGGGGTCTTCTCCAACGAGGACGACCTCAAGGCCTGGGGGGCGACCCATTCGATCTGTAAAATCAGCGGCGGCTCGAGCGACTGTGGCCCGCAACGACTCGGCGATGCGCTTTCCGTCAAGAATTTGTCCCACTGGGTGATCTCTCTCTCTGCGGTCTCGGTACGGGCGCCACACGCGGTGGCAGCTTGAGAGCTCAGTTCTACGAAAGAAATCGCACTCTTTGTGTGAGAACTACTTCGGACAGCGGCGCATTGATTGCGGTACGATCCTTGCGGTCACCGGAGGCCAAAATGCGAACACAACTGCGTGGACTCTCGCTCTGCTTAGCGCTCGGATTGTTTTCTTGCGCTCCTTCTGCTGCGGATCACGCGCGCGCGGTCGCCCAAGAGGCGACGTCCTTGGGGTCGGCGATCGAGCTAGCCTCTTCGCGATTCGGGGTCCCTCGCGAGGTGCTGTTGGCACTGAGCTACGCCGAGACCGAATGGCGAGCCCCGGTCGCACAGGACGAACACGCTGGCGAACGCGGCTCTCCGCACGCCGGCCTTGAGCTGGGGCCGATGCACCTGCGGCATGGGCATCCCTACGACGCGCTTGGGCGCGCGTTGGCGCTCTTGCAGGTGGATCAAGCGGCGCTTGAGCGTTCGATGCCGCTGCAGGTCAGCGGAGCGGCTGCAGTGCTCGCCGAGCTCGGCGCGCAGACCGGGGCGACAGCGGACCGCGTAGACTCGTGGGCGAGCGCAGTGGGGCGCTTCTCTGGGCTCGATGGGCCGAGCGTCCAGGCGGACTATGTGCGGCGCGTGTGGGACGGCATCCGGCAAGGGCTACGCGGACAGAGTTTTACCGGCGAAATGCTTGAGGTTTCTCCGCACGCAGGACCCACTGTTGAAGAGCTCATGGGGGTGTCTCAGCAGGCCCAGTTCTCAACGGATTACGGTCCCGCGCGGTGGGTGCAGGCCTCTACGTCGAACTTTAGTGCGAGTCGCACTGGGACCGTGCAGTTCGTTGTGATTCACACGATGCAGGGGAGCTATGCGGGCTCGATCTCTTGGTTTCAGAACCCCATGGCGATGGCCAGCGCGCACTACAACATTCGCTCGAGCGATGGCGAAGTGACGCAGATGGTCCGCGAGTCGGCCAACGCGTGGCACGGGGGAAATTCCTACTACAACAACAACTCGGTGGGCATTGAACACGAGGGTTATGTTGCAGATCCGGGGCGCTGGTACACCGACGCGATGTACCAATCGAGCGCACGATTGACCCGCATGTTGTGCGATCGCTATCGCATCCCGATCGATCGCCAGCACATCATTGGGCACTACCAAATTCCGACGTCGGGCTCAGGAGCTCCGTGTGCGAGCACCGCGACAACGTGTGGTGGTGCCGGCCGCCATCAGGACCCCGGAAACGGTTGGAACTGGGATCGCTTTCTCACGCTCGTGCGCAACAACGGCGCGGTCACTCCGCCAGCGCCCGAGTACGCTGCGACCTACGTGACGTCCAGCTATCCCATGGATGCCGTCTCGGGTACTCGCCCTGTCGCCTGGGTCGAATACCGCAACACCGGCAGCGCGACCTGGGATGTCGTGAACACACGCCTCGGCACGACGCAGCCCCGTGACCGAGCGAGCCGCTTCTTTGACTCGGTCAACTGGGTCAACGCGACGCGGCCCTCGCCAGTGGATCGTGCCACCGCGACCAACACAGTGGGTCGGTTCTCGTTTGTGCTGAACATCCCGACCGTGACAACGCCCACGGTGATCACCGAGAGCTTTGGTCTCGTGCAAGAGGGCCGCACGTGGTTTGGTCCTGCCGACGATACGGTCACCTTTCGCATTCGTGTGACGCCTGTTGCTGGGGCCGACGCCGGAGCAAGCATGGACGCCTCGACACCCGACGCAGAGGCTCCTGCGGCTGACGTCGAAGAGACAACCGACGCGAGCTCCCCAGAAGATGTCCTAGAGTCTCCAGACGCAGGCGCCGTGGCTGACGCTGGTGGAGGTGATGCAAGTGCAAGCGATGCGGGTCGACGTGATGGGCGCGTGGGGAGCTCCGAATCCGAAGGGGGATGCGGCTGCCGTACCGCGGGCCGCAATGACGCCCGTGGTGGCGCGCTGGGGCTCTCGATGGCTGCGCTTGCGGGCGTTCTCGCGGCTCGTCGTCGTCGTCGTCCCTGAGGGGCTCGTGCGGGGCTCAGCCACAGGTCATGGATGGGGATGCTGATGGTGAAGGTCGTCGCCGTGCTCGTGCTCGTGCGACAGCGCTGAGTGTTCGTGCCAGTGAGAGTGCTCGGCATGACCGCTCGCGAGACCCTCGTGGGAGTGCGTGTGGTGGCCGTCGTCATGCCGATGCGCGTGCTCGTGGGCAAGCACGAGATGAGAGTGCTCATGGGCGTGCGACTCCGTGCTGTGTAGCCACAACGCCACGATCGCGAGGGCTGCTCCCACGAGCGTGAGCCGTGAGGGCACGGACGGGTGCAGCACAAACGCCACCAACGCGCCCACAAAGGGAGCGAGTGAGAAAACTGCCCCTGTGCGACCGGCGCCCATCAGCCGTTGCGCGAGGAGGTAAAGTCGCAGTGAGACGCCGTAGCCAAGCGCGCCGCAGAGCAAGAGCACAAGGGCCGCCGAGGGGGTCGGTAGGGGCTCTTGTCGCGTCAGTGCGACAAGCCCCGCAAGGGCCACTCCCAAGAGCGCCTTGCGGCGCACAACCAGCACAGTGTCCAGGTCCGCGAGTGGTCGGGTGAGCGTGCTATCGACGGCCCAAAGCATGACCGCGAGAACGACCATCCAAGGCCCACGCGAGAGGCTCTGCGCGGTCGTGGACGGAGCCGCATAGACGAGGGTGCAGCCCGCAAGAAGCATCAACGATACGGCGAGGGCCACGCGCTTGCTGAGATGTTCGCGGTAGAGCAACCAAGCGAGCAGGAGCGTAAAAGTGCCCTCGAGATTTTGGAGCAGTGATGCGTGAAATGCGTTGGTATTTTGCAGTCCGAATGCGAGTGCACTTGGGGCGAGCACAGCGCCAATGGTGGCCAGCGCAAGCAGGCGAAGCGAGGCCGCACGGGGCAGCGTTGGGGATGGGTGCACGCGGAGTCTGATCGTCGCGAGGGCTGCACCGAGGTAGAGCGTCGCGGCGGTCGCGAAGGGGCCGACGTGCGTCCCGGCGCGTTGGACGATGGGGATGGTTGCGCCGAAGAGGGTCGCGGCGGTCGCGGCGAGGAGGGTTCCGCGCGCGAGGGGGCGCGAGGTCATGGAGGGGGCTCAGACGTGGCGGGTTCGAGGTTGGGTTGTACGTCGTCGGGCTCGCCCAATGCGTACTTGCGCCAATGTAAAAACAGCGACTGCGCGATGGACATGGTGGGCACGGCCAAGAGCGCCCCCATGATCCCGAAAAAGTGCTCGCCGGCGAGGAGCGAGAAGACAACGAGGACCGGATGAATTTTGGCGGCGTCGCCCAAGATCTTGGGGTTGAGTAGGTTGGCTTCGAGCTGATGAATTCCAGCGATCCACACGAGGACAAAGAGGCTTGTGCCCACGCCCGCGCGCAGCCCGAGCAGCACGGCGGGGATCGAAGACAAGAACGCACCAAAGATCGGGATGAGCGAGAAGATCGTCGCGATCGCGGTCAACAGTGGCCAATAGGGCAGCTTCGCGAGGGCAAACCCGACACCGCTCAGCAGCCCATTCACTAGGCAAATCACGAGCTGTCCCCGCACAACTCCCGAGAGCCCACGATCGAGACGCGTCAGCAGCTCGTCGAAGGCAGTGCGACGACGTGGTTGCACCAGTGAGCGCAAAAATCCTAGGATTTCGGCTTCTGTGAGCAAAATGTACGCGCTGAGCATCAACGTAATGAAGAAGCGAAATACGCCTCCAACAACCCCTCCAACGATGCCTCCGCCGTATCGAACGAGGTCGCTTGAGTGCTCGGCGATGTACTCTTGAACGCGGTCGGCGATAGGCGCCGCGGTGTTGGTACGTTGGGTTAAATCTGTCGAGCGAAGCCTGTAGCTGTCCTCGTCCACACGATCCATCGTGATGCCGTTGGCGGGGAGAATGACACGGTAACTTCCGCCTTCGCTTGGCTCGATGCGCAGATGATCTCCGCCGGGCGGGGTGGTCGCGGTGGGCTCGCGCCTCACCCCGAGCTGCTCTGTGAGCGAGCGAATTCGCGGGGCGATTTGCGTGTGATACTGCGTTCGGAGCCGGGGTACCTCGTTGCGCGCGAACGAGCGCACCGTGTGCGTGAGCGCGGGGATCGCGACGGTGATCGTGACCGCGAGCACGGTGAGAATCGTGAGGTAGAGCGAGAGCACGACGATCCACCGCTGCGGTGCGCGCCCCGCGATTTTTACGCGGCAAAACGCCGCGGCGACGGGACTCAAGACGTACGCGATGACCACAGCCATGACGAACGGGACGAGCACCCCGCGAAACGCGATGAGGCCCGCGATGAGTAGAGCCCACCACACTGCGGTAAACGTAAGGCGACGCGCGGGTGAGAGCGTGGCGTTGAGATTGTCGTCCGGTGATGTCATCCGTGGGGGTGCATTTCTACAGCACAACGGGCGACTGCCAAGGGATCTAAGCGCGCTCGACGCACGATGTGTGTCGAGGAGCGGTTCGAGTGACCTGGCGGCTCGCGGGAGCGGTCGGGTGGCTCGGCGCTCGGTAAAGCGCGCGGCGTCCTGACCTTCGTCACCGCGGACGAGAGACTACTTGCTCTCTTTTTCGGTCTTCACGACGTCAGCGAGCTGGTCGCCGAGCTTCTCTTTGATCAGGTCGCCGAGGGTCCCGGCGCGCTTGGAGGCGGTGGGGGTGGCGACAGGAGCAGCGCTGTGGCGCACCTTGGGGGTGCCAGTCGACGCGGCGCCGTCGGTCGAAGCTGGCGCGGGTGCCGGCTCGCTCGCGACAGGGCGGGGGGCGCTGACAGCTCCGGCACGCTGCGTGAGCAGGATGCGGCGGTCTGCGAGGTCGAGGTTCGCGACATGTGCGACGACGGCGTCGCCACGCTTGTGCTTTTTGCCTTCGAGCAGCTCGGGTGAGAGCTCGTGCGACGGGATGAGCGCGTCAACACCGGGATCAAGCTGCACAAACACGCCACCCTCGAAGAGCGAGAGAAACTTGCCGTTGACTTCTTTGCCCGGGGGGTAGTCGTTGGGGATGCGATTCCACGGGTCATCGTGGAGCTGCTTGATCCCGAGCGAGACCTTCTCTTCGTCGTGGTTGATCGAGAGGATGATCGCCTCGACGTCGTCGTTCTTTCGGTACAGGTCCGAAGGATTGTTGACCTTGAGGGTCCAAGACAGGTCCGACTTGTGGACCATGCCGTCCACGCCGTCGCGGATGCCAATGAAGATGCCGTAATCCGTGATCGAGCGGACCTTGCCGGAGATTTTGTCTCCGGGGTTGAACTCGTTGACGAACAGCACCCAGGGCTTGGGCTCGAGGTCTTTGATCGAGAGCGAAATCCGACGATTTGCGGCGTCAACTTCGATCACAACACACTCAACCTCGTCGCCCTCTTTGAGCAGGTCACGCGGGTGTTTGACCCGCTTGCTCCACGAGAGCTCCGAGATGTGAACGAGGCCTTCGACGCCGGGCTCGAGCTCGACGAACGCGCCGTAGTTCTGGTTCGGGATCGAGACAACCTTGCCCTTGACCTTGACGCCCTTGGCGTAGGTGTTCTGCGCGGTGGTCCAGGGGTCTTCTTGGGTCTGCTTGAGACCCAACGAGACGCGCTCGGTGTCAGGATTGTACTTGAGTACCTTGACCTGCACTTCGTCGCCCATTTTGAACATCTCTTCCGGGTGGTTGAGACGGCCATAGGTCATGTCGGTGATGTGCAGCAATCCATCGATGCCGCCGAGGTCCACGAACGCACCGTACTCGGTGATGTTCTTAATGGTGCCCTTGACGATCATGCCCTCAGAGAGGTTCTTGAGCGTGACGGACTTCATCTCTTCGCGCTCGCGCTCAAGCAAAACGCGGCGCGAGAGGACGATGTTTCCGCGCTTCTTATTAAACTTTATAACTTTGAACGTGTAGCTCTGACCGATCAGCTTATCGAGGTTCCGGATGGGCCGGAGGTCCACTTGCGAGCCAGGCAAGAATGCCTTGACGCCGCCCTTGATCGTGACCGAGAGGCCACCTTTTACGCGCTGCGAAATCGTGCCTTCGATCACTTCTTCGCGATCACAAGCGGCGGAGATTTCGTCCCACACCTTCATCTTGTCGGCCTTCTCTTTGGACAAGAGAACCAGGCCATTTTCGTCCTCGCGGGACTCGACCAGCACGTCGACCTTGTCGCCGGCCTTGACGGTGATCTCACCGACGGCGCCGATGAACTGCGAGAGGGGGATCACTCCCTCGCTCTTGAAGCCGATGTCGACGACGACGTTGTCTTTTGTTACGCGGAGGACGGTGCCGTTGACGATCTCGCCTTCTTTAATTGAATCCTGCTGAGCAAGACTCTGCTCGTAGAGATCCTTGAATGAAAGCGAACCGGATGCGGCGGTGGGGGTTTCGTTGGGCATAATGATTGTCAGAGACCTACTTTCCTAATTTCGTCTTCGCCGGATTTGCGTGGCCAGGGCCGTAGTCTATGAAGGGGTCGAGTTTGGGGGCTACAACGCGACGGCAGTCTCTCGCAGGACCATTCTTGCGGAGTTGTTGCACCGTCGCGAGGCTCGAGCGCCACGCTGCATGTGGCCACGCCCTCCGGACAGAAGCGGACCCGCCTTGTAGAAGATCGTGCGGCGAGTGTCAAAGCACCTGAGCGCTACAATTGACGCAAATCGATGCGAAATCGCCGCAAACTCCGAGCGACTTCGGTCGCTTTATGGGCCCGCTAGACCGTCTGAGCACCGATCGCGGCCTGAACGACCACGGCGACGACCTCTTCGACGCTCATCGCGCTGGTGTCCAGCACCACAGCGTCCTCGGCGGGCTTCATGGGGGCGATGTCCCGGGACGCGTCGCGAGAGTCACGCTCGCGGACTGCGGCGAGGACCTGCGAGAGCTGCGAACTCGGGTCTTTTTGCAGGAGTTCTTGGTGTCTTCGGTGTGCTCGCTCCGTGTCGCTCGCGGTGATAAAGAACTTGATCTCGGCGTCGGGAAACACCACCGTCCCAATGTCTCGGCCCTCGAGTACGACCCCGCCGTCGCTCCCAAACGAGCGCTGCAGCGCGAGGAGCGCAGCGCGAACCCCTGGATATCCGCTGACAATACTCGCCGCATGAGACGCCTCGGGTGTGCGCAGCGCGTCCGTTTGTGGTTCGCCATCGATCCAAACGATGGGCGTGGCGCCCGCGCGAGCGACCATCTTGAGCGCGTGGGACTCGACCGCTTGCATGGTGATTTGCTCGACCCTAGCCACGTCGTCAGTGCGCACACGGCGCCTCTGTGCGAGCACGCCGACTGCGCGGTAGAGCGCTCCGGTGTCCACGAGTACGTAGCCTAGAGCTTGCGCGACTCGCATCGCGACAGTGCTCTTGCCCGCACCGGCGGGGCCATCGAGGGCGATCACAGGATGAGAACGAACCGTATTTTTGCTCATCGAACACTCTCTTCGATCGAAACACCCAGCTGTCGGAGCGTCTCAGCGAATCCCGGAAAGCTCGTGTCTACGCATCCCACGTCGTTGATCACGGTGGGCCCCTTGGCGACCAAAGCCATCACGACCGCGCTCATGGCCACGCGATGATCGCCGCGCGAGTCGATGTGCGCACCGACCAGGGATTGTCCAGTAAAGCTGAGCCCATCTGGGTGCTCTTCGACGTCGCATCCAAACGCCTTGAGCACAGCGACCATCGCGGCGATTCGGTCGGACTCTTTGACCCGGAGCTCTCGGACATCGCGAAATTCTGAGCGAAAAGGCACGGTCGATGCGATCGCCACGAGCGCTGGGATCTCGTCGATGGCGCGCACCGCGAGCTCTCCGCCGACGCGAGCGCCCGAGCGCAAGCGCCCACTCTTGGAGTTAACCACGAGATCCGCGACGGGCTCGCCTCCGCTGTCGCCCTTGGGGGAGTGAAACACACTGAAGCCCATGTCTCTGAGGACCTCGAGAGCGCCCGTTCGGGTGGGATTGATGCAGACGCGACGCACCGCAATGCGCGAGCCTTCGACGACCGCCGCCGCCGCGATCGCGAAGAGCGCGCTCGATGGATCCGAGGGAATATCCTGATCAATCGCGCGCAGGCGACCGTCCCAGTCTTCGCCTTGGGGATCTAAAAACACGCTCGGTCCGAGGGTCTGCAGAGGCACTCCCATCGCGTGGAGCATTCGCTCGGTGTGATCCCGTGACATCATCGGCTCAGTCACGAGGGTTGAGCCGCTGGCATAGAGCCCTGACAACAAGACCGCGCTCTTGAGCTGCGCGCTCGCGACCGGGCTGGCGTACTCAAGCTCTGAGAGCCCGAGGTCTTGGGTTCGCGCACGGATGGTCAGGGGCGCGACCTCGTCGTTGCGTGCGGCGTCGAAGACTCCGTCGATACGTCCGCCTCGTGCACGAAGGGGCTTGCACACCCGCGCCATAGGCCGGGATGAAAGAGAAGTGTCACCGCACAAAACACTGTCGAATCGCTGGCCGACTAGCAGACCCGCGAGCAAGCGCATGGTGGTCCCGGAGTTGCCGCAGTCCAGGGGCGCGCTCGGTGCGCTGAGGCCGTCGAGCCCTACGCCGTGGACGCGAAGGGAGGTCGGGCTGAGCTCCTCGATGGGTACGCCCATGGCCTCAAGCGCGTTGCGCGTCGCTCGGTTGTCTTCGCCCTGAGACAAGCCCGTGAGGGTCGAGGTGCCGTCAGCGATCGCGGCGAAGATCAACGCGCGGTGGCCGATGGACTTGTCTCCTGGGACCTCAATCACGCCTCGAAGCGGCGACGTCGCCGGGTGAACGGTCCATTGCTTGGTGGTCATTGGTGCTTCGCCATGCGCGGTGGGAGAGAGTAGTTCTACGTAGTGATTTTGCTGCTTGATTCGATCATCGCATCAGCTGACCGGCTTGCGCCGCGCCGAAAATACTCTGCACCTCGGACGAGGTCGCGTTGGCAGTCAGCCGGACGAGATGCTCTTCGCTCACCACCGTGATCCCTTGCTGAAGTAGGCGCCCGAAGCCAAGCAGACGGAGCAAAAAGCGCCCGGCGTAGTCTCGACGAGTGGCCTCTAGTTCGGTCGCGATGGCGGCGGCTCCTGCGGCCGAATCTGCTGCGCCGAGCACGCGGATCTCGAGGGACTCAAGCCCACGCACAAGCCCCACCGCGCGCTCAAGCCGTGACGCTTGCGGGGACAGCTCGCTGATTCTCCTGCGGACGGAGCTCGCGTTGGCTGCAAATCGAGCGACAGACGGGGCTGTCATCCCGGGCTGAGACCAGAGCGCTGCGAACTGTGGATCGCGTGTTACGTCGCTGGGCTCTTCGCCGCTGAGCTGCCGCACCACGCGGACCGCGAGCCCGGGATCAAAGAGCAAGACCACGTCTTGCGCAGCAAAGATCACTGCAGATTGGCTGTTCGATTGCACTGTAAACGCGCCGATGCGCTCGTCTCGCAGCACGCCTCCGTGCTCGGCCATCGACGCCAAAACGCGGGCACGATCGAAGCCCCCTTGGGCGACCAAGACCGCAGAGCCGCTGGACTCTTGGGTCGAGACGTCGCCATACGAAGCGACCGCCATGCGAGTGCTCTGCGCGAGCGGATCGAACCCCAGTGACGCGATGATCTGGTCGAGCTGTGCGCGGTTGGGGCTTGTTGCGATCGCTGCGGTTATGCGAGGCCAGTGGGGCGAGGTCCGCGCTTGAGCGCACTCGACCATCGTCCACGCGTTGGGCTGAACGGGCAACAGTGTTGCGGGATCGCCGTGAACATCCCTCGGGCTAAATGCACTGTTTTGTGTGATTGTATCGCGGTTTGTTCGGCCCGCGGTGCTCGCCCCTGTGGTGCAGGCAGCTACGGACAACAGGGCAATTGCTACGGCAAAGAGCTTCATCGCGCGCGCACTCTACTCGCTCTTGGCTCCGCAGCGAGCGAAGACAACGTCTCGCGCGACCAGGGCACGGCGCTCGAGATCGTGAGCAATTTGCCGTTCATCGGATGCGCAAATTGCAGCATCGTGGCGTGGAGGAGCGGTCGATAAGTGTCCTTGGCGGGCACGCCATATTTGGGATCGCCGAGGAGCGGCCACCCACGGTGCGCCATGTGAACGCGAAGTTGGTGTGATCTTCCGGTGATTGGGCGAAGATCACAGCGCGCACACAGCCCGATGGGCGGGCTCAGGTACTCAAGCACTCGGACCTCTGTCTTTGCGGGGCGGAAGGCACCGCGCTGGAGCACGCTCATGAGCGCGACCTCGTCGTGCGTGCGCGCGGTCACTTGATTGGTGCGCTCGTCTTTGGCCAACCACGCATCGAGGACATGGACCTGGTCGAGCGCCCATCGCGCTTCGTTGGGGCGACAGCGCGCGACCGCTTCGTAGCGACGATCGACGCGAGCCTCTGCAAAATCTCTGCTCAATCGCGAGGCAGCCCGTGGCTGCTTGGCCAAAAGGACAAGCCCAGACACGTTGCGATCGAGGCGATGGAGCACTCCGACGCCCGCGGGGACCGAGAGGTATGCCCGAGCGAGGTCGACAAGATTGACGCCCTCGCCGCCCTCGCCTCCCTGTGACAGAACCCCTGCGGGCTTGTCGACACAGACCAGTACATCGTCCTCGAACACGATCCACGAGCGAAAATCCAGCACTGGGTCGGGTGCTCTCGCGTGGCTCGTGTGCGCCTCGTGCGGGGTCTTGGCGCGTAAAATCGGTCGTCGGGGCTTGGTCACCAAATGCACCTTGGTCGGCGAGGCACTAGCACGCCTGGGGGCAACGTAGGTGTGGACCGCGCTGCAATTGTAGGCGATCGCAGGGCCCGTTGCGCGCTATGGTGCGCGTGTTGTGAACGACCGAAAACCCCCGCGATCTCCGATGAACCGACCCCATTCACCTCCTGGCCAAAAGGGCCCGGTGCTCTCGAATCCAGCGAGCCGCGTGGCACCGCAGACGCGATCTCCACGCGACGCAGAGCCGCGCGCCACGCGCCCACAAGAGAGCCCACGTGACGTGCGTGAAAGTCGTGATGGTCAGGGATTTCGCAGACAGAATTTAGCTCAAGAGAGCGACAGTTACCGCGATCGTGAGGTGCGCGAAGAGCGCGAGGACGGCCATCTGCTCTATGGTCTGCACGCGGCGAAGGCGGCGCTCGCAGCGCGTGGCGACGACGTGCTGCGGCTCGCCATCGCGCCTGCGCTCTTGGAGTCTTTCGATGCGCTGTTAAAGCCCCTGCGCGCGAGAGAGATCGTGCCGCGGGTCATGTCCGTGGACTCACTCGATCGCTTGGCGCAGTCCAAGCATCACGAGGGCGTGCTGCTCTGGATGCGTCCGCGGCAGACGCTCAGCGCCGAGTCGGTCGCCGACGTCCTGCTGCGGGGGCGTGGGCTCGCGATCGCTTTTGATCGAGTGCAGAACCCGCACAACTTGGGCGCGGTGCTTCGGACGGGTGCGTTCTTTGGCGTCGATGTCGCGATTGTTGAAGGACCCGAGGGGCAGAATCCTCTCCCTGCGGCGGCCCTTCGAATCGCCGAGGGAGGCGCTGAGTCGGTGACTTTTGTGCGGGTCCCGTCGCTCGCCCGGATGCTTGAGCGCTTGCGTGGCCGCGGTGTGTCTGTGCTCGGAACCGATCGCGCGTCGCGTCGCTCGCTCTTTGAGACGCAGGTCAAACGCCCCTCGGTGATGGTCCTTGGCAACGAGCGTCAGGGCCTCTCGCCCGAGGTCCGCGCACAGTGTGACGTTGTGGTCTCGATCCCGGGGAGCGCCACGGTGGACTCGCTCAATGTGTCGGTCGCGGCCGGCGTCTTGATTTCGCACGCTGTGCACGGCGGCCGTGTCACAGACCGCGGAGCGTGACGACAGAAGGACCATGCATCACAACGCGTTGTCTAAATCTGTCCGCTGGGTGATCGCGACGGGCGCGATCGCGTTCTTGGTTGCGCAGACCGCACTCGCAGAGGCTCCATGTCCTGACGGGATGGTCTCGCGCCGCGGGGTGTGCGAGATGCTCATCGTGGGAGCCCCTCAGGGACCCCAGCGATTTGAGACGAGTGGCCGCAGCGCGACAGGTTGGCGGCACCTCGAGATTTCCCCGTTTCGTGCGTCCCCGCGGGTGCTCGACGCGGTCCGTCGCGCGCCCTTCTAGGTCACGAAGGGCCGACGATCATGCCCTTGAGCTGCGCGAGGAGATTGAGCGCATCCATGGGGGTCATACGGTCGATTTCGGTGCTCGAGAGCGTCGCGAGGGCCGGGTGCAGGGGGGCCTCAGGGCGTGGCTCAAAGAGCCCTCGCTGGCGCGTAGGGGCGCCTGGGCCGTCGCCGCGTTCGAGGTCCTTGAGAAGAGCACGTGCGCGAGCGATCACGGGCTCTGGGAGCCCCGCGAGGCGGCCTACCGCGATCCCGTGACTTCGGGACGCGCCGCCAGGTTGGAGCTTGTGCAGAAACACGATGGCTTCGCCGACTTCGCGTGCGCTCACGTTGACATTGACCGCGTGCCTCTTGGTCTCAGTGAGCGAACACAGCTCGTGGTAATGCGTGGCGAAGAGCCCGCGACACTTCACAACATCGTGCAAATACTCTGCAACGGCCCACGCAATCGCGAGGCCGTCGTAGGTGCTGGTCCCTCGCCCGATTTCGTCAAAGACCACCAACGATCGCGTGGTGGCGCTTCGCAAAATCGAGGCGGTCTCGGTCATCTCGACCATAAAAGTGCTCTGCCCACGCGAGAGGTCATCGCTGGCTCCCACTCGGGTAAACACGCGATCTACCACACCAATCCGCGCGCTGGTCGCCGGCACAAAGCTCCCCATCTGCGCGAGGATCACCTGGAGCGCGACCATGCGCATCAGCGTGGATTTGCCCGCCATGTTGGGGCCCGTCACGAGAAAGAGTCGCTCGGTGCGCGCGTCGACAGTGAGCGAATTTGCTACGAATGCCCCGGGTGGGAGCACGGTCTCGATGACCGGGTGACGTGCGTCGGTGAGCTCGATCGCGAGGGACTCGTCGAGCTCGGGTCGCACGTAATCGAGCCGATGGGCGACCTCGGCGAGGGAGGCGAGGCTGTCGAGGTCAGCCAGCACACGCGCGACCCGTGTGAGTGGCGAGACCGCGTTTGCGAGCTCGGTCTGGAGCGCTTCAAAGAGTTCGCGCTCGCGCACAGCGAGGCCTTCGTCTGCGCTGAGAATCGTGCGCTCGAGCTCGACGAGCTCTTCGGTGAGAAATCGCTCTCCGCCTGCGATGGTTTGCTTGCGTTTGTAGTCGCTCGGGACCTTGTGGAGGTTGGCCTTGGTGATCTCGATGAAATAGCCAAAGACACGGTTGTAGAGGACCTTGAGTGAGCCGATTCCGCTGCGTTCGCGCTCGCGGAGTTCGAGCTGTGCGATGGACTCGCGCCCACCGTTGGCGAGCTTGGCGAGCCGATCGAGCTCGGTGTCGTAGCCTTCGCGAAACACCGCACCCTCACCCAGCGACGTCGCCGGATCGTCATGGAGAGCTTGGTTTAAGAGGCTAAGCGTCTTGGCCGCGGTCTCGGGGGCTCGGAGCTCTTTGAGCGTTGGGCCAAGAGGCTCAAGGAGGGCGTGAATGGCCGGGATTTTTGCAAGACTCTCGCGAAGGGCGTTGAGGTCTTTGGGCGTGACAGCGTTGAGCGTCGCGCGGACCGCAATACGCTCGATGTCTGCGATCCCATGGAGCTGTTCACGGAGAGCTCCGCGGCTGTTGGCGTGCGTGACCAGGGCAGCCACTGCGTCGTGTCGCTTGCGGATGCGGCGAACATCCATCAGTGGAAACGCTAGCCAATGTCGCAATCGTCTCGCGCCCATCGACGTGATCGTCTCGTCAAGGAGGCTCAAGAGCGAGCCTTGCTTGTCTCCACGCGCGCTCAGAAAGAGCTCAAGGTGTCGCTGCGCGCAGTCATCGAGGACGAGGTAATCGCGCGCGTCGAGGGTCATCAATCGGTGCGCACGCACTTGGTGATTGGGCTGCGTAGCGGCTGCGTATTGCAGCACTGCGCCCGCTGCATGGCGCGCGAGCGCGGTGAACTTGTCACCCTGCGCGACGAGCTCATCGCTGCCGACGGCGGCTTCGAGTGTCGTGGTGGCTTGGTGCCGCGTGGGTTCTCGCTGGAGTCGCACGTAAAGCTTGGGGTGAAGTTCGGCGATGCTTTTGGCTTGCGCTTCGAGCTCTGGAGCGACGACGAGCTCGCGCGCGTCGAGGCGGCGCAGCTCTGCCGAAATCGACGCGAGGTCCTGGATCTCTCCGGCAAAGAGCTCGCCCGTCGTGAGATCAAATGCTGCAAATCCCCAGGGCGAATGGCTCTCGAGCCCCGCATCCGGAGGGACCACGGACGCGACAAACTGGTTGGCCCTGGGTGTGAGCGAGTCTCCATCGAGCACGATCGCGGGCGTAAGCACTCGGACGACGCCGCGCTTGACCATCCCTTTGACCTTGGCGGGGTCCTCGAGCTGCTCGCAGATCGCGACGTTGAATCCCTGCTCGAGCAGCCGGCTAAGGTAGTTCTGCGCTGCGTGATGGGGCACGCCACACATGGGGATGGGGTCTGGGTCGTTCTTGTCGCGGCTGGTGAGCTTGAGGTCGAGCGCCCGCGCAGTAGTGATGGCGTCCTCGTAAAAGAGCTCATAGAAATCGCCGATGCGAAAGAACATCAGCGCGTCCGGGTACTGCTCTTTCGCGGAAAGGTACTGTCGCATTGATGGCGTGGGCTCTTTGCTTCGCCCGACGCCACGCCCTGCTGTTGCTGTTGCCATCGCGTGTCTACCCCGCGTCTTAGCAAGAGAACGCAGCCACGTCGCCTTCTCAACATTTGCCCGTGACAGAGAATGTCATAAGCATTTTGTTTGTGAATTTGCTGACGATTTCCGGGCTCAGTTAAACGTGCGGGTGCCCGTAAACGGGGCGAGCGTATACTCGCGAAGCGTCGCGGGAGTCTGATCGACGATGAAGACGCGGTCCGATGGGCACAGAAAGCGCACCTGCGTCGCGCCCGGCGCGCCAGCGTTGGAGACCAGCTGCGCGTAGCCGCCGCCGGTGCGAAACACAAACTGCGAGTCGCGGGTGGTGGGCTGTGTTCCTGAGGAAATTCGCAGCTGCAATGCGCCGCTGTCGTAGGTCGCGTTTTCGCGCAATCGCCCAGTGAAGGGCAACGACGGGTCCTCGACGCAGGCTCCGTCGCGCGCGATGACGTTGTGTTGAAACTCGGTCGAGCGCCCCGTGGGTTGTGTCGCGACCACCCAAGACTGCGCGGCGCGCACTTCGACGCGTGTCGCCTGGGGGTAGCAGCAGCGCAGCAAACGAGCGAACTCTGCCTGAGATTCTGCAGGGGAAGCTGCGTCTACCACGCCACACGGTTCTCCTGCACGTGGGCCGAGCGCCGTCATCGATTGGGGGACCTCGAGCTCGAGCCCGTCGGGGCGCGCCACACTGATGCGGTACTCGCGATTGCAGCGCGCGCTGGTATCTCCAAACACCGCGCGGCAGCGATCGGGTGGACACATCGGGTCTTGCGCAGGGAGCGGCACGCTGGCGTCACCGCGCAGGAGCTCGTCGGAGTAAGGGCTTGGGCCCGAGAGCACCAATCGGTCGTTGGAGAGCGCACCGAGCTCACAGAGCCGCGCGCCTGGCGCTTGAAGCTGTACGGTGCCGGGGGTCGCGCCGTTTGTGAATGTTGCGGCCTGGATCGCACGCAGCGGGAGCTGGCCTTCGTAGCGAAGTACAAACTGAGCGTCGCGGACCGCGAGAGGATCAACGAGGGTTGAGTCACCGGGTTGTGTTGGGAGCGCGATGCAGTGGTTGTTGTTTTCGTTACAGGGCGTGTCGCTACCATCGAGCGCGGTGATGGCTGGGTTGACCCCGCCTGGCGACGATGCTCCACCGTTGATGGTGAACTGCGGCGCGCCAATGAGGGTGGGTCGCGTCGTGGCGTCTCCGCCGCGCGGGAGATGGCGCAAGAACGCACGCCGAGCTCCGAGCCCTACCCGCACGTCACAGTTGCGATCGGGATCTTCGAGATCGACGATCTGAACCTGCGCGTTGGCGAGGGCGACTACCGCATGAATTCCACGAAAAACATCGAGACGCGGCTGCGGAAGCGACGAGCAGTTTTCGACGAATGGCTCGGTGAGATCACACTGGCCGAGGCCTGATTCGTCACGTCCTCGGGTGCCTACGAAGCCCACCGCGCGCACCGGCGCACGGAGTGGCACGCGGTCGTGTGGGAGGTTTGGATCGATCTTCGGACAACGCGCGCTGTCAAACGGCGTGGTCTGGCATCGTGGATCGTCGAGGATCGCGTTGGCGCGTACGGCTTGGCCATAGGTCGCCGATTCGACGCCGTCGCGGAGGGTCGCGTCGAGCACGACGAGCTGCGCAGAGCCCACCGTGACCGCGTACACAAAGTGCGATTGGTCTGACGGAAGCCTAGGTGAAATCGCGAGCCGCGTGGTGCCTACGCCGACCTGAAGCGGGGTGGTCTCGCGGAGGGTGGTTCCGTCTGCGTCGGGCGCGAGAACGTGCACGATGGGGTTGGATCGATCCGAGATAAACACGCGACCATCGTCACCGACGACCATGTGCTCGCCCGTCGCTGGGCCTCGTGTGGCGCCGTCCTCTGCGCTCGCGTCGGCTTGGCCATCCATGGCGGCGTCGAGGTCTGCGTCGCCCACCGTGGCATCAAGCGAGGTGCCACCGTCACCAGCCGGTGTGGCGGGCGAAGTGAGCATCACTTCGCTCCGAAACACTGGAATTTCTGTGGGATTCGTAGCGTCGTACGCGCGCACTGCCCCATTGCGGAGGAGCACGTACAAGAGCGTCCTCGCGGGATTGCCGACGGTGCGCAGCGCAAGGTCGATGGGCTCGGACGGCAGATCGCCAAACCGCATCACCTCTCCGCCAGCGTTGCGGAGCTCGAAATTGCGCCCCGCCAAGAGCCTGCGGTTGTCCAAGATTGTGATCGCGCGATCGCCGGCGCTTCCCACATAGGTCACCCGTCCCTGTGGGTGCGTGACGATGGCCGACGCAAACGCCCCAGCAGGGATGAACGTGAAGCCCGGGACACGTGGATCGGTGTCGAGTGAGCCCGTGTTAAACCGCGGGTGGAGGTTGACGAGCGCGACCTCGCCGCGGTCTGCCTGGGTGACCAGGGCAAAGATCCGAAGGCCGACAAATCCCGTCGCGGTCATTTGCAAATCGGAGCTAGTCCCTGCGTTGACTGCTGGACACTGCTCAATAGGAAACGACTCGACTTCGGTGCCGTTGGTGATCGTGGTCGGGGCGATGCGTCCGTCCGAGCCCACCGGCACGCGAAGGCAGACAAAGTCGACCGCGGTAGGACGGTTAAAACTGAACGACTGGGGCAGTGACGGGGCTGTTGAACAATGCGCAACGGTCAGCAAAATGGCTGGCGAAGCGAGAAGTCGCAGCTTCATGTGAGCTCCCGGGGGCGGATCGGTTCGCCCACAGTGAAGAGCACACGTCGCGTCACAGGATCGATCACTTCAATGCACATGGATGAAAAGTTAATGAGGTAGAGAAAGTGATGATCGGCTTCGTCGAAGCGCGGATCGACGATCAGGTCGGTGGGGCCAAATTGTGTGCGAATTTGCGCTGTTTCACGCCATCGTTCTGCATCTACGACGTAGATCTTTCGCGAGTCGTAGAGCACAACGTAGAGGTCGGTTCCCTCGGCGCACGTCGCGCCACGACGGACGGGGACCACACGCGAGGGACCGATCGGCATCGAGAGCTGGTCGATGACCCTTGGCTCGGCAGGATTGCTCACGTCGAGCGCAAGGAGCGCGTCTCCCGATAGCCCGCTGGTACGCGAACCGCGACGTGCGCGACTCGCGATGTAGGCACGTGTTGGGTTGCAGGGATCGAGCGTGACATCGATCACTCCAAGCTCAGACGAGACGGTCGTGGGGACGGTCGGTGAGCCACGGTAGACAAACGAAGACAAGCCATCTTCGAACACTCGGGCGTGCCCAATGGAGGGCTCGTCGCGGGTGAAGACCAGCCAGTGGTGATCAGGGCCAGGGAGCCTGAGCTGTGTCCACAATCGCGCCTGGAATTCTCCAGCAAAATGCGACATCACGGGGCCAGCTGTGCCGCGATCGACCATCAGCGAGAACCGCGAACGGGTCTCTTCGTGGTGGGTGATCGTGAGGTATCGGTCGTTGTTGGGGCCCGTCGAGACGTCCAGCGAGGTGGGGTTGATCGGCAGCAAGAGATTGCGTGGGCCCGTTCGGCTCGATCCAACGCAGTGGTTTACGCTCGATTGGGCCTGGGTATCGCACGCCATCGTGACGCCGGATTGACCGCACTCAAGGCCCCCATCGGCGCCCACGTCCATCCACGTGACGCAGCCCGTCCCACGCGAGACCGAGTAGAGCCGTTGGTGATCGGGGCTGAATTTGAGGCCGGTCACATACGAGCCGAGTCGCACCGCGGCGCCACGATCGGAGCTCACGAACAAGGCCTCGTTGGGCTCAAATTCGGGGAGATTTCCGTTGTTCTGACGCGCGCGTGCGCGGGCTCGGATGGCATCGAGATCAAAACGCTGAAGCAGAGCCCCTGAGAACTCGAGGTTAAAGTTCGAGTTCGCAACGTAGAGAAAGCGCCCATCGGGTGAGGCCACGGCGAGCGTGGGAAAATGCAGAGTTCCCAGCGGTGGCGGGCGGCCACTCTCGGGTGCACACGAAAGCGACACTCCGCAGAGCGCCAAGACGGCAAGCGATCGAATCATCGGAGCGCCGGAAACTAGCGGCACCAGTGGTCTATGCGCAACTCTCACCGTGTCTCGTGGTGACATCCCGCACGATTGGCCCCCGATCGGGGCTCCGCTGTCACGCTGCGCGCAAGTCCATCGAGACGCTTGGGCTTGGTGCGGTCAAAACGGGTTCAGCAACGGTGTGTTGGGCGCCGTCGGCGGTGTTGTGACCGTGCGGGTCACCGTTGTGCGAATCACGCGCGTACGCACGGTCGCCGCTTGCTCGCGCGACAGCAGGACCTGCAAGCGCTCTGGCCCATCGGCTTCGACCCGAAACTGGGCCGTCTGGTAGCCCTCCAAGCTCACGACAATGTCACGCGGCTGTGTGCCACGGGGGATGGTGCAGGGAGTGACGCAGGCGGGCATCGTAGCGGCGGTGAGCGTCGCACCCGACGGCAGCGAATCGATCTCGATCGTCGCCGTCGCGCTCCCGGCGTCCGGCTCGGTTGTGACCTGGGGCGTGTCGAGGTTGACCTCGCGTGCGGTGTCTGCTCCGGGCTGCGCGCGGCGGTAGATCATCAGTCCTGCACCCCCAAACGCGAGCAGACCGACGAGCGCGAGGCCTCCGACCCACGCGGCGCTGGACGACGCTTTGGGCGTCTCGGGACGCGCGCGCGTGACAGGTGAGATGGTTGGCTGAACCAACACCACCGGCGCGTTCATCATGGGCGGCGGCGGCACCGAGGGCGCGGGCGCGAACGCCGGTGGCATAATCGAGCTTCGCTGCTGGACAGTCGTTGGCTCAGCGTCATCGAGCGACCTAGGCTCGGCACCGATCTGCAGTCGCGCGATGTCCTCGGCGAACTCGTCGATGGTGTCATAGCGCTGCGTCCTGTCTTTTTGCAGGGCTTTGAGCACCACGGACTCGACCGCTGCAGACACTCCGCGTGCAGCAGGGATCGTCCGAAGTGGAATCGGCGGTTGATAGATGTGCGCCGCGAGCACGGCCATCAGCGTGTCGCCGTCAAAGGGCAAGCGCCCAGCGAGCATCTCGTACAACAGCACGCCCACCGCGTAGATGTCGGTACGTGGGTCAATGTCGCGCTCTCCGCCTGCTTGCTCAGGCGACATGTATTGGGGTGTTCCAAATACGGACCCCGTGCGCGTGCGGGCGGCCTTAGAGTTGGCGACCTTCGCGATCCCGAAGTCCAAGATCTTTACAAAAGCGCTGTCATCGCCCACGCGAATGAGCTGGACGTTGTCGGGCTTCATGTCGCGGTGGACGATGCCCGCGCGGTGGGCAGCGCCAAGTCCTAGGCAAATCTGACGCGCGATGTGCATCGCGAGATCTAGGCTCAGCGGTCGACGTGCGCCGTCTGGACCCTTGCCGGCCTGGTGCATGACCTCCCCAAGTGAGCGCCCCTCGAGCATCTCCATCACAAAAAAATGGGATCCGTCTTCGAGACGGCCAAACTCATACACCTTGATAATATGCTGGTGATTGATCGCTGCGACGGCGTTCGCTTCGACCTCGAATCGCGCGACCAAGTCTTCTTCGGCAGAGTACTCAGCACGCAACACTTTGATCGCGACAGGGCGGCCCTCGCGCTGGTCTTTGGCTCGGTAAACAACGCCCATTCCGCCATCACCCAGCACACCGTCGACCAGGTATCGACCATGGATCATCGCGCCAAGCAGACGCGTGCGATCGTTGGCGATCACGACCTCTTGGAGCGAGCTGCCATCGTTGGGGCAGACTGTTTCGCTCTCACCCCAGAATTTTAGCTGGCAAGTTGGGCATTGGCGCATGGCGAGTGAGAAAGCTCAATCTAGGGACTCACGTCCGACCTGCGTAGCCGTGCGCGCTCCCTTCGGGTTCAACGTACCGTGATGGGATGGAGTTGGTGAAAATTTGCTACAGAACTAACGTTAGACCGCAAGCCCTAGCGTGACCCGAGGGCGGTTAGGCGCTGGCGGGCACGCTGCGCGAGGGGAGTATCTCCGCCGTGCTGAACACAGAGCCGCAGGGCGGACAGCGCGCCCGCGCGGTCGCCGCTCTCGGCGAGCATGAGCCCACGGACATAGTGCAATTCTGCAGACGAAGGCGCTCGAGTCACGGCCTCGGCGATGCGTGTGAGCGCCATCGGCCGGTGGCCTGCGGCCCAGAGCGATTGCGCGAGCTCTGCGAGCAGAGAGGCCGAGGGTTGGGGGCTCCGTGTCCGAGCGCGCTCTAGGGCGCCAGCCGATGACTCGAACTCACCGAGCGTCCGGAGCGCAGGCCCTGCCGAGATGAGCACTGCGGTGTCGTCTGAGCCATTGCGCAGGGCGGATTGGAGCATGGCGAGGGCCTCGGCGCGAGGTTGCGACCCCCGCGCGGGGCGCGTGTTCGCGAGGAGAATTCCGAGGTTAAGTGGCGCCATTGCGTCTCGTGGGCTCAGCCTAATGGCCGAGCGATACTCACTCACAGCCCGTGCAGAGTCTCCGTCGTCTTCGAGACACAGGGCCAAGCCGTAGTGGGCCTCTGCGAGCTGTGGATCCAAGGTGAGCGCACGCTGAAAGGCCGCTCGCGCGTCGCTTCCTCGACGAAGCTCTCGGAGCACTGCGCCTAGCGAGGCGTGTGCCTCGGCCATGCGATCGTTGCGCTGAATTGCGATCCGAAACTGCCTCTCAGCGGTCGCATAGTCGTCGCGTCGGCGAGCGATTTCACCCAAGTAAAATGCAGGTCGAGCGTCTCGTGGGTTGAGCCTCTCAGCCTCGTTGAACTGCGTCTGGGCTTCGTCCAATCGCCCCTGTCGGAGGGCTTGGTCGCCTCGTCCCACCGCGAGCTCAAACGGCGTGGGCGCGCGCGAGCTCCCGGGCATGGGGATCCGAAATCCGCGCTGCGCGTGGGCGCTCGTGGGCGCAAGCGTAAGCAGCACAGCGAGGGCCGTGGAGCCAAAGAGGTTCAGCGTCTTGTGGTGAAAATCGGCCATGGGATCCAAGGTTGAACGTACAGACGACTTCGCTATTCGGTGCGTCTAAAACAAATGCCATTCGCCCGTCAGGCGGTCGCCGGATCTAACACGTCTTTGAGCGCCGCGACGACCCGTGTTGACAGCGCGTCGTCGAGCTTCTGTGAGAGCGCGTCGGTCACATAAAATACGTCCGCTGCTCGCCGGCCCTCGGTGCTCACTTTGGCCGAGGCGATGCTCACCTCAAGGCGGTACAGCGCATCTGCGATTGCGTGCAAAAGACCTGGTCGATCGCGCGCAAAGACCTCGATGACTGTGTGCTCGCTGCTCGCGCTGTGGTCGACCAAGACCTCGGTGCGGATCGAGGGCTCTGCGCGTCGAAACCCCGGAGGCCTGATGCTCGGTCGAGTCACCGGGCCGCCGATCGATCGCGCGATGGCGCCAGGGAGGGTCTCTTGCAGCCTAGCGACTCCGCCCGGGTCGTCATCGAGTCTTCGGACGATAAAGACGTCTACGGCTTCGCGCAGCGCGCCCGCTTGGCGGCAATAGAGCTGCGCTGACTGGACATCGAGCCGTGCCGAGACGAGGGCGCCGGTCCACCGCGCCAGCAGCCCCGGCTGGTCCTCGGCGGCGATCACGATTTCGAGCAGATCATCGCGCTCGCGCTCGATCGGAAAAATATGAACCAGCGGTTGATTTGCAGGTCGATCACCCAGCACTGAGCGCGCATGACGTGCGATCGCGTCGGGCCTTGTGGCCTGGAGATACCGCGGCGGCATGCTGTCAATGAGCTCGGTTACGAGCGCCTGATCCGCGCCCGCTGTGCTCATCGCACGCTCGCGCAAGGCGCTCTCGGTCACTGCAGCGTCTTGACCGCTCAAGACCCCGTCGACGCGCTGGAGCAGCTCGTCGAGCATGCTGGCCTTCCATGAGGTCATCGAGGTCGGGCTCGTCGTGGAGAGATCTGCGACGGTGAGCAAGTACAACGCGCGGAGCCTCCACGCGCGCTCCATGACGCTCGCGACCGCTTGGATTGTCACCGGGTCGCTGAGGTCTCGTCGGGTTGCGACGTGGTAGAGATGCAGATGCTGCCGAATCAGCCAGGATACTTCGAGGCCATCTTCGGCTGAGAGCCCCAAGCGCTCGCAGATTGTGCGTGCGAGCGTCGCGCCCACCGCCGAGTGATCACCTCCGCGACCTTTGCCGACATCGTGCAGTAGGGTAGCGAGCGCGAGCAAATCGCGACGCGGAAGAAGCGCCTGTGTTCTGGCAGCGATTGCGAAGGGTGGTGCGTGCTCGCCGCGGGTCATTTCGTGCAGTCGATCGACCGAGGCCACGCTGTGAACGTCCACCGTATAGACATGGTAGACGTCGTGATGGACGCGGCCTGTGACCGGCGCGAACTCGGGGATCAGCGCGAGCAAGAGCCCTAGGTCATGGATCTCTGCGAGGACCGATCCCCTGCCCTGCTCGGTGGCGCTCACCGCCGAGCCGCGCAGACGCAGCGAGGCGCGCGGCGCGTGTTGCAGCAATCGCACAAAGAGCGCGCCGGCTTCGGGATCGGCGCGGAGTGACTCACACCACGCGGGATCCGAGGTGGCGTGAGAGATCATTTCGCGGGTCCGCGACGAGAGCGGGAGGCCCATTGCGAGAGCAAGATCGATGCTTCGGAGGGCGACCGAGGGCTGGCGTTCGAGGGCGCTTGAGTCACTCAGGGCGATGGTGTTGTCAAAGCGTTCGAGCCCGTCGGCGAGCCGCTCGGGCCGAAGCAGCCGATCGTTGGCCGTGCGGGTTTGCGTTCGGCAGCGCTCAAGCACGAGCTCGAGGAGGGTCGCCACGGTGCGCGCGTGCCGGTAGTACTCCTGCATGAGCTGCTCGGCTCCTTGCGTGAGGGCCTCGTCTGAATCGTCGCCTACGAGGCCGAGCACACGCGCGCAGTCTTCTTGGGCGTCGAAGGTCAAGCGGTCGGCGCGGCGCCCGTTGAGTGCGTGCATCGAGAAGCGAATTCTCCAGTAAAAATCCCGCGCATCCTCGAGTCGTTGCGTCTCTGATTGCGTGAGAAATCCCTTCTGCAGCGCCTCGCGAAATGACCGCACTCGGTAGCGCGCGCCGAGTGTCCAGCTCACGATGTCGAGGTCACGGAGCGCGCCACGACCATGCTTCACGTCGGGCTCGAGCAGATAGACACTCGCGCCGTAGCGGTCGTGCCGAGCCTGCATCTCAAGGGACATCGCATCAAAGAGGGTGTTGACGGCGCCGTCGTGCAGCGCACGCCAGCCGCGCTCGAGCGCGTCGTTGGCGTACACGGCGTCGCCAGCGACGACTCTGGCGTCGAGGATGGTGGTCGCGGTGCGCACGTCTTCGCGGGCGAGCTTGAGCAATTCTGCAGGAGAACGCACTGAGTGTCCCACGGACACTCCGGCATCCCACAGGGGGTACAGCAGCAGCTCTACGAGCGCCGTCACGCGTGGGTCATCGGGGGTGTCTGACAGCACGATCACGTCGAGATCGCTCCCGAGCGCGAGATTGCCGCGGCCGTAGCTGCCGACGGCCAAGAGCGCCAGGGTGTGCGCGCCCTCAAAGAGCCCGCTCTGGACGCGCGCTGCGCAGAAGAACGCAGACAAGAGCCCATCGAACATGGTCGTGGTCTTGGCTGCCAACGCGAGCCCGCCGCGGCCTTCGCGCGCTGCGCTCCGGATCGGGGCGCGGTGCATCTCGAGGTAGCTCTTGGTGGCCTGAACAATTGCAGACGAATGCGCAGGTCGTGTCTCGGCTGCGAGTGGCTCGTGGCCCGGCTGTGTCATGGTGGCGCACACCCTGACCAATGCTGCGGCCGACGTCCAGCGCGGATGTCTTGATTGCTACTCGTTGCCCACGATGGCGCGCGCGATGGATCGCGCCGCGATGGCTCGGTAGGTGTCGTCCCGCAGTCGCGCTTCTTCGAGCGGGTTGGACACAAACGACACCTCGACCAGAACGGCGGGCATTTCGGTGCCGACGAGCACATTAAATCGCGCCGCGTGCACGCCCATATCATCGACCTCGGCGTATCGAGCGCGGAGGGTCGTTAGCAGGTTTTGCTGCACACGCTGCGCGAGGCGCCAAGAGCGAGCGCCCTGCGATCCGAGCTGCAAATTCGCTAAGATATGCGATACATCGGCGTCGTCAAACGCGTCGAGTTCGCGGGTCGTGTTGACCCTGCGAGCGAAGCGCGCCTCGACCCTTGGGCTCTGCGCATCGAGCGCGTAGACCGACACCCCACGCGCTTCGGCACGCTCGCTCGCGTTGCAATGGATTGAGACAAAGAGGTCTGCGTTGGCGTCGTTGGCTCTCCGTGCGCGCTCGTCGAGGGCGACGTAGGTGTCACGGTCTCGCGTAAGGACCACGTCGACTCCAAACTCGGTCGCCAGAATCTCTGCCAATTTGCGCGCGACATCGAGGGTCACCTCGCTCTCTCGGAGCCCCGTCGGGCCTCTCGCGCCGGGGTCGCTCCCGCCGTGTCCAGCATCAATCACCACGCGTCGGACTGCGTGCTGACCCTCGGGCGTGCGGTCTCCGCCGCGTCGTTGTGTGGGCGCGACGGGGCTGGCCGCCTGCGCGATCGCCGGGTCCATGATGGCCAACGACGCGCGCACGTTGACGGCCGCGGGGTGATCGGGACAGCGCCGTGTGTGCTCGAGCCAGCTCCGGCGTGCGTCGTCGCGACGGTCTGCCGTGAGATAAACGGTGCCCAGACGCGCGAGGGCTTCACACTGAGTTGCCTGCGAAAATGCAGACGTAGTGCTAATGCGAGCGAGTCGATCGATCGCGATGTCACGGTCCGTTGGGCTACGAAATCGGACATAGCGGAGCGCGAGCAGGGATGCCGCTCCCCAGCGCCCGCGCTCGGAGCGGCTGCCCATGGACGTGTGTTCGAGGCGTGCGATGAGCCCATCGAGGCCTGCGGGGATCCTGCCGGCTTCGAGGGCTGCGCGTGCGGCGTCTGCGAGCGTCAATGGGTCGTCGCGGAGCACTGCGCTGGGCTGCGATTGCTGCGATGACTCGGGCTCATTGCCGTCGCTGCAGGCGATGCCTGCGATCGCAACAAGAGCCCATGAGTTCGCCAGAAGTCGTCGCATTGATTGCCCTGTGGGAGGGCCATAGCAGTTGGACGCTCGGCGAGTGAAATTCTGCGCAGCGTTAGCGTGTCGCGCCTGGCCCAGCGACCAAGCCCTCTTCGCTGCGATCGGTCGCTGGAGGGGGCGTGGGGCTCAGGGCATTGAGCGCCGCAAGGAGCTCGGGATCCAGCCTAAAATCCGCTGCTGCGAGCGCGGGGTCGAGCTGCGAGAGCGAGCGCGCTCCCAGGAGCGGAGCGGTCACTGCGGGGTGGGCCATGACCCAGCTCACCGCGAGGGTCACTGGGTGGACGTCGTGTGCTTTTGCGAGCGCGGTGAACCGCTCGGCGATGTCGAAGTTTGTCGCTTGTCCATAGCGCGCTTTGTACAGCGGCCAGTCTTGAAGTCGCGTGCCCTCGGGATGCTGTTGCGTGCTGAATTTGCCCGTCAATAAGCCTCCCGCGAGGGGGCTGTACGGAAAGACCGCGACGCGCTCGGAGAGCGCCATCGGCAAGAGCTCGACCTCGGCTTGGCGCTTGACCAGGTTGTACATGGGCTGCATCGCCACGGCGGGTGCCCAGCGATTGAGCGCTTGAATCCCAAGGGATTTGGCGATTTGCCAAGCAGCGAAATTGCTTAGCGCGGGGTAGAGAACCTTGCCGGTCTGTACGAGCCACTCGATCCCACGGAGGCTCTCTTCGAGGTCCGTGGGGTCGTCGAATCGATGGAGGTAATACAGGTCGATGCGGTCAGTGTTGAGGCGTCGCAGGCTCGCTTCGCACGCGCGCCGCAACCTCATGCGCGAGGTGCCGCGATCGTTGGGGCCTTGGCCGGTCGGAAAATAGGCTTTCGATGCCAGTACAATCTCATCGCGGTGGCCACTGAGGAGCTGTCCCAAGAGCTCTTCGCTGCGACCGCCGTTGTAAACATCGGCGGTGTCAAAGTGGTTGATCCCGACGTCGCGGCAGCGCGCGTAAATCGCGCGGGATGTTGCCTCGTCGGCGTCGCCACCAAAGGTCATCGTGCCCATCGCGAGCCGCGAGACCCGAACGCCCGTCGAGCCGAGCTGTGTCCATTGCATTGGAGCTTCTTTTTCCTTGTGCGGTACGGCGCTTGAAATGCGCGGTAAGGTCGTCGCTCGGAGGGAGTCAACGAGACGTGGATTACAAGTATTCGAAGAAAGCCGGGCAGCTCAACGAGATTGCTCCAGCGGCCAACGTTCAGAGGTCACGTGGCCGCTCGCGCCATCAGGCCGAGGATCAAGAAGAGGTCCCGCAGCAGCAAGTGGGCTCGCTACCATTTGGCGGTTCGATGCACTCAAACATCGGTCCGATCCCACAGAGCATGCGGGCCCAACTGATCGCCCCAGCTGCGCCCGCCGCGTTGGAAGGCGCGGTCGGGTCGCGCTCGGGTCGTGCGGTGCCACGTCGTTCGTCAGGAGTACGAGGAATGTTCTATTTCACGATCAATGAGGGCGAGCGTTTTCGCGTGGTTTATCCCGACGGGCACATCGAGCTTGTCGACGGTCCCAAGCGCATTTGGATAGGTAAAAAGCGGATCGAAGCGATGAATCAGTACATCGCGCATCCGGGCGAGTTCTTGATTGTGCGCTTTCGAGATGGTCGCCAAGAGCACCTCCAAGGTCCCGCGAGCGTCTGGTTTGATCCCAAAGAGCATCACGCGATCGAGCGCGAAGATGCGCTTCCGATTTCTGCCAAAGAGGCCATCGTCGTCTACTCCAACGCAGCCGAAGCGGGCAAGGTCGAGCGCCGCATCGTGCATGGGCCCGCGACGTTTGTCCCCGAGCCTGGCGACACCGTGCACACGTTCTCGTGGCACGGATCGCGGGGCGGCGACGCAGGCTTTGAGAAGGTCCCCAACGGACTGGTCTTTCAAAAGCTGTGGTTTTTGCCTGACCAAATGTATCACGACGTGCACGACGTTCGCACCAGCGACGACGCCGTCTTGACCATCCGCCTGATGCTCTTCTTCGAGCTCGTGGACCTCACGCGCATGCTCGACAGCACGCACGACCCCATCGGCGACTTCGTCAACGCGACCACCTCAGACGTCGTGGATTTCACCGGTCGGCACGACTTCGAGTCCTTCAAGCGCCACACCGAGAAGCTCAATGACTTGGCCACGTATCCGCAGCTCGCGCAGCGCGCCGAGCAGTGTGGCTACCGGATCAACAAGCTCGTCTATCGCGGTTATGGTGCGCCCGAATCGCTGCAACGCATGCACGACGAGGCCATCGAATCTCGCACGCGCTTGCAGCTCGAGCGTGCGACCCAGAAGCAGGCGCAAGACCTCGAGGACTTTAAGCTCGAGCGCGAGCTTCTCCGGGCGAGTCGACATCGCGCGGAGAGTGAAGCGACCGCCTCGCACGAGCTGGCAGCCCGTGATCATCGACGCGATTCAGATCTTGCAGACGCCGAAAAGCGACGCGCTTTCGAGCGAGAACAACGCGTTCATGACCTCGAACTGCGAACCACCCAGCGTGCACAAGAGCTCGAGTTTGAGCGGATGCGCCTCGAGCGCCTTCGTGAGCTCGGTGTCGATTTGACCCAGCTGCTGACGCACAACAAAGCCGATCGGGTGATCGAGGTGCGAGGTGCCGAAGGGACCCACGTTCATCTTGGCAACGAGTCCAACGACTAAAGCGACTGGCTCTCTGCTGCGCTTAGACGGGCTTGGGCGGGGGCGGCGGCAGAGAGGCTGGGGGGTCACCCACTCCGTAGGCGCGCAGGCGATTGTAGAGGGTCTTGCGATCGAGCCCGAGGATCTCGGCGGTCTTGCTGCGATGACCTTGCGTGGCCTCGAGGACTCGCAGGATGTACCGGCGTTCGACCTCCTCGAGTCGCACGAACTCCTCGGGTGTCTCGGCAGTCACCAGCACGTGAGAGCGCTTGAAGTGCTGGATTCTATCAGGCAAATCGGCCGCAGTGAGCGTGTCGTATTGTGCGAGAGCCACCGCACGCTCGATCACGTTGTGCAGCTCGCGCACGTTGCCGGGCCACGCGTACTGCAGCAGCAAGCGCGCACACTCGGCATCGATCCCCGTGACCAAGCGCTCTTCGCGCGAAGACATCAGCTTCACGAAGTGCTGGGCAAGAATGAGCACATCGTTGTGTCTCGCGCGCAGCGGTGGGAGGTCGATTTCGACGACCGCTAGGCGAAAGTACAGGTCCTCGCGAAATTGGCCCTCGGCCACGAGAGACACAAGGTCGCGGTTGGTCGCGGCGATCACACGGGCGTCGAAGGCGACCTCCGTGTCTGCGCCGACGGGCTTGACCTTACGCTCTTGCAGCGCACGCAAGAGCTTGGCTTGCATGGGCTTGGAGAGTTCGCCGATTTCGTCTAGAAAAATGCTCCCGTGGTTGGCCGCGACAAAGAGCCCAGGGCGCGCTTGGCGTGCGTCTGTAAACGCTCCACGCGTGTGCCCAAACAGCTCGGCCTCAAGCAGGGTCTCTGAGATCGCCGCACAATTGACCACCACAAGCGGTCCATGCGCGCGTCGACTTCGACTGTGAATCGCCTGGGCGACGAGCTCTTTGCCCGTGCCGGTCTCCCCCGTGATCAAGACGATGGCCGAGCTCTGCGCGACGCGATCGACGAGCGAGAAGACTCGCTTCATTTCTTGGCTCTCGCCGACGAGCGAATCAAACGAGTCGTGCCTCGCGCGGGCATCGCGCAAGCGCCTCACTTCGTCACGCAGCGTTCGCAGCTCGAGCGCTTTGCGTACGCGATGAAGCAGCTCGTCGGGATCAAAGGGCTTTGGCAAGAAGTCATGAGCCCCTGCGCGAATCGCCAAGATCGCGGTCTCGAGGCTTCCAAACGCGGTAATCACGATCACCGGAACCATGGGATAGCCCTCGTGCATGCGCGCGCAGAGCTCGATCCCGGTCATCCCTGCGCCCATTCGCACGTCGGTGACCACGACATCAATCGCCTCGTGCTCCATGCGGTCGAGCGCCTCCGCAGGGCTCGCAGCGACGAGGACCGACAGCGTGTCCGAGGCGAGCGAGGACACCAACATCATGGCCATCGCGCGGTCGTCGTCGACGACCAAGAGTGTTGGTTTGGGTAGTGAATTTAGCATTGGATCTGCTTCTTTCGCGCGTCAGCTGTGGTAGCCGGCGAAGCCAGTATGAGCATTGCTACGCGTCTTTGGTTCGCCATTGTGGTCTCGATCGCGCTGGTGTTGGGGCTTGGCGCTGCGCTTCGTGTGCGCGCAGAGCAAGAGCTCATGATGGACGCCACCCTGCGCGATCGGCGCTTCTTTGGCCACGCGCTCAAGACAGTGCTCTCCGTGGCAAGTGACCCCGCGATCAAGGCCCAGGCGCTGGTGGACGATGTTGAGCTTCGACGAAGCCACATCGACGTCAGCTTTGATTCGCTGGGACGAGAGCCTGCGTGGCTGAGGGCCGCAGGGGCCGAAATGCGGGCCTCGTTTGCGAGAGGTGAGGTCGTTGTCGCGAAAGATGGGCAGCGAATTCGCACGCTCGTTCCGATTGAGCACTTGGGGAGGCGGCTGCTGATTGAGTTGGACGAGCCGCTCGATGTGCACGCTGCGGTCGAGCGACTGGCGCTGATCGCGTCGGTGCTGCAGGCGCTCGCTTTGGTGTTGCTCGCAGGGGGCGCGACTTGGGTGGTCGTGCGGCAAGTCTTGCGTCGGCCGTTGCAGCGGTTGGCCGCCCAGGCTCGGCGAATCGGAGAGGGAGAGCTCGATGCACGCAGCGCAGTGAGCGACTCGGACGAGCTGAGGCTCTTGTCCGCTGAAATGAACCTTATGGCCGAGCAAATTTCCCGCGCGCGTCGCTCCATCGACGAGAGCATTCTCGAGCGCGCGGCGATGCAAGAGACGCTACGCCATGGCGATCGACTGCGCACGGTGGGCCAGCTTGCCGCCTCGCTCGCCCACGAGCTGGGCACACCGCTCAACACGATGCTGGGCCATGCCAAGCTCATTGAGCGCCGAAAGACCATCGACGACGCGTCGAAATCCAGCGCCCAGACGATCGTCGAGCAAATTGGGCGCATGACCGAGCTCATCCGTGACCTCTTGGACTTTGGGCGAAAGCAGTCTCGACAGCGCGTCCCACACGACGTGAGCGTGGTGCTGAAGAAGATTGTGCACCTGATGGATCCGATCGCTCGCAAGAGTGGGGCCAGCTTTGTCTTCGAGGGAGCTTCTCAGGCGTGGGTGCTCGCAGACGAAGCACAATTGCTGCAGGTTTTCTCGAATTTGGCGATGAACGCGATCCAGGCGATGCCCCAGGGCGGCCCCATCCGGCTGAGTGTCAGCGTGAGTGATCTACAGCCACCGAACGACGTGCGAGCGGAGCCCAAACCGATGGTCTGCGTGGCCGTCATCGACCAAGGTATCGGGATCGCAGAACAAGACCAATCGCAGATCTTTGAACCCTTTTTTACTAGCAAAAATGCTGGCGAAGGGACCGGTCTTGGGCTCTCTGTTGCGCACAGTATTGTGCTCGAGCACGGCGGATGGATTGCGTGCGAGTCGGTCGTCGACGAGGGGACCCGCATGCGCGTGTACCTGCCCTGTGTGCCTGCACCCGCAGCGTGAGGAGAACTTCCCCAGCGGCAGTGCGGTTGGGGCGGAGCGCCACGTGGGTCTGTGATTGGACTGCGATTTATCGATACATCGTGAGATGGCCTAGGTCGTGCTTGATTGCGCAGGGACATGTCATCGCACGCGTCTGTTCACGGCGAAGCCCAGCTTGCCACGCTGCTCGAAGAGGTCCGCACGCTCTTGCCGCGCCAAGCGCCTCTCGGGGACTTTCTTCACCGCAATGTCCTCGAGGCTCTCGAGGATCGACCCTTTCACGACGCCATCGAAGACGCTCGTGTTCGCCTGGGTTTTGACGGCTATCTCCCGCTGAGTGCGTATCGAGCGCTGCTTCACGACGGGACGATCACTGCGCGAGCCTTCTCCGATGCGTTGGCCGAATACGACCTGCGTCGCGGTGACACGTGGAGTGCCCCGCTCGACGCACGGACGGTGGAGCGTCTGGCGCTCGCCCACGAGCTGGGCCCCGCGAGTCTCGCCGAGTGCGAGTTTTTGCGTACCGAGACCGACTGGACGCGTCGCGCCTTTGCGGGCTGCTCGCACGACGCCGTGGGCGCCATGGTGGCTGACACCAACCGATGGATCTCTATGCAGTCGTCAGATAAAGACCACCGCGAATGCGACGAGTCGCGTGTGGTGGCGATGCTGTTCGAGGCCCTCGGATCGATGCTGGATCGCGCCGCGAGTGGGGATGACGCGCCTGAGAGCCTTGTGGGCACGGCGCGAGAGAAATATGCCCATACCCACGCGCTCGATCCGTGGGTCGCGGTCGATCAGTTCTTGATCCGCATCTTGGCGGCGTACCTCGACGAATCGGTCGCGTCATGGACAATCCCTGGGGGAAATGACGGATTTCGAGCGGTCGTCGTTGCTCAGCTTTCTACTGGAAAATTGCTCAGAGATCGCTGGGAAGAGGCTGCGAGAGAGACGCTGAAGAGTGCGTCGCGGGACTCGGCGCACAAGCTCATCGCCGAAGAGCTCGCGCGATGGGCGGTGCCCGCGCGAGAGTGGCGTACGACCATTGAGCGCAGTGTCTTGCCGCTCAGAGGCTGGGCCGGAATGGTCTCGGTGCTCGAACAGGACCCAACGCATCAGGGACGACAGCGCAAGGTCTCGCTCGCGGAGTTTGTGGCGGTTCGGCTGGTGCTTGATCGCGCGATGGGCGAGCAATTGAAGCAGCAAGAGCGGGAGGCTTCGCAGGGAGCGTGCGCGCGAGAGAAGCGCGCGATGGACCACTGGCGCTTGTTTCGGTTGATGCAGCTCGGGGGAGTCGGCCTGGGTCAGCTCTATCGTGCAGGGAGTGCTGGAATTTCAGCGACGATTGTGTTGCTCGATCGCTTCGACGAGCCCACGCGCCGGAGGGTCTTTCACGATGCCATGGAGCGATCGCACGTCTGGCGAATGCTCAACGCGATGACCGATGTCGCCCAGCATCATGACGCTGCGCAGCCACGTCGCGAACGTCCTCGGTTTCAAGCGATGTTTTGCTTGGACGACCGAGAAGAGTCGATTCGCCGGCACTTCGAAGAGCAGAGTGAGCTCCACGAGACGTTTGGGGTCGCGGGGTTCTTTGGGATTCCGATGGCCTACGAGTCACTTGATGATTCTCGGGTCGCAGCACACTGCCCACCCGTGCTCAGCCCTACGCAGCACGTGCGTGAATCGGCCACCGAGAGCGACATGGGTGTCCACCTTCGGAGGCAGCGCTCGCTCAGCCTCGCCGCACGAACGCAGCGTGGCATGGACCACGGTTCTCGCTCGCTTCTCCGAGGTCTCGCGCTGCTGCCCATCACGGGCGTGTTCGCGGCCGCTCGCCTGGTGCTTCAGACGCATTTTCCGAGTCTTTTTGCTAACGGAACCCATCTGATTTCACGTTGGCTTGTCCCTGTTCCGCGCACGAGGCTCGCTGTCAACGCGATCCCGAACCCGACGCGTGCGACCGACACCGCAGCCGACCACGACGAGAGCGTCGAGCACAGCGCGAAGCGCGTCCACGACGCCCTCGAAGCAGCAGGCTTGACCCACTCGTTTGCGCGGTTGGTCATTCTGCTCGGACATCGCGCGTCCATGGTGAACAACCCCCACGCGGCGGCGTACCAATGCGCGGCCTGCGCGGGCCGAAGTGGCGGACCCAACGCACGCGCGTTCGCGCTCTTGGCCAACGATCCCGAGGTGCGCGCCGCGCTCGCCAGACGAGGACTCATGATCCCCGAGGACACGTGGTTCTTGGGCGGGTGTCACAACACGACCACCGATGGGGTGACCCTGGACGACCTCGATCAGCTCCCAGACACGCACACCCTAGAGCTGAAATCGCTGCAAAAATGCTTAGAAATTGCGCGAGCACGCTCTGCACTTGAGCGCATTCGGTACTTCGAGCATGCACCCAAGACACGCTCGCCTGCGCGCGCCCTCGCCCACGTCGAAGAGCGCTCGGTCGATCTGAGTCAAGCGAGGCCCGAGCTTGGACACAGCAACAACGCCCTCGCCGTGATCGGCCGCAGGAGCGTCACGCGTGGGCTGTTTCTTGATCGGCGTGCATTTTTGCTCTCTTACGATGCCTCGGTTGACCCCGAAGGAGACGTGCTTGAGCGCTCCATGGCGGCCGCAGTTCCGGTGGGAGCCTCGATCAACTTGGACTACTACTTCTCTCGGGTCGACCCGCAATCGTGGGGATCTGGCAGCAAATTGCCTCACAATCTCGTCGCCCTCCTGGGCGTCCAAGAGGGCGCGAGCGGCGACCTGCGCGTGGCGCTCCCCACGCAGATGACCGAGCAGCACGAGCCGCAGCGGCTGCTCGTCGTTGTCGAAGCGAGCGTCGACGCGGTGCGCCGTGTGCTTTCGCGCCAGGCCTATGTCCGCGCGCTGGTGGCCCACGGCTGGGTGCGCCTCGCGGTGCTCGATCCACACACCAAGCAGTTTTCGCTCTGGCACGGCGATGAGCTCGTGCCTTGGACCGACGAAATCGAGTCTCTGCCCACGGTCCAGAGCAGCGAAGAGCATCACCAACATCGCACCGTGAGTCTCGCCCCAGTTCGCGTCGTATCGAGGCCCTCACCCCGAGTCACCGCGGCGTGAATCACAGCGAAATCGCAAGGATTATTGCCGCGATTGTGGTCGTCGCTCCCCTCGCCCCCGTGCTGCCGCTACTGCTTGTGGCGGGCACCCTCGGTGTGCCCTCTGAGAAGCGAACCGCTACGGTTGTGCGTGCCGTCGTGTGGCTCTCCGCGCTGGCCAGCGTGGCGCTCGCGTGGACTTGGTTCGCCGGTCCACGAGATGTCCTGGGTGGGCACTCTCCGCTTGATCTGCGCTACGGAGCGCTCGTGGATCTCGGCGCGCCCGAGCATCCGATTCATGGGCGACATGAGGGGGCGTATCGCTTTGAGCTTGGTCTGTTGGTCGATGGACTCTCGGTGACAATGTCGCTGTTGACGAGCGCGTTGACCGCAGTCATCGCGCGGTTTTCTGTGAGGTATCTGCACCGCGAAGAGGGCTTCTTTCGCTACTTTGTGTTGCTCGCGCTCTTTGCCGCGGCGATGCAGCTCTTGGTGCTCGCTGGGAGCCTCGATTTGCTCTTCGTGGGCTGGGAGCTCGTGGGGCTCTCGTCCATGCTGCTCATTGGCTTTTTTCGTCTGCGGCCGGGCCCCCAACGCGGAGCGATCACGGCGATGGTCACTTACCGCACGACCGACATCGGGTTGCTCATCGCCGCGGTGTTGTTGCATCACGCAGCGGGCTCGTCCGAGTTCGCCGACGCGTTTGGTCGAGGCGCGTGGCCGCAGCACTCGACGCACTTTTCTCCCACAGAATCCACGCTTGTTTGTCTGTCGCTCTTGCTCGCCGCCGTCGGAAAAAGCGCGCTCTTTCCGTTGGGCACCTGGCTGCCCCGCGCCATGGAAGGTCCCACCTCGTCGAGCGCGCTCTTCTACGGTGGCTTGTCCGTCCATGCAGGGGTCTATCTCTTGCTGCGCGCCGCTCCGCTGCTCTCGCAGTCGCTCGTCGCGTCGATCGCTGTGGGCACGTTGGGAGTGCTCACAGCCGTGACCGCGACGCTCACGAGCCGCACGCGAAGCGACGTAAAATCCGCGCTCGCCTACGCGACCATGACCCAAGTCGGCTGGATGCTCTTGTGGATCGGGCTGCACCTGTGGACCGTCGCGTTGGCGCATCTTGTCGCCCACGCATGCCTGCGGACGCTCCAGCTGTTGCGCGCTCCTTCGGCCCTGCAAGACGCAGAGGCGATCCGTGCAGCGCTCTCTTCGGAGAGAGACGCTGTCGGAACTACGACTGAGAATTCTCGGCTTTTTCGCTGGGCCTATCGCGTCGCGCTCGAGGACTTCTTTGTGGACCGAGTGATGCAACGCGCACTGATTCGCCCGCTCGTCGCGCTCTCGGCACGCTTCGATGCGATCGAGCTTCGGATCGAGCGCTGGGTAGGAGCCGAGAAGCCGCCCTCAGTCACCCCGTCGCGCACATCTCCGAACGAGGTCCACTGACGTGTACAGCTTGGTCCCCACGCTCGTTGTGCTGGCGCCCTTCGCGCTGGCCTTCGCTTTGTCTCGCATCCCGCAACGGATCGCATTCGGCGTTGCCCGGGTTTTCACAGTCATTTACGCGATGGTCTGTGGGTTGATCGCGGCTGCAGTGGTCTATCTCCCCTCCCTCGTTTTACGCGATGTGAGTAGACCAGTGCCCTTGCTCCTTGCGCGCTGGCACCTCGAAATCGATCGGTTCTCCGCGCCGTTTATGGCGCTCGCCGCGGGTGTTACCGCTGCGGTGCTGGTGGGGGCCCCGAGGCGCTCTCTCACACGTCGCGTGAGCCCTACCGACGATGACCTGATGCACGTGGCCAAGACCGCGTTGCTGACGCTGGGGTCGGCAGTCGGAGTGTATTGCTCGGTCGACCTTCTGATTCTCTCTGGTTTTTTGCTCGTAGGATTGCTCCCTAGCGCAACGCCCCTCACGGTGACACCTGGCGATGACTTGGCCGAGCTTCGCCGTGTGTCGCGGATCCGGTCGCGCTATGGGTTGGTCGCTACGCTGCCGATTTTGCTCGCTACCGTGGTCGTCGCGCGATCGCGGTTTGAGCTGGGATCACCCACACCATTTGATCTTTCGGACCCCCGCGCGATGCACGGAACCGCGAGCACTGTTGTCTTCGCGCTTCTCGCGTTGGCGCTCCTCGCCCGCAAGGCCGTTGCACCCCTGCACAGCTGGATGCCCGTCGCGCTGATTCGGGGCCCGATTGCCGTCTCAGTGCTCTCGGTGAGCACCCATTTGGGCGCGTTCTTGGCGCTCCGCGTGCTGCCGATTTTAGTCCCCGAGTCGACAGGGGCGGGTCTACGAGCGCTCGCGATGGTGGCCCTCGCCAGCGCGATGTACCAAGCGATTGTCGCCCTAGGGCAGCGCAACATGGCACGCGCGGTCGCGTACGTGATCAACAGTCAGCTTGCGATGGTGCTCGTGGGAATCGGCACCTCGGGTCTCGAAGGTCTCCACGGCTCGCTCTTGCAGATGCTCTCGATTGGGCTGGTCGCGACCGGGCTCTTGTTGACCGTGGCGTGGGTCGAAGCGCGCGCTGGTTCGACGGATCTTTCAAAGCTCGGGGGGCTCGCGAGAGATTTTCCGCGATTGGCCTGGTCATTCTTGCTCTTTGGTCTCGTAGCGGTGGGCGCCCCAGGCACCCTTTCATGGGTCGCAGAGGACCTGTTGCTGCAGTCGCTGCTGTCGCATCACCCCGTGATCGCGGCAGTGCTCTTGCTGACAACAATGCTCCATGGGATCACCATCTTGCGTGTGTTTTTTCAGGCTTTTTTTGGCAAGCCTCGCTTCGACACGAACTCTGAGCTGCCCGATTTGGTTCGCTACGAGCGCACGATCTCGTACCTGCTCCTGATCACCATCGCGGGCCTTGGTCTCGCGCCTCAGGCGATCATCGTGCTGCAGCGACCTGCGATCGACGCGATGCTCCACGTCACCGAGGCAATTCGACACGAGGTGGGGACGAACGCCCCAAATCTAACGGATCGCTTGATAAATCCCTGACCATTTCATTGCGATTGACGGATCGATCGTCGGCACGCCACATGCTTTCACCCATCGCATGACTGCCTCATCCTCACCGCTCCCCGACGCAAAGGTCGGGGCGCTTGCAGCTCTGCCACCCGAAGGAATCGCTGGCCTCCGTGCCTGCTGGCGCGACGATCTCTTGGCTGGATTTCTCGTGGCGCTTGTCGCGCTTCCGCTCTCTCTCGGAATCGCAATGGCCAGCGGATTTCCTCCCATTGCGGGGATTGTCACGGCGATCGTAGGTGGGCTGTTAGCGACGTTCTTTGGTGGCGCACACCTGACGATTAAGGGCCCCGCCGCGGGACTCATTGTCATTGTGTTAGGCGCTGTGAGCGAGCTCGGAGGCGGCGTCGTCGGCTACCGACGCGCGCTCGCGACGATCGTCGTTGCAGGCGTGCTCCAGCTCGCGCTGGCTCGTATGCGTGCGGGCGTGCTCGGCGATACGTTTCCCTCCTCGGTGATCCACGGAATGATGGCTGCCGTCGGGGTCATCATTGTGTCCAAACAGAGCTACCAAGTCTTGGGCGTCCCTGCGCCTCAGGGAGGGCCGATGGCGCTCCTTGCGCACCTTCCCGCGAGCGTCCTTCGTCTCAACCCTCAGGTGGCCGTCATCGGGCTGCTGTGCCTCGCCGTGTTGGTCCTTCTCCCGAGGCTCACTTGGCGCTGGAGCAAGCAGCTCCCTCCCTCTCTTGCGGCGATTGCCATTGGAATTGGCCTGGGATTCTTCTTTGATCTCCGCCACCCACACCACTACATGATCGGCGGTCATGACTTCGCCGCGGGGCCAGGCAGCCTGCTTCCGCTGGATGCGCGGCTGTGGTCGTCCTTGGCGTTTCCGGATTGGTCGGCGATCACCAGCGGCGTGTCAATCAAGTACGTTGTGATGTTCGCGCTCGTGGGCTCGATTGAGTCGCTGTTGAGCGCCAAGGCCGTCGATGGTCTCGATCCGTGGCAGCGTCGTGCGAGCCTTGACCGAGATCTCTTTGCGGTGGGCATCGGAAACATCGTCGCCGCGACGCTGGGTGGACTGCCGATGATCAGCGAGATCGTCCGCAGCTCGGCCAACGTTCGAGCGGGCGCGAAGACCAAATGGGCCAACTTTTTTCACGGATTGCTCTTGCTCACGATGGTCTCGACTGCGCCGTGGTTGCTCCGGACGATCCCCACCGCAGCGCTCGCCGCGGTGTTGGTCTTTACCGGTGTGCGCCTCGCTTCACCGAGTGAGTTTTCGAAGACTTGGCGCATCGGACCCGAGCAGGCCGTGATTTTTATGGTCACGATGGTCGCGACCCTGGCGACGGACCTGTTGGTGGGCGTGATCCTCGGAATCCTCTGCAAATTCGCACTCCATCTCATGGGTGGAATGCCCATTCGCAACTCCTTCGCGCCGTCGATCCGCCTTGAGCGCGTCAACCGATCGCTGACGCTGCACATCGGTCACGCGGCCGTGTTTAGTAACTACCTCACGATCCAGCGAGTCCTCTCGCGGCTGCGCGTCGCTCAGACCGTGCGCGTTGACTTTTCTCAAGCACACATCGTGGATCACACCGTGCTTGAGGGCCTCGAGCGCCTGAGCAAAGACTGGGAAAAGACCGGTCGATCGCTCAGTATCGTGGGCCTAGAAGGTCACAAGCGGACGTCGGCGCATCCCTACTCTATGGCGCGTCGTTCGGTTGTGCGCGAGCCGTCTACGGCGTCGACGCCAGCAGACTAAAGCGCGCGAACGGCGGCGAGCACTTCGGTCGCGTGACCCTCAGGCGTGACGGATTCGAACACCCTCCGGACATGGCCGCTGCGGTCGATGACGAAGGTGACCCGTTGCGCAAATCCCATGCGAACGCGCACACCAAACGCCGCAGCGAGCGTAGCGTCTGGGTCACTCACGAGGGCGAATCCAAGCTGATGTCCCGCTGCAAACGCGCTGTGCGAGCTGGTGTTGTCGGTGCTCACGCCGGCGACGTCGGCTCCAGCCGCAGCAAAGTCGGCCGCGCTGTCCCGAAACCCGTGCGCTTCAATCGTGCATCCGGGGGTCTCGTCGCGTGGATAAAAGTACAGAACCAGCGGCCGAGCGCGCGGGCCGTGGCTCTCGATCCGTGCGCCATTGTGGGCAGTCACGGCAAACGTTGGCGCGAGCTCTCCCTCGCGGATGAGCCCGGTGCGCGCAGCCGCAGGGGCCGCCTCGACGGTGGGTCGAAACTGCGCGGGCGTTGGTTTCTTACAGCCCGATGTCAAAGCGAGGGTCAACGTCAAGAGCCCAAGCGCGCGAGTTGAATGCATAGTGTGATCTCCGATGATCGCCCCAGCACTTCGTTGTGCACGTGGCTTCGGGGACTGTGTCACGGTGGGATCAACATGACTGACAAAGCGTCGTATGTGCTGGGCACGGGCCACGATGAGTGGATGCGTCTGCGGCTCCAACACCGGCTGTGGAGCAACGCCGCGCACGACGCGTGGCTTCGAGCGGGATTGGCCGCTGGAGAGCACGTGCTGGACCTTGGAAGTGGCCCTGGGTGGGCATCCCTTGAGCTGGCCGAATGGGTCACCGAGACAGGGCGCGTGACGGCGCTCGATGCCTCAGAATCGTTCGTGAGTTTTCTTGCCGACGAGGCTCAACGGCGAGGAATTTTGCACGTCGAGGCTCGCGTATGTGACGTGCAGCGTGGCTTGGCAGAGGCGCTTCAGTTTGCGCCGCCCATTGATGTGGTGTGGGCCCGGTGGCTGTTCTGCTTTTTGCCCTCGCCCGGCGAAGTGATCGAGCAGATCGCGCTTCACTCGCACAGCAAGACACGTATCGTGTTGCACGACTACTGCAACTACACCGCGATGACGATGATGCCCCGAAGCGCGGCGCACGACGCTGCGGTGGCTGCGACCGATCGCTCGTGGCGCGACCGGGGAGGCAACCCCGACGTGATGGCCGAGATGCCTAGGCTCTTGGATCGCGCGGGCTTTGACGTGACACACCTGCAGATCCATCAGCGTGTGTGTCGCGGCGGTGATCCTGTGTTTTCGTGGCCTGATTCGTGGTGGCGGGTGTGGGCACCCAAGCTCGTCGCAACAGGGTATTTGCAGCAAGAAGTGTGCGATACGCTGCTGGCAGAGCTCACCGCAATGCGCTCGGATCGTTCGCGGTTCTTGATCCCGCCGCCCGTGACCGAGCTCATCGCGACGCGACGCTAGCGGGCGCTTGGGAGCCGCGGGACGCGCTTGTGGAGGGCGCTCTCAAGCATGGTGCGGTCTCCGTCGGCGAGAGAGTCAAACGACAAAGCAACACCGCGCTCTGCGTCTCGCTTGCGTCGCCCGTGGACCACGCGCGCCACGGTGGTCTGGAGATCAAACCATTGGCCGCTCGCGGGCTCGACGAAGGACACAATCACCGGTTCGCCAGTGAGAATGTGTTTGTCGGTTCGGAGCAGCATCCCCGTGCCGGACATGTCGACCACGACGCGCCCGAGGAGCGAAAAATCACGCTCACGCACGGCTTCACAGCTCATTCGGAGGGGGCGTCGAGTCGAGCTTCGTCGGCTCTTGGTGCTTGAGTCTTTCATCGCGTGTGTCCGTTCTGCGGGCGCTTCAGCGCGCGCTGTGACGTGCGTCAAAATCGAAGGCTCGTGCCTGCACCACGGCCTCACGCGCGGCGAGCAAGAGCGCAGACCCTTCCATGCTCGGAACAAACTGCGCGAACCCGACCGTGATCGCGGATTCGCTGGGATTCCACAGCGATTCTACGAGGGTCTCTTGCAGACGCCTGGCGAGAATTTCGGCTCCCTCGCTGGTGGTCTCGGGCAAGAGCACGACAAACTCTTCGGTGCTCGATCGCATCGCGACATCGCTTGAGCGCGCTGCCGAATCCAGCGCGCTCTCGACCCGATCGATGAGCGCGTCTGACGCACTCACCAAGTCGACGCACAGCGCGCAGAGCGGGTAGTTACCGCGTCGCGAACGCGCGATTTCGCGCTCAAATGCCTGCGAAAATCCGCTCAGATCAGCAATGGTCATGGTCGCTCTCCCAGCAAAAGTGCTCCGATGGCCTTAACGGAGAAGACTGCAGGCGATCCAATTTTTGACCGAGATTGAGGCAGCGACGCGCGCGCGCCGCTGCTAGCCTCAGCCATGTCAAACGCAGAAAAAATCGAGTGGCGCACGATTCAAGAGCCAAGGTTTTTTGCAGGTGAAGCGAATATCTATTCGCGCAGCGTGATGGTCATTGAGTCGCGTGTATTCGTCGCGATCGCGCACGCGCTTTTTGAGCTGGAGCAAGACAGCGGCAAGCTCGTCCAGCGGTTTGCAGGCACCGCGGGCGACTCGGGGCATCACTGGGTGCATGTAGGGCAGAGCAGCGTGGTGCTTCACGCCACTGGCTTGGTTCTTGAGCGGTTTGACACTGCCACGGGGAGCACAGAGTCGGTGCCGCTGCCGCCGTTAGAGACGCCATCACCATGGATTTTGAGCATCCAATCGTGCGCAGGCTTCGCCCGTGCTGCGGTCGCACACTTCGTGGGTGTCTCGTGGGTCTTCAGCTTGGATCATGGTTGGCAGCACGCGCTCGATGACAACGAGCGTCTGGCGTCTGGGACGCTTGCCATTGGGCTGGTCGCGACGCCGGACCTCTCGCGATTGCTCGTGCTGTTTCGTGATCGCGCGGAGCTCTGGGCGGATCTTGCGACGAGCTCGCTTACGTCTGTTGTATCGCAGAGGCTAGGCATTTTGGCTGCGACGTGTTCGCGCGAGGGGGCCTCGTTTGGGATCTTGTGGCGCGACGGGTGGCTGCGATGGTTCAGCGTGCGTGATGGGACCCTTCTGAGTGAGCAGCGACTGGGTTTTGAGACCGCCATTGAGGGGGCGGTGTTTGTAGACCAGGCCTCGCGCATCGTCGCGTGGAGCGCGTGGAGACACCTCTACATCGTGCCGCTCGAAGGCCTGTCGACGAGTCACACATTGAGGCTTGAGTCTCCGCCGCTGTACGCGGTCGAAGACCCAGCAAAATCGCTGTGGCTTCACGCATCCGATGGCACCCTTGCGCGGCTCGATCTTGAGACCGGCGACGTCGCCGGGTTGCCCTACAGTCCCCGCATCACCACCCTCGCGTTTGAGCCTGATGGCCAGCACTTGATCATCGCGCGATGCGCCCCCGTGGTCGATCGCTTGAACTGCGCCTCTGGCGAGGTGAAGACGACTCGCGAACTTCGCCTGGGTTTTCACGGCCTGTACATCACGGCCAACGCGACACGCGTCATTCATCGGGACAGTTGTGTTCTTGATCCTGTGTCCGGAGAGGTCGTTCTCGAAGGCACCGACGAGGCGCGTTGGCATCGCGGCGATGCGGACCTTCGCGTCCGCCCGATCGCAGGCGGTGTCTACCTTGAGCCCCTCGGACAGGCGGTCCTCATTGATGGATTTGCAAGCAAAATTGCTGGTCAATCGTTCGTGGCGTGTTTCTCTCGTAGCGGCGAATGGGTCGGTGTTCAGCTCGGCGCGCACGTAGCGCTCATCCATGTGGCGAGCGGCAAGTGTCGCGCACAGGCGAAGGTCAGCAGCGCGTTTGGCCTCGTCGTCGACGACGGCGGCGCGCTCGCGTTGCTCAGTTATCAGCGGGTGACTCTGCTGCGGGCGGACGCGAAGCCATCAAGTCTACCTCTGCACGAGAGCTCTGGTCGATGTGTCGCCTTTGCTGGCGGAACGCGCTTTGTAATCGTCGCGAAATTTGACGGGACGCTGATGATTTTGGACAGCGAAAATCCACGCCGATTCGTCAGTCATGATTTCACCCCCGGCGGCGTGCATGCGCTCGCTGTCTCACCCGACGAGGCGCTGCTCGCGATCGCGACGGGGCTCAATGAGGTCAAGCTCTGCGCGCTCAACGCTCTCTTGGCGTCGCTGCCCGCCGAGACGGTCACTCCCGCGAAGAAGCCAACAAAGGCGCGCGCCAAATCCTAGCTGAGTGACGTATTCTCAGCATTTTGCCAGGGAGAAACGCAAAACGCCCAGCAGGCACAAGGCTTACTGGGCGTTCGACGTATTGGTTGCGGGGGCAGGATTTGAACCTACGACCTTCGGGTTATGAGCCCGACGAGCTACCAGGCTGCTCCACCCCGCGTCAGGAGTGAGCGGGTTATAGGTGCGACTTCAGGGACGGTCAACAAAATACTCTCGACGCCTCGGACGATTGCAATTTGCGTTAGCTCACTGAGTGCAAATGTCGTGCTTTTTCTCTCAGTGATTGGATCATTGCTTCGGCGTCGGCTTGTGCTTCTAGCTCAGGCCGCGACGCGAGAAACAGCTCTGCATGGCGGATCGCACGGGTCGCGTCTTTCTTCGCGGCAAATGTGAGCGCGATGAGCCAGTGCGCGTCGCCGTCCTCGGTGGTGCCATTGTTGCGCGCGATGTCCAACGCGAGCTGGCCTGCTCGTAGCGCGTCGTCGTGACGCCCCAGCAGCCGCATGCAGTGGCCGAGGCCTACTGCGGCGCCAAGATAATTAGGCGAGCGCTTGAGTGCTTCGCCGTACGCGATCGCGCTCTTGTCGTGCTGCCCTTGCTCGAAGTGCACGACCCCGAGATAGAACCACGCGTAGGGGTTGTCGCTGTCGGCCTTGAGGGCGTCGTCGAGGGCGCTCTCGGCCAAGGAGTAGTCTCGCTCGCGAAGGAGCTCTACGGCCTCTTCGACTGCGTCCCAGTGTCGATGGTCTTCCATGCGAGGTCTCTCGTTCGATGCTTGAGTGAGCAGCGACGCGCGGTCGCTAGAAGCTGTTGCCGATGGTGAACTCGAAGACGCTTGGGTCTTCGAGGCCGTCGATGCGATTGAGCGGAAATCCCCACTCAAAGCGGAGCAATCCGAGCGGCGAGAACCAACGCAACCCGAAGCCCACGCTGGAGCGAAGGAGCAACGGATTGAAGCCACATGGCGAGAGCGTTGGGTGTCGTGCGCTCTCGGCGGTCTGCCGACCTTCGCACCACTTGCTCTCAAGGTTCCAAGTGTTTCCGGCGTCGTGAAAGAGCACGCCCCGGAGGCCCACGCGCTCGATGAACGGGATCGGAAACTCAAGCTCGACGTTGTAGAAAAACTGAACGTTGCCGCCGATGTTGAAGTTGAGCAGCGTGGGCTGGTCGTTAAACATTCCGGGCACTTGGTAGACGGGGCCGAGCGTACGCAGGCGATAGCCACGCACGTCCATGATGCCGCCCAAGAAGTAGCGCTCGGCCAGCGGCACACCGCTCTCGTTGCGCGAGGTCACCAAGCCGCCGTTGATACGTGTTTTGAGGACGATCCCCCAGAACAACGGCGCGTAGGCTTGCACGGCTCCCGAGAGCCGCATGTACTCAAACGGCGTGGTATTTCCGTCGGCGCCACGATCGGTCGAGAACGCACCGATCAGACGATCGCTCACCTCGAAGCCCAATCGGGCAAAGATTCCGGAGGTCGCTTGGATACGGTTGTCGCGGTTGTCGCCGGTGATCGAGATGCCGATCGCGCTGTTAAATCCGCTACGAAACACGCCTTCGATCGGCGGATTCGTTGAGATGTTTTGTGGCAGCGTCTGACCGTTCAGAAGCGTCGAGGCGCCGCCGCGGTTTACGCCCACAAACTCGCCGGTGTAGCTCAGCGACAAGCGAAGATCGTTGGTCCCGAGCAGCGGATACCCTGTCGAGAGGGATCCACCCGTCGCGGTGCGAGAGAAGTTCGCGAACGCACGGAGCGTGTTGTAGAGGTCCACCGCGCCGGTCCAGTTCGAGTCGAACAAATAAGGCTCGACGAAGCGGAAGGCGAAGATCTGGCGAAGCGGAGACAGCTGCGCTTGAAGGGTGAACCCCTGACCGCGACCAAATAGATTCTGCTGCTGAATCTGCGCTGTGAGAATAAACGTCTCGACCGATGAGACACCCGCGCCGACTTGAAAAGTCCCCGTGGGTTTCTCCGTCACTTCGACGTTTACGATGACCCAGTCAGGGTGCCCCTCGACGGTCTCGGTCGAGAGCTCCACGCGTTCGAAATAGCCGAGCGCCATCGCGCGACGTCGTGACTCTTGATAGCGCGTCTCGCTGTAGCGTTCGCCCTCAATGATGGCGAGCTCGCGACGGATGACCCGGTCGGCGGTCTTGGTGTTTCCGCGGATGACAATGCGGTGAATCGTTGTGAGCGCGCCACGGCGGATGTTGAAATTGAGATCAACGGTCTGCCCACTCGCGCGAGGCTGCACGTCAGGACGCACCTCGACGTTGGCGTACCCTTGGTCGCGGTAGTAGGTCTGGAGCGAGAGAATATCCCGGCCAATCGTCGTGCGTGAGAACCAGTCCCCTGGGTTAAAATGAAACATCTCGCGGACGCGACGACGTCCACCAAGGGGCTCGATCTCGTTGTTCTCGACGTCACTCTCGGTGACCTGGAGGCGCCCTACGCGATAGCGGGGTCCCTCGCGCACGGGCACCGTGATGTCTAACCAGCGACGGTCTGCGCTGAGCGCGACACGTGGAGTCCCGATCTCTACGTTGAGAAATCCACGGTCATAGTAGGCCGCGTGCAACAGATCGATGTCATTGCGAAAGGCCTCTTCTCGGTAGCTCCCGGTCGAGGTCAAGAATGAGAAAAACCCGGCAGCTTGCGTCTGGATCGACGCGCGGAGCTCGTCATCCGTGATGCTCTGGTTGCCGACAAAGTGCACCGCGCGCACCTGCACTTGGGCATTCTCGCGGATCGTAAAGACAACGTCGGACTCGTTCTCTGCGTCGGTCCTGCGCACGATTTCGTAGCGGACTTCGGCGAGAAAATAGCCCTTCTCTGAATACATGTCGCGAATGCGCTGCACGTTGCGGCGCACTGCGCTCTCATTGAGGACAGCGCCTTCACGGAGATCAATGCTCTCGCGGAGCTTCTCTTCTTCGACGCCGTCGTGGCCTACAAAGCGAACCTGTCGCAGGCTGGGCCGCTCGACGACGACAAACTGCACATCGATCCCGCCGTCAGGCGCGGGGTCCGCGGTGACCTGAACGTCGTGAAAAAATCCTGAGTTCCAGAGCAGTCGCGCGTCTTGCTGCAGACGCCGTCGCTCGAAGCAGACGCCCTCACGCACCCGGAGCGCGGTGCTCACATCGGGCGCGCTTACGCGTTGAAGTCCCCGCCATCGCACACGCGAAACGCGAGGCCCTTCGCATGCCCCTGACTGCGCTGGAGGCTCGGCCGAGGGACCCGCGTCGCTGGTCGCGGCGTCCGCAGCGCCGGCGTCTGTCGCGGGTGGATCCGCAGTCCAGTCGTCATCGGGAATTGCAGCCGTCGCGGCGTCCGTGGTGCCCGCGTCCTGTGCGAGAGCGACACACGGAAAAGCCAGAAGACCCGCTGTGGAGAGCAGCGTTGCGCCGACGGTCAAGCCGATGCGTGAGTGCGTTGAGCGCGTGTGCACGCGTGTGAAATACGAAACCAAAGCCGGCGGGCTATACCGTACCCCCTCCATGATGGGCAAGCCGCGCATGCTTGGGTCCGCGCACCCGTTCGCGTGCTAGCCTTTAGACTCACTGCACCTTGAAGAGCGAGGCTCCAGCGCAAATGTGCAGTTTTGGAGTAAGAATCCAGGCCGAAGCTCGGTCGCGCACCTCAACGAACACGAAAGACCTTACGCGTTATGGCAAGCACAGCGGCAGAAGCAAAAAAAGCAGAAGCTCGAAAGAAGGGTGCGGTGGCTGCGGTCGCCGCCACAGCCACCGTCGCAGCGGTCGTGGTTGCAGCCCCCGTCGCGGTGATCGTCGGTGGGACCGTTGGGACCGCGGCCCTCGGTTATCGCTGGCTCAAATACCGAATCAAAGAGGGAATTCGCTTCTAAAAGTGATTCTGCGGTCGCACTTGTAGGTCTGCTCTGTTATTCGCCTCTCTCCACTCAATCCATTCGAAGATGACGATGATGGCGAATTCACACACCATCGCGTACGTCCTAAGCCGCTCAGTCGCATGATCGATCGTAGAACCCGCTTTGCTTCGCTGCGCGTGACGCTGCCTCTGGCTGCGATGACCGCAATGCTTGCTCCCAAACTCTACGCGCAAGTTCGCTTCGCGGTCGTAGACCTCAACTCAGCGGTGCTGCGCTCGGACGAAGGTCAGCGTGCCAATCGGTACGTCAAGAACCTCTGGAAGCGCCGCCAAGAAGAGCTCGATACGCGTCAGAAGGCTCTGAAGCTCATGCGCGACGACATGCAGCGTACGCAGGCCCAGACGGACCAAGCGACGCAGCGCGCGCGAGCCGAAGAGTACCAACGGCAGTTCGTGACGTACCAGCAGGTGGCGTTTGAGTATCAAGACGACCTAGCGCAGCGTGAAGCGCGAGTGACTCGGCATATTTACACGAATATGCAGACGGTCATTCAGCAGCTTGGGCAGCGACAAAACCTCACGGCGGTCTTTGAGCGCCAAGGCGTTGTGTACACCCAGCCCGCGCTTGAGCTCACCGACCAGGTCGTGCGCGAATACAATCGGCAGTACCCGTCCGCACGTTGGCAGCCCTTGCCCTCGGACGACTTGTCCGCCGATGGAGGCGCGCCTCAGGGCGACGCAGGCACCCGCGACTGATCGCTGCGCGTCGCGTGCGCAAGCACGGATGGGGACGAGAACACTAGTAGCGATTTCCCAGGTCCACGTAGGCCTGCCAGCTCATTGCGATCATCGCGCGGTCATCGTCGGTGAGCTTGCGTACGGGTTTGGCCGGAGCTCCTCTGCAGAGCCAGCCAGAGGGCAAGACGGTGCGAGGCGTCACGAGTGATCCTGCCGCGAGGAGGACGTCGTCTTCGATTACAGCGAGGTCGAGGACGATCGAGCCCATCCCAACGAGCACGCGATTGCCCACCGTGCAGGCGTGAAGAATCACGCGGTGACCCACGGTGACTTCTTCGCCAACGGTGGTCCCAGCGACGCCGCCCGTGACGTGAATCACGCTGTTGTCTTGGATGTTGCTCCGCGCGCCGATTCGAATGGGCATCTGATCTGCACGCACCGTGCATTGAAACCACACGCTCGCGCTGGGACCGAGCGTGACATCGCCGATGATGGCGGACTGCTCGGCGACGAACGCCGTGGGATCGATGGCTGGGACGTGGTGTTCGAAGGGCATCATGAGCCCTCGGTGTCTCTTGTTGGCGCTCATGCGCCCTCGCTCACCACCGGAAGCGAGACCCGGCGAAAGCTCGGAACCTGAGCAATTTCACCGGCGAAATCGATCGACTCGATCCGCCCCTCGAGTGAGTGCTTGTTGGCACGCAGGACCTCGACCGTGGCGATCGAGCCCATGGTCGCCTGGGGCGATTCGGGGACATGGACGATCTCGTTGTGCAGGGTGCGACCCGCGAGGGTCTTGGCCCCTGGTCGTGAGGGACCTTCGATGAGGATCTGCTGTCGTGTCCCGACACGTGTCGCGAGGATCGCGCGGAGCTGTGACTCGCTCTTCTCAAAGAGCGCCAAGAGCCGCTCTTGCTTGAGCTCTGGAGCGACATCGTCGCGCAGCTTGAGCGCCGGCGTGTAGGGGCGTGGTGAGTACTTGAAGCCGAAAAGACCGGCGAAACCCACTTCGTCGACAAGACTCAACGTGCTGGCGAAGTCTTCGTCTGTCTCGCCCGGAAACCCTACGATGATGTCGGTCGTGAGGGTGAGCCCCGCGCGCGCTGCGCGGAGCGCGTTGGCGCGGGTAACGTACTCTTCGCGTGTGTATCGCCGGATCATTCGCTTGAGCAGGCGGTCGCTGCCAGACTGAACCGGGAGGTGAACATGGGTCGCGAGTACGTCGATTTCGGCGTGCGCGCGCAGGAGATCTGGGGTGACGTGCCGGGGGTGTGGCGAGGTGTATCGAAGGCGCCGGATTGAGGGGGCTTCGTGAGCGATTCGCCTGAGGAGCGCCGCGAACTGCGACTCATCGGGGTGGGCGTCTGCGGCCATCGGGACGCTGGGGTCGCGGTAGCTGTTGACGGTCTGTCCCAAGAGCACGATCTCGCGGACTCCACCCAGCGCCAAGCGCTGGATCTCTTGGACGATGTCATCGGCCTGCCGATAGCGCTCGGGGCCTCGTGTGTAGGGAACGATGCAAAACGAGCATCGCTCGTTGCAGCCCTTCATGGTGGTCACATACGCGCTGACAGGCGTGTTGCTCGTGTCAGCTTGGTGCACCAAAAACTGTGGCGCGTCGGTGTCAAAGCTCGCGCGAACTTGCGGTGGAGCTCCGCCCTCCAGGGTGCGAAGTACGGCCGGTAGCTCGTGCAAATTGTCGGGTCCCAAGATCGCGTCGATGTAGGGCATCGAGCGCAAGAGCCTCTCTCCCTCTTGCTGCGCGACGCAGCCCGTGATGATCAAGAGCGCGTCGAGCCGCTTGAGCCTTCCGGCCTCACTACGAAGCTTTTGTTCTGCTTTTTCACGCACAGAACAGGTGTTGAGCACGATGACATCCGCCTGCTCGGGGTCGTCAACAAACGAGTAGCCATCGGCACGAAGCAGCTCTTCCATGCGCTGCGAATCGTGCACGTTCATCTGGCAGCCAAAGGTCACAAGACATGCGGACTTCATCAGAGGCGCGCAGACTGCGCCCTGCAATTTGTGCGGTCAAGTGCAGCGATGCAATGTCTACGGTTCTGCAAGCAGCCGACGGACCAGCGCTTCGAGCTGTGCAGACTGCTCTTCATCGATCCCAGTGAACACCTCGCGGACGACTCCGCGCCGGTCAATCACCGCCATCGAGGGCAACGCCGTGACGCCCCAACGCGCAGGCGCGGTCGCGTCGGACGCGAGCGTGTAGCGAACGCCAAGTGCCATCCCCAGCTGTCGCGTGGTGTTCGCTGACTCATCGGTAACACCGAGGACCGTGAGGCCTGCGTTGGCGTGTCGTGACTGCAGTCGATCGAGCCACGGCATCGCCGCGCGACAGGGGCCACACCAGCTCGCGAAAAAATCAACGACCACGACACGTCCACGGAGCGCGCGAAGGTCGGCGCTGGAGCTCCCCATGACGACGCGGCCCTGGAGCGCCGGAGCCGCTTGCATTCGCAGATCGCTCAGCCTCGGTGCGGCACCGAGCGTCGCGGCGAGCGCGACGGGGCGCCCGCCTCGGACGATCGTGATCGAGAGCGATTGTCCGCTGCTGCGCCCTCGCACAAGGGCCACAGCGGCCTCGGGCGTAGACACAGCCTGCCCAGCGAGCTGCGTCACAACGTCGCCGACGCGCACCCCGGCGCGAGCTGCTGGTGAGTCAGCCACCACCTGGCTCGCGATCACCCCACCCCGAGCCTCTTCAAAGACCACTCCGAGCCAGGCGGGGCGCCCACGCACGACGGCTTGTTGGTGTTGCCGATCGGCCGAGGCCATGGAGGGCGCGAACAGCATGGCGAGCGCAAGCGCGCCCGCGAGGGATCTAGGCATTGGGAGAGGGTAGCATGCGCGACTCTGCGGCTCAGCGGCGGCCCGAACAACCCGGCGGTGTTTCTTCGCGAGCAGCGAGGGCCGAGAACAGACATACTCTTGCACGCTGTGCATGCGCTTCGACCACGAGTGTTTTTGGGACTAGGGGCGCTGTGCTTGGCGACGGCCGGGCCGGCGCTGGCCATCGAGTGGCCCGTTGGAGCCGGAACTCCCGGTCGAACGCTCGCCTCGCTCTCCTCCGCGCAGCGCGTTGAGGTCATCGCAAGACGAGCCGCGCAAGGAGGCCAAGAGGCGTCGGGGTTGTTGCTGGCAGCGCTCGAGGATCCGGACGAAATCGTGCGCATCGCGGCTGCAGATCAGTGTGGGCGGCTGCGGCTTCGGGGGGCCCAGGCGCCCTTGCTTCGGTGGCTCGAGTTGAGCTCGGCGCCGGTGCGGGTCGCGGCGATTCGCGCGCTCTCGTTGCTGGCAGATCGCAGCGCGTTGGCGCAGGTGACGAGGATGCTCTCGGACCGAGATCGGGCTGTAAAATTGGCCGCGATTGACGCAGTGGTCGCCCTAGGTGGGCGAGACTCTGTCGTGTCATTGTTGGATCGGCTAGGTGACGAAGAGACCGAGGTGCGGATCGCTGCGGCGCGTGCTTTGGGTGAGCTCGGTGATCCGCGCGCGGTGCTATCGCTCTTGGGAGTGCTCAATGATCCCACACCCGAGGTCCGCGAGGTGGTGGCTACCGCGCTGGGTCGGCTGGGTGACGAGCGCGGGATGCGTCCGCTAGTCAGCGCGCTACGAGACCCCCATCAAGAGACCCGTGTCGCAGCAGCGCGGGCGCTTGGCGCCATTGGGTCTGCCAATGCGCTCACGGACCTCGCACCTGCGGCGCTGGCCACCGATTCGATCGGAGACCAGGCTCAGCGCGTCGAGCTGGCGCGCGCGGCGGTCGCGTCGATTGGTCGGATCGGCGGGGACGAGGCTGCACGATTGCTCGTTCGTGTGTTGCGCAATGGCGGCGCGCAAGAGATCGCTCGCGCTGCCGTGGATGCGCTGAGGCTCCCCAATGTCGAATGGCACGCTGCGCTCGGCGCGCTGATCGTCGAGCCCTTGCCGCTCTCGGCCCGAGACGCAACGAGTGAGCTGCTCGGAGACCTCGGAGGCGACGACGCTGCGCAGGCGCTCTTGCAGCTCTCGGTTCAGAGCCGACCGGCCAATGAGAACGCGTGGCTTCTTGCGCTGGGTCGCACGGGCTCGGTGCGCGCGCTGCACGCCCTGTTGCGGATCGCTGTTCAACCAGTCGTCGCGAGCTCACAGAGGACCTCGCTCGGGGTGATCCCGACGAGTCAACCAAGCTATCGACCTGGGATTTATCTCGCGCTTCGTGAGTGGTCGTCGCGGGTTGGGCGGCTCGAAGCCGAGGCGCTTGATCCACTGTTGACCATGCTGCGACAAGCACAACAGCACAACGCCACACAGACGCTGAGCGCGCGCAGTTCGAGCGGCCCGTCGCATCGCGACCACCCCGTGGCGGCAGTCGTAGAGCTCATCGGGATGACTCACAACGTCCGCGCGGCGACGGTTCTCGTGGCGCTTTTGGCAGATCCCCAGCCTTCGATTCGGATCGCGGCGTCGAGAGCGCTCACGTTGGTGGGCGTGGAGGGTGTCGAGAGACAGCTCGTGACAGCGCTCGCTGACAGCCACGAAGAGGTACGCAGCGGCGCAGCGGACGCCCTCGCGAGGCACGGGGGTCCGCTGGCGGTGGACTTGCTCATTCGCGCGCTTGAAGGGGATCGTCCGATCGACCGAGGCTCTGCTTTCTTTGCCTTGGGCCGAATGGTGGGACGCAATCGTCGTGTTGATGTCGCGCCGCTGCTCGTGCGAGAGCTTGGTCGCGCACGACCCGACGTTGCGGCCGCGGTGCTTGACGCGCTTGTGGCTACGGCGTCGCTTGGAGACGATGAGAGCATCAGCGCAATTCGCAGCAAATTTGCTGCCAATGGTCCGTTTCAATCCGCTGCTCTTGAGGCGCTCTCCAACGCGCTCGCGACCTCCGAAGGCGCAGCCCATGTCACGCTCACGCGTGTGATGGCCGAGGTCATAACCGAGACCGCCACCGACGCGCACCGCGCAGCGTCGCTCTGGTCACAGCAGTTTCGTCAGGGAGAGGTGAGCTGGGGACCGCTGGTGCTCGCGGTGAGAGACCCTCGCGATGCTCTCGCGATCAACGCGCTTGGGGCTACTGCGCGACTGCTTCGCACGAACCGCGCTGCACCCGAAGGCGTCTTTACGGCTGCGTGTGAGTCGTTGCGTTCGCGCTCGGCACCTCGCGTCGCCAATGCGCTCGCCGTGCTTGCGCGGGGTGACGCTCAATGTGGCAACGTCGAAGCTCAACGTCTCGTGACCGAGGCCCGCTCGCCGTGGGTCCGAAGAATGGCAGCCTCCCTCGTGGCTAGACAGTTGGGCAGCGAAAATGCAGGCACTGCGAGACTTCTGCTAGGACGCTGTGCCGTGTCGGACACCGTGCCCACGATCCGTGATGGGTGTCGAGCGCTGTTGCGCCAAGCTCCAGCATCGCGAGAGAGTCAGAGCACGATCGCTGCGCTCGATGCGCTCGTCCTGGCCCAAGACGAGACCACGCCAACGCAGGGGGCTCCCTATGTGCTGTGGTTCGCGGACGGTATCGCCCGCGTCGGGACTACCGGGCTCACAGGATGGATCCACGAGCGTGCGGCCCCAGCGGGACGCTATTCGATCGAGGACCCGGCCAGGATGCCCAACGAGCGTTAGTCCCCTCGTACGAGGTCATGGGCGTGGCATGTAGTAGGTCGCGATGCACTCATCGGTCTCACCGATGACCACGCGATCCACCCACACGCGATCGTCTCCGACGAGCCGCTGAAGAGACTCGCCAACGAATTTCGCGAGGTTTTCTGCAGTTGGATTGATCTCGTTCCAAGGAGGAATCTCGTTGAGAAACACATGCTCCCATGGCTCCACAAGCTCGCGCAGTGTGCGTGCCAAGAACGCGAAGTCCAAGACGAAGCCAGTCTCATCGAGGGCGTTGGCCCTGACAAACGCGCGAATTCGCCAGTTGTGCCCGTGAAGGCGCTCACCCTCGCCCGCGGTGTAGCGGAGCTGATGGGCTGCGCCGATGACCGTTTCGTGCTGAATTTCCCACATATTTCGATCGCGTTGTTGCCACGCTTACTCGGGAGGGGCAAGCGTAGAGTCACTCGATCGCGGTGGCACTCACACGATTGGGCGGGTGTGCGGATTAGTTGATCAGCTCAACGATCATCGCGCCGGTGAGCGCCGCGAAGGTCGTAAACCCTACGATCTCGTGCACCGAACGAAACGCGCTTGAGTACGACTGTGCCGCGTCGTCAACGATCCCAAACGTCGCAGGGTTCGCGCCGAGAAAGCCCAAGAGGGGCAGCAGGATCATCCCGCCCGCGTGAATCCATGCGAGGGCTTTGTGAATTCTCAGGCGCCCTGCCCCGCGTGAGTCACCCTCGGAGGCCCGCTCCGGATCGGGCATCGAGAGCGCGTAAATCCCAGTGGTTGTGTAGAGCGAGACCGTCGCAAACGCGAAGACTCCGTGCAGCGTGGACAGCCCGCTGCAGCCAAAGTCACCCAGGATGGGGGCACGCATCGCTGGCATTCCATCGGCAGTTCGCGCGTTGCAGAGTCCATTGCCGAACCAGGTCCGTTGGTTGATGGACGCAATCGTGCCAAGAACCTCGGTTGCGAGGAGCGTTCCCCAGGTCGCGATGCCCAGTGGGCGATGTAGCCCAATGGTGTGGTGGCGATGCTGCAAGAGCTCGATGTCGGGCTCCTCGGGGGCCGTGTCATCGACGGGCGCCGCATCGGCCGCGGGCGCATCGGCTGGCACCTCGGCTGGAGGGGTGGCGACCGGTTCGGCGGCGGGTTCGGCGGCGGGTGTGGGCTCGGGCTCGGGAGCGACGGCTGGGGCCGGAGCCGGGGCCGGAGCTGGAGCTCCCGCGGAGCCCGTGCTTGTCGACGTTGAGGTCGGGGCCCTGCGCGCGCGCTGGGCGATCCCGGATTGCCACGCGACGAGACCGGGCGCACGCATGGGCGCGGTGGGCTCCAGCACGTCGAGCAGAGACACCCGAGACGCGCCCATGGTGGGGAGCGCTCCAGTGTGCAAAGTGGTCACTGGCGCGGCGCTGGGTGAGTTGGTGATTCCGAAGGCTGAGAGCACGAAGGATGCTGCGATCCAATGCATGGCAGAACGTCTCCTGGGTTGATCCCGGGAGCATCGCCCACAACTCTCGAAAGGCTCAACAGATTCTGCTTGGATATCGCTGCACGATTGTCAGCAAAGGCTAATCAGAACTCTGCGGGATCGGTGTACGTTCCGAGCTCTGCGCGCAAAACGTCGCAGATTTCCTGTTCAGTACACATCGCACGCGCAGCCTCGATGATGGACGGGCAGAGGTTGTCGGTTCCGCGCGCTGCGACGGCGACCGAAGCGAGGGCGCTCGCGACACGGGCTGCATCGCGTGCGTCTTTGACCGCGCGCAACGCCTGGACCTGTTGTGCTTGCACGGCTTCGTCGATTCGCAGCGTCGGGATACGAGTCTGATCGTCTGTCACGAACTCGTTGAGCCCCACCATGATCTTTTCGTTGCGCTCAAGCTGTCGCTGAAACTTGTATGCGCTCGCCGCGATCTCGCGCTGCGGATAGCCCTTCTCAACCGAGGCGACCATGCCGCCCTGCTCGTCGATCTTGCGGATGTATTCGAGCGCTTCGGACTCAAGCTTGTTGGTAAGCCACTCGACATAGTACGAGCCACCCAGGGGGTCGACGGTGTTGGCCACCCCCGACTCATGCGCGACAATTTGCTGTGTTCTGAGGGCGATTGTCACTGCGTCTTCTGTCGGCAGCGCGTAGGTCTCGTCGAGTGAGTTGGTGTGCAGCGACTGTGTGCCACCGAGGACTGCGGCCAGCGCTTGCAACGCTACACGCGCGACGTTGTTGTACGGCTGCTGTGCGGTCAGCGAGACACCGGCGGTCTGCGCGTGAGTCTTGAGCTTCATGCTCTCTGGAAGCTTCGCGCCGAAGCGCTCTCGCATCACGCGAGCCCAGATGCGCCTCGCGGCGCGAAACTTGGCGATCTCTTCGAAGAAATCAATGTGGACATCGAAGAAGAACGAGAGCCTCGGTGCGAACTGGTCGACATCCAAGCCACGCTCCACAGCGGCTTGGACATACGCAATCCCATCGGCGAGCGTAAACGCGAGCTCTTGTGCTGCGGTCGATCCAGCCTCGCGAATGTGGTAGCCGCTGATCGAAACCGGATGCCATTTGGGCAGCTCTTTTGCTGCGAATTCGATCATGTCTGTCACAATCCGCATCGCAGGCCGAGGCCCTACGATCCACGCGTGCTGGGCGATAAACTCTTTGAGGCAGTCGTTTTGGATCGTACCGCCGAGCTTATTGCGCGGGATGCCTCGCTCGTCGGCGAGGGCGACGTAGAAGCACATGAGCACGATGGCCGGCCCGTTGATGGTCATCGATGTGGTGACCTTATCCAGCGGGATGTCCGCGAATAAGACGTCCATGTCGCGCAGTGTGTCGACGGCAACGCCGCACATCCCCACCTCGCCAAGGGAGCGTGGCGAGTCGCTGTCGTAGCCCATCAGTGTCGGAAAATCGAAGGCGGTCGACAGGCCCGTTTGTCCCTGTTCGAGCAGGAATTTGAAGCGCTCGTTGGTCTGTTCGGGCGTCCCAAACCCTGCAAATTGCCTCATCGTCCAGAGGCGCCCGCGGTACATCGTAGGCTGGATCCCTCGGGTGTACGGATACTCGCCTGGGAGCCCAAGATCCGTCATGTACGCGACGGGCATCTCTGCGGGCGTCACGAGGGCCGGGATCTCTAGATCTGAGAGCGTGGTAAATCGCTGAAGCCTCGGCGGAAATCGCGCTTCGGATTTGGCGACCACCACCGCCTCCCACTGGTGTCGCGCTGCCCGAAGCTCGGCCATCGCGGAGTTGTCATCGGCTCCCGTCGAGGTCGTCGGTAAAGTGGGTGTGGGGCTGCTCGTCTCGTCTGCGTTCGTTGCCATGCTGCGCCAAGGTTGGCATGCAGCACGAGACGCCGACAAGCGCTGCTGCTGCACAACTAGCGCGCAGAGCTTATGTCGCGGGGGCGAGCGCGTTCGCGGCCGCGCTGTAACGGTCCGATGCGTCAGCGTCTCCATTCTCTAACGCCGTCGTGGCTGCACGACGGTAGAGGCTGCTCGACTGCTCAACGTTTCCGCGTTTGCCCGCGAGGCTGGCCAGCGCGGCTTCACAGCGTGCGACCTCGAGGGGTCTTGACGCTAAGTGGGCGGCGCTCGCGGCGTCGCGCAAGGGCGCCTCGGCGGCGGCTAGCTGGCCTCCGGCGATCAGCGCGTCCGCCATGCGGAGCCACACATCAACCCGCGTGCGGAGGTATTGCGAAGGATCGAGGCTTGTCTTGCTCAGCTCGTCCAGGGCCGCGTTGGCTGCCTGCAGCTGCGCAACTGCTTCGAACGGAAGCTCTTGGGCGAGGTCAAAATCCGCACGGAGCAATGACAGCTCTGCGAGCAACGAGAACTCCTTGAGCTTGCGTGCGGTCCGAATGGCCCCATCGGTGACCCGAGTAGCTTCCGCGACACGCCCACGACCAAACAACGCGCGAGCCAGAAGGCACTCAAGGCGCGTGTAATCGACGCTGTGACGAGGAGCGAGCTCAAGGGCCTCGCGCAGGACGCCTTCGGCCTCTGCGACCTCGCCAGCGCGCGCCAGAGCGTCGCCCAATTTGCGTGCAAAAATAACCATCGCGCGCTCAGGGTCGTCGAGCTCTCCGCGATGAAGCTCGCGACGAGCGCGGTCAAGCCCACGACGCAGGGCATGGACGGCCCCGAGGTCGTCGCCGCGGAGTGTCGCGCGATCTGCGACGGTCTCGAGCAACAGCAGCGCTTGTGCTGGCTCGTTGGTGTGGGTGGACAACAACGCGCGCGTCTCAAGTGCCAAATTGGGACAGCCATCCAGAGCACGCCGAGCGAGATCTGTGCGGACCGCAGCGCTCGTGGCTGACTCGACGACATCACGGATAAATTCGTGGCTGACCTGTAGACATTTTTCGTGCTCTACGATCCACCAGCGGGCGAGTAGGGGCTTGGTTGTCTGCTCGTCGACGCGTTCGCCGATGATCAGGTCGAGCGCCTCAAGGGTGCTCGCCCCGATGAGCGCGAGAGCTTGGAGCACTTTGCGTGCGACTGGCGGGAGCTGATCAAAACGAGCCGAGATCAAATCGACCGTTCGGGGCAGCGGGGCGTTGCCGCCCTCAAAAATCCATCGCGCGGTCTGGTCGGCGAACATCGGCGTCACGCCCTCTTCGGCGAACTCCGGCGCGGTAAACCACTCACCCAAGATCGACGCGGCGATCCCCTTGGCTTGCTCGACGCTGATCAATCCAAGGACCAACACCTCGGACTCTTCCCAGCGTGGATCCATCCGGGGCGTGTGCGTGCCGATGAGCAACACCGAGACGCCCAGAGACATGCGAGAGAGCATCATGAGCGCCGCGGCGCTCGCTGCTTCGATCCGGTGCATCTGGCGAATCACGGCGACGCAGACACCGCTCTTGGCGCCCGCCGCCGCGTGTCGCAGCGCAAATGCCATCGTGTGAGCGACGGCCATGCGGCGCCCGCGGCTGTCCAAATGCGGTGTGCCTTTGCCAAAGAGCTCGTCGAATCCTGCGCGTACGCTGGAGTCAATCGTGGAGCGTGCGGCGCCGCTCTCGAACCAGCGTCGAGCTGCTTCGTCGGTGGGGACCTCGAGACATTTGCGGATGAGCTCACGCACGGGGTGCCAGGGCACACCTGCCCAAGATGGGTCTGGGTTCGCGATCACGACCTTGTCCGCGCTGCACGAGGATGAGGTCACAAATTCGTGTACCAAACGAGTTTTACCGCTGCCGGTGTCACCGCTGATGCGCGCCACCATCATCGTTTTGTTCGCGAGCGCGCGATTTCGCAGGTCGTTCAGCACATTGAGTTCGAGCTCGCGTCCCACAAAATTCGCTACGTTTAGCGGCTGTGGTCGAATCGAGGGAGCGCTCATCATGCTCGGAAGCCGAGGTGAGTCGAGCGTCATCCTGAAGCCGCACTCGCTGCAAAATTTTACCCCGCGCGAGAGCGGCGCATTGCAGTTGGGGCAGATGATCGACTCGAGCGTGTCGCGGATCTCGCGCGACTGCGACGAGCTTCGCCCAGACCGCAGCGAATCCTGGAGTGCTTGCGCGAATTCAAGCGCGGACTGGTAGCGTTTGACCGCGTCTTTTTCCATCGCTCGGCTGATGACGCGCGCGACCGGCTCGGGGATCGCGGGGTTGAGCGTCCGCGCGTCCGGGACGGGCTCGGTCATGTGCATCAGCACAACTTGCGTAGGCGAATCAGCCTCGTACGGGAGCTTTCCCGTGAGCAGTTGAAAGAGCATGATCCCAGCGGCATAAAGATCGCTTCGAGAATCAGGCGGATCTCCCCTGCCCTGCTCTGGGGCCATGTAGTCAGGAGTGCCGCACACAATCCCGGGCATCGTGACCGAAGGGGCCACATCGGCGCGCACTTTGGCCAAACCGAAGTCGACGACCTTGACCGAATCACCGCCGGTTCGGAGACGCTCGATGATCACGTTTTCGGGCTTAATATCCCGGTGGATGATCCCAAGATCGTGCCCCTCGGCCAGAGCGGCGAGGACCTGGCGGACGATGTCGACCGCGCGGGCGATGGGCAACGGGCCCTCTTCCCAGAGAATGTGGGAGAGGTCTTTGCCTCGCAAAAACTCCATCACCAGGTAGAGAAGACCCTCATCGGTGCGGCCGAAGTCCACCACGCTGACCGAGTTGGGGTGGTTCAATCGTGAGCTTGCGCGCGCCTCGGTGTAAAAGCGCGCCGTCGCGTTCTCGTCGGCGATGAGGTGTTGGTGAATCACTTTGATCGCGATGGTTTTTCCCAGCGCGATTTGTTCTCCACGGTACACACGACCCATGCCCCCGGAGCCGACGTGCTCAAGCACCACGTACATGCCGCCCAGCTTGCGTCCGATTAACGCGTCGCCAACTTGGCTCTTGAGAGCGCCAATCGGAAACCCGCACGCTGGACAAAATCGATGTGCCTCGGAACACTCCGCGTTGCACTGCGGACAATTTCTCACACGACACACTCTACATGAGCGCCGCCCGCTTCGATCATCACAGGACGTAACTCCTTGAAATTTATCCGTACGAACTGACCCATGGCCGAGACCGCCTCTCCCCCTAACGTCCCATGGAGCACTGACGAAATCCTCGTCGCGGCGACTTTTCTCGCGGTCACGTTGCAGCTCGTTGTCGCGCCGTTGCTGCAGGCGCGCTCGATCGCGGGCCTCGGTGTCGTCGCGACTGCGGCGACGGGTGTGTTCGCTTTGTCCCTGCGACTTGGGCCCTCGTTTTTGCGATCGCGAGCCAAATCGGTCGCGCTTTTGGCTGTCGTGGGGCTGTCCGTCGTCGCATGGACGCTCGCGTTTTTTATGAATTCACGCGTGCACTTTGAGCCCGCGGCCCGAGTGATCGCGGCGTTGTCCGTACTTGCCTACGTGGCATCGATCGCGCATTGGGTTGAGCAATGTGCGCCGCGGATGGCGTTGGCCATTGAGTCGCCACCGGGGACGCCACGCTCACCGCCGCCGCCGCTTCAGCGCCTGGCACATGTCCTGTTGGCGGCCAGTGGGCTCGGCTTTGCCCTCGTGTTGCCTGTGGTCTTGAGTGCTCGGGCGGCACGCGCAGTGCTGACCGAGTCCGCGGTCGCGATGACGACGGCACGAGATGCGTTGCTGCACGCGACGGGGCTCTGTGTCGCTGCCATTTGTCTGCTATTCGGCGGACCACGGCTGCTCCGTGGGCGTCAACAGGCGCAACCTCGGAGGCTGCGAGCGATGGCGCTCTTGGTCTGGGCGATCGCGTTTGGAGGGCTCTGGTGGTGGAGCGAACAGTCGCGCTGAATCGAGATACGATCGACGCAGGGTGTTGCAATTGGGTGTTGGTGGCTCAGGGAGAATGAATGCGTAGTTGGATCGATGCTGCAGTGCGGATCTTAGGCATCGTGCTGGTCGCGCTCGCCATGACGTCGTTCTTTCGAGCGATGGTCGCTGTGGATCGGCGCGAGTTTGTTTCGGGCGTCTTGGCGTTGCTTGTCGGCTGGCTACTTCTCCAAGCGGGGATCGAATTTGTCCGAAGCGAGAGCGCTGAATGATCCGCGACATCGCCAGAGCCGTCGCGCTCGCGACCCTCGCCTTGATGGCCGCATGCCGTGCCAAACCGCAGGCAGATCACACGCAGAGCGGCTCGCTCATCCCGGCCATTGTTGCAGGCACACCGGTCGTCGCGCGAATGGGCAGCGCCGTTGTCACGCAGGCCGAACTTCTCGATGCATGTCGCCGCGCGCGTGACGCACGTGTCGAGGACGTCTTGGCGCGTCTCGTTGACAGTCGCTTGCTTGCGGGACACGCGCTGGCGCAAGGGGCGGAGAGGGACCGACAGCTTCACCAATTTCGGCAGACGGCGATGGTACAAGAGCTCATTGACCAGCAAGTTTACCGCCGATTTGACGAAGCCAATCTTCCCGAGCCGGTGAGACAGCGCGCACACGCCACCGTCGGATTTGCGATGGCACACTCGGCACTTATGGACGTGGTTCACGCGCTCGCGGTCGTTCGACCCAATGCCACGCCGCGAGAGCGGTCCGCTGCGCAGTCGCTCGCCGAGCGAGTACACGCCACGTTGATTGCGCTGCCAACACCTCGGACGATCGAGACGATCACTGCCGCAATTCGCGCGATGGCGCCGGCCTCTGCGCTGCGCGTCGAAGCGGTCGAACAGTTCGACGATGAGGGGCGCAGCCCGCAGGGGACCTTCCATCCGGTGTTTGCGAGAGCCGCCGCAGATCTCGTGGCATCGAACGACGTCTCGCCGCTCGTCACGACGCCCTTTGGCGTGCACGTGATCGTCTTGCAGCGTCGCGGGAGCGCGCTTGTGGCCGACCCCGCCGAGGTCCTGCGACGCGAGCAAATCGAAGCGCTGCGGCTGGCGCGAGCGCGCCGAATGCTCGATTTTATGTCGCAATTGCGTGCGAATTTGCACGTCGAAGTCCTCGGCCAAGACACTGATCCGCACGCGGCGCGACCATGACCGAGACGCAACGCGACCAAGCGAACACCGCGTTTACGGTGGTGCTCGCGAAGCTGCTCGAAGAGCTCCCTGAGTGCTTGTGCGCGGTGTTTGTCGATGTCGAGGGTGAAGCAGTAGATCTCGCCGCGCGCATCGGGCTGTTTGATGCTCGGATCGCTGCGGCAGAGTTCGCCATTGTGATGGGCCTCATGAGGGGCGCTCGATGGGAAAAGCACTGCGGATTTCCAAACGAAATCCGTCTCGAGGGCCACACCCGCAGCGCGCTGTGTCGTGCGGTCTGTGAGGGCTATGATCTGCTCGTGTTGCTTGATTCACCGACGATTTCGGCTTTTGCAGCCGAGCGTATGGAGGAGGCCGCGCTCGGTCTTCGCGAAGAGACGGGGCTCCCGGGCAGCACGTGGATGACCCGCCTTGGCGCCCAAGAGTCCGGGCTCGCGCTCCGGAGTTTTCCTCCGATTCCAGCGGTCGTTGAGCACGCAGGGATCGTTCGAAAGGTCGCCGACATCTTGGGATTCACTTCGGACGAAGAGGGCTGCGACGTGCTCGTTCGACTCGAGGACGGCGAAGAGCTCTTGGTGGGATTTGAGCAAGAAAACGCCCGCTGGATTCGCACGGACTGAGCTGGCGATTGTGCCTCACTGGGGCCTTTGTGAGGTCCGCAGTCCCGCGCCGTTCGCGACCCTCACTTCGAAGATCCATGAGGCGAATGCCGCACTGAAGGTGTAAAGAGTGCGACGGCACATGCCTACCCCACCGAAAGCACAGACTCGGGCACATCGCGCGGCCATGGTTCACCTGAGCTCGATCGCTCCAGAGCGATGGGAGCCCGCTCTGTTGGCGCTCGCGGCGCTGGGCTTCGATTCAGTAGATATCCCGCTGATTTGGGCCGAACACGCGCTGCAGACAGCGGAGCTCGATTTCGATTCACCCAGGCTCTCGTTGAAGGCCATGGCGAGCGCCGCGCGGGCTGCAAAGCTCCCCGTTCGTCTGCGTTTGGGGCCACGTCCAGTCCAGCATCTCGAGGCGCGGGGTCTTCCGTCGTGGATCGTGAAGGACGAAGGCTGTCTCGCTCGCAACGTCCGTCGGGGCGCGATGATCGAGCCGCAGGGCCTCGCGATCTATCCACATCCATCACTGTTTTCTCAACAATATCGCGCTTGTGTGAGTGCATGGATCCGTGGCGCGAGCCTCGCGATCAGGCAAGCGTTTCGACCCGACGAGCTCCTCGCCGTGGTGGTCGGCGACGGTACGACACCCTTTATGCGCGGCGATTGGATCAGCCAAGATCATCGCGCGCCCGAGAGCGAACGCGGCGCGCCCGAAGCCAAAACGCTGGGCGGCTATTTGGTGGATCTCGCGACCACTGCGCGCAGCGTCCTTGGCTCTGAGTACTCGGTCGAGCTCTCGACCACGAGTGAGAGCGACTCTTCGGTCTTTGCGGCGCTCGGAGAAACATTTTCTCTTCACTATTGCAGTCCATTCTCCTCTGCTGGGGCACGCGCGCTCTGGTCTTCTGTGCACGCTTCGACCGCGAGGGCCAAGCTCGGTGCGCACGTGGATGTCCAGTGTGGTTCGCCGGTTTGGGGACGACCGCTGCGCAATCGCGACGCCGTTGAGACCGCGCGCTGTGTGCTCGCTGCTGGTGCGCAGTCCATCACCGTCACGATGGCCTGCGCAGGCGCCGGATGGATCGGCGGACTGCTTGATGAGCACGGCGTTGTACGCAGCGCGTGCAAGCGCTGGCACGACCTATTTGGCGATGTCGAGAACGTTTTGCCTGCAAATAGACCGGAGATTGCTCATCCCGGCGCGCGGCTCGAGGGGCTTGGATTTGCGCCGCTCGCGCGTGGTTGGCTGGCGCGATACGATCTCTTGGCGCACCCCGAAGAGGCCGCTCTCGCGAGTGACTCTCTTGTGCGGTCAACGGAGGGTTACCCGCTGTTGCAGCGCGCTGTGGGGTCGGGAGTGCTTGTGCAAAACGACACCGATCGCGTGATGCAGGTCTCGGACTCTGAGGGCCACTGGCGCGCGCCACGTGAGCCCCTTGAGCCTGGGAAGTTCTGCATTCTACAAGCGAAATAAGAGGGATTTGTGATCGAAGTATCCGCGTTTGATAGCCGCAGTTGGCATCGCTTGATCACCTTGATCGCGCCCGGGATGGCGTCGCGCGCTCCCCACGAGTCCCAGCGGCGTGCAGAGAGCCGCGGTGGGCTCTTGCTCCTCGCGTTTGAGGGCGATGAGATCCTGCATGCCATTCATTCGCACCGAGGCGCCGTGACGCTCGGCGCGTGGAATGGCCCCCTGGGGCTCGAGAAGCTCGCGAGCGACGAGCAGAGCGCGTTTGTCATCGCGATTTCGCACGGAGCTCTCGGCAATCTGTTGGACCGCTGGGGCGCTCGTATCGACCCCACGGCGAGCCGCGCCGAAGCTTGGCTGCTGTTGCTCGAGGCGATCCGCGAGGACATCGAGGCGAAAAAGCTCCATGTGTGGCCCGCCTTGTTGGGCGAGAGCCTCCCGAGACCCACCGAGGCTGTGTTGTCAGCGGTGGCCAATCTGGTCTTGCCTCGCGATCGCTCTGCCTTCGTTGCGCTGACGCATCCAGACGGCTCGCTGGATACCTTTGCCGCGCTGGTCCGCTCCCGCGACGATTCGTTGCAGCTCTTGGGGCCCGAGTGCCTCTATTCGGCCATCCCTGGGGCATCGCTGCGCGGACAACTGAGCGCCTCGAAGATCGGCAGCTGGCTGAGGCAAGCTCACGCTCCACCGCATTGGGGATTGATGGCGTCTTATGAGCTCGTCCATGGGCTCTTGCGGGCCGGCGAAGACGGCGCGTGGGCGCGCTCGATCGCGGCCGGAGAGGTCGTGGTAGAGCCCATGCCGCCGTTTGTGCGAGCTGCCGTTGGGACCAGCGCGGTGCGCGGCGCGTTCTCGACCGCGAGAGTCATGACGGGTGGGATTTTTGAGCGATTTTCCCCGTGGATTGAGAGCGCGATTCAGCGCGCGGGCGCCCTCTCGACCCTCGAGAGCCTCCTGGGCTTTGACCCCACGGCCTTCATCGGGACGATCCTGCGTCGCTCGTCAGACTCGCCTGCCACCGATGACCTCGACGACTGACTTGCGGCACATTGACGTGGTCTGTTGTGGGCATCGTGATTTACCCGTACGAGTTGACCTATCTACACTTGCTCGCGGCGCGCGTGCTCGGTAGTTTGTCTCTGTGACAGTCGATCCTGACAGAGCGCGACAAGCGCTGACGCTCGAGATCGGGGGGCAGCGTCTTCGACTCCGAGCCCACGGCTCGGATGAGCAGCTTCTCGCGCTCGCAGCACAGGTCAACGATCGCTATTTGGTGCTGCAAAGCAACGCCAAGACCGCACCTCCTGCGACGCTCCTGGCGATGGTCGCGCTCGATCTTGCGGACGAGCTTGCATCCACGCGCGACCAGCTGACATCCGTCCAGATTCAGTCTCGCGAAGAGCTTGAGCGTGCCCACGCGCACTCGCGCGCCGTCGAAGACTCTGCGCGCCGGCTTGTCGCGCAGGCGATCGAGGAGATCGACCGGAGCTTGCAGATGGATGACGCCACGGACGCCCTCGCTTCAGACGTAGGCTAGCGTTCGCCAAAAATGGCTGTACCCACGCGCACGATGGTCGCGCCAGCCGCGATCGCGGCTTCGAGGTCGACGGTCATCCCCATCGAGAGCTCTGGTAGCGCTGTCGCGCCACCGTGACGGTCTCGCAGGCTCGCAAGCGCCTCGAAATAGCGCGACGCGGGGTGCTCGTCAGTGGCCACCGGCGGTACGGTCATCAGCCCGCGAACCACGAGCGACGAGAGGCTCCGTAGCTGCTCAAGCAACGCCGCGAGCTCGTGGGGATGGCAGCCCTCTTTTTGCGCTTCGCCTCCCACGTTGACTTGCACCAAGACCGACGCGTCGCGGCCGCAGGCTGTCGCGTGGCGAGCGATCGCCTCTCCGAGTCGCAGAGTGTCCGCCGTGTGAATCATGTGGGCAATCGGTACGACGTCGCGACACTTGTTGCGCTGAAGGTGGCCGATCATGTGCCATCGCACGTCGGGCAGATCAGAGAGGGCGCTCTTTTCAGTGAGCTCTTGCGCGTAGTTCTCGCCAAAATCACGAAGCCCTGCGTCGTAGGCCTCGAGCACCGCCGCGAAGGGGTGGCGCTTCGAGACCGCGACAAGTGTGACCTCGCTGCGTGATCGACCAGCTTTTTTACAAGCGTCTACGATACGCGTCTCTACCACAGCCGCTCTGTCGGCGAGGTTCACGTGGCCTCGCCCAGCGGAAATCCGTCGATGACTCCGAGCTCCAAAAGAATCTCTACGACGCGGTGGATCGGCAGACCCACGATGTTGCTGTACGACCCCTCGATGCGTTCACAGAACGCGCCAGCGAGACCCTGGATCGCGTAACCGCCGGCCTTGTCCAGGCCTTCTTGGGTCGCCACGTAGCGCTTGATCTCTTCGTCGCGGAGCGAGCGAAACGTGACCGCGCTTGTCTCTGCGTACGCGGGCGTATCGAACAGGTCCGAGCCGTGAAGCACAAAGCCGGTCGTCACCTGGTGGGTGCGGCCCGAGAGCATGTGGAGCATGCGCTTGGCGTCCTCGGCGTCGCGAGGTTTTCCGAGCAATTCGCCAGCGAAATGAACGATCGTGTCTGCACACAAGAACAGCCGCCCTGTCGCGTCGTTGCCCGCGCGTTGGTACGCGTAGAGCGTCGCGGCGCCCTTCTGGCGAGCGAGGCGTGTCGCGAGCGCGTCGTGACGCTCGCCCGGCTGCAGTCGCTCATCAATGGGCGCGACGAAGACCTCGAAGGGGATCTGGCACTGCGCAAGGAGCTCTGCGCGTCGTGGAGATTGAGAGCCGAGAATGAGTGGAGCTTGGGGGGATATTCGGTGCCACATAGCAGGCAGAGAGCACCATGCCTTGCTTTCGAATTTCGTCAACCAAAGTGCGCCCTGCAGAGCGAGAGAGAGTGTGCTTTGATCGCTGCGGTGACAGGTCATTCGCGCGAGACACTGAACTCAAAATTGGAGCAGATTTTTTCTGCGGCCCTCCCGCTTGCGTGGGTGCGGTGCGACGAAGAAGACCGCGTGATCGCAGCGGTTCAGGCGCTTTGCGTGAAGCTTGCGCGGCCGCTGTCCTTGTGGTCCGCCACACGTGGACTGCGCGCAGTCTCAAGCTACGAGACCGTTGATCCAAGAACCACAGACCCCAACGAAGCGCTCGAGCACTTCTGTCGTGGCGAGGGCCCCGCGGTGTTGGTCCTGTGCGATCCGCACCCGTTCTTGCCACAGGCCGTCTTTGCGCGCCGACTCAAAGAGCTGAGCGCTCGCCTGGCGCCCGAGGGTCGGAGCGTGCTTGTGGTGTGCCCTGTCGCTTGTCCGAACAGTGATCTTGCGAGTCAGTGCCTCAACCTCGAGATCGGTCCACCCGAGCTGGACGAGGTGTCCAAGGTCGCGCGCGCGCTGTTAAGACACGCGGTGTTGCCCACTATGTGGACCGAAGCTCAAACGCAAGAGCTCTGCCTATTTGCACGTGGAATGCAGCTCGCACAGCTCTCGAATGCGCTCACCGTTGCGCTGCAGCAACAGGACCGATCTTTTGCTGCCATCGTTGCGACAGTGCAACGAATGCGTAGAGATTCGCTGCGTGCCGAGGCGCTCTTAGAGGCCATCGAGAGTGACACTTCACTCGATTCGCTTGGCGGAATGCAGCAGTTGAAGCGATGGCTAGACCTCCGCCAAGTCGCCCTCACGGCCGCCGCCCGCGAGGCCGGCATCGACGCACCCAAAGGGCTTCTGCTCTTGGGAGTGCAAGGCTGCGGCAAGAGCTCGATGGCGCGGGCGATCGCATCGCGCTGGGGCCTGCCGCTCTTTCGGCTCGACGTCGGCAAGCTCATGCAGAGCCTTGTAGGCGCGTCCGAAGCCAACCTTCGTAGGGCGCTCGCGCAGGCAGAGAGCATGGCGCCGTGTGTCTTGTGGATCGACGAGCTGTCGCGCTCACTCGCGGGGGTCGATGGCGGCGGCGATTCGGGGACGAGCTCACGAATGCTTGGGTATTTGCTCACGTGGTTGCAAGAGCATCGCGAGTCTGTCTTTGTCGTCGCGACCACGAACGATGTGCAATCACTCCCTCCTGAGCTGCTCCGGAGAGGGCGCTTCGATGAGCTCTTCTTCGTGGATCTGCCCACCAAAAACGAGCGCGCAGAGATCGCGCTCATTCACCTCCAGCGGCGCAAACAGATGTCCGGCTCGCTCGACCTCGACACGTTCGCGAAGAACACCGAGGGCTTCGTCGGAGCCGAGCTCGAGCAGTGCGTAGTCTCAGCCATTCTCCAGGCCTTCGCCGAATCTCGCCCGCTCGAGAGCGGTGACCTGTCGGCCGCAGCGAGGGCGCTGGTTCCGCTGTCTCGCTTGTCTCCCGAGTCGCTCGACGCGCTCCGTCGCTGGGCGCACGGCCGCGCGCGCTGGGCGAGCGAATCGCAAGAGCCCCGCGTGGCGCTGTAGTCGCATGCGAGCTCCTTCAAGGGACAGTGCAACACGGACCGTCGACCTCGCCGTCGAGGGCTCAAGCGTCGCATGTGTGCGTTGTGGCTGGCTCGAGTCGGCGCAGCAAGCGACGTGCAGACAATGCGGCGCTCCAGTCTCATCGCGTTGGATCCACCTCGCTTTCGAAGCACCAGAAGTCGAGCTCGACGTCACGATCCCCACATCCGTTTTGACGCAAACAGCAGACGAATTGCAGCAATTCTTGGCACAATGGTCCGACACCCTCGCGAGCGAAGGCGCCCCATCGCAGCCTCAGCGCGACGCCTTTTTTGCACAGACCCTGCGGCGTGCGCTGTGGGCTTCGTCGGTGGACGAGCGTTGGTCTCTCATCCGCGCGCTTACAACAGGGATCACGGGGGTAGCTGTGATCCGATTCGGCGATTGCAGGGTGCCAAGCGCAACCATGGACCCCGCGCGCTTTGTCCAGCGCCCGCGCAGAGATTTGGCTCGCGCACCGCGAGAGCTCCTCCCAGACGCGGTCCTTTGGCTCGACCTTGACGACGACCTGCGGGTGCGTCGCGACGAGGCGCGTGTCCTCTCGAGTCACCCCGCGGTGATCATCGCGTCGCGCAATCCGCTAGCCGATGGGCTGCGATCGTTGCACGCGATCCTCGCGTTGATCCATCCAGAGCTCGTCGGCACCAGACGCCATTTCTTGCAGCGCTTCGGCCCGCTGATGGAGGGTCGCACGAGCCGTGATGACGCTTCGATGTCACTCGCGCTGGCGCAATCTGTCCTTCCGAGTACACCCGGTTTCAGAGCGCCTATGGCGTGCTGGCCAGGCTCTAAGCACCTCGCCATCGATGGCTGGACGCTGCGCTATGAAAGGTAAATTCGGCAGGCAATGGACTGCTCAAAGTCCCCAAGCGAGAGGCGCCCCGTGACACGTACAGACGTATCCACTCTGCATGTCTGCGACGAGCGTGTCGTGCCGATTGAACATGCAAAGGACTATTCGCTTCGCGGGTGTGCCGGCGCAAAGATCCGTCGGGTCACCGCCCGTGTCGAGGCCACGACGACCGTCGCGACCGTCTGGGTCTGCTCGCTTGATCACAGCCCCCATCGGCCATTTTTGCTCGAGACGCTCGCGATCGACGACGATGCGCCCACGCTCTGCGGCGCGGAGGGCGCGACGCGTGCGCAGATGGCTGTGACGTTCGGCGCGGGCGTCGTGGTCTCGCCGAGCGAACCTGGCACCGAGTGGCTGGAGCCAGCGATTGTCCGTGCAAAAATGCTCATCGATGGACACGTGCGCGATCGCTTGGCTCTCGCGAGTTCGGCTACGATGGACCGTTGGACTCAGCAGCTCGTGGGCATCGCAGCGTGGGGACAGCAGCGCATTGACGAAGCGCCCCTCGATCAGCGCGCTGCGCGGTCCACCGAGGCGATCGCGGCGATCACCCAGACCGCACGGACCCACACTGCCGGAGCTTCACTTCGCGCGATCGCGGTCGCTCGTCGCACGATCGAGCGCTCGACCGCTGAGTTCTTGCTGCAAAAAGGCAGACACCAGCGCTCGCTTCAGGTCCGCAATGATTTGGCCTCGTTGGGGCTGCTCTTGCCGTTGTGCGACGGCTGCCGTCGGGTGAGCACGCGTTGGGGGATTTGTGAACGTTGTTCACAATCGCGATGTGAGACCTGTGTCGTCCCGTGTCGACGCTGCAAGACCTCACGATGTTGCAGAGAAGCGTCGCGGTCATCTTGTCCTTCGTGCTCGACTACGCAGCCTAGGAGGCGAGTATGAGACGCGTCATTGATAGAAAAAAACCAGATGAATCGACGGCGTTAGTCGTCGATACGCACGTCAAAGCGGGTCGACTCCAAGAGGCCCTTTCGGTCGCGCGTGCCTGGGTTTCGGCGTCGCCCGAGCTCGCCGAAGCACACAGCGCTCTTGCCCTCGCGCACCACGCTTCGGGTGAGACCCTCGCCGCGATCGCGACGGCCGAGCGTGCAGTAGGCCTGGCGCCTCGCAACGCAAAGTACCTCGCTCGGTGGGCCGCTGTGTTGCTTGCCGCTGGGCGCACGCGCGAGTGCATTCGGGCCGCACGAGAAGCGCTTGCGCTGGATGAGGGCGAAGATGTCGCGCGCGTCAATTTAGGCGTCGCGCTGATGCAAGTCGGTCAGGTCGGCGAAGCCATCGATGTGCTGACCGTGCTCGATGCGCGCGAGACCCTCTCGCCGGCGCTGCTCCATCCGACGCTTGAGGCCCTGGCGCGAGAGAGTGACCGGCCCGCTGCGCGCGCGCTTGAAGCGAGATTGCGCACGCGGATCGCGCAACCGCTGGCTCCCCGAGGCTCTGATCGCGTGAGCACAGGCACGCTGCTCTCTCGCGTGGGCCGAGATCTCACAGAGCTGGCCCGCAACGGGGCTCTGGACCCCGTTCGTGGACGAGATCTTGAGATCAACCACGTGATCGATGTGCTCTGTCGTCAGCGCAAGAGCAACCCATGTTTGGTGGGTCCCGCTGGGGTCGGAAAGACCGCCGTGGTCGAAGGCCTCGCGCAGCGCATTGCGGCGGGTTCGGTGCCTGCGCGGTTGCAACGCGCAAAGATTATTGAGGTCAGCGCGACGTCGTTGATGGCGGGGACCTCGCTGCGCGGCGAGCTTGAGTCGAGGCTCCAGCGACTGCTCGAAGAGCTCCGCGAGGACCGCAACGTGTTGCTCTTCGTCGACGAGGTGCACACCCTCGCGCGCGCCGGCGCAGGACAGGGCGAGCTCTCGCTTGCTGAGGCGCTCAAGCCGGCGATGGCGCGCGGTGACCTCTCGCTCATTGGCGCCACCACGCCAGAGAGCTTTGAGCGAAGTATTCAGCGGGATCCTGCGCTCGCGCGGCGCTTTGAGCGTGTCGAAATCGCTGAGCCCAACGATGCAGCGCTGGGGCTCATCGTCGAGGCTCTCTCGCAATCGCTCAGCCGCCATCACGCCCTCGAGATTCCGTCGGTGGTGGGTGAGCAGTGCGTGAGCTTGGTGCGCACTTGGCTGCCCGATCGCCCCGTACCCGACGTCCTCGCGGACGTCCTTGATCGTGCGTGTGCGCTCGCGAGTCAGGCTGCAGAAAGCAAGCTGACTGAAGGGCATCTTGAGCGCGCGATCGCCGCGCTTGATGGCCGTGACGTCTCGCGACTCCGTGAGCTGCCCTCGCAGCAGCTCGCGCGGTTGTCTCAGGCGCTCTTCGCGGACGTGTGTGGCAACCACGATGCGCTCCGCGGCCTGGCAACGATGGTCTCTTTCGCGGCCTTGAGCCACCGCGTCGACGCTCGACCGTCTGCGACGCTCTGGCTGGCTGGACCTGCCTCGGTCGGAAAGCACACGACGCTCGCGCGCCTCGCCCATCACGAGCAGCGCCCGCTCCTGCGCATAGACTTAGGAGCCCTCAGCGAGCGCCAGGACGTCGCCAAGCTCCTCGGTGCTACCCCCGGCTACGCTGGCTACGAAGATGGCGCTGCGCTGCCCCGTGCGCTGCGCCAGAGGCCCACGACGCTCTTGGTGCTCGACCACCCTGAGAGAGCTCACGCCGAGGTCCTTCAGCTCCTCGCGGGGGCCCTCGCGCAGGGAAGCCTCGTGGACGCGCGCGGCGAAGCTGCGTCGCTTCGTCGAGCGCTGGTTGTCTTTGTGTCCGACCGCGAGACGCGCACCCGCGGTGGACTCGGATTTGACCCGCGCATGGACGAACGTGCTGCGATTCATCAGGCAGATCCACTGTTGGGACGTCAGCTCGCCTCCCTTCTTGACGGGGTCATTTCGTTTGAGACGCTTGATGCGTCCGCGCTCGAATCGTTGGCCAAACGACAGCTCGATCAGACGGTGAGCCTGCTCGGGTCGCTTCAACTCGAGCTCACGTGCGACCCCGCCGTGGTCCAGCGGCTCGCGCGAGACTGCAAGACCGCGCGTGAGCTGCAAATGCGCGTTCGATCTGAGATCTTGCACCCTGCGCTTACGCTTGCCACGACGCGCCAAGCCCTCCGGGTCGAGCTGAGCGACGACGCGCTGAGAGTCAGCGTCCGGTGACCGTGGAGGGCCAAGTCATGGTCTTGTTGGACACGGTGACCGACGACGACGAGCTCAACAGCGTCGTCCAACTGGTCCAATCGCTGGGACTCAAAAGCGTCGAAATCGCTAGACCCGATGTCGCGCTGGTTCTCCAGTCTTCGAGGGCGCGCGCGGTGGCCTCACTCCTCGGCGCGTCCGCCCGTCTCCGAGCACAGCTCGCGTTGACCCCAGGCGCTCGGGTGGTCGACGCGCACGAGCTCCGAGCCTGGGCACTGGCGCGAGAGCAGCCAGAAGATCCCGCGGCGCTCCCGCTGGTCCTGCAGTGCAAGCAGTGGCTCTCGCGGACGCCTGTCCCGGACGAGAACCTGCGTCGCTTGGCCCACGCGCTCAGCGATGAGCGACTTGTGGACTCTCACGTGCGCGTGCAAATTTGCAATGAACTGTGCGCTGCGACGCTGCCTGATTTCGAGCCCCTCTCCGCGCTCGCGGCGGCGATTGGCTCCCATCGAGGGCGTCTTGGCACCCACGAGGCGCTCGCGCTCGGTCGCTTGCTCGCGAAAGGCGTCCAGCGTTGGCCAGGCGTTGAGCCTCTCTGTGCGGTCGAAGTTCTCGACGCGCGGGATGGCCTCGCCCCGCATTGGCTCGACGCTCTCAAGCGCGTGGGACGCTACGAGCGCCACACCGATGCCAACGGAGCCCTCTGGCATCGCAGCGTACTTGACGCGCCGCCGCACGTGGGCGCCACCCGCCTGTCGCCCTCCGCAAAGCTGCTGCAGTCCCTCGGAGATGAGCCTGAGGGACACTTTTGGATTGGCGGAGTCTCGCTCCCGACCAACGTCTCTTGGACGCTTATGGCCGCGATTTTGGGCCCCCTCGCGACACGAGGCTTACGGCGCTGAGCCGACAATCTCAACCCAGCGCGTGCTCCCGCTCGCGCGGAGTCGTTGGACGAGCCCGGACTCGATGGTGCGCGCCGTGGTCGGCCCGCCATAGACAAACCCTGTGTAAATTTGCACGAGACTTGCGCCTGCAGCCATCGCGTCCCAGGCGTGCTCGGCGGTCTCGATTCCGCCTGCCGCGACGATCACAACGCGATCTCCGGTGACCTTGCGGATGCGCCGAATCACGGCCAGCGTTCGGGCTCGCAGCGGCGGCCCCGACAAGCCACCAGCGCCCATCGGTTCGACCGTGTTTGCGTCGGTCGCGAGCCCTTCGCGAGAGATGGTTGTGTTGGTCGCGATGACGCCGTCGAGGCGCTCTTCGAGGACCCATGCAGCGAGGGCGTCGACGGCCTCGTCCGTTAGATCGGGCGCGATCTTGAGCAAGAGCGGCAGCGGTCTCGCGCGGCCTTCGAGCGCTCGGCGAACGGCACAAACGACGTCACGTAGCGCGTCGACGTTCTGAAGCGAGCGCAGCCCCGGAGTGTTGGGAGAGGACACATTGATCACCAAATAGTCTGCAAATTCGCTGAGAAAACGTGCGCTCTGTGCGTAGTCTTCAGCGGCCTCTTCGATCGGTGTGATCTTGCTCTTGCCGATGTTGACGCCCACGACCACGTCACGTCGCGGATACTTCGCGAGGGCGGCAGCCGCATGCTCTGCGCCACGGTTGTTAAATCCCATGCGGTTGATCAGCGCACGATCGCGTGGCAATCGAAAGAGCCGTGGGCGCTCGTTGCCGGGCTGCGCGTGGGCGGTGATCGTCCCGACCTCAACGCCCGCAAAGCCGAGAGCTCCAAGCGCGTTGTACATGGACGCTGCCTTGTCAAATCCCGCAGCCAGCAGCACCGGGGACCTAAACACCAGCCCCAACACCTCGACGGGAGGTCCCAAAGGCCCGCGTGAAATCGCTGGCAGAGTCCATGGATGTCGATGTGCCGCGCCGAGCGCCGTCGCGACCCATTCGTGAGCCGTCTCGGCGTCCATCGCGAAAAAGAGCGGCCTCGTCAGTGCGTACAACAATCGCAACACAGCCCCGAGCCTGTGCCACGAGCCTACCCAGCGCGTCTACCCCCCTTGATGTGTCGCTTAGGGCTCGCAGTCGATGTGTTGCGCGTCGATGCGGCCACTGCTGGGCGACATGCTCCAGATAAACCCTGTGCGATCGCTGCGGACCTGCAACGAACCGGCGGTCGCCGATCTCGACCAGGCATTCACGACGTTCCCATCGGACACGTCAAACACTGGCTCATAGCGACGCTCTCGCGTGTTGATCAGCGCCATGTGCAGCGTCGAAGTACTCGTCGCACGGATCACCAAAAGCACGCGGTCTCCCGACACAGCGAGCTGCTCGATGGATCCAGCGGCGATCGAGGGAAGCTGCCAGCCGCGCCGCGCCGAATCGGGCGAGAGTCGCACGGCGTCTCGCGCAGCAATGACCCCTAGGCATCCTGACAGTGGACACACGATATCTCGTCGAGGCGAATCTGAAAGGCTCTCTCCGGCGAGGTCTAACACCATCGTGTGGTAGCCAACTCCGTCCCCGTTGGATGCACGGGTCTCGATCACCAACCGCCCCGCATCGAGACGGCTGCGGAGGTAGGCGATGGGCTGCTCGCGCAGGGGTCTGGCCTCGCCCACGACCTGGCCTTCTTGTGACACGCGCAACAGTCGGACTACTCCCGAGGACGCGTTTCCGAAGCAACCGTTGGGGCTCTCACGCCACACCGCCCACGCGCCATGCCCCGTGCCGTGGATCGCCATGTCACAAGCGGCAGTGACCGCGCGAATCACTCGGGTTGGGCGCCCGCTCTCCACGAGCGAGAGTCCGCCCGGGAGCATGGCCATTTGGCTCGCCGCGCCCAGAGGAGCCACTACGAGCGCTTGCACGAGCCCGTGCACACTCGGCTCTTGGTTCACCCACACGCGACGCGTCGTCCAAAGCCACCACGTGTGCTCGGTGAGCGCCACCGAGAGAAAGCGTTCCTCGCCATTGGAGCCAGAAAGACTTGTGGGAAGGCTCTCAAGCCGACACCTCGCGCTGGCCGCCAGATTTCTCGCGAGCGCCTGCGGTGGCTCGTCAGGCTGCGCGGGCATCGGGGTGTCGCCACACGCTGCGACAGCAGCCCAAAACACACCCACCAGGCAGCCAACCGAGGCGCGAGGGCGGCCCCGATCGGTGCACACAAGTCGAGCCCGCGATCCGTTAGGAGAAGGGACTCGAGTGAGGGGCGAAAGAGCTTGGTCGCGAGGTGGTCGCACGGCGCGTAGCCTACGCGGAGTGCGCCGTCGCGTCACGCGGACTCAGTTGGTGACGGGCGCGCTGCCGGCGAGCGCAGCGGCGGCTGTGGTCAGAGGGTTCTCTTCGAGCGCAGCGGCTAGGACCTCGTCCATCTTCGAAACAAAGATGAACTCGAGGCCCTCACGGACTTCCTGCGGGACCTCTTCGAGGTCAGGGCGATTGCGCTCGGGCAGCACGATGCGCTTGATCCCGGCGCGATGCGCCGCCAAGACCTTCTCTTTGATTCCGCCGACCGGAAGCACGCGACCACGCAGCGTAATCTCGCCCGTCATCGCGACGTCGTGACGAATGCGGATCCCGCGGAGCATTGACACCAACGCCGCGAACATCGTCACGCCTGCGCTGGGACCATCTTTGGGCATCGCGCCCGCCGGGATGTGAATATGGATGTCGCTCTTCTCGAGGAAATCATCTGGTAGACCGAGCGCCTTGTTCTTCGCGCGGATGTACGAGAGGGCGGCTTGCGCCGACTCTTTCATCACGTCGCCAAGCTGACCGGTGAGCTGCAACTTCGCGTTGCCATGCATCTTGGTCGCCTCGATAAAGAGAATCTCGCCGCCGACCGGAGTCCACGCAAGACCGGTCGCGACACCGGTCTCTTCGGTACGCTCGGCGACCTCGCTCGTGAACCGCTGCGGGCCCAAGAACGGGTGGATGTCCTCTTGGGAATCGATCCGATACGGACCCATATTTCCCTCGGCGATCTTGACGGCGACGCCACGGATGACGCTCGCAAGCTGGCGCTCGAGTGAACGAACGCCGGCCTCGCGGGTGTAGTGCTCGATCAAGAGCTCCACAGCGGGATTGGTCACGTCGAGCTGCTGCTCGGAGATGCCATGCTCCTCGAGCTGCTTGGGCACGAGGTGCTGGCGCGCGATCGCGCGCTTCTCTTTCTGCGTGTAGCCGGAGATGTCCAGGATCTCCATGCGGTCACGAAGTGGTGCCGGAATCGGGTCGGCAATGTTGGCCGTCGCGATAAACATCACGTGCGACAAATCGTAGGGAATTTCCAGGTAATGATCGCTAAATGTGTTGTTCTGCTCGGGGTCAAGGACCTCGAGAAGCGCCGCCGACGGGTCACCGCGAAAATCGTGACCGATCTTGTCAATCTCATCGAGCATGAACACCGGGTTGATCGTCCCAGTCTTCTTCATGCTCTGGATGATCTGACCTGGAAGCGCGCCCACGTACGTCCGGCGATGCCCTCGAATCGCTGCCTCGTCGTGCACTCCACCGAGCGAAATGCGAGCGAATTTGCGGCCAATTGCACGTGCAATCGAGCGACCCAGCGAGGTCTTGCCGACGCCGGGGGGGCCGAGTAGACAAAGGATGGGACCCTTCTTGTCGGACTTCAGCTTGCGAACGGCGAGGTACTCAAGGATGCGCTTCTTGACCTTCTCGAGGCCATAGTGATCCTCGTCGAGGATCTCGCGAACCTTGGCAATATCCAGCATGTCCGGGGTCTGAATGTGCCACGGGACGTCCAAGATCCAGTCAAGGTAGGTGCGGACCACGGTGTACTCAGCGCTCGCGACCTGCATCGATCGCAGACGTCGTAGCTGCTTGCGCGCGACGCTCTCGGCCTCGGTGGGCAAGTTCGCCTTGGCGATGCGCTCTTCGAGACCGTCGAGGTCTCCCTGGTCGCCTTCGTCCTCGCCGAGCTCTTCCTTGATGGCCTTGAGCTGTTGACGCAGCACGTATTCGCGCTGGTTTTTGCCCATTTCCTCTTTGATCTGCGAGTTGATTCGCTCGCGCATCTTGAGGATCTCGAGTTGACGCGTGAGCAATTTGAGCACCTGACGAATGCGGTCTTTCGCATCCACCGTGGCCATCAATTGCGCCTTCTCTTCAACTGGTGCGTCGAGGTTCGCGGCGACAAGATCCGCGAGCGCGCCAGGCTCATTGATGCTGTCGATCAACGACTGCGCTTCACGCGGGAGTTCCGGCATGAGCTGAATCACCTGCTTGGCGATATCGCGAAGGCTCATCGCGAGCGCTTCGGCCTCTACGTCTTCGCCAAGAGCAGGCTCTTCAACGCGGATGATTTTGGCCTTCATGTACGGGCCAGTCTGCGTGACGCCATCGAGACGAATACGCCCCAAGCCCTGCAAAATCAGCGAGTAGTTACCCGTTGAGTGCTTGAGGCTCTTGAGCACACGCGCCGCCGCGCCGACCGGATACAAATCCGAGCCGCCCGGATCGTCAATGTTCGGGTCACGCTGCGCAAAAATCGCGATCACTGGCTGAGAGAGATTCTCGAGATCTTCAACCAATGCGACGGATTTCTCTCGCCCTACATCGAAGGGCGCGACCGCTCCGGGAAATAACACTGCATTTCGAATGGGGAGCACCGGCAGCTCATCACCAAACTTTAGGTCCTTGTCCTCAGGGGCGCCCGCCCCTCGCTTACGCTCTGCCATCGATTACCTCTTCCGTTGGTTCCATTGCGAAACTTGACTGTCTACTTCCACACCCGTGCGGTTGTGATGCAAGGTTTGCTCGCCGGTAGGAGCCCACTCGTTTCAGCGCACGATAGTCGCACCGTGTAGCCCGCTGCAATCACGCATCGTGTGTGCCGACCGAACACAGATCCCTTGGCCCGATTCAACAGACCGCAAATCGCTCATATTGCCCAGAGTTCTAACGTACAGAACTCCGCCGTCACCATCTGCGGTCGCGGTACTCTCTTCGCAACCCCCCTGCCCGAATGGGGAGTCTCTCGCGTCAGCATGCCAAGCTCTCAGCCAAGGCCCCAGACCCTCGCGACTCGCGTGAACCGACGAAATCTCACCCTGATCGGGATGTTTCTCGCTCACTTTGCTGGGTCTTGTCATCGCAAAGCTCCTCCCGCTTTGCAGCCCACCGATGCCGGGCTCTCAGCAGCCATCCGCCCTCGCTCGCTGCCCTGGGCCGCGACACGCACAGCCCCACAAATCGAGCTCGCAGCCACACTTACGGCCGAATCCCCATTGCAATCGCCTCCCGCAGCGCCAGTGGGATGCTCTCTCGACGGCCCCGTGCGCTCGCTCCCCCTCGCCACCGAGGCGGTGGTGGCTTTTGCGACGGCGGCATCAGGTGCAAGGACCCTGCTCGCGCTGAGCACTGCGCAGAGCTCGGCCCTCTGGATGGTCACGGGAGATGGCACCTTGGAGTCGCTTGTCCCGCCCTTCGGCGCGCACTCTCCCGTTGTCGCGGCAGGTCTCTCGCGTGGTCTCGCGGTGGCGGGCACGATTGAGCACGCCTCTGAACAACGCGAAACGCGGCTTGGGCTCGTCGGCGACAACGGCCAACGCTTGCTCTTTGGCGTCGCGCGGAGATACCGCGGCAGCGTCGTCGATCTCGCCTGCTCGAGCACCCGCGATCGCGTGTGCGTTCTCGCGATCGAGGGACGGGACGAGTTCGCGATCGAGGACGAGCTCCGCGGAGAGTTTCGCGAGTTTGCCTTTTCAACCGATGATTCGCTGGTAGAACGCTCGGTCACGCGGACCCGTCAGCCTCCACTTGGCGCCGCTGTCGATCGCTCTTTCATGGGACTGGTGCGCGAGCGAGGCGCAGTCGCCAGCGTCGATCGACGCGGTCAAATCGTAGGTCTCGGGGCCAACGTGACCGAGGCGCAGGCGGTGGATGGCGCGTGGTGGCTCGTGCGAGCGCTGGCTCCGACGGTGGCGCCGTGTCAACCGAGTCAATGGCAATTGCGTAGCGAAAACGCAAGCGAACGTATGCCCTCCGTAGACGCAGCCAACCTCGATCAGAGGCCAAGTCGGGTCAAGCTGCGATGGAGCGGATCGCGAGCCAACGAGGCGCTCTTGGTCTTTCGGTCGTCGCCACAGTGTGCGGCCAACCTTCAGGTCCTTGAGGCGGTCAGGCAGGGCCAGCGCGTGACGCTAAGCCGGGCGTCTGAGTTTGATCTGGCCGTCGACCACGCGTTGGTGTCACTCGTCTGGCGAGATGGAGAGCGGTTGCGCTGGGCGCGCTATCGTTGCGAGTGATGGATGAGCTGATCCAAAGTCGACTTGAGACGCTGCCGACAGGTCCTGGTTGCTACCTGTTTCGCGACAAGAAATCGCAGATTATTTACGTCGGAAAGGCCCGAAATCTGCGCGCACGAGTGCGTCAGTATTTTCAGGAAAATTCCAGCGACTATCGGTATTTTGTTCCGTTGCTTGCCAAGGTTCTGGGTGACATCGAGACCCTGGTCACGGCCAACGAAATCGAGGCGCTCATTCTCGAGAGCGCGCTCATCAAAGAGCACAAGCCGCGCTACAATGTCCGCCTCCGGGACGACAAGAGCTATCTCTCGATCCGGCTCAACGCCCGCGCACAGTGGCCTCGCCTCGAAATCGTCCGCCGCCCCTCTGCCGATCGCTCGCAGTACTACGGTCCCTATCCAAGCGCGACCGCGGTTCGCCGCACGCTCAAGGTGGTCAACAAGCACTTTAAGCTTCGGACCTGTGACGACCGAATGTTCGCGAGCCGCACGCGGCCCTGCCTAGAGTTTCAGATCAAGCGCTGTCCGGCGCCGTGCGTTCTAGAGATCGACGCAGAGGCTTACACGCAGCAGGTAAAGTTCGTGGGGCTCTTTCTCGAGGGGCGAAGCTCGGACCTGCAAAAGAGCCTCGAAGATGAGATGCGAAACGCCGCACTCGTGCAGAATTTCGAGCGTGCGGCTGTGCTCCGAGATCAGCTGCAGGCCGTGCGTGAGCTTCACGAACGTCAGCGCGTCGCCGTCGTGAGTGACACCGACATCGACGTCGTTGGGCTCTATCGTGAGGGAGACGCCGTCGCGCTCGCGCTGATGGTGGTGCGGGCGGGTGTGGTGCGCGACACCCAGGTCACCTTGCTGTCTAAAACCGAGCTGCCGGACGACGAAATCGTCGATGCGTTCTTGTCCCACCGGTACGGAGTGGGCGGACACGAATCACAAACCATCAGTCTAATTCCAGACGAAATCGTTGTTCCTGTGCAGCCGCAGACGTGCGATGCGCTCGCCGAGTGGCTGACACTGCAGCGCGGTCGCGCCGTCGAGGTCGTGGTCCCGAAAGCCGGCGCCAAAGCTCGGTTGCTCGCCATGGCCAACGAGAACGCGCAGCACCGCTTTCGCGAGCGACGCGTGCAGGAAAAATCCGCGACGGACCACAGCGAGGCGCTGCAACAACGGCTTGGCCTGCCGCATCCCCCGCGCGTCATCGAGTGCGTAGACATCTCTCACCACGGCGGCAGTGACACGGTCGCGGCGATCGTTTGCCTAGAGAACGGCGTGCCCAACAAGGCTCGCTATCGCGGCTACCACCTTGAGACGGTGTCTGATGGTGATGACTACAAGGCAATGCTCGAGGTCATTCGCAGGAGATTTGCCAGAGCAAAAGCCAAAGAGGTCGGATGGGAGGCGCCGGATCTGTTCGTCGTTGACGGCGGCCGTGGTCAGCTCGCAGTCGCAGTCGCGGTCCTCGAAGAGCTCGCGGTTGAGGGCCTCGCGATCTGTGCGCTCGCCAAAGAGAGAGAGACCAGCGCTGGCGACAAGATGGTCGATCGGGTCTACCTCCCCGGGGTAAAAAACCCGGTGATTATCGATCGCCACCAGGCCGCGTTGGTGCTGCTTTCGCGCGCCCGAGATGAGGCCCATCGGTTTGCAAACGTCACCCGTGAGAAGCTCCATCACAAGAGAACCCTGACGAGCGAGCTCGACCGGTTGCAGGGGGTCGGACCCAAGACGCGCGCCGCATTGCTCAAGCGTTTTGGCTCGGTCAAAGGGGTGCGCGAGGCCTCTCTCGACGAGCTTGAGCGGGTCGACGGGATGACCTCTGCGCGCGCCCGCGTGATCTTTGACCAGCTGCGAACCGAGGGCACTTGAGGGCCTTACAGTGCGCCCAGGAGAACCATTCGAAGGACGCCTCGCCGGTCAAAACGTGGCACATACGAGCGTTATGAAGATTCCCCTACGTGACGCCGGCGCCATCTCGATTGGCATTGAGCTGGTGGTCTCTGTGATGCTCGGGCTCGGCGTGGGCGTGTGGCTCGATCGGCGCTTTGCGACGGGGCCCTGGCTCACGCTCGTCGGGATTGTCGTGGGCTCAGCCGCAGGATTTCGTTCGCTGCTGAGGTTTGCCAACAAGGCACAGCGCCGCGAAGAGCAAGAGAGCGCCTTGGAGGACTCGCACAAAGTCTCAGAACGTAGTAACGGAGCGCCCGACGAGGACGGTCGCTGATCGACCTCGCAGATCGTGCTCAAGGCCGCGAAGAGAAGAGACCACTCTACGCGTCACCGCGCCATCCCTCTGAGTCGCACCGATGAATCCAACCCCTCTCATTGTCCGTGTCCTAGCCGTGAGCGCCATTTTGGGCGCGATCTCGGCGTTGACTTCGGGCGTGTACTTCGGGTTGCCGGCAGCCGTTTCGAGTCTTGTGGGTACGGCCACAGGTGCGGCCAACTTCGCGCTTCTCGCACGATTTGCTGGTGATTTACTCAATGAGACGGCCCCCAACAAGACCCGCTCGGCGCTCTTGCTGGGGCTCAAGTTCATCGCACTCGTAGCCCTCGTTGGGGTGCTGCTTGTGGGTGGACATGTCCGAGGAGGGCCCTTTATGGCTGGGCTCTCCACTGTCATGTTGGCGATCGTCGGCGTTGGCCTGTTTAATCCAGACGATTCAGCCCCTACAGATTCACCGTAACTCGGTTGACCTTTGCGCAGACGCTCGCAGCCCGCGCGCCGACGCATTCTCGATCCCAACACTGCACTCCGCAGTGACCCACTCAGAAACCTTTGAAGAGCTCGCGATGCCCGACCATACCTCCTGGTTCACCTACCTGATGACCCTTCCTGGCCTCCACGCCCTCGAAGAAGCGGTCGAACACATGGGACTGAATCGCTCAATCGCGCACACCAGCGAGGCGATGCTCAACCATCCCCACGCCCCGGTGACGCTTGAGTTCACAGGCCTCGCGATCTTCGCGATCTTGCTGATTTTGCTCTTCGCTGTAGCGACCCGCGCTCGCATTGCGCAGACCGACAAGGCGCTGTTGCCAGAAGGTAAGCTCACGATGGCCTCGTTCACCGAGAACTTCGTCGAGGCCTTCTATGGGCTGCTCAAAGATGCTCTCGGTGCCAAAGACGCCAAGCACTTCTTGCCGATCATTGGCACCTGCGCGCTCTTCATTTTCTTCTCAAACGTCTTGGGCCTCTTGCCCGGTTTCGCGCCTGCGACGTCGAATTTCAACGTGACCTTCGCGTGCGGTCTCGTGGTGTTTATCACCACGCACCTCTACGGTCTCAAGCGTAACGGCGTCGTTTACCTCAAGCATTTTCTTGGGCCTGTTTGGTGGCTCGCCCCGCTGATGCTGCCGCTCGAGATCATCTCGCACATCGCGCGCCCGATCACGTTGGCCATTCGCTTGATGGTGAATATGTTCGTCGATCACTTGGTGGTGAGCGTCTTCACGGTCCTCGTCGCGTTGGTGCTTCCAGTGCCGATTATGCTGATGGGCGTGCTGGTCGTGACCGTACAGACCTACGTGTTTTGCCTGCTTTCTACCGTGTATATCCAGATGGCGATTGAACATCACGACGATCACGGCCCCCAAGGCGATCACGCCCACGCTCCGGCGGTTGCCCACTAAAAAATTCTCCCCAAGTCTCTCAGAGCGAGCGACAGGGTTTGTCTTTTGGCGCAGTTCGTGTAGAAGGCGCCCGCATCGATTGACCCGGTACCTCTTGTGATAGTCGCTCTGGTCTTCGATCCCTTTACCCACTCGCATACGAATCGTAACGAAGGAGTCCCTCTCATGAAGAAGGTGATGCTCGGTATCTCGAGCGCAGCGCTTGTGACCTTGTACAGCTTTGCAGCTCTCGCCCAAGAAGCAGCTGCAGCCACAGGATCCAATGCAAACGACAAGGCCTCGTGGGCCTTCATGGCAGCAGGTCTTGCCATCGGAATCGCCGCATTCGGTGGCGCACTCGGCCAGGGGCGTGTTGCCTCGGCTGCTCTCGAGGGCATCGCACGCAACCCCGGCGCAGCAAGCAAGCTCGGAACCCCGATGATTCTCGGGCTCGCGCTCATTGAGTCGCTCGTGCTCTACGCGTTCGTCATCGCCTTCCTCATGCAGGGCAAGGTCTGATTCGCACGTTCGCTTCGCGCGTCGAAGTGAGCGAACACCACGAGGCTCGTCGCCGCACAGTGTGCGGGGTCGGGCCTCTTGTCTTTTCTCCCCTCCGCGGCGGCTGCCCATGGACGCGCTGTCGTGACAAGCGAGCTACTCGCCGACGCTGCTGAGATGGAGCGCGTTGGCCACGCTGCGCGCCCGCAGCGAGTACTCAGCGGTTTCGAGGGTGGCCGGCAGCAACACGGTGCCCTCGAACCGCCCATCTTGATTCGTGGAGCACATCCCAAGTCGCAGAGCCAACCGCCCATGGCGAACCAGCTCAAGCTCGACCGCGACCCCTTCGACGGTTTCGCCTCGGACCGATCGCACCATGCCACGAACACGAATGACCGAGCCTCGTACGAAGCCGCCCGCAGTGCCAACGCCGGCTTGCTCGTCTGCGACGGCGTCGGTTAGCGTGGTCATGGTGGGCTGCGCAACAAGAGCCTCACGCTCGCCAACGCCAGCCAGCGCTGCGAGCGCCTCAGCGGGCGTCCGAGGGCTCGTGTGTGAGATCGGGTCCGTCGCGTGCCCAGACGCCGCAGTTGAGCCGCCAGACCCACTGGCGCCCATGCCCGCGTTGTGTCCCGAACCTGGACTCGGGCCGGGTTGCGCTGCGCGGGTCTCGGGAGGATTTGCTCCGACGCTGGCGGCGGCGTCCGCAGAAATCCAGGTACCCGCGTCGCCCGCCGCGGTGGATCGCGACGAAAACTGTGACTCATAGCCCGGTGGCCGCGCGAATTCGTCCGCACGGGCGGGCTCAAATCGCTGGGCAGCCGTGGAGTCTACGTCGAGAGGTACGTTCCAACCGCCGAGGTCCACGCGGGCCCAGCCCGAGCTTGGGACCCAGAGCTCTACCCAAGCGTGGGCTTCGTTGCTGACAAATCTCGCAGGGATCCCGAGCGCGTGAAGCAACAACGTCATGGCATATGCGCGGTGCCTGCACGCGCCGACTCCGCCCAACGCGAGCTGGCTCAAGGCGTCGCCCGAGGCCTGCGGGAGAGGAGCGTCACGAAACGAACGAAAATGCTGCACCAGCTGCGCGACGACGTCTCGAAATGGGCGCCGTGAATCAATCGACAGCCGCGAGAACACCGTCTGTGCGCTGGTCGCCAGCCACCGCGGTACGGGTGGACGAAGCGCAGGGTCCATGGCGGATGTCACGGTCGCCACGGACTCGGTGGGGAGGTCCGTTGCGGCAAATGTGCTCTCGGGTGCCTCAAGAACGTAGGTGAGCTGAACGGTCGCGCCCTGTGCCGCACGAACGAAGAGATTGCCCGCGCTGTCACTCAAGAACTCGAGTGTCTCTCCGTCGCTCGTCGCATAACGCAGCACGCGCTGCTCGCCGGCGACCCCAGGGATCGGCGTCGGCCAGGTGGGGGACACTTCGATGCGGACACTGCCAACAAACCGCGCACGACGATCCCCATGCCAGTGCGTTGGCGCGTCTGCACCGACGACCATGGGCCGAATCGCCGGGTCGCGGATCGAGAGCCGCTGCAGATCGTCCACGAGGTCAAAGGCCGAGCCGCGCTTGAAGGGCTGGACCGAGGGTGTAAACACCTCGCGATACTGGAGCCGCAGCCCTGCTTGCGAAGCTGTGTTGAGGTCCATCTCACGCGAGGGGGCCTCCCAAGTGGGTCGCGGACGCTGAATATCACCATTGCCCTGGGGCCCCGGTCCGCCGCGAGGAGTCGAGACGACCCCGGGAAGGCTCGCGAGCGTGGACGGCGTGGCGGACGGGACACTTGGTGGCCGAGCCTGCGAATCGTCCAGCGGAATATCGCCCGGAATGGGCCGATGGAGCACCCGCGGGCTGGGCTGGGCGCTCACCATGCCCGCTCCGCAGACGAGCGCGAGGAGCCAAACGCTTGGGCGTGCTCGGCCAGCGTGACCCAATGCGTTGCGTCGTCGTTGATTGGATCCCGTCAGGAGTGTCATGGCGAGGTAGAGCTGTGTTGGTAGCGCAAACCAATCGCGATGTTCCCACAATTGCACCCATCACTGGGCGGTGTGGAACCGGGACGTCGGTGCTAGTGTCTGCCCACAAACCCTTAGGGCGACGCGACGATTCTTTCGCGAGGCCGTTGGGATGCCTTGGTTGTAAGCAGACTCAGCGCTGCGATGCGTTTCAAAGACTGACAAAGGACGGACGGGTATGGAGAAAGCTCTCACCATCGTCGGGGTGGTTTTGGCCATCTCACTTCTGGTGATCATCCACGAGTTTGGTCACTATCTCGTGGCTCGCGCGTTCGGGATGCGGGTGCTCACGTACTCGATTGGGTTTGGTCCGGTGATCGCACGCTGGCGCCCCAAGGGCAGCGAGACCGTGTTTCAAATCGCAGCGATTCCGGTGCTCGCCTACGTCCAGGTAGCCGGAATGAACCCTCGCGAGGCCGTAGATCCACACGACCGCGGGAGCTACCAAAACGCCCGCCCCCTCGCCCGCTTCTTGATGATCGCCGCGGGGCCACTCGCGAACTATTTCGCGGCATCCCTCGCCGTGTTTGCGCTCTTGGCGTTTGGCGGTGAGCGGCTCGACGCGAGCGCTCGCGCGATCGTGGGTGATGTGTCCGCCAACAAGCCTGCCGCGGCCGCTGGGCTTCGCGCCGACGACGCCATCGTCGCGATCAACGACGTCGCCACGCCGACTTGGGGCGCGATGCTGGACCGCGTTCGAGCCTCCAATGGCCAACCCCTTCGTGTTCGGTACACCCGCGCCGGCGAGGCGAGCGAGGTGAGCATTGTCCCACGGCCCCTGGTGATCGAGGGCCACACGTATTTTGGCATCGGGATCACTCAGAGGGCTCAGTACCGTCCGGTGACGTTGCGGCGCGCTGCCTCGGATGCGGTCACGCGACCCGCAATGATCACCGCAGAGATCGTCCAGATGCTGTCCAAAATCTTTCGTCGAGAGATCAAAGACGCACAGCTGATGGGGCCGGTTCGCATGGTCCAAGAGACGGCTCAACAGGCGTCGAAGGGCTGGCGTGATGGGTTGAGCGCGGTGGCGATTATCTCGCTCCAGCTCTTCATCATGAACCTCTTGCCCATCCCCGTTCTGGATGGTGGGCGTCTGATCTTGCTCGCGTACGAGATGGTCGCGCGACGCAAGCCCAACCCAGCGATCGAAGCGCGAATTCTCGCGGGCTCCATGATGCTCATGCTCGGGCTGTTCTTGTTTGTAACGTCCCGAGAACTCTGGGGAATTGTTCGCGGCCTCTTTGGCGGGTGAGCTTCTCGGGGGCGAACGAATGTCGCGCTCACTCGGCGTCCCGACGACCTAGCGCCCCGCTGGGCGACCAAATGCCGGTACTGGGGCGCTGTTTCCCTGCAGGGAGTTGAGCTGCCGCTGCGCATCTCGATCGCCGGCGCGGTGTCGCAGGACGTCCTGCAAGGTGTTGATTGCGCCTTGTCGATCGCCGATCGAGATTTGACGATCCACAAGTCGCTGCCAATAGCGACGCGCGTAGTTTCCAGCCGAAATCGCCAGTCGATACGAGTCGCCTGCGGGTCGTCTTTGTCCAAGTACAAACCGGGCCTCGCCAAGCTGGTATTGGGCTTCTGCGTCACGCGGGTGGCTGGCCACCCAGGACTCGAGCAGGGACTTGGCCCCGGCGTTGTCTCCGCGCGCCATGAGGGCGCGTGCCTGCTGGACAGGGGTCTGTGGCACCGGGCGAGGCGGCGGAGCTATGACCGGAGGGTGCGCTGTTGAAACGACGCGAGTCTGGGCCGGTGCGACTGGAGTCGGACGAACCGCCGGGGGCTCCGGTTGCGGTGTGGGCTGCGCCGGCTGTGGTGTCGCGGGGAGAGCCACCGGAACGGGTGCGGGCTGAGGAGGCTCGGGAGGCGTGGGGACCACCGTCGGGACCACCACTGTGGGCGTCGCCGTCGGTGCAGGAATCACAACCTGCTGCGGTGCCACCGGGGTCGTTGGCGTGGGAGGCAGCGTCCCGACTGTGCTGGGTGAAGCGACCGTCGGCAGAGTAGGAGGCATCTCTGCGTTGAGTGTCGTCGCCGCACCGCGCCCACGCATGGCCATCGCATAGCCTGTGCCGCCAGCGACGGCAGCGATCATGCAGCCCGCCAAAATCCAGGGCCACAACGGAGCGGCCTTGGGCGGCATGGCCTGCCAGGCGGCGCTCATCGCTGGGTTTTGCTGAGGATACATCCCGGTGCCCTGCATTTGCGGGTAAGCGCCGGTAGGATAGACGCCAGGCTGGGGGGCGTACCCGGTAGGCGATTGCCCGTAGCCACCTTGGCCCTGCATTGGTGGAGCCATGCCGGGCGCCGGATACGCAGGTTGCATTTCGCCATGGGCCTGGGCCATGGGCTGACCCTGTGCGGGCATTCCCGGGTAGGGCGGCCGTGCTGGCTGATACTCACTGTACTGCTGGCCGACGGGTGGTGCGGCTTGCATGGGTGCTGCGACGTAGGGCGCGTTGGGCTGACCCATCGCTGCGGCCTCGTCCCACGAGGCAGAATCCTCGGTGATCGCAGAGGGCTCTTCTGCCGAGGCTCTAAGCGCACCAAAGTGGGCCGAGATCGTGGGGCTGCCTTCTTCTTCTTCGGTTTCGTAGTCGGGCGTGGGTGCCGCGACATGAGCGCTGGCTGTTCCGATGTGTGAAAACGGGGTCGGGATCTGAAGGGCGGGAGCTGAATGTGCCGCAATGGGTGCGTCCACGTTGCCACCGCGGTGGAGCACATCCGTTGCCAAGCCGGGTGGAAGCGGCGGTACGGCGGTGCCGTGAACGCTTGCCGAACGTGTCCCTGCAGTCCCAAAAATGCGGGAGTCTTCTTGAATCAGCGTGTTCTCTTCACGCTCAAAATCGGTTGAGGCGCGAGAACCTGAGTCTTCGCGCTTGGATGACGCCGTCGAAGGAGCAGGAGCTTTGGGGTGAAGCGGCGCCATGCCGACGAGTGTGGCCTTGCGAAGACCGCTCCCACTTGGGGGTGGGATCGAGACTGGGCGTGACTCAAGCGCCGCGTTGCCACCCACTGGAGGCATTCGGTGTGAAGCCGTGTTCGGGGGTGGAGCAGGGATCGCGGGGCTCGAGAGCTGCGCGCGTGGAGGCGGGGACATGGGAGCCGCTGCGAGAGCCGGCTTGCCAACTTCGGTCTGCTCGGCGTCGTCAAACTCGTCGTCGACGATCGAAGGCCCTGCCGTGATCGCGAGGGCCTTTGAGATCATCCCCTCGTCAATCGCCGCAGTGGGTGGACCTTCGTCGTCGAGTGCTTCGCGCTCGCTAACGAAAAAAGCACCCAAATTGCGCTCGAATTGTTGCGCGTTGAAGGGACGTTCGCGGGGTTCGCGCGCGAGGGCCGAGAGCACCAGCGTCGCGCATGCGTCTGAAACAGCGCTTGGACACACCGGATCAATGGTCGTTTGACGATGCAAGATCTCGGTGTCGCTTCCGACTCCAAACGGGTTCGCGCCCGAGAGCATGGTCAGTAAGAGCGCGCCCAGTGAATAGAGATCACTGCGCGCGTTGACCAGTTTTCCGCTTGCTGCTTCGGGAGACATCCACCCGACCGTGCCCATCACTGCGCGCCCGTCTTGGAGCGTCGTGACGCGCGAGCCCGAGGTGTCAATCAACCGCGCGATGCCGTCGATTCCGAGGATCACGTGGCCGGGACGGATGTCGCGATGGACGAGCATCACGCGGTGCAACTCCATCAGCGCCGACGCGATCTGGGAGGCAATCCGTGTCGCATCGGACTCTTGAAGGGGTCCCTCTGCGATGAGCTCGTTGAGAGACCGCCCTTCGATCCAATCGCGGGCGACCCACAACACGCCCTCTTCGTCGCCTGTTGCGACGATTCTTGGCAGCGACGGGTGACGCAACCCAACCTGCTTGACCAGCTCACGCACTGCCTTCTGGCGTTCGGGCGCGGTGGCAAAGGCGGTGGGCCTAAACAATTTGACCACGACGGGTGTGCCAGTATCCGGGTCTCGGCCGAACAGAAGCACACCACTGGTGCCCTCAATCGTGCGCTCTCCGAGAGAGAAGCGACGAGCCGCTGTCGAGGGAACTTTCGGGTTCGACGTCATAGCAGTGGTTAGAATAGCGGATTTACGCCCTGCGGGACCAATCAGAGCAACACTGTCCCGTCACGATTCTCAAGCGTTCCCAACGAACGACTTCAAATCGCTTGGGATCACTGCACAACGAACGGGATTTCGAAATCCTGTCCGCGCTGTGAGAGCACTTGCTGAAACGAGTGAACTTGGCCGCCCACCGAGATCGAGAGCACGATCGGGATGCTCGAATCGTTGCACGTGGCGTAGACGTGGACGCGAGCGCGGTACTGTCCACGAGGGGGCTGCGCGTAGTAAACGTTCTCGACCGAGGGCGGAGACTGGCTGCACGCGGCGTTCGCGTCGCGATCCAGCGTCCCGCCCGCGCTCGTCGTGCGGTGACCGTAGTAGAGCTCTTCACCGCTGGGGTCGTGGACGTGCAAATCGATGTCTGCGGTGCCCTGCCAGGCGACCGTGACCTGGACTTGGCCCGTCTGGTAGCCGCAGCCTTCATCAATGGCGCCGTTGCAGTTGTTGTCGATGCCATCACAGAGCTCCTGTGCAGACGGGTTGCACTGGATCTGCATCTGCGTCACGCCAGACGGAGGTTGCAGCTGCACGTTGATCGTGGCGTTCACAGGGGTTGTTGAGACCTGTGTGTTGACCGGCTGAACGACTGCGGTGCCACCCGTCGCGACGACATTGGGCCCTTGAATCTCGGTGGTGCCGTAGTAGCCGCCCGAGAGGAGGCACCCGGTGGCGGCTTGTGCCAGCAGCGAGAGTGCGAGCAGCTTGGTCGAACGAAGAGCGATCATTGTTGAATTCTCCAGCCGTGATGAAATGTTGAAATGGCGGGCCATACTACGATCCTGTGCGGGCGTAGATTCCGCCAGAAATCATTGGGGAACGCAGTGCGAGTACGATGACCGCGTGGAGGGCCCCTTGTTGCCCCCACGGATCACGACGGGCTAGTTGTTGGACCCGTTGATCTCAAGGAGCATTCGGCGCGCGGTGTCTGCAGCGACGCCTGTTTGGCGGCGGAGATACAAGAGCGAGCCTCGATCGTTGAGCCCGCGAAGCATGCGAAACGCTGCGTCACGCTGCGATGCGTCTTCACCCATCGCGGCGCGCCGGATCCGGTCGCGGGCTTGATACGGGGTGATCCCGAGGGGATGTTCCCAGCCGGACTTGATGCGGTTGCGGAGCCAGAGCATCGCGAAGTCGTAGCGATCATTGCCGCGGCCACGCTCGAGCACGGACGCCCCAAGGATTCGACGGTAGACGGCGCCGCTGGTGAACATCGCGTCGGTCAGCGGGAGCATGTCGACAGGCTCCATCATGGTTGGGCCAGCGGTCTGAGAGCCACGGGTTACGAACTCTGTGGGCAAAATTCCAGCGAGCTCGCGGTCTGAGACGATCGCCGCGACGACCGCACCAGCGAGGGCTTCACCGCCCACGAGGATCGCTGCGATGCCAGCGTTGTGCCGGACGTTTGCATCTGTTGAAGCGAGCAGGGGTCTCACCGCTTCGCCCGTCGCGCTGTCGCCGCCAAAACCCGCGGCGATCGCAGCAAAACGCATGAGAAACACGCTTTCGCCGGGTCTAAGGTAGGTGCTCACGAGCTGCGTGGCGATCTGGGGCGTCGATCGCGCCCGGAGGGCCAAAAGGTAGAACTTGCGGGTCTCGACGGGCTTGGTCGAGTCCATCGCGCGCTGGGCTACGATTTGAATCGTCGCGTCATCTGCGACCGTCGCGAGGGTATTTCCTGCGTCTTCGCGGAGCCTGGGTTCGTCTGCGGCGTCGTCAATGATCCGCATCAGGTCCGTGGACAATCGTGGATCTGCGGACCAAGCCAAGCCTCGGAGCGCGTTGCGACGCTTGGTGTAGAGCGCCTCGTTTTGGATCGTCTGCTGGTCCATTCGGACGTTGGGCGGGCGACGGATTTGTCCACGGAGGGTCGCGATGCCTGGCTGATATCGCAGCCGAGAAACCGCGGCGGCGGCGCCCTCTTGTGCTTGTACATCGGTGAGGTATCGCGCGATGGCGGGCCCCAAAGACGCGTCGCCCGTGGCTCCGAGCGCCAAGAGAATTTGCGTACGCATGAACTCGGCTTGTGGCAGCAGCTCGAGCAAGCCGGCTTTTACACGGGCTGCGGCACCGTCGATACGGCGCAGCTTGTCCATGGCCTGCTTGGCTTCCATGTCGCGATTGGGGTCAAAGGGTTGCCCGACGGGTCGGCGCGCGATTTCGAGCAAAACCTCTGCCGAGCGTGCGTCGCCTAGGTCGGCGAGACCGAAGCAAGACTTGATACGAATCTCAAGCAAATTGCTGTCAATTGTCGTTGCTGGGATCGAGTTCATGATCCCAAAGAGCGCGTCTCCGGCGGAGGGATCTTGAAGCTCCGTGAGCAGACGGACTGCCTGTCGTCGCGTGGTGATGTCGGTCGCGTTGAGGCCAATGACCGAGAGACCCGGCGCGCCTGAGTTTTGCGCCAATGCGTTGAGCACCCGGTCGCGAGCGTCGGGGTTGGCGTTGAGAAATTGCAGGACAGGTTGCGCGACTTGGGCGCTGCCAATCCGACCGAGCCCGATGGCTGCGATGGTCGCTGTCTCGGTGTCACGATCGGACGAGAGACGCGTGAGAATTTCGGCGACTTCGGGCGTGGCCATTTCGGCCAACGCGGTGGCGGCGACGCGTTTTCGCGAGGTCTGTTGAGCTTCTGGACCGCTGGTGTCGGACGCAAGCTGGATCAATCGCTCACGACCCGCGAGGCGCGAGATCAGCGCGGGATCAAAGAACGGGCGGTTCTCGAGGTCCTTGACTTGTTGGAGTTTTCCTTCGCTCAGGAGCTTCACGATGGTGTCCCACGAGCGAGAATCGCCCAGGACGACCAGCGCCCAAGCGACCTCGGCGCGGTCCACGAGCGGGTCTGTCTGAGGCAGCGCGGTATTGAGCGCATCGCGTGCGCTTCCTGCGATTTCGGGGCCCAACTCTGCGATGGCCAGGGCGGCTTGGCGCCGCTCGTTGCCGCGACGGTTGACGCCCTCGATCATGATGGGCACCGACTGCGGATCCCGTAGCTGTGCGAGCAAACGTCGGCACGACATGCGGACCTCTTCGGAGGCCTTGTACCGCTCGTAGAGTGCTCGAACCGGCGCCGCGAGCTGTGTGCGGTCTGTTGTTTCGGTGAGCAATCGATCGAGCGCCTGTCGACCCTCGGTGTGGGCGCGCTCTTCTGAGGCCTGCTCGCGGGCGCTGTTGACCATGAACGCGCCGGTGCCACCTACGCCACAGAGAACGAGGAAGCCCAAGAGCTTTCCGACTGGCGAAACCCGGCGATTAATCTTGCGGATCTCTTCGTCGTCGGACCCCGAGAGGTATCCGCCGGACGCCTCGACGGGCTCGTCGAACGAGGGGCTTGAGGGGAGAGCCAGGGGCGAGTCCATTGGATCCGCGGATGGTGAGGCGAAAGGGTCGTGCTCGGACATTGGAGGAAGTAGTCCCTTCCCACAGAGCGCTTGGTGGCTCGGCGGTCAAACAGATATGCGTTTGCTGGGTGTGGGCGGATCGCGATTTGAAGTGACAGTTACCGGCACAAAGCAGCAGCTCGTACCAGTCGCACTGCACGTCGAAGGTGGTCAGAACGCCGGGACTCTACAGTTGCGTGGGCACAGCATTCAAGCAGCGTTCCGGGAGTTTACAGCGACCTTGCAGGCCCTGCGCAGCCACTGCGTTGTTGCTTGCCCTCCTTCGTGGGGCACTATCGCATGAGATTTGCCACGGTTGGCAGGAGTTCGAGCACTGTGCGTACCTGCTCTTCTGTCCACTCGGCTCGGGCCACCACGGCGCTTCCGTCGGTGCGAAACTCGATGACGCCGATCGCTTCTTGGACAATGTCGACCGAGCTCCGTTGCCTAAACAAGGATGCTCCGAGTCGCGCGAGTCCGACTCCTGGGATGCTCTCGATCATGGCTTGCCAGCGTGTTCGCACGTAGTCCCATTCTGCCAGTGCGGCTCGCGCGTGGGCTGCGTCTTCGTACTCTGCGCGCCCTGCAAGGGTGACGTCGTTGCGATGGCTTCCTGTCGGCGTCAGCGTGAGAACCGCCCGGCGTGGGAGCGGAAACTGTCCATGCATCGTAGGCGCTTCGGCGATAAGGTTTCGCACGCCATCGATGTCGAGGACCATCGCCGCAGCGCCAGATTCTCGATTCGTTGTGCGGTGTTGCGTGGCAGCTAAGAGGGCGTCCACCTGAGCGGGGAGCGCGATCGCGGCGGTGCCATCGCCCAAGAGAATGTAAGCGCGTTCTGTTCCGTAGCGATTCAGGGTCGCGAGGCGGGCGCCCTCGCGAATCGTCCACATCGAGTCGTTCGCTTCGGCGTCTGCGACCTCTGCGTCGGACCCAGCGTCGTCCTGCGCAGACAGCGCGCCCGAGGTCGTCCTCACACGGTGCGTGTGCACTCCAATCGTCTGCGAATCAGCTGGCGCTCCGCCGTCTGCATCGACGCGATGGTCGCTGCGGAACATCTCTTCAATCGTGCTTCGCAAGACCGCTTCTCTGCCCTCGGCCGCCTTGACGACGACGAACCAGTCGGAAGGGTTTCCGTTGGCTGCCGTGGGGTTTGCGGCAGCCAAGACGATCCGATCGAGGTCACTCAGCGCGTCAAGGGAGCTGCCTCCGAGCATGGCTTGCCAGTCAGGGATCCCGCTGAGAATCCGGCGGACGCTTCGGGCGTGGCGAGTCGCGCGGATCCGGTCGGTCCGAATCGCGATCGTGACGAGGCTTCCGCGCGGGACAAACGAAGACAGCGCTCCCACGGTGCTGCTGACCCCAACGCGCGTGTGGCGCACTCTTGGGATCCCGGCGGTTGTATCCACGGGCAAAATGGGCGGCGCGCGCATGTGCTCGATGCTCGGTGGCCGAAGCTGAATGTCAGGTGCGGCGGGCGGGAGAGGCAACCGAGGTGGCCGGGGCGCACGCGTGGGCGACTGCGGTTGAGTCGCCGCAGGAGGCGTCGCTTCGGGCGGGGCAGCGGGCGTAGCGGGAGTGTCGGGAACAGCGGGAGTTGCCGCGGTGGGCGCGGTCGCGGGGCGGGCGCTCTCGAGGCCCATTTCGGTCACGCGGACACGGATCCCGACGTCTACGGGTGAGCTGAATCTCACACGAAATGCCGCGGCGACGGGGAGCAGATGCACCGCGGCAGAGATGGCAATCGCGCTGAGGACACGACGTCTTTCAATGCGCTTGCTGTGTCTGATTACCCGCTCCATTTGTGTTCTTGTTACCGCGCTCTCCGGGGAGTCTATAGCGTGCCTAGCGTGGCGATGTCGTGCTGTTCGACTGACGGTTGCTCTATGTGATTCACCCGTGCACTCACTGGCCCGGTCTTCGCAGTCGCTAGAGACCATGACTGAGCGCTTTGATCTTGGACGACGCGAGACTGCTGCAGTGCGAGAGCGCCACAAACTTGCGCTTCGCGAGGCGATAGGCTGTAACCAAGCTCCTCACGCGGACACAGAAACACGGAGCTCTCCTATCGTTTGCAACAAAGCCAACCGAGAGCGAATTGCCGGGCAGAGCTTCATGATGCGACGGGTCGTTAGACATTCATTCTGTGCGTTGCTTGCTGTCACATCGGGTTGTTCGCGGTTGGACGAGTGGTGGCTCGCGGTACAGCGACCGGCACCGGTCACACACACTGAGGACGGCGACGCGAGCCTTCTTGCAGAGCCCGACGCGGAGGCAGCGCCTCGCGCAGTGCCACGACATGTTCGAGCCGATTCGCCTGACGTCGTAGTGTACGGCGACGCAGGGGCAGTCAGTGATAGCTCGGTCGCATCCGACGCCACCGCGAGCGGAGACGGGGCCGTTGTCGCAGCGGGCCCGAGCATCACCGCGCTGTGGGTCTGGGTTCCGATCTACGAGCGGATGGAGTGGAACGGTCCTCGCGTTGGCTACTTTCGCGCGGGCGCTTCGCTGCGGCTTCGCGTCGAAGCGTCTGTGGGTACCGGCGGGGGCTGTCCGCGGGGATGGTACGAGGTCGAGGGCGGGGGATTTGTGTGTCTCAACCGCATGACCACGCTCGACCCGCACGAGCTCGATGGGCGTCGACCCAACGCGCCCGACATGTCTCAGGCGATGCCGTACCCCTACATGACGACCTACCGCCCCGCGGTGATGTACCGCTGGCTGCCCTCGCAAGGCGACCTTCGCGAGGTTGAGCCCGAACGCTTTGCTCCTGCTGGAGCTCCGGCTGCGAGCGCGCCGACGGTCGCTCCAACTACTGGCACCGGCGCGTTGCTTACGACGGGGCCGTCGACCGCGACGACGGCATCGAGCGTCGATGGCGGAGTGGGCACGCGAGCCGTCGCCGTGGCGCCTGCCAATCGCGAGCAAGCAGCCGACGCCGGGGTTCGAATCGAGGACCTGCAAGGCGCGAGCGGCTCGCCTTTGCTGCGTCGCGTATTGGCCGGGATGTACATCTCGGTCGATCGCGAAATGGCGAGCGCGGGGCGGAGATTCTGGCGCACGCACAACGGTGGCTACATCGAGCGAGGGGCCGTGTCAGCGCTTCGTTCGCCGCCGACTTTTCAAGGGATCACGCTCGATGAAACGCACGCGCTTCCGATGGCGTTCATGGTGGCGTTTCAGGGCTCGACGTACGATCTGAGCCCCGACGGTCTTCGTGTCGTGAGGCGTGAGGCCGCGCCGCGGTTGACGGCTTATCATCTGGCGAGTGAGACGCCTGTGACCGTGGGGCGTCAGGCGTATTACCGCACTCGCGAGGGGCTCTATTTGCGCGATCGAAACATTCGGTTGGTTCGCACCTCTGCGCCGCCCTCGGACGTGGGGACGAGCGAGAAGTGGGTTGAGGTCAACTTGGACCGCCAGATGTTGATCGCTTATGAGGGCGCACGACCCGTCTACGTGACGTTGATCTCAAGCGGGCGGCGCAATCGCGATGAGCCGCAACGAAACTACGAGACGATCCAGGGCGCGTTTAGGATTTACTCCAAGCACGTCACGACGACGATGGATGGCAACAGCGCGGGCGACGGTCCTTACTCGATCGAGGACGTGCCGTGGGTGATGTACTTCGAAGGCAGCTTCGCTCTACACGGCGCTTTTTGGCATAATTTGTACGGTTACCAACGCTCGCATGGATGTGTCAACATGGCGCCCGCGGACGCACGGTGGGTGTTTCAGTGGAGCGAGCCGCAGCTGCCTGAGGGGTGGCACGGCGTGCAGGCGAGTGAGCGTGGGCGGCCCGGTACACGGGTGTATGTGCACTACGAGTCGCAGGCGCTCGGCGAACGCGGTGGGCCGCGGGTGGTTCCGGGGCACTGAGCCGTGTCAAGCGGGGCGCTTAGGGGCGCCAACGGTAGAGCGCCAAGCAGGAGGGATCTCCGCGCGGGCTACGGGGTCCACAGAGCGTCGTGGCCCACGTGAGCGTCCCGTGGGCTTGAGCGCGATGTTGGACCTCGCTTGTGATGAGCACTACGGGGGGCAGGCGATGGAGTCTCACCAGTGTTTGTTCGGCATCGGCGAGGGTCGTCGCGTGGGCGAAAGGCACACCGAGCACCGCGGCGAACCGCGCGCTTCGTCCGCCGATGAGCATCGCGTCGTGCTGTTGGGCGAATCGTGCCGCGCTCATCCCCGCTACGGGTCGGGCACGGACGGGCGCGAGGGCCACCCAATTGGCTACGGTCGTGAGGGCCAGCAGCGTAGTGATCGCGCGAAAAATCCAGGGCTTTCGGGTGCGTGCGAGGCCATCGGCGGTGGCCACGGCGACTGCGATCGCGAGGGGCGCCAAGTGTCGCTCGACCCGAGGGGGTTGCATCACGAAGATCCACAGCGACCAGGTCACTAAGCCCGCCGTTGCGACGCGAACAGAGCCCGCCATTCGCGCGAAGGAGGGCGCGCCGAAGAGGGCGCGACAGAGCACGGAGCCAAGCAGCAGCAGTCCCAACGCGCCGCCGCGCTGCTCAGCGAAAAACCCAGTAATTCCCTGTAAAAATGCAGAGAATCGTGAGGGGAAGTCGTTCGCGATCCAAGCGGTATCGCCCCACACCGTGTTGTGACCCACGGCGTGCGCGACGAGCGCAGAGACGTACGCCCGTGGCCCGGTGGCGGCAGCGAGGAGCGCGTGCGAGCCCAGCGCGAGGGCGAGCGCACCGACAAGCGCACAGACCCATCGGAGGCTTCGCGCGTGAGGCGTTCGGCATGCGAACACTGCGCCGACGATGAGCACGAGCGGGAGCTCCGAGAGGCGAAGTGAGAGCGCGATTCCGACGCAGAGCGAGACGAGCCACGGGCGATTTCGGTGGGCGAAAAAGCACGCAAAACACAGCGCTGCGAGCGCTAGGAGGTCTGGTCGAATCGCGCCACTCAGTCGCAACAGACCAGCGCATGAGGACCACGCCAGGGTCGCGAGGAGTGCACGTGTGGCGGGGCCGCGCGTGGGTGGGAGCTGTGTCGCGATGAGGGCCGCGACGAGCGCGACGCTGACGAGTGACGCGAGAGAGAGTGCGAACGACGGAAGCGCCGAATGAGCAACAAAAACGCTGCCCAACGCGCGACACAGCAGCGCATACAGCGGATAGCCAGGGGGGTGCGGAGAGCCCGCGAGGACGTCGATTTTCTGTGCGGAGAGCACGAAGCCGACGCTGTCCCAGTCGTCGGGCCAGCGCGTGACGAAGGGGGCTCCGACGAGGATCGAGAGGGTCGCTGCGAGCGCTGCTGCGCGGGCGGTGAAGGGCTCGTGGGGGGCCGATGAGTCGCTCACAGAGAGCGCTTTTTTGCCTGTGAATTTGCAGTCAAAAGAGCCAGATCATCCGCGGTCTGCGGGCTCTCTTCGGAGGTCTCATGGGCGACCCTCACGCCGGTGCCCGAGACCTGATGGGCTGACTGGATCGCGCTGGCGCACCCCGACGCATCGGGTGGGGTGAAATAAAACAGTCGTGTCTTGTCGCCCTCGCGGTATCGGATCTCGACGGCGGCCTTGAGACCCATCACCGAGAGGGCGCGGTCGCCCTGAAGTGTGCGGCGAATCCCCCACCCCCCGAGCTTCTTGGCGGGGTAGTCCACGGCGCGGATGGACTCGATGCTTGCCAAGGGGATTGTCTGAGAAGAGAGGCCCAAATTCACGTGGAGCGACTCTGAGGTCACGTTGACTCGGAGCACGGTGACCGTCGCCCATAAGAACGCCAGCGTCACCCCGACGAGCCCATAGAGTACGCCCAACGCCACCGATCCGAGGCTAAGCCCTCCGAACACTGGGACGCTCACGCCGGCGAGCAAGGCGACCACCGCGCACGCGAGCATGACAGCGTGGTACTTCGCGACGGCCTTGGCTCGAAAGAGCGATGGGCTCCCGTCGCTTACAAACTTCTCGGCAAAATCGTCTGGGGGACTGTTGCCGCCAGCGGTCACTTCTCGGTCCGATTGCGTGGTCGCAGCGCGACCAGCGCGAGCGCTGAGAGTGCGAGCCCGATGGGGTTGGTGCGCGAGGGCTGAGTTGGCGTGCTGCACTGACATCCACCGCCGGCCATCATGGCGCGGTCGTCCACGACATCACTGGCGTCGCGCTGGACGGCGCCCGCGTCGCCGAGGTCCGAGTCCGAAGAGGCCGCGTCGCTGGCCGCGATCGCATCGGAGCTGTCTGGGCTGGTCGCGTTGGCGTCGCTTGCATCGCTTGCATCGGCTGTGGTGCCCGCGTCCGTCGAGGGCTCGGGGCACTGGCCCCCTGTGGCGCTTGTACCCGTGACCGTGATCGCGAGGGTCGTGGTGCCCCATTGGTCGCCGGTCTGGCCCATCGCTCCGCGGATTTCGCTGTTGCCGTCGGCGCCGTTGCCAGCGGCATTGAGGGTGACGGTGGCGGCCGAAGCGGGCGCGATGAAATCAAAAGGGATCGCGACCTCCATCGTCGCGGCGTTGACCGCGACTGGCAGGCGATGCGTGAGCTCGCAGTTGGCGATCCGAAGATTGGTCGAGGTCGCAGCGAGCGCGCCGCCGGTGGTTGAGACGTCGAGTCCGCCCACCGCAAGGGGGTTCATGTCCGTGCGTCGGATGCGTAGGGTGTACGTGGCGCGCTGGCCTGCGGCGAGCATCGTGGGGCCCTCGAGCGCGACCATCGCCCCGTCATTGCGCGCGGCTGCGCTGTTGTGACACGAGGGGACGATGCCTAGGCAGCCCGACGCCGATCGATTGGTGATCCCCTCGCTGTAGGCGTGTGCGGTCCACGGGAGAGCCGTTGCGATCAGGGCAGCACATGCTGCGAACCAAGCATTCGTGCGAATCATCAGGGATGTGGGCGGTGATAGCACACATCGCACGCCGCAGCCGAGCCCAGGTTTGTTATGATTTCGAGCTATGGGCTTGTTGAAATCTCGGGATGCTGTGCGCCGTGCGGGGCGTGCTGTGGGCGCGACGCTGGTCACGGGTGCAGGGAGCGGGTTTGGGCGCGAGTTTGTTCGTCAGCTTGTCGAGCAGGGCGAGGAGGTTGCGCTGTGGGATCGGGACGCGGACGGGCTCGATACGACGTGTGCGATGGCGGGATGTGCGCGTGCGTTTCGCTACGTCGTGGATGTGCGCGACGGGCACGCGGTCCGCGAGGCTGCGGCGAAGACCCGTGGGGAGGTTGGCCCGATCGCGGCTGTGATTCACTGCGCAGGGGTCCTGCGCGTGGGTCCCGCAGAGCAGGTAGCGCTTGATGACTATCGGCAGATGCTTGAGGTCAACGCGCTCGGGTCGATTCATGTGAGCTTGGCGATGGTTCAGCACTTGCGTGAGGCGGCGAACCGTGGCGATCAGGGCGATCAGGGCGATCAGGGCGGGGCGGGGCGAGAAGGGCGACGTCGGTTTGGGGCGCAGAAATCCCGGGTCTCGACGCTGTTGCTTGTGTCGAGTGTCGCGGGTCTGCGAGGGTTTCCGCAGCTGGCTGGATACTCTGCGAGCAAGCACGCGGTCCTAGGGTTTGCGCAGGCGCTTCGTGATGAGCTCGCGGGACAAAACGTGCGCGTGAAGGTGCTCTGCCCTCCTCCGGGCGACACGCCGATGGTGCGCAATCTCGCGAAGGTTCCACCCATCTACCGGCTCTCTAGGCTCTACAGCGCCGAAGAGATCGTGGGCGCTTCGCTCAGGTCGCTCGATGACCCTGCCTGGATCTCGATGGTGGACGTTGGGAGCAAGGCCATGTGGCGTCTCTCGCGCTGGGCGCCATCACTGGTGGACCGAATTGTTCAATTGGCTAAACAATAACCAGCGAATCATCGAGCCTGAAATCGTCCGGTGATCTCGTCCCAGGCGGGCTCGGCGCCGATCGAGCCGACGACGATCTTTCGGATTTTCAACACGACTCGCTCAACCGTTGAGGTCTGGCCGTATTGTGCCCCGCGCTTGCCCATGTGCTTGAAGACCGCTTCGGTGCCAGGGACAGGATAGGGGACGACGATCTCAATGGCCATGGTCGAGCGGCTGCGACGCTGTCCGCCGGTGAGTCGTGTGCCCTTGAGTGAATGGTGCGGCTCGGAGGCCCCGCTGGCGCGGTTGATCACGTCGATGCAGAGCATGTTCGCGTCCACGTGATAGATCCGGTTGCGAGTCCAGACTTCGAGCACAACGGCCGTTGCGGGGCTCGCGGCGGGGTCCACGTCGCGGATGTACTCGATCTCGATCGGTGCCGCGCGCGAGGCTGTTACGGCGGCGTTGGATTCGCTTGGGGGCTTGATCGCATACGCAGGGGTCACCAGGGCGCTGGCCGCTTGCATGGGTGCCTGAGGGGGCTCTGCGGTTGAGGGGGTGGGGCTCCCACCCGGCGCGTCGGGGATGTGCGGGAGCGAATACCCCATGCGGGTCTTTTTGGACTCACGGTTGGCCGACATGACAACAGCTTCGCACGACCCTGACCCGGTCGAAATAGTTCCCTTGCGCTTAGGGCACTCTCGACACGAGGGAGCGATCGCGCGCGAGGGCTTCGAGGCGCTCGAGCTCCCACGTTGCGAGGGGGCTATCGCTTCGCATTGCGACGAAGGTGTCGTCGATCAAGTAGGCATAATGCCTGAAAAATCGCTCGTATATTGGCCTCGGCACGGTCTCTCCGTCCAAGAGCGCTCGCCGGATCGTCGCCCAGGCCATCGTGGGCGCGAGCTCTTCGAACCGACAGACCAGTGGCGCTAAATAATGCTCGCGCGTCTGTGTTGACACGGCGAAAAGAAGTTCGGTCAGCGCGACGGACTCGTCGTGCGTGAGGGTCGAGCGCGCCGCGTGGGCGGCCAGCACCGCGCCGCGGAGGGTCTCTGAGGCGTCGGTGTGCAACGCGAGCTGAAAGAGCGCGCGCGAAGACTCTTGTCTGGGCGTGTCCATGCGGAGCCACTGCGCGAGCCAACCATCCTGTTGGGTCATTTCGTTGGCGTGATCGACCGACAACGCGCTCAAAACATGAGCAAATTGCCACGTAGAGGTCTGCGCTGAGAACCACTGCAGCGCGCGTGCGCGCGGCTCGGGGCCGGGTGCCATGAGTCGCTCGAGCCAATGCTCCCAAGGCCATTGCGATTGGAGAGCTCCCGGATCTTGATCGTCGAACGAGGTGACTTTTGAGACGCAAAACGTGTCGAGATGAGCGCGCTGAGCGAGCACATGTTGCGCCGTCGCGCGAAGCAAGAGCCAACTGCGGGTGGATGCATGCGCGGACGACTCGCCCAACTTTGAGAGCACGTGCTGATGGGCTTGGCGCACCGATGTGGGCGCGCGCAAAGAGCCCTCGACAGAGAATCCACTGCCGATTTGCTCCTCGACGTAGGCAGCGATCGAGGCCTCGAGTGACGGATCACTCATCCTGGCGTGACGAGACAGCCGCCCAATTCGAAGAGCAAATACTCAAGCACGCGCTCTTGGGGAGTGAGCGGGCTGCTGGACATGCTGTCGCGGTTGTCGACCTCGTACGAAGAGTAAACGACGCGGCCGCATCCGCCGCCTTCGCGCACGTCCGAAGTGATCGTGAGGGGGCGAGATCCTGCGCTGGTCATCATTCCGCTCGCGGCGGTAAACCACTCGACGTCTGCGGTCACGAGCGTGCGTGTCGTGCTCGGGACTGAGTCGATTGCGACCCACGGTGAGATAAATCCGCCGAGCTGAATGCTCCCATCCATCGCAAGCGCGCCGCGGTCTGCGAGCCAGTCTCTGAGCCCCATGTCGGCGATGCGGCCGGAGTAGGTACGGGGCATCGACGGCGAGCCCCCAGCGCCCACATTCGCGGGGTCTTTGCCATCGGAGCGAACGGTGCTTCCGCCTGCAAAAGTAGCGGCAGATGGATGCGCGTGTGCGAGCAAACCGTACGCTGTGTCTGACGTGTAGAGCCTGCCGCCGGCCTGCAGCCATCCGCGCATGTTGGTGGCGATCGCGGCATTGGCGGGTGCACCAAGCACCTGCCACGAGCGATTGAATCCGAGGGCGCCACAGGGCGCGACGACGATGTTGTAGCGGTCTAAGCTTGTGCGATTGGCGAGGATTCCGCCGAAGGGACAGCTTGAGTTGGCGACGCTCGTCCCCGTGGTCGCGAGCCTACAGGGTTCGCTGCGGTCGAACTCGGTGATGCCAAGTCGTCGGATCACTCGCGCGATGTCATCGTAGGCCCAGTCGTCCGTGCGTGGGCGATCGGCTTGGGCCGCAGTCGTCCCGGACGCGACCAAGATGTTGGGGATCTCGCCCTCGGCGCGTGTCCCGGGCAAGCGCGTAGTCTGTGCTGTAAACGCCTGACCCATGCACGACTGCACGTTCACCTCGGTCACGCGGCGAAAGCGTCCCTTCTGAACGACCAAGAAAAAAGCACCAGATTCGCTCACTCCACGCGGCATCACGAACATGCCTTGTGTGTTGCTCACGGCGTAGCCGAGCACATTGGGAGGCAGCTCGCATGTGTCGCAGCTGACCCCTGCGGGCTGCACGGCGGGGCGCGTCCTCGCGAGGTAAACCACAGCCCCTGGGATCGGGTCTAGGCCGTTGGGCGCGGTGACCACGCCGCGCAGCTCTGCGCCTGTCGCCGGGCACTCGACCGCCGCCTCGCGCAGGACATCCGACGCCGAATCCGCAGGCGCTGTGCGATCGAATGAGCTGTCGCTCTGTGATGCGTCACCGGGGCGAACGTCAAGCTCTCCCAAGCGAACAGGGCCACACGATGTGATCGCCCACACGAGCGAAAGACTTCCCGACAAGCTGCGCAAATTCACGAGCGCTACGGTGCCTCGCACGCCGAGCGAACACAAGCGGCTGGATCGATTGGCGAACGTTGTGCGCTCAGGGTTCGAGGGCGAAGAAGCACTGGCGCTGCGAGAGTGTGGCGACGCCCAGACCCAATTGCGCGATGTGCAACAAGGGCGACAGCGGGCTGGCGTACTTCTGTGCGACGGAGCTCTGGACGAAGACGTCGTGGTCAGCGCGAAGAACCTCGAGGGTGGACCAGTAGAGCGCTGGGAGCGAAGGTGCGACCCTGAGTGGCGCCGGTCCGAGGCCCATGAGTTTGCGAAACTGCGTGTAAAATGCCTCGCTGAGGATGGCGTTGGCTTGGGGTTGCCCAACCGGAAATTGGCTCGCCGTGAGGATCCTTGGGTTGTCGCTGATCCAGAGCTTATCGGTCGCGATGGGCATCTCGACAAGCTGCGCAAAGAGAGCGCGTGATGTCTGCGTGAGTGTCTCGACGGTGACCAGCGCGGGTGCGTTGGCCGCGAGCACGACCACGGAGCGCAGTCGGTGCGGGTGGCTTAGCGCTGCGGGGCTTGTGGATGGCGCAAGGATCGCGCGAGCGAGAGACGGGATCAAAAATTTTCGCTGTGGCTGGTCGAGCCAATCTGCGCCGACGAGCTCGTTGGCGACGACGGCCTCCCACGCTTGTTGCGCATCGAAACAGCCCCGGTCGATGGGGTAGTGCTTACGCGATCCATCGGGTAGATCCCAGTAAATGGGCTGATCGTCACTGCGCCAGATGACACCCTGTTGTGCGGCCTCGTGGGCGAGCTCATGGGGCATGTCGTAGACGACCTCGAGCACCTGCGCGAGCTGCTCAAAGCGTGGCGCGAAGAGCGCGTCGGGTCCGTCAAGGGGCTGATGGTTTGCGGCGGCGCCTCGCGTTTTGGCGACGCGAAGGGTCATCGCAGGACGGTCTCGTGGAGACGCGTTCCGTCGGGTAGACGCACGATGGCTTCGTTGGGTCCGAGGGGACCGACTTGATTGGGACCAAGCTCGAGCGACGACGTGGGGAGCTGTCGCGCCGGCGGAGCGCTCCCAAAGAGCCACGCGCCCTCGGTCAACGAGACGGTCTCGCCTTGGCCACGTGCGGTCAGCGTCGCGGTCGCGAGCACGCCAAATTCGCTGATCGAATCACGGCGAACCGTCACGGTGAGTTCGCGATGGGCGCTCGCAGCGAGCTCTGGAAGTGTGATTTGTGAAGGTTGTTCACAATGTGCGCCCTGCTCGGTTTCGACACGCAGCGTGACGTGCGAGACGGGCAGGGTCGCGTCGACTCGCACAGTGATCGCCACGCGGTCGTTGTCGAGCGAGTGTGTGCGGAGGCTCCATCGCAGGCCAAGATCGGGCTTCTCTGCGTGCGAGTGAGCGCTGCTCGCGACGGCGCTTGTGGGAGCCGCGGCTGAAGGCACAGGGAGGCGCGCACAGGCCTGTACTGAGACCAGCGCGGCCACGGCCAAGAAGGGTGTGTTGTGTTTCATCGACAGCTCCCCTGGTAGGCAAAATCGTAAGGAAATCTTCTCGCGTCCACGACGTAGCGTTGGACGACATCGCGATCGGCCTCCATGTGCAGGCACATGTATCCGTCCAGAAAATCCACGAAGTCCACGCCCGTGGTCGCGCGATCGGGCGTCGGCATGCGTGTGAAAAACCTCGTCGAGACCTCAAGCGATCGACGCAGCTGTTGGCTCGGATCCGCGCCATTCGACGACAGCGCCCAGAGCGAGCCGGCGACGAGGTACTCACCGATGGGCTGTGCGATGGGCGCGCTGGAGTCTCCCATGTTGGGTCGCACGAGCGGGAGGTTGGCGAGGTCGCGGTTGACTCGGAGGGAGCCGTTGACGTTGGCGTCGAGATAGAGATTGGAGCCATTGGCGATACAGCCAAACCAAGTGCCCCAGCCCTCGCCCCACGCCAGCCGTGGGTCGGTCGGAGAGCCATCGTGCGAGCCTCCTGGGGAGCTTGTGCGAGAGAAATTCTGCTCAACGAAGTGCCCAAATTCGTGAAAAATCACTGGCAGATCGAACTCATCACTGTCTGTCGGGCCACCCAACAGCCAGATGCTGTTGCTGTTGCGCGTAAAGTACGAGGTGCCACCGGGCGGCATCCGGCCACGCTCCCACCGCAAGCGCAACATGGGCGCTGAGGTTGGCAGATTGGCTCGCACAAAATCGAGCCCGTCGCGGATGGTGTCAAAGATCGCGACGGCGCCAGCGTTTGCGGCTTGGGTGATGACAATATCGCGGACCATCATGGCTTCAGCAGGCATGGGCGACGAGCTGATGGCGTAGATGGCGTTCGAGAAGTTCTCCACGGTAAATCGATACTGAGCGTCATTGCGCGCGAGCCGGACACGGACGAACACCGGGTCGCCCGTGGGCACGTTGGCTTCGAGGCGATACTGGCCCATCGCGTCGGTGAGCACCCCTGACGCGAGCACTGTGTTTGCAGGGCCCACAAGCTCGACCGGGAGACCCGCGATGGACGCTGTGGTCACAGCGCCGAGGCCCATGAGCGTGAGCGGTCTGCGCTCGTAGCGCACCGAGCCGGTGATCACGACGGCTTCGAGGCTCAGCGGGACACACTGCGCGCCAGCGCCTGACAACGGCGGGCGACAACGTTGGCCATTGGCGCATGCGTCTCGCGTGAGAATTCCCTCGCTACATCGCACGACGGTGCCGTTGTCACAGCGGCCCGCAGCGGTCTCGCCGGCGGGGCATGTGGGCGTGACATCTCGCACGACCGGCACGTCGGGACGCGCGCTGTCGACAAGGCCACTGTCCGAAGCGTCACGAAGCATGACATCGGCCTGTGCGTCAGTGGGAGCGGGGCGCACGCTGTCGGCGCATGCGTGGATCGCGCAGAGGCTCAACAGCCAAGGATAGACATGGGATCGCATGACAGCGGCGAGTGTAGCGCAGGACCGAACGGCCGCAGCACAGATCCTGAGGTGTTCATGCCATGGCGCGCAGCGTCGCGATGTCTTCGGCCAAGAAGCGCCCCTTCGCGGTGAGGCCTTCGTCGGTCCATTCTTCGTGCGTGACGCGCCCAACAGCGTGCATTCGCGCCAGCAACGCGCCACTTCGTGCGTGGGTCGTCTGCAGCTCAAGCGCGACCAACGACTGATCGAAATAGTCGATGAGTGTCGATCGAAGGGCTGTGACGTCCTCGGGCTTGTGGGCGCTACCAAAGATTCCGTCAGCAAATTCGCTGCGCAATTCGTAAACTTGGTCTCTCGTCAGTTGATCGCACTTGTTAAAGAACACCCGTGACGGAGAGTCCAGTGCGCCGATTTCGTCGAGCACCGTCTTGGTGACACGGAGCTGCGTCCGAAACCTTGGATCGCTCGCGTCCACCACGAAGAGCAAGAGCGATGCTTCGCGTGCCTCGTCGAGCGTCGAGCGAAAGCTCGCGACAAGATCGTGGGGCAACTTGTCGATAAAACCCACGGTGTCACTGACCAAGACCCTCGGCTGACACTCGGGCTGCAGCGCCCGGACGGTGGTATCCAGCGTCGCAAAGAGCTTGTCTTCGACGAGCACTTCGCTCCCTGTGAGCGCTCTCATCAGCGAGCTCTTGCCTGCGTTGGTGTAGCCCACGAGCGCGACTCTGCGGGCGTCTTTGCGGCGATCTCGACGAGTCTGCGCTTCGCGATGCACAAGGGTGAGCTCTCGCTCGAGCTCTGCGATGCGGTCGCGGACGCGTCGACGATCCAGCTCAAGGGAGGTCTCTCCTGCGCCCTTGCCTCCCACGCCGCCTCGTTGGCGGTCACCGCCGCTGCCCTCGCGGAGTCGCGGGACGATGTACTTCAGCCGCGCGATCTCGACCTGCAGCCGGGCCTCTCGCGAACGCGCGTGGCGGTGAAAAATTTCAACGATGACACCGCTGCGGTCCAGCACCGTCGCGCCCACCGCGCGCTCAAGGTTGCGGGCTTGGCTTGGCGTGAGCTCGTGATCGACCGCGACGAGTTTTACCGTGTCCTGAGATTCTTCAGGCGCTTCTTCGTCGGGTGGCTCGTCGTCGTGGTCTCGCTCGTCGTCTGCGCCGTCAAATCGCAGGCGCGCTTTGCTCTTGTTGATCTTTGCGCCGCCCACGAGCACGCCGTCGCCGCCAGTCCACTCGGCGAGCTCAACGAGCTTGCCCTCGCCCAGCACGGCGGCGTTGGCGAGCTGCTCGCGACGCTGGGTGACGCGGCCTGTGGGCTCGTATCCGAGGGTCTTGACCAGACGCGCGAGCTCATCGAGCGAGGCCGCAAAATCTTCGTCAGAGACGTCCGGGAGTTGCACGCCTACCAACACTGCTTTGGGGCGTTTGTCGCTTGGTCGATTCATCAAAGGGGCCGATGTCGTACGCATTTTGCCGGTGAAGTCCACCGCCAATCGCCACGATCTTGCGTTGAACCGCGCAACATGACCAAAGCCTTCTCACCCGGTTTGCACGTCGATGCGTGTACCGTGGGACGCGTAACCCAACGTGGATTCGAAGGGCCTTCTGCACCGCGATTCCCCACCCAAGGACTGCAGGTTTATGAGCACGTCGAGCAACATTCCCACCGTCGATTTGGCTGATTTTACGAGCGCTGACTCGGCCGTTCGCGACGCCGCGGCGCAGGCTGTCCGTCACGCGTTTGGACACTTCGGGCTGGTGTACTTGTGCAATCACGGGATTGACTCGCGAGCGCTAGACGCGTTCTACGACGAGTTCTTGGCGTTCTGCGCGTTGCCCGAGGCCGACAAGCGACGGCTGGGTCGCGCGGACCTCTGGTACCAGCGTGGCTGGACTCCTCCGAACACCGAGCAGGCCGTCGTTGCGCAAGGGCAGCCGGACTTCAAAGAGTGCTATTTTTGCGCACCCGAGCCGATCCGAGAGCGCGATGAGATGCTCTACCCACAGATCTACGCGAAGAACGTTTGGCCTGAAAATCAACCGGCTTTTAGCGAGACGATGCTCTCGATCGGGAGCGCCCTCCACCGCGTGGGCGTCGAGCTGCTGCGTGGCTGTGCGCTCGCGCTCGGGCTCGATCGAGAGACCCTGGCGGCGCTCACCGAAGACGGCCCGCACGTGACGCGGTCGCTGAGATATTTGCCTCTCAGCGAAGCGCAGGTGGGTTCGGACATCTTGTGGGGCGAAGAGCACACGGATTTTAATCTCGTGACGCTTCTTCCGGGGGGACGTTTTATCGACCCCAAGGGTGCGACTTGTGCACGGCCAGACAGCAAGAGCGGTCTCTACCTGCGCACCCACGCGACCGAAGCGCACCCACAGGGCGAGCTGGTCAGCGGCACGCCGCCGGCCGGTTGCATTGTGGCCCAGGTCGGACAGCAGCTTGAGATTCTCACCGGCGGGCGCTTTCTCGCGACCCCGCACGTCGTGACCGCTCCGGGGGTTGCTGGTTATTCACGCGCGTCCATGGCGCACTTTGTTCATGTGCACACCGACACCAAGCTGTTTCCGCTTGAGCCATTTTGTTCGCGAGAGTCTATGAAAAACTACGGTCCTCCGGTGCTCTCGGGGACCTACGCGATCAAGACGCTGGTGGACATCGCGTTGGCTCCGCGCTCTGCGCTCGATCACCTTGGGTATCGTCACTACGATCGCCTGGCGGGGATCCGAAAGAGCGCTGCGGACAAACGCGGCTAGACAGTGCACGCTCGATGGCAGGGATGGACATCGAGACCTTCACTGAGCAGCACGCGCGTGTATTTTGTCCTGCACGAACAGACCTGATCGCGGTGCTTTCGCGCGCGACCACTGCGCGTCCCGAAGACATCGCGCGAGCGCTCGAGATCAAACCGCGTGACGCTCTCGCGGCGACCCTCTCGTTGGTCGTCGATCAAGGAAAATCCTGGCCTGGGATGACCTCCGCGAGTGAAGCCTGGGAGATGCTCGCGCCGGCCGAGTGGCTCGGGGACGAGCTGCGTGAGTTTGATGGCGGGCAACGAGTTCCACCCAGCGTTCGCGCAGTGATTTGCCTGCTGAGTGACGTGCAAGGGGTCGTCGCGGCCGAGGCGCTCGTGCGTGAGTTCGCGTCACGCCTCGCCGAGCGCTTGCAGCGCCCAAGCATGCCCACGTGCGTGCAATGGCGCTTCGCTGAGCCGCGCACGTTTCGCTCCGCCGCGTTGGCTCCAAAGGGTGACGTGTGCATGGCCGCCGAGGCCGTCTTGCGGTCTGCAGGGCGCGATCTCGGAGCGCTCACTCGCAGCCCTGTCCATGAGCCTGCGCTACAGGCCCTCATGCTGCAACTGGTCGCTCGGTTAGGGCCTTCGGTGCACGATGTGACCACGCTGCTGCGTATGCACACTGCGATCAGCGACGAGCGTTCCGAGTCGATCTTGTCACCATTGGTCTCGCTCTGGCTCAGCGGCTATGCGCTCGACCGAGTGACCGAGCACGCGCTGGTGATGGTGTGCCCATGGGTATAAAAGGCTGATCTGTCAGCGAAAATACAGGGATTTTTGGTACTTGAGCTTGAACTGATCGCGGTACTTTGTGCTGAGGCGGATCTGCTCGTTGAGCTTGAGACGCTTGAGCGAATACAGCTGGTTGTCTTCGAGCAGGGCTTGCACCGTGCCATTGTCATTGAGGTCTAGTTCAAGGCTCTGAAGGGTCATCGCGCCCGGCGATTGGACCAACGCTCGGACCCCTCGCGCTCCGTAGCTGTTGTTCTGGATGCCCAGCACCATGAGCTGCGAAATCACAGGTCGATCGCCGCTCACGAGGCCCTCGATGTCCGAGTCTTCGAGCTCGCATGTGTTCATCCACAGCGTCGTGAGCGCGTGATGCGCGCACAACGTCGCGTTGCGTGCGTTAAGCGCACCCGAGAGGCTGCTTCCGCTTACCGAGAGCCTCTGGAGCGCGGGTAGATTCTCAGACGACCACAGCGCCGCGAAGCTCGCGGGGTTGAGGTGCGAGCCGAGGTTAAGCACTCTCAATTTCGGCAGCGGCTTCGCGATGAGTGTGAGCACACCGCCAGGGGCCATCCGACCGCGCACCGTGAGGGCTTGCAGATGGCCAATCCGCGCGAGAGATGTCGGATCTTTCACGTCGCGCTCACGGTCGACCGTGAGTTGCATCGATTGCACGGGCTCTCGCGCGAACAGCGCGTCCAGCGCGGGGCTCGCGATCTGGCTCGCGCTCAGCTCGACGTGCTCGATGAATCCACGCCGAAATGTCACGCGATCTTTGCGCGTGAGGCCGAGGACTGAGAGCCACGTGTGCAGATGAAGTGTCTGCAGAGTCTCGCTCTTCTCTCGAAGCTCTCGGCGCTCAAAATAGCCGAGATCTGCGTGTGCGAGGTTGCACTGCGCGTGAATAAATTCACCCCGCGGATCGCCCGCAGCGAGCAGAAGATCGGCGTATGCGAGCCGCGGAAGATCATCGTCGGGGCTGCCCACAACGGCCGCGAGCGCGTCGTCGAGCAAGCTCACGTAGCGCTTGCTCGCTTGCGTGTGTCTTCGGCCAAGACGGCGCGGACCTCTGCGAGCAGCGCAGCGCCAACTTCGGGCTGGACCATCTTTACGTAGGATGCAAATCCCTGCAAATAAGCACGAAAATCACGACGTCCACGCGACTGTTCATCCACGCTCGTGCGACGAATATTCTCGAGCACCGCGCGAAAGCGGCGCCTCGATTCACGCGGAACGCTGAGCGAGTGGTTCACCACGACGCCGGTGACGCGCTGCTGGTTGGATCTCCGAAGCACGCGACGCTTTACGGTGTTCTGGGTAAATCCCTCTTGTTGGATGATCGAGTCGACCCACCACAAGAACCTCCCGATGCCCTTGTCCGGTGAGCTCGCAAACGAGAATGTCAGGTCGTCTGCGTAGCGGGTGTATGTGCCTCCGTACTTGCGGGTGAGCGCGTCGAGACGCGTGTCCATTCGGCGGCAGATAATGTTGGTCATCGCGGGCGAAGTGGGCGCGCCTTGCGGGAGCACCCCGGGCTCGATGGCCTCTCCAGAGGGAAGCGTCGCGCGATGCGTAATGAGCGCCGCCAGCGCCCACGCCGCGCTGTCTCCCATGCCAAGGTAGCTCAGCGTGCCGCACACGCGTCGAAACGTGACGGACGGAAAGAAGTCCACGAGGTCGAGCTTGATGACCAACCCGGCGCCCACGTGAGGAGCCGCGTTGCTCACGACTGAGCGCTTTTTGACAAAGCCATGCGCGGCGGGATGAGACGGAACAATCGATAGAAATTGCTGTAAAATCGCACGTTGAATGCGCTTTAGAGGCGCCCTCGGCGCACAGATTGTGCGCACCCCGCCCGTAGCCTTCGGGATCGTAAACTCTACGTAGCCGCTGCCCGGGATACTGCCCGGTCGCATGAACGCTCGGAGAGACCCTTCGCTCTCGAGCCCCAGCGCCTTGGCCAGATCCTCAGCGGTCCTGATCTTCGAGAACTCTGTGCGCACGGCCGCGATGTCGGCTGTGGGCCGCGCCGCTTTGCGCTTCTTGGGCGAGGAGCCAATGCCAAAGGCCCATCCGGTCTCGTTCCACCCGCCGGCGCGCATCCACTTGGATTTGGGTGCCGGAAACCGTGTGTCTGGCAGCCCAGTGTCTTGCACGCCGAGTTGATTGAGAGCCTTGCGGACGCCTGCTCGGACGTTCGCATTGGGGTCCTTTACGATACGTCGCAAGAGCCCTGCCCCATCGCGTGCGGTGCATGTCAGCGCGATCGCGTCTGCTGCAGCGCGCCTGCGAGAAGGGTCTTGTGCGCGGAGCTCCTCTGCGATCACAGGCTTGAGCGATCTTGCGGCGTAGTATCGCGCGATCTCGAACTCGGCCAGGCCATCGCTCTTCTCGAGAAGCGTCGTGATCTTCGCGAGGTTCGCTTTTGAATCGGACAATAGCGGACGAAGCGTCAACAGCAGTTTGGCAAGATCCATGGCGACGCGATCGTAGCGCAACTGTGGGCCTCAAAGACATCCCAGCGGCTTGTTGAGAAGTCATCGCGAATCTCACAGGTTGTGTAGGCTGTTGGCTGAGGCCAAACATGCTTTCGACCACCCTCCGCGACGCGTTCTCTGTTTTGACCGCGGCGCTCAATGATCGCAATTCGCCGCCAAATCTCCGCGCAAATGTGATCGCACAGTGGCGAGGGGCGAGCGCTGACGTGGTCCCCGTTGCGCTCGAGCCCGCGCTGCGGGACGCCTGCGCCGTGCTCGATCGGGGGTTGCCATCGCTCACGCGGTCGACCTCGGGGACGGCGACGTTGGCGACCCTCTTTGAGACCGCGGATGGAGAGTCGCTCTATCTCTGGGTGCTTGGCGCAGCGGCCCGTCGAGACGCGAGACTCGCGCCCCTTTTGCTCGCCGCTTCGCAGCTCCCCAAGTGGAAATCTCGCGTCCCCGATGCGGCCGATGCGCGCGTACTTGAGGGACCGTTGATGGACTCGCTCGCGTGCGCGCCGCTCACAGGGCCCGCGAGAATTCTCGCCGGAGCCGACTACGAAGCAGTGCGATCACGCCTCGAGATCTTGGTCTGGGAGGCCGGCGCGAGCGCGCTCACAGTCCCCGAAATCGGTCCTTGGATTTTTGCGTCGGCAGAGGACTTCGACACGCTCGTAGGGGCGTGGGCGCGTGGTCCCTTGCGTGGGCGGGTGTTGGCGGCGCGCTGTCTTGAGCTGTGTGCGCCTGCGCTCAAGTCCTCTTCGCCGCCAGACGTCGTGGGGGCCGCGCTGCGGCTCTTGCAGCCCTTGATGCTTCACCCTGAGCCTCTGGTGTGGGTCCACGCCGCGCGCGCGCTCGGTCGGTTTGCCGGTGAATTCGAAGCGCTTGAGGGCACCCTCTTGGACTGGATGCGCGCGGAGTCACCCCTGCTTCGGCAGCGCGCGATCACCGCGTTTTCGTCTCTTCCAAAGAAAAAGCTTGAGCTCTTTGGGCGCGAATTGACCGAGATTCTCGATCACCCAGAGCCAGAGCCCTGGGCCCTGGCGGCCATCGCAGCCGCGAGCCCTTACCTCATGAGCGAACGCCGTGACTATTGGGACAAGCTCGCGCGTCGCGTGCTGGAGGGCGTCGGCGGTGCGGTCTCTGCCCGTGCGCTCGCGCGTGGCGTGCAGGCGATCTGGCGACGCGGTGGATCGCAGCAGCTGATCGTCGAGCCCACGCTGCGTGCGCTCAGAGAAAACGCTCGCAGCGCGCGATCCGAGCACATCGCCGACTGGCGCCGCTGGCTCACGGTGTTGGCCGCGACAGACCCCCTTGATGGTGCCGAGCGTGATCCGCTCGACCTCGAACAGGGGCTCGAGAACTTGGTACGGCTCGCGGCGCAATACGACGACGAAGAAGCCGACGCTCGCGCGGCGCGGTTTGCCGAAGCGTTGGGCGCCACGTTTGTCGAAGCGCAGCGCATGACCGTGGACGAGGTCCGACCGCGCCGACGTGCCGCGGGGATCAATGCACTGGAGGGCATCGCGCGCTCGCTCGCGCTTGGCCTGTGGGGGCCTCTGCTCGCGACGGCGCCGAGTGGGGCTCCTATCGCTGAGCCACAATTGGACGAGGCTTGGCGCATCGTCGCGGACTCGTCGCAGTCGTTGTTGTCGCTCGTGGCAGAGCGGCGAAAGAGCGAGCAGACCGACGCCGAGGCCGAGGGCTGTGACGCGCTTGAGGTGCTCGCGGTGCAGCTTGGAGGCTATGCCCTCGACGCCCTCGGAGAAGAGCCCAAGCTCGGCGTGGGTCGAGGCCCTGCGGCACACCACACGTGCATTTGGCTAAGAGAAATCCAGGGACTCGAGGATGGCTCACGAGAGCTCCCTGGGCCCCTCAAGCAGGCTCTCTCGGCGCTGCTGTGGCGGCTTGTGGACGTGACGCGTGGCACCTCGCTGGGGGCAGTCGACGACGTGGCGTGGCTCGGTCCCTTCGCTGCCTGGTGGGCGCTCGTGATCGATCGCCCGTCCATGATTGCGCAGCTTGCGAGCGCGCTGCCGATGCTCTCGGCTGCTGCACTCTCGAAGTGCTCGGACCTCGCAGAGACACTTCGCGGAGAGCTCACCGATGACCCCGGGGTAGTCGCCGAAGGGCGATGGACAAACACGGTCGAACAGGCCCTCATCGACCTCGAAGCGGACGACACCGAGCTCGCACATTCGCTGTTAGCCTTCGCGCATGCGTTGCAGCGATTTTGCACGGCGAGTGGCCCTCGTGCAGACCTCGAGCCGATGTGTCTTCAGCTCGCGATCGGCGCAGAGCGTTTGCAACATTCGCTTGCGAATCCGGTGCTCGCGCTGCACCCCGCGCCCGAAGGCGGAGCGTTCTTGTCCGAGAACGCGCCGCGTGTGGCGTCGCTCGTCGCGCGTGCGATCCGTGCACGCGATTTGGAGCTCGTGGGTGTCTGGTTTGGCTCTCTCGGCCCTGTGGTGTCGAGCATTGTCGAGGCTGCGGTGATGCATGCGGTTCGACGCACTCCGCCTCCCCCGCCGGTCGCGCGCAAGCCCGACGGTCCGCGGACGATCGAGGGGTACGAGCTGGTCGCGCCGCTGGGCGAAGGCGGCGTAGGTTCGGTGTGGCTTGTCCGAAAGCCCGGCGCCGATCGACTGTTTGTACTGAAAATTCCCAAGGTAGAAGCGCTTCGTGACGCCAACGAGGCCGAGCGCGCAGGGATCCTTGAGTCGTTTGTCGAAGAGGCCAAAGCGCTCGCGGGTCTCTACCATCCCAACGTCGCCAACATTATCGACCGTGGGGTCTCGCACGAGTCGCCCTTCTTGGTCCTCGAGTATCTCATCGGCGCGGACCTGAAGATGTACGCGGGCGCGCGGCTGCTCTCACTGTTCGAGCTTCGAACCATTGTGCCAGAGGCGTGCGCGGGGCTCGCTGCGCTGCACCGCGCGGGTCTCGTGCACCGCGACATCAAGCCGGCGAATTTGTGGCTCCGATTGCCTCTCCGTGGTGGCGAGACGTTTGAGCCTGACAAGCATCGCGACCCTGCGAAGACGCCCGTTCTTGCGACCACGGTGATTGACTTCGGCATGGTCCGACCGATGAAGGTCTCGCAAGAGGCCATGGGCCGCTTTGTGGCCGGAACCCCTGGATATATTGCGCCCGAACAGGTCCTTGACCCCATGGAGCTCGACGGTCGCGCGGACGTCTACGCGGTCGCTGGGACGATCTACAACGTGACAACAGGACGCACGTTCTTCGATGACATCTCGGACGCTCGAGAGCGAATCATCGCGCACATGCAGCGAGATCCGTTTGAAGACGCAGAGCGGCTGCGCGCGTTTCCGAGCGCGATCGCCAAGTTGTTGCGCGAAGGCACAGCGCGCAACCCTCATGATCGGCCTCAACCGCTTGAGTTTGGGCGCGCGTTTGTCGAGGCGCTGTAATCTTCGCGCGCTCGACGTGTTGACGTCTTCGCGAAGGTGAGTGGGCATCAACGACTTGCCAGAGTGGGGAGCTACTTGCTCGTCAGTGCGTCCCTACAAGCGAAGAGAGCTGCAAGCGCGCTTGCGGGGATGCACATTTATCCAGTGCTGGTCACAGTCCGCCACGGCGTAACACCGTGGACTGAAGGCTAGGCTCGCTCTCGCAAGTCGTCGATGCTGGTCACTCGCTTCGGAGGATGCAAGAAGAAGTCGCAGGTGGCAAGCGATCGCGTGCGGGCACATCACGGGTTGGCGACTTGCTCGTCAGTCTTCACGGATGACGAAAGGGGTCCTGCAGGACCCGACACCCGTGAAGTTTATGGTTCAGTGCGGGTCATCATCCGCCACGGCGTAGCACCGTGGACTGAAGGCTCTGCTCGCCCAGAAGTGGCCCCACACGCAATCGCGACGGAGCATGCCTGAGCGCACCGCGAGTGACAATCCCCGTCTGACTTGGAGCCTACGCTTCGGCGCTGAGCCCGTCGTGATCGAGCCATCCCAGCGCCACCTCACGCGGATCGGCGAGCACGAGCCGATCGCCCTTGCGGACGAGCGTATTGAACTCGCTGTCGACACGGTAGACCTCGCGACCATGTGCGCGGATGGCCTGCAATTGATCTGGTGAAAGCGCGGGATTCTTCAACGCTTGCAGCGCAGCGTCTGCATCTTGTGCGCGCGATGGGGCTGCGAGGACGAGGCCTACGGCGGGATCCGAGAGCGAAAAGCGATAACAGTCAGCGGCGCTGATGGGGGACGTGGCTGCACCGCGGACCGGCCGCAGAAGTCGTGTGTAACAGAGCGAGGTAAACGCGATCGCTGCGGTCTTGCGCTGTGTGAGCGTCGGAAACAGCGAGCGTTCGGCGCCCACGTGCGCGGCGTTGAAGCGCGTCATGACGACGTCCCAGCGGTTGCGAGCGACTGCACGTTCAGCGAGGTCGCGGAGGTGGGTTGAGAAGCCATGCGCAGCGATTTTTCCGCGCTCTTTGAGGCGCTCAAGGGTCTCGAACGCGGACTGATCGAGGCGGGCGTCTGAGCGGGCCCAGAAGAGCAAGAACACGCCCAAGCGATCGACGCCAAGCCGACGGAGCGCGAGGTCCACGTCACGCTCAATGGACTTTGCATCTGCGTGATAGCTGCCAGTCGAGACCACGAGCTCGCTCTTGCGATGTGCCCCTCGGATGAACTTGGTCAACGTGTGGTGGGAGGGCTCCCAAAAGAACGCGTTCATTCCGGCATCACGTCCACGTGAAAATACCGAGGCGACGGGCTGCCTCGCTCCCGAAAACGCGATGGGCGCGAGCGACAGTCCGGTCTCACCAAAGGGACGATGGAGCGAATCGCTAAACGTCCGGGTGGCTCGTGCCTGCACACGCTCTGCAGGTGCCTGCAGCTCACCGACGCGCGCGGTAATCTTCGCACGTGGGGTCTCGGCCAGTGTCGCAGCGATCAACTGTTGCTCTGAGTCCGTCGCCCCCAGCTGCGCAAAGAGCTCGGTGGGATCAAGCACTGTTCGCGCCAACCAGGCCAGCGCGGTCTGCCGAGAAGACTTCGAAACGTCTGCAAAAACACTGACAATTCGTGAGTTAAGATCGCCGCAAGCTTCGAGCGTTTCAGCTGCCCAGGCGCGCACCAATGCGTCTCGCTCGGCGCTCAATCGCAACAACGCGACCAGCGCGCCGTCGTCTGCGGGGTTCAGCATGCGCGTCGCGCGGGCACGAATCCATGGGTCGGCGTCTTGGCTCGCCAAAAGGGCGATGGGTGCGATCACGTCAGGTGCGCTCGATGCCATCGCGAGCAGCGCGCGATCCATCGCGATACGACGAACAATAGGGTCTGATTCGTCGCGCAAGATACTGAGCGCGTCGGTGTCTTCAACCGCGGCCCCGCGCACCCATGGGTCGCGGTGGGCGAGGTAGGCAAGACGAGAGGTCTTGTCCAGTCGCCCCGCGGCTCGAAGCAGCTCGACGGCTGTCCCCAGAACATACGGATGGGTGTCTTCAAGGCCTTGCTGCACGCGCTCAAACGCGCCTCGACTGGCAGCCTCGTGGAGCATCACGACGCGGCTCGCGGTGCTCTGATCGCTCAGGCTCAGCGCATCGAGGACGGCGCCTCGCAGCGACTCGTCGCACTGCATGAGCGCCGCGATCGCGCGATCTCGAACGTGGCTTACGGTGTCCTCAGAAAGCGTCTTGAGCAGCGAAATCGCAGACCGATCGTCACGCACAAGCGCGACCACGCCATCGGCCACTGCGGCGCGAACCTCGGCCGAAGGATCCCCACTCCGCGCGACGATGGCTTGGACGCACTCGGCGCGATGCGCGATCGCGGCGGTCTCAATGGCCCACGCGGCGACGTTGGGAAGGTTCGAGCTGATCGCGGCGATCGCGACCTCGATCCCGTCATCTTTTGCTCGCAAAAGCGTCTCTCGTGCGCTCGCGGCGGCATGCGGAACCCGCCCCGCTTCGAGCCAGCACGCAGCGCCTGCCAACGCGATGCGGTCTCCACTCGTCGCGAGCGCCCGGATCGCTGCGCGGCGTAGCGTCTCGTGAGATTCACCCAAGAGCGCGACCAGCTCTTGGGCAGGCGGAGGGTCCGCCGTCACACGCGCAGTCATCACCGCGGGGTCATCGTCGTACCAGCGATTGTTGTCGTAGCTCTCGTGGTCACGTTGGATCTCGAGTGCGTTGCGCTTGCCATCCCACGACGCTGAGAGAAACCACTTCGCGCGCTCTGCAGCGGGCGTCTCGGTGGCAGCGGCGGACACCCGCGCGCGGACATCTTCAGACGCAAATCCGAGGATTTCGAGTGATAGAACGGCCGCATGACGCACACGCCAGAAGGGGTCTTCGAGCGCGTCCCGCAGCGCATCGATGTTTGCGAATCCGCTGACCGCGGCCAACGCGAACACTGCCGCGCGCCGGACCCGCCAAGCCTCGTCTTGTCGCGCAAGCTCGACAAGCCTGTCTCGTGCGAGCTCAAGGCTCTGTCGTGCCGCCGCCTTGACTGCAGCCTCGCGGACCAAGGGCGAAGGGTCGACGAATGCGTCGATCACGGCGTGCGCGATGTCACGTTGGGTCGTGACCGCCAACGCTTCGGCCGCGGCGACTCGGACCACCACTGCCGAGTCAAACAGAAGCACCGCGCGCAAAGCTGCCGCATGGGATGCGTCCCGAGGGCACTCACGCACCGCGCGAAGTCGCTCGGCGGACGAGGACAAGAAGAGGTCGGAGGGCTCGAATGCTTTGTCTTCGATCATGGGCTGAGATCCGCGAGTGACTGTAATAATTCAGGAAGAAGTGCTCTAGGGAACCGGGCGTACGCGCGACGCTAGCTGCCGGGGCGCGAGGGTTTTCGACCTCGTTCGGCGTCTTCGCGCTGCAGTCTTTTGTCTAGGCGAGCACGCACGGACTTGCGAATCTCTGCGGCCTTGACCTGAAGCGTTACGGGCAGCCAAAAGAAGAGTACTCGTCCCTGAGCGCAGACGAAATCTCTGCAAAATCGCTCACCGGCGACCTCTACCTCGGTCTGCAGAGGCCGGATCACTTTGTGATGCAACGAGGGCAGCGGCGAGGTCTTGGCGTGTGCGGTCACGTTGACCATGTGCTCGGTCAGCGTCGCGTACCCGCGCGCACCCTCACCCATTTCGAACAGCGCGCGGCCAAGCGCCTCGCACGAGGCGCTGTCATCAGGGTTGCTCTTCAGCGCAGCTTCGAGCGTTGAAATGTCCGCTGTCTCAGTCATTGCAGTCCTCGCAGGGGTCCAAGGGCAGGTCACCCTGTCAAGACATCCATCGCAGAGACTACGACATCCAGACAGCGTGGTTCGCTGCCAAGAATACTACCTCGTGACGCCTGGATCCGTCGTGGCCGTCAGCTGATAGAGATTGCGGCTGTTGGGCTGGTAGATCCCTACCCAGACAGTGTACTGGCCGATCTCGGCGTTGCTCACGGTCACCATGGGGTTGAGTCCGTTGGCGTCGTCGTTGCACATCACGGCGCCAGAGGGCGTGCGGACCATCAGGGTCGTGTCGGCTGCTGACGTGACCATAAAGCGCACGTCGCCCGCGGGGGCGCTCACGTTGACGTTCCAGGTGGGTGGGGTGAAGACGTAGCCCCGGCAGTTGGAGTCGAGCGTGTGGGCTTCAACGGTCCCACCCGAGCGTCCGCGTGCACGGCGAGTTGCACGTCCGGAGAGCGCTACGGAGCCCCCCGTGGGACGCAACCGCGAGAGTCGATTGAGCACAACATTGCCCGAATTGGGTGGAGGGTTATTGGGCGGAGGCGTCGGAACCTGGTTGCCGTTCCACGGGCTATTGGGGTTGTTCGGGACCACCACCGGTGTGCGGCCAGACATCCGCGCAAAGTTGTCCGAGTTCACTGCTGGGTTCGTGGTGAGAATCAGAGAATAAGCAGGAAATTCACTCGCTGCGAAGCTCCCCACAAAGATCCGATACATCCCCGGCATGAGCGTCCCTTCGATGAGAGACTGCATCGAGCCGCCGTGATCGTCGTCGCACTGAGCGCCTCGCGGACCCACAATCGCGAGGGTCACGTCCGTGTTGTTCTCTGCCGCCGTGAGAATGCGGAGGTTTGTGGGCTGCGTCACGACGAGGGTGTGCTGGGGTCGCGCTGGATTGTTTCCTCGGCAATCGCTCCCAAGGCCGGATGCCTCGATGGGGCCGCCCGCGCGACCGGTCAGGACCAAGGGATCGGGCTGAAAACCTGGCCCGATGCGAACCATCGCTTGTGCCAACGCCTGCGACGCTGAAAGCGCGATTGCAGCTGTAAAAATCCAGCTCGTTGCCCGTAGTCGTGTCCTAGTCATTGCATCTCCTGCTGTCTAAAATCGTCCCCCGCGCGTCGCGATCGCGGTAGGCAAACTTGCGACGAACGCAAGCGCTCAGCACCGCGTCTGCGTCGGGTAGGACGTTTGACGGAGCGCACCCCTTGGTTATTCCTGCTTGTATGCTCGGGCGCAAGAGAAGACGCGGCCCAGCGAGGGCGCGCGCGCTAGATGGGCCCGACGCGCGGGCCTACAGGTTGGCCGGGCAGAGCTGCGGATCAAACGCGAGCGATCCACGGACCGGGACCACCATGGTGTCGTCATCAATGGACAGCAAAAACGCTACCATTCGGCGAACATCGTTGGCGCGCGCGGCGCCCGAGTTGGTCAAGAAGTTCGCAGAGAATGCCTGGTAGTGTGACTGAAACACTGTCGACAAGAGCTCCTCGAGCGTCCGAGCGTTGCCTGCGTGAAAGTACGGTGCGCCCATGCCCATGCCGACCAAGCCTGGAGGCGCGAAGCCGGAGAGACCCTGCGCTGCCGTGGTCATGTTGGCGCGCGCTTCTTTGACGACCACTCCCGGGGGAACGATCGCTGCGGGGCGTGTGTCCGCGCCCACAGGGCCGATGGTCCCGACGTGACGCAAGACGCAGTTGATCTGGTCGTTGGCTGCAACGATGGCGCTGTCTGCGTTAGAGAATCGCAACGCAGCGGGGGCCATGGCAGAGGCTGGGTTGAGCACCGAGTTGCCGCCCGCAAAGCCCATGTAGGTCTGCATGCGGAGGAGCCCTGCGGCCGCGTTGTTGGTCTCGTTGGGAGTCCAGAAGCGGCGCGCGGTGGTCCAGAGCGGGCCGCCGTGGCAGCCGCCACAGTTGTTGCTCTCGAAGAGCGCGCGTCCTGCGGTGACGTCGGCTGCGTCGAGGTTGCTCGGGCGACGCGGGGGTCGGATGGTCTTGACGTATTCGTCGATCTCGTCCCAGTCCGCGAGCACGTTGGTCGCGGTGGTCCCTGCGGTGCGTCCTGGGACGCCCGGACGAATCGCGCGGACGGAGCCATTGAGGCCCGCCTGCGAGGTCGCTGTGCCGACCTGCGCGCCGGTGAGCGCGGCGCCATCGAAGACGATTCGATCTTCGGCGCCCACGGGTGCCCCGATGCGATGGACGACTGCGCCCACGCCGCCAGAGTTGCCTCGGGTGTTGAGCTCAAAGTCGTGGACCTCGTCAAAGATCCCTGTCCAATTCATGACCCGCTGCTCGGTGCCGGCGCGGTTGAAGGTCGCATCGAGCGAGGTGGTCTGTCGCGGTCCGCGAGCAAAAAACCAGGTCACATTGTCGCTGAGTCCGTCCGGATGGCACGACTCACACGAGTTCCAGCCTTGGCCACGGAGGGACCAACGGCCCAAGCCCGTGACAAAGAAGCGTCGACCGAGGTTGACGTCGGTCTCGGCGCCTGCGGTGGGCGCGGTCGCCGAAGCTGCAGCGCTGACTGCGCTCTGCGTGCTGAGGTCGAGGACGCTGAGGTTGCGCGTGTTTTCGTTGATCACGAGCGCGCGGTTGGCGACATGCGCTGCGCTTGAGGCCAACGCGATTCCCACGGGCAGTCGTCCTGCATCGGCGCCTGCGAGCGAAGCAAGATTGACGAAATTGCTCGTCGTCGTGCCGACCTCGTTGAAGGTCCCGTCTGCGTTGAATCGCACGCGAAATACTGCATCCGAGCCATACGCCGACACGTATGCGACGTTGGTCCCTGCCACAAACTGGATGTCGTTCATGATGAGCGGAAAGCGCCGCGTGCCGTCGTCTGCGGTCGTTCGCGTGGTGTATTGCTGCTGCAATCGCTGGTTGAGCAACACACGCTGGGCAGGGTCCTCGAGGTTGGTCATCGTGTTGATGACGCTGATCACCGCGTGGATCTCAGTCTGAAAATTGCGCACATCGGTGCCCACGGGGCCTGTCGGTCCGCGTGGTGATTCGCAGACCGAAGTGACGTACAAGCGGTTGGCGTTGAGCGCCAATGAGAAGAGCTGGTTGGTAAAACAGCCCGTCGTTGCGGCGTTGGAGTCTTGGAATCCGGTGTCCGTGACTGGCGCGAGCGTGATGAGTGATCCCACGGTGCCGGTGCCAGCATTGAACTGGTAGACGACCCCCTGGCGGTTGAGATCGAACTGCGAATCGTCCGCAGGAACACCGCTCGTGCGCGCCTGCGAGTAAAACTCGGTGACGTACACGGTCTCGTCGGCGTCGTTGGTGTCGCCGTTGTTGGTGACAACGAGCGCGCGTGGGTGAGCGAGCGCGGGCCGCGAGTTGCCCATCACAGACGGACCCAGGAGGCCGCTGTTTGCGAGGGCTGCGTTGAGGTCAACCGTGCGCGTGACGGTCATGTCGGCGGTGTTGACGACGCTGATCGTTCCGTCTTGGTAGTTGGCGACGTAGAGGGTCTGCCCGGTGGGCGAAATCGCGAGGTCCGTGGGCTCGCTGCCGACGGTCGCGCGTGAGGTCGCGATGGTGGCGGTCGTGCGGATCGAAGTGATCTTGATGACCTGCTGTGAGCCGCGGAGTGCGACGTACGCCGTGTCATCGTCGTTGCCGATCACGACGGACGAAGGCTCAGAGCCGTTGCCGGTCGCGAGCAAGCTCGTCCGCGTCGTCGTGGGCGGCATGGCCTCGAACGATGTCCTAAAGATCGCGACCGAATTCGCCGTGCGGTTGACCGCGACCGCGTGCGAGTCGTTGCTCGTGAGTGCGACGCCCGTACCGCGCGTGGGCAGCGTTCGCGCGACACGTGGCGCTCCAGTGTCTGCCGCATCGGACGCGTCGTCCGGGGTGCCAGCTTCTGCGCCTGCTTCGGTCTCGACGCTGGCCTCTGCGCCGGCCTCGGTCACAACCGTCATGTCGTTGACGACATCGTTCGGCACAGAGGTTTCGCTCACGATATCGGTGACGACGTCGTTGTTTGCGGGTGGGGTTGAGCATCCGATCAGAGAAAAAATCCCTGTCGCGACAAGCACTAAATATTTTGAAGTTCGTTGCTGCATTCTTAGACCTCGCGGGCTGTTCGCGTTGAACGTCGCGTCAAAGAGAGCCAATGCAGCAACGCGCCGGCGGAGCACATCCGTTGGATGTCCCCTCACCGATGCTCCGCCTCAAGTGCTCCCAGTGACTCGCCGGGTGCGAGTACACCGTCTGGGACTGTCACGCCTTCTCGCACAAACGTCTATCTGCAAGACAAGTCAGTGGGCATAAACCTGCGATTTATAATCAAGTCAGGTGCTCTGCCGTCAGCTTCGTTCTTAGAAAAATTGCAGTGTTTTTGGGCATCCAGAGCCTCCCTCGTCACCGCAGCCCTTGCATCAAGGCTGTGCATCTGCGCAGGCTCTGCCCATGCCGAAGGCCCCTTGGGAGCGCGATCGTGGTGTCGAGCACGTCGTCGATCACTGGCTCTCACGTGGAGACGTACAGGATTGTCTCTGCGCGCACGAGATCTTGGCGCCCCGCGAGGCCGAGCGTGCGGAGCTCCCGAGCGGTCTGCACCCGAGCCTCGTCGCGGCGCTCAGAGCGCGCGGTGTGACGAGCCTGTACAGCCACCAGCGTCAAGCGATCGATAGCGCCATGGCCCGCAAGCACACGGTCATCGCGACACCTACCGCGTCAGGAAAATCACTCTGTTATCACCTGCCCGTTGCACACGCGCTCGCTTCGCGCGAGCACGCGCGGGCGCTCTATTTGTTTCCGACAAAAGCCCTCTCGCGCGATCAAGAGGCCTCTCTGCAGTCACTGCTCTCTCAGGCTGGGATCGATCGCAGCGCGGTGGTCTTTGACGGCGACACGCCCTCGGACGCGAGGCGGGCGGCGAAGGCACGTGGCGGGGTCATCGTGTCCAACCCAGACATGCTGCACAGCGGGATCTTGCCTCAGCACGCGTCGTGGGCGAGCGCGCTCTCGTCGCTTGAGTACGTCGTGATCGACGAGCTGCACATGTACAAGGGCGTGTTTGGCTCGCACCTGGCGCATGTGCTGCGACGGCTGCAGCGCGTGGCTCGATTTCATGGCTCAAATCCCACGTTTATCTGCGCTTCGGCGACGATCGGAAATCCACGCGAGCACGCCGCGAAGCTGTTGGGACTCGCCCCCGAGGACATCACGCTTGTCACCGAGTCTGGGGCTCCGAGTGGTCAACGTCGCGTGCTCATGTACAACCCCCCCGTGGTGAACGCAGACCTAGGGATCCGCCAGAGTTATCTCAAGGCCGCGGTCAAGCTCACCCGCGATCTCGTCCGCGCAGACGTGAGCACCATTGTCTTTGGCCCATCGCGCACGAGCGTCGAGGTGATGCTGCGCTATGTGCGGGCCGCACTCGAAGACGATCGCATCGCGCCCGAGAGCATTCAGGCTTATCGCGGAGGCTATTTGCCCGCGACCCGCCGCCGCATTGAGCAAGATCTTCGCGACGGAAAGATCAAGTGCGTGGTCACGACCAACGCGCTCGAGCTCGGGATTGACATCGGCGAGCTCGACGCCGTGGTGTGCGCTGGCTATCCCGGTTCGATCGCTGCGACATGGCAGCGCTTTGGTCGCGCGGGTCGGCGTCAGTCGCCCTCGATCGCGGTGCTTGTCACCTCGAGCAACCCGATCGATCAGTTCTTGGCGCGTGAGCCGCGGTACCTGCTGGGCCGCCCGGTTGAAGAAGCGCGGATCGACCCAGACAACGTCGAGGTCTTTGTTCAACATCTCAAATGTGCTGCATTTGAGCTGCCATTTAGGACCGACGAGGCCTACGCCGATGTGCCGATGGACGTGACACAAGACGCCCTGGAGTACCTCAGTCACAACGGCGTGTTGCACAAGAGCAAGACGCGCTGGCACTGGGTCGCGGACCAGTATCCTGCGCAATCGGTGGGCCTCCGCAGCGGCGGCTGGGACAACTTCGTCGTGATTGATCTCGACCAAAACAAGGCCATCGCCGAGGTTGATTGGCGCGGCGCGCACACGGCGCTGTTCGAAGAAGCGATCTATCAACTTGAGGCGGACACCTACCAAGTTGAGCGCCTTGACTATGAGCATCGCAAGGCGTTTGTCCGCAAAATTGACTGTGATTATTACACCGATGCGGCCGTGCAGGTGAGCGTGTCGGTGTTGGACGAGAGCGAACACGGCGCGATGTTCGAGGGCGACGCGTCGCTCTGTGCACTTGGCGAGGTTCAGATCGTTCAGCGGGTGACTGGGTTTAAGAAAGTGAAGTTTTTTTCGCACGAGAACCTTGGCTGGGGCGACGTGCACTTGCCTGAGATCACCATACAGACGTCAGCGTTTTGGCTCACCGTGTGCGAAGAGCACGTTGCCGCGCTGAGCGAGGTCGAAGACGGCGTGGGGCGTGTCCGTGGGCGAAGCGCCGTGCTCGACGGCATCCGCGGGGTAGCGCATGCACTTGAAGCGGTGACCTCGCTCGCGCTCATGTGCGATCCAAGGGACCTGGGCTACGTGTTGGGCGACCGCAGCGACGGAACCGAGACACCTCGAAAGTCCGGCGTCCCTGGTTTTGACCCGACGATCTTCTTGTACGACAGCGCCCCTGGGGGGGTCGGTCTCTCGCAACGCGCGTATGAACTGCGTGAGTCTCTGCTTGTCTCAGCGCGGACACTGATCGAGGGATGTCCCTGCACCGAGGGCTGCCCGGCGTGTGTCTCGCCGACCGAGGGGCTCGGTGTGTTGTCACGCAAACGGATCGCGCTCGAGGTGATGAGCGCCTTGGGTGTTCCGGTGCGGCATTGAGCACGCTCTCGAAGAAGCTGGCGCGGCTTCGGGAGGCTGACCTGCGACCCGGCGACGTCGCCGGCGCTACAACCGGCGACGTCGCCGTACAGCCTACAAACGCTCCCGAGAGCTCGCCTCAGGCCTCTGTTCTCTCCGACGTCGAGCTCGCTCGTAGAGCTCGAATCGATGAGCTTCGAGAGCGAGTCCGCGCGCTGGCTGCCCGCGCGCCTGTGGTTGCAAAGCGGGCGAGCGCCGAGGACCGCGAGAGCGCGCTGGACTCGCTTCCGTTTGTGCGCGAAGAGCGCGAAGACGGCGCGATCGATGTGCGCAGACAGCGCTATCCCGTGACCGCGCGACACGGACATGTCCCGTTGCACAGCGCCTGCGATGTGCGGGCCGAGAGCGTCGCCCTCTTGACGTTAGATCGCAGCAAAATTGCACCCGATTTGTCTCGCGCGCTCTACATCGACACCGAGACCACTGGGCTCAATGGCGGCACCGGGATGATGGCGTTCTTGGTCGGAGCGGGGCGATTTGAGCAGCGGACGTTTGTGGTCGAGCAGTGGTTTTTGCGGGATCCCTCGGACGAGCTCGCGATGTTGCTCTCGCTCCGAGAGCGCATGGCCGCGGCGAGCTGCCTCGTGTCGTTTAACGGCAAGTCGTTTGATCTCCCGCTGTTGCGTGCGCGATTCGTGATGAACCGACTTGAGCCCCCAGCGCCGCTGCCTCACGTCGACCTGGTCCACGTCGCAAGACGAATTTACGGAAAACGCATGGACCAGTGCAAGCTCACCTCGCTCGAGCGTGACGTGCTCGGGTTTGTCCGCGAGGGCGACGTTCCGTCTGGAGAAATCCCTGCGAGATACCTACGATTCTTGCGCCTTGGCGACTCAGATGGCTTGCACGCCGTCGTCGAACATAACCTCTGGGATGTCATCGCGATGGCGGCGCTCCTGGGCGAGCTGGGAGCGCGCGCTGGCCGCGAAGAGTCTCCTGGGAGGCTGGACCCAAGCGACCTCGCGGGCCTCGCTCAGACGGCTCTGCGCGCAGGCAACGATCAGCTCGCGCTCGCGCTCGCGGGGGACGCGATGGACCGCGGCGCTCTGGCCGTCGCGCACGGTGCGCTCGCGCGCGCTGGGGGCATCGCCGCGAGTGTGCACAGGCGGCGTGGCGAGCACACGCTCTCTCGCTTGCTCTTGCACACCGTGCTCGATGGCGCGCCCGACGACCCCGGGACGCATTTGGCACTGAGCAAGCTCTACGAGCACCGCTTCAAAGATCCCTTTCGTGCCCTGGCGCACGCGCGCTTGGCCGAGGGTGCAGAGAAGCCCGCTGCGCGGGCCAAGCGGGTCGAGAGGCTGGCCACGCGGGTCGCAAAGAGCACCGCGAGGCTGCCTGGGTTCGAGTGATCTCTGCGAGAGAATTACCAGCGCAGTACGCGTACGATTGACGCGTAGGTGTCCGAGAATGCTGCGAGACCGCGAGGATCCGGGAGCGTCCGCCAGGCGCCCTCGGGTCGGGGCAGTAGGTCAGGTCGGCGCGCGATCAAGATCCACGTGGGCACGCTGCCGCGGCCGGTAAAATCGGTCGCGTCGGCGTTGACCACCGCGGCGAGATTGGCATCGTGAGCGAGCGCAGAGATCACCCGCGGAAGATCTAGCGCGCGGTTGCTCGCGTGCATGATCAGCCAGCCGTCATCTCGGAGGGCGCGCATGGACAGGGCTACTGCTTCGCGCGTGAGCAAGTGCAGCGGGACCGTGTCGCTGTTAAACGCGTCCATCAGCACCATGCTGTGGACTCCGGCGGGGACGGTGCGCAGGGCGAGCCGTCCATCCCCGATGACAATCCTGGGCCGCGCGACGCCTGCGGGGGGCTGGGTCAAGAACGTAAACCACCGCGGATTGAGCGCGAGCGCGGCGACCTCGGGGTCAATCTCGACGAAGGTCCAGGACTCGCCAGCGCGGGCGTGACAGAGGACAGAGCCAGCCCCTAGCCCGATCGCGAAGACCGACCCGTTGGCAAAGTGTTCGCGCCGAAAGCTCATCGCGCGGCCCAAGGGTCCATCGACTCGATAGTACGCGCGCTGTTCGCAGTGCCCACGCGCGGCGCGGCGTTCGGCGCCGTGGATGGTGGTCCCGTGGATCAACATCACGAGGTCCGAGTGTGGGAGCTGTTGGACTTGGGTGACGCCGAAGAAGCTCCTTGTGCGGACCAACGTGATGCTCAGCGAGCTCTCCAAGAACACACCCCCGAGGACCAGCCCAAGCAGCGCGAGCGAGAGGTGATAGCCAGGCTTGGCAGAGAGTGTTGCCAGCAAAATGGCAGGCAAATACGCTCCCACGAGCCAGAAAACCGTGGGCTCGGCGTGCGTCGCGCGGAGCAGCAGCGCGATCAGCGTAATCCAGACGAGCGGCAGCGCCATGCGGGCGCGCTGAAGGGCCGTGCGCGAAGGATCGGGTGGATGCGTTCGGAGGCCAGCGCAGAGGGCCAGCAGGACCGGCGCCTCCCAGAGATCGTTGAGGACGAGCGGAGGGAGGATCCCGAACGTGAGCGTTCCGAGGACACCTCCTACGGCGATCGCGAGGTAAAATTGCTCGAGATAGCGCTGGTTCGGAGCGGTCGCGGCCAGGCGCGCGTGGGCTAAAAACGACACGAGCGCGAGCACCGCGAGGTGCAGCGTGAGCATCAGCGCGAAGGGCTGCGTGCTGCGCCGGAGTGTGGCAGGGACCAGCACGAGCGCGAGCACGACCACCGCGCGACCGACCCACGCTGGGGCCTCACGGCCGCGCGCAAACGCCCAGACAAACGTGAGCAAATAGACAAAGAGCGGAGTGACCCACAGCAGCGGAATCCCTGGCAAATCAGTGACAATCGTGCTGCTCACCGTGGCCAGAAGCGCCGACGGGACCGCTGCATACACCAGCCACTGGAGCCACGGTCTGTGATCCGAGCCCGCCTCTGCGAGGCCCTCTTTCGACGTGGGCTCTTGTCGTCGCGCGGAGGCGAGACAGAGCGCGATGACCGCGACCATCGAGACGGCGTAGAGGGTCCTGAACGCGCTGGCTTGCTGAGAGAGCGTGAGGAGCGGCTCGAGCACGAAGGGATAGGCGAGCAGGCCCACGGCGCTGCCGGCGTTGCTCGCTGCGTAGAGCCGATAGGGGCTCTTCTCAGATGCCCGCGCGAACGCGCGCTGGAGCGCCGGGCCGACGGTCGAGAGAGCGACAAACGGGGCACCCACGGTGGTGAGCAAGAACTGCAGGGCGCCGAGCATCGGATGCGAAGCGGACGCGGCCCGGTTGGCGTGACCGATGACGTCAAATTGTGCGATCAAGAGCGGCAAGAGCAGCAAGACGGCGTGCACAGAGGTGCTTAGGACCACGGGTCGGACGCGCGCCAACGCGAGCTGAATGAGATAGCCCACCAGCAGGGCGAGCTGAAAAAAGAGCAAGCACGTGGTCCAGACCGACGGGGTCCCGCCGAGCGCGGGCAGCAGGGCCTTGGCGGCCATGGGCTCGATGGCAAACGAGAGGGCCGCGCAGCAAAAGATCAGCGCTGCATAGGGCAGACGAGACTTCATTGGATGCTTCCGTGGGCGGCCGGAGTGCGGATCGTGATGTGTGTGCCTTGCGCTGTGCTCTCGAGGCTAAAGGTCTGCTCGGAGGTCAGCGCTTCGCCCAGGCCCGTGGCGCTGCGGATACCCATCGGGCTTGGCTGCGCGAGGGTCTCCCACAGCAGCGATGTTGAGATATTTCGCGAGGGAATATGCAGAGAGAACACAAGCTCGTCACCTTCACACGTGACCGACACAGACACGCTCTTTGCGGACTCGCTTGCCCGCTCGGCGATGGACGCGATGCTCACGAGCGCGGCCGTCGCGATGATGAGCAAGCGGGGATCACCCCCAGGCCCCATGCGCGCCTCGGGGGCAATCTCGCGCTGCACATCGAGCACGTCGTCGCCTCCCAAGGTAGCGAGCCCTGCGCGGATCCAGTGCTCGCTGCTCATGGGCCTGAGCGCCTCGCGTGTGGACAACAGCTGCGCCAACATCGCGCGGTCCGTGGCGGCCTGAACGGCCGAGCGACACAGCGCGACGGTGGTCACGAGTGAGGCGCGTGGTGGTCGTCCAGCGGTGCCATTGGGGCCGTCGGTCGCTGCCGCTGCTTTGACCTCACGCTCGATCGTGGAGAGCAAGAGCGATTGGGCGCCGAGTGAGTTTTTGAGGTCATGCAGCACGGTCGCGAGGAGATCCACGGGCCACGATGTCGCCGTGGGCATCGATGATATTTCTCTGCAAATATTCTCATCAAAGTCGATCGGAGCCAGCGCTCCCCAGCCTCGCACGCGCAGGGTCTCGCTCTCGAACAAGGTCACCGCTGCGGGCCCCGCTAAGAACGCCGGCCCGCTGTGATCCAAGTGACTGCTCAGCCACGCCGAAGTGCTCGCTCGTGGATCGACCGAGGCGATGCTGTGCAGCACCTGCACGTGCGGAGCTGTCGGGATGCGTTGAAGGCAGATCACGGTTTGCAATCCGGTGCGCGACAGAATCGATGCCAGCGTCGGGCCTGCGATGCCTTGGATATACATTCGCAGCTAACTTTGCCCTCAAGTGTGGTGCGGTGGGTAGCACTTCGTGCGATCGGTGGGCTTGTTGGCAATCGAGGCGTAGTAAGGTCTTGCGCAGTGGATTCGTCAGCGTCGGCAACCGATGGGTTCTCGTTTGTGATCGGGATGACGGTGGGCGGTCGATACCTGCTCAAGCGGCTCTTGGGCGGTGGTTCGCTCGGCGTGGTGTTTGAAGTGCAAGACACTTCAGACCCTTCGAGCTCGTTGGCGATCAAGCTCTTTAGGCTGCGGGGCGACGAGGGCGACGCGATGCGCGCTCGCTTTTTGCGCGAGGGAACCGCGCTCACGAAGCTTCGTTGCGACGAGATCGTGCGTGTCTTCGAGGTTGGCCAGTGCGACGAACACAGCGCGCTCTTTGTCGTCAGCGAGCTCGTAGAGGGCGAGAGTCTGCGTGCGTATTTGCAGCGATTCGATAGGATTGAGCCCTCGATCATGCGCGCTCTTGTGGCCGATTTGCTCGCGGCGTTGACCACCGTGCATGCTGCGGGTCTTGTCCACCGAGACATCAAGCCCGAGAACATTATCCTCGTGCATACCGAGGGACGCCCACGCGCGAAGTTGCTCGATTTTGCGCTGATTCCGCGCTCAATCGACGCGAGCGTCGGCCTGAGCAACCCGGGCTCTTTTGCAGGCACCCTCGCGTACGCCTCGCCCGAGCAGCTTCGTGGAGTCGCGATCGTGCGACCCTCGAGTGATCTCTGGTCTCTGGGTGTTGTGATCTACGAGATGTGCATGGGTGAGCTGCCCTGGGACCGAGGCGACTCGTCCGAGACGATCGAGGCGATCTTGCGTGGGCCGGTGGTGTCGCTGCACGCGATCGACGGCACGATGTGCGAGGTCGTGCGACGATGTCTTGTACGGACCGCGGAGGACCGCGCGCAGACCGCGCCGGAGTTGGCGCGCCTGTCCAGCGCCCAGGGCTCTGCGAATTCGCTCGCCAAACGAGACCTTCGCGCCCCGCTGGCGTTGGCGCTGATGGTGCTTGCGCTTGCCGGGTGGCTTGTCATGTGCGCGCGTCAATGACGTGTTGCGTCCCTGCCGAATGAGCTACGGTCCTTGCGCTTGAGCGTGCCGGGTCGTGGGACTCTCGCGCCAGGCTTTGCAACACCATTCCGGGAGAGCCCAACGATGGGCTGAGAGGTGCAGACGTAGGCGCTGCACGATCCCTCGAACCTGTGGCCGTCGCGTGAACGTATGCGCGGTGCATAGGGAAGGAAGCGACACATCATGACGACAGACAACCGCAAGAATTCTCTCCGCGTGGATGATACCGATGCGCCCGTGAGCGCTGACAACGAGCTTCGTCCCGTCGAGCAAGATCTCCCAAGCTCGTCGAAGGTCTATGTGACCGCGGGCGAGCTGAGTGTCCCGATGCGCGAGATCGCTCTGAGCGACGGCGAGCCCTCGATCCGTGTGTACGACACGACGGGACCGCAGGGGCACGATGTGCGCAAGGGTTTGCCCAAGCTGCGCGCCCCTTGGATCGCGGCCCGCGAGGCGCGTGGGGACAAGAATTTCTCGCAAATGCACTACGCACGAACTGGTGAAATCACTGAAGAAATGCGCTTCGTTGCGATCCGCGAGAACGTGACCCCTGAGTTTGTCCGAGACGAAATCGCGCGGGGCCGAGCGATCATCCCTGCGAACATTCGGCACACCGAGCTTGAGCCGATGATCATCGGTCGCAACTTCTTGGTGAAGATCAACTCGAACATCGGAAACAGCGCCGTCGCGAGCTCCATTCGCGAAGAAGTCGAGAAGCTTCAATGGAGTATTCGCTGGGGCGCAGACACGGTGATGGATCTCTCGACGGGCAAAAACATTCACCAAACGCGCGAGTGGATCATGCGCAACTCGCCCGTGCCCATCGGGACTGTGCCCATTTATCAGTGCCTCGAGAAGGTCAAGGGCAAGGCCGAAGACCTCACGATTGACCTGTTCTTAGAGACGCTCATTGAGCAAGCCGAGCAGGGCGTGGACTACTTTACGATCCACGCGGGTGTGCTGCTTCGGTATGTGCCGATGACCGCCAAGCGCATGACTGGGATCGTCTCGCGCGGCGGGAGCATCATGGCGCGCTGGTGCCTCGCGCATCACAAAGAGAATTTTCTCTACACCGAGTTCGAGCGCATTTGCGAGGTGATGAAGCGCTACGATGTGAGCTTCTCGCTGGGCGATGGGCTGCGTCCGGGCGCGATCGCGGACGCCAACGACGACGCGCAGCTCGGCGAGCTCCGCACCCTCGGCGAGCTCACGCAGATCGCGTGGAAGCACGACGTGCAGGTCATGATCGAGGGACCTGGCCACGTCCCTATGCACAAGATCAAAGAGAACATGGACCTGCAGCTTGAGCTCTGCCACGAGGCGCCGTTCTACACGCTCGGCCCGCTGGTGACCGACATTGCGCCTGGGTATGACCACATCACGAGCGGCATTGGCGCCGCGATGATCGGTTGGATGGGCACCGCGATGCTCTGCTACGTGACACCCAAAGAGCATCTCGGGCTCCCCAACCGCGACGACGTCAAGACCGGCGTGATCACGTACAAGATCGCCGCCCACGCGGCGGACCTCGCAAAGGGCCACCCCGGAGCGCAAGACCGAGACAACGCGCTCTCTAAAGCCCGCTTTGAGTTTCGCTGGAACGACCAGTTTAATCTCTCACTCGATCCGGTCACGGCGCGCGCGTACCATGACGAGACGTTGCCGAGTGACAACGCCAAATCCGCGCATTTTTGCTCGATGTGCGGCCCGCACTTTTGCTCGATGAAGATCACGCAAGACGTCCGCGAGTACGCCGCGAAGCACGGCCTCACCGATCAAGCCGCGATCGAAGAGGGCATGCGTGAGCGCGCAGAGGCGTTTAAAGAGGGCGGCGGTGCGCTCTACTCGGGTGCCCATACGCTGCAATCGCCACGAAGCGAAGACGCCGAGTAGCATCGGCGCTTTCACCTAAGCGCGACTCGTGGCACACCTCGCGGGGTGAACCCTAGGCAACGCGATCGGCGGACTCCTCGTCTGCGTTTTTGGCCCTCGATGCTCGTCGCGCTCTCGTGCATTGGGGTGGCCGCGGTGGGCTGCAATGGCGCACCGGCTGATCTGCGCGAGTGGCGCGCGAGCGACCACGGACAAGAGCCCGGGGCTCTCGATCCAGATCCAGCGACGCCGGCAGATCCCGTGAGCAACGCGCGCGCGCTGTGGGCTGTACACTGCGTCGGGTGCCATGGTCGTGAGGGCCGTGGAGACGGAGCGATGGCCACGATGCGTCCGCCCGACATGACGAGCGAGGCGTTTCAGCAGTCGCACTCGGACGTGCAAATTCGCACATCGATTGTCGCTGGCAAGGGTGGCGCGATGCCGTCGTTTGGCGCGGTGCTCCGGCCAGAAGCGGTCGCACAGCTCACCGCGCTCATTCGCGCCATGGGTGCACACTAACGCGCGATGCGTGAGGGTCTCTTGCCCGCTCGGACGCTGTCTTTGTGCCTCTGGCTTCGCTGAAATGCGAGCACCCGCGCAGGGCTGATTTGGGCGAGCGTCTGGGTGATCTCGGGGTGCACCGCGTACGCCGCTGCGGCCGCGAGGGGGTCTGCACGGACATCGGTCTCGAACGCAGAATCCGTGACAAATCGCTGGAGCGCGCGCTGTCTCTCTTGCGCGAGGCTCATCGCCCTACCACCCCGCGTGCGCGGTCGACTTCGGCCAAGAGCGTCTCGAGCGGAGGCAGGCGATCGTCTCGCTCAATGATCACCGCGCGCAGGTGCGGTGCGCGTTGGACCACGACCGAGAGAAGCGCCCAGCTCTCTTCGTCCACAGGATGATCGTGGCTGTCGATCCAGAGACCGCCGGCGAGACGCCCTCCGGCGAGGTGCACCTCGATCACTCGATCCCACGCAATGTGCTGTAAAAAATCGAGCGGATCGAAACCGTCATTGCGCGCGTTGAGGGCGAGGTTGGTCACATCGAGCAGGCCTCCCACGCCTGCAGCGCTCAGCGCTCGCGCGTAGTCTCGTCCGAGCTTTGCGCCATCCGAACCTGCAAATCCTAGAACATCTGCAGGGTTTTCGAGCAACACGTGTCCGCGGATTGTGGCGTGTACCTCCGCGAGATTTCGCTTGAGCACGTGCAGATCGTGGTCGTCGAGCGCGAGCGGGCCGAAGCTCCCGAGGCCCACATGATCGCGATCGGACCTGAGAAAACACAGATGATCTGAGTGCCACTGCGTCCCGATTGTGCCGAGGACCTGTTGGACTTGGGCGAGGTAGTCGCGTTGGACGCCTTCGGCGTCGCCCGGACCGAGCTCTGTCCCGTGAGAGATCAGCGGCCATCGCGCCCCAATGCGCTGCCAGTCCCGGACGCGCGCGGTTGAGGCAAAGCCGTCTTCGACCATGACCTCGACGATGTCGAGGGCCGTACGGTCGCGCATCGCCAAGAGGGGCGCGATGTATTCGTCGCGCAGGGCGATTCCGCACGCGATGGGTCGAGTCGGCACAGCGAGGACGATGATACAACGGGGGCCGAATCTCGCTTGCGCCGCAACGCAAGGGCACCCCTGATTCTCTCGCTGGAGGACCCTGATGAACGAGCCCCTATTGGCTGCTGCCGACGACGCGCTGACGTGGCTGCCCGCAACCACGCGTGAGCTCATTGAGCAGACGAGGTCGCTTTTGGCGACGACGCTTGGAGCAGATCTTGAGGCGATCTGCTTGATTGGTTCTGCGGTAAATCCCTCCCGCGGTGACCGCGCGCGGTCCCCCGAGCTGCTCTGCATCGTCGCGCACGACCGGCTCGCGGAGCTAGCGGACCTCGCCAAGGCCATCGCGAGACCCATGCAGCAGGGCGTCCGCGTGCGACTGCTCACGCGCGAAGAGCTCGATCGATCCTCGGACGTGTTTGCCCTCGAAATCGCCGAGTGGAAGGCGCGTCACCGGTTGATCCATGGCGCGGACCCGTTTGCGACCGTGACCTGGACTCGCGCGGATCTTCGCCGTGCGATCGAGACCGAGCTCCGTGGGCTGACCCGGCGCGTCCGCAATCGTGTGTTGGCTGGCATGGCTGTGGGCCCAGCGCGTGACAACCCTGCCCGCGCGGTGGCAGACGGCGTCGACTGTCTTCTCGTCGCCGCGCACCATGTGCTTGTCATGGTCGACGGAGAAGCGCCCACTGAAGAATCCGCATTGCTGAGCAAATTGTCAGAGAAAACTAAGGTGGATGTGTCCAGGCTCGTTGCGGTTCTGCCAACGCTTCGTGCTGCGAACACCAGCCCTTCGACCATGGACACGCTCAACGCGCTGCTCGCCATCACCGAGGCCACCACGCGCTGGGTCGACGGGCTTGAGGGGGATGCATGAGCCCGCGACGGATCGGCCCCAGAGCGCTGTGTTGCTCGTTGCTCGCGGCGCTGTTCAGTCCTGCGATCGCGCAGGCCGAGGTGAGCATCGTTCGCTATGACATCGATGCAAATTTGCTGGACGAATCGCAGCTCCACGTGCGAGTTCGCCTGGACTATCTTGCGAGCGTAACCGAGCGCAAGACCGAGGGATTTAAGTTCTTTGGAACCGACCCGCTCACCAACTTGAGCGTGCACACTGCGGAGGGGGCGCCTTTGCGACACACAGCGTCCATGAGTGCAGGTGAGCGTCGTGTTGATTTCTCTCTCTCCGAAGCGAGCCTGGTGGGGAGTCTCGAGCGGCGTCACGCAGTGATCGAGTTCGACCTCGCGCCCAGCTGGGGATACAGCTGGACAGGTCAGGCGATCCATCTAGATTGGGCCAAGAATTTTCGGATCCCCGTGAGTGGCGTTCACTTTCGCGCAGCGGCGCCGCTCGTGAATTCGGGCCGTGGCTGTCACGACGAGAGTCAAGAGCACGACTGCATCCTTGAGGCACCTCAGGTGCTTGGCCTCTCAGTGCCGGATGAAGCCGCTTTGCCGACGAACCTGGCGGCGTTCTTCGCGTCGTTTGTCACAATCATTGCCTCGTCGATCGCCCTGCGAAGGGTGCGACTGCGAGACCGACTGCAGACCGATGGGATCCTCCCGCCAGCATCCTCGCAAGCCTACCCAACACCGATCCCGACGACCGACGAACCCTATCGCGCGCCCCCGCCCATTCCGGCCGCGAGTGACCTCCCGTCGCCGGTGCTCCCCGATCTCGAAGCCAAGCAATTCGCTAGCGAAGTGTTTGGTCGGTTCGTGATCGCGCTCCTGCCATTGCTTCTGGTGACGATCTGCTCTCTCGTCCGCGCGACCAGCATCCCACTGAGTCTCGCGTTGGGCTTCGCAACGCTCAGCGGGATCATCGCTTCGGTCGTCAAATACCGTGAGAAAAAGCTGCCCAAGATCTTCTGCTCGGCCGCGTGTCTCGTCAGCGTCGGCCTCGCATACTTGGGCGTCGTGGGGATCTTCGTAGGCGGGATGATCAACTTGTTTGCGCACGGGCTGTCCAAGATCGATTGGAGCGCCAGCAGCGGCTCGGGTGGCTATTCGTCAAGCGATTCAAGCTACTCCTCCTCCAGCTCATCAAGCTGCGGCGGTGGTGGTGGTGGCTGCGGTGGCGGCGGTGGTGGCGGCGGCTGCGGTGGCTGAGGTGGCTGAGCGCGTGGTGCGCGTCCGTCGTGCACGCAGCGATGCGCTCTTGATCCATGCGGCTTCGCCCACGCTCAATGGCAACATCGCCCTCCGCGCCGCGCAGGCTTGCGTCCCATTTGTCCAAGGAAATTCGCTGGGATTTGTCCTCTCGCTCCCCTCGCCCATGCGCATTTCGCGCGGGCCCTGGGGCTCGCTCCATTGCGACACCCCTCGCGTTGCCCTCCGAACAGACGCATCCGGCGACGTCGCCGTCTCGATCGAAACTGGGCTCATTTTCGAGGACCCCACGGACGCGCGCTGGCTGCTCGATCGGGCCTACAACCGGCATGACCGACGCATCCGTATGGCGCCCTTGCGAATCGTCACGGGTGAGCCGCTGGTGTTGACCTTTACGTTGGGCCGCGCCGAGCTCGCCGAGCCCATCGTGCTCGCGGGGCCCCTCGCATCGGTCTCGCTCGAACCCCTGCAATCGCGCTGGTCGATCGCGTCAGAATCGCAGCGAGATGCCATGCGCGAGCGGCACGAGGCCTTCTTTGATCAGGCCTACTTCGACGCCAAGCGACAGTGTCCAACGCGCAAGTACCGATCGCAGTCCAACGACCCACACGCGCCGCTGGTTGAGCCAGACACCGCCGACGCGGTCGTGCATGCGCTCCAACCCCACGTCGTGAGCGCCCGCCAGGGCCCCGCAGAGGGGCTCTCGCTTGTCTCAGAGTGTGCCGTGCAGTGCTTGTGCTTTGGCGCCGCTACGCAGGCCTCTGTGGCGCCCGCAGGGGTCGCTCAGCGCATGAAGTCTCTCGCTCGCTACGACTCCGAGGGCGCACCCACGCCGGCGAGTCTCTACCTCGCGCGCTATGCGGTGGGTCACTCCGAGGGCGATCCGCACGTGCTGATCAAGCCGTCGGTGCATATCGCGACGCGCAGAGACTGGGTGCTGGTGATCTGTGGGCCGTCAGCCGTGACGCACAGCGTGTTGCGCGGAGTGATCGACACGCAGTGGTTTCACAGCGTCCCGGTCGTGCTGAGTCTTCACCGTGAGCGTGCGCACATCGTGCCCGCGACTGAGCTCGCGTGGGTGCGCGCAATGCCAAGAGATCTTTGCGCTCCCACACTGCAAATTATCACGTAGAGTGCATTTACACAGAGCTGACCGTGATCTTCGCGAAGCGCTTGTTCTTGCCCGTGACAACGACCTCGTAGGTCCCGCCATTGGGCAGCACTGCGCGCTCGTCGGTGACGCGCACGTTGTTCACCAAGACGGCCTTGTTTTGGACGAGCCTTCGCCCCTCGCTCGACCCAGTCGCGAGCTTCGCGAGCTCGAGCGCTTTCGCGATCCAGACGCCACCCCGCGCCAGATCGCCCTCCACGGTGACCTCGGCAGCGTCTGCCGCGAAGCTCGCCGAGGCGCGCTGTGCCTCGTAGCGTTGCTCTGCTTCGACCGCCGCGGCGGCGTCGTGAAAGCGCGCAACGATCTCCCGCGCAAACAGACGCTGTGCCCAACGAGGCGGGGCACCTTCTGCTTCGGCGGTGGTACGAATCGCTGCGATTTCGCTCGTGCTGAGCGCGCTCAAGAGCTCGTAATAGCGCCAGATCACACCATCGTTCACCAGCATGAGCTTGCGAAATTGGTCAAACGCGGGCTCAGAGACTCCGACGTAGTTGTCCGAGCTCTTCGACATCTTGGGACCGACCACTTCGCCGTCGACGAGCTTGGCATCAAGCCCTTCGAGAAGCGGGACGGTCAGGACCATTTGAGCGCGCTTGCCGTACGCGGTCATAAGGTCGCGGCCCACGGTGAGATTAAAGAGCTGGTCGGTGCCGCCGAGCTCAATGTCGGCGTCGATCGCGACCGAGTCGTAGGCCTGCAAGAGCGGGTACAAGAACTCGTGGAGGTAGATGTCTTTTCCCTCGTCAAAACGCTCGCGAAAATCACGGCGCTCCATGGTCCGGGCGACCGTGCGGCGCGCGGCGAGGCGCACGAATTCTTGCGGTGTCAGCTTCTCGAGCCACTCGGAGTTGTAGCGAATCTCGGTGCTCGCTGCGTCGAGGACCTTGAGGGCTTGCTCTGCATATGTGCGCGCGCCGGCGAGGACCTCGTCGCGCGTGAGGGGCGGTCGCGACTTGTTGCGTCCCGTGGGGTCACCGACTTGGGCAGTAAAATCGCCCACAATAAAGACCACTTGGTGCCCGAGCATCTGAAACTGCCGGAGCTTGTTCATCAGGACCACGTGGCCCAGATGCAGGTCGGGGCGCGTGGGGTCAAAGCCTGCTTTGACACGCAGGGGTTTGCCTTCGGCGAGGCGCGCACGGAGCTCTTCGCGGTCGATCACAGTGACTGCGCCGCGCTCAAGTAGAGCTAGGGATTCTTCAACGGAGGTCATGACAGCCGCGGACTGTAGCGGTCTTTGCCGCGAGAAGCCGTCACGTTTTGAGCCACCCCCCGAGAGAAGTCAGCTCCGGTCGTCCCCGGTGTCGAGCGGGAGGTGAGCGCGCGAGGCGACCAGGTCCTTGAGGTCCTTGCCGACCTTGAAAAACGGGAGCTTCTTGGGCTTTACCGCCACCGGCTCGTTCTTCTTGGGGTTGCGACCTGTGTAGCCCTCGTAGTCCCGGATCGTAAAAGACCCAAAGCCACGGATCTCGATGCCTTCACCACGCTCAAGCGCCGCAGACATCGTCTCGAAAATACAGTTCACAACGTCTTCGGCGCGTGTGCGTGGGAGCCGCGCTCTCTCCGCAATCACTTCGATGAGCTGCGATTTCGTCATCGCTTTTGACATCGCTTGCTTAGCTCCTTTGCAGAACCTCTCGTTGCCCTCGCGGCGGTGACCATGCCGCGAGGGGTTGCAGTGCAACCCAAGCTCCAGTTCGGTCAGATGCTCCCTGCAATCTCTGACTCGCTTGAAGTTCGCAACGGTTACAGTGTCCATCTAGCAACCATGAACGTCAACGTAAAGCGTGGAATTTATCGGGGATTTTTGCTCGCTCTTGGGGCAGCGGTTCTCATTGCGCCGTTGGCGTGTCCGCGACGTGAGCCGGTGCCACACGCACGCGTCGCGGTCGTGACCGCGAGTCGCGACGCCGCAGGGATCCGACACGCACCGGACGCGATCGCTCAAGCAATTTCCAGCTCCAGTGACGCCTATGTGCGTGCCGCGATGCCGGTCATTGATATTCACACGCACATCGATCCGTCGGCGACGGCGACGGTGATGAGGCTCTTTGCGGCCCGCGGAATTCACACGGCGGTGAACCTCTCTGCGGGCTACGAAGGCGCGGGGCTCGAAGACGCTCTCGCCCAACAGCGCGCCACCCAGGGGCGCATCGTGCCGTTCTGTACGCTGCCCTGGCAGGGGACCGGTGATCCACGTTTTGTCAGCGTTTCGATTGGCATTCTCGAGCGTTGCCGTGCCCTGGGCGTGCGTGGCCTCAAGATCCCTAAGGTGCTCGGGCTCGGTGCGCGCGACCTCGATGGCCAGCGGCTGCACGTAGACGCCGCGAGGCTCGACCCGATCTTCGCCGCGGTCGAGCGGTTGGGGATGGTTGTGCTGATTCACACGGGCGATCCCCGCGCTTTCTTTGAGCCCGCGACCCCAATGAACGAGCGCTGGGACGAGCTGCAGTCTCACCCCTCGTGGAGCTTTCACGGACCCCAATGGCCGAGCTTCAACGAGATTTTGCGCGAGTTCGAGACTCGCGTACTGAGACACCCGCGGGTGACGTTTATCGGTGCCCACTTTGGCAACGCGGCCGAAGATCCGGAGCGAGTCGCGAGGCTCTTGTCGCAAGCGCCGCGCTACATGATCGACACCGCCGCGCGGGTGCCCGAGTTTGGGCGACATCCTGCGAGCACCATGCGTGCTTTTTTTACGCGCTGGCAAGACCGCATCGTGTTTGGCACCGACCTTGGCCTCGGCGATGACATGGGACAATGGATGCTGGGCTCGCACGGCGACGAACCCACACAACAACGCGACGTGGATCGCTTCTTTACGGCCACATGGCGGTACTACGAAGGAAGTGACGAATCCTGGGAAAATCCCACGCCGATTCAGGGTCGATGGCGCACTCACCCCGTCGGGCTGTCGACGGACATCTTGGCCAAGGTCTACGCAGGAAACGCCGCGCGGATTCTTGGGATCGCTTGGCCGCCCACGTCTCCGCGGTGAGCGCCCTAGCGCGCGCGGATGGTGTAGGTCGTACGGTTTCCGACTGCCCCACGCTCGTTGCTCGCCATGCTGCCGTCGCGCACGAGCACAACGTACTGACCGGGCGCGAGGTCTCGCACGATTTCTTCGTGCGGCGTGGTGCCGCTGCTGTTGGCGATTGACGTAAAATCGCTGGAAAAAAGCTGTAGATCCACGTCGGTGTGGCTCTCTTGCGTGCCCGCTCCGTCGATGTCCAATGTGAGGGTCACGCGCTGTTGCGTGGTCACGTTGAGCCGGTAGGTCCGTGAGGCGTCGTAGCCGTTGTAGACGTTGTTGCGACCGCCCGAAGGCGCGGGTTGTGTGCGGCCATCAATGCGGCCACGCATGGGGCGGCCAACGACGAGCTCTTCGGGCCATCGCTCACCCTCTGGGACTGGAAACGCGAAGCCCAAATGCTCGGGCGTTCGCACGAGTGCGCGCGCTTGAGCCTCGGTGACCAAGCCCATTTGCACCGCCTGGCTGAGCCACCCGTTGATGCCCACCAGCCCATGGACCGAGCGCAGCGCGCGGTAGACTTTGAGCGCGTTGGTGAGGCCGATCGAGACGCCGTCGTTGTCTTGGTCGGGCAGCGTGCCGTCGCCATCCATCAGGTCCCACAAGAGCGTCTGGGCGACATCTTGTGAGCCAATTCCGCGGTGTTCGGTGCGCAGCCGCTCCATGTCTTCAGAGAGCAATACGCGACCCGGCGCCTGCGCCAGAGGTTCGATGGGCTCGACGCCCGCGGTGTCCCAATAGCGCGAGCTTCCGGCGACCGCGCACGCGAGCGCGTTGGCGAAGCCCTCGTCCATCGCGAGGCCAGGAAAATACAGGCCATTTCCTGGGTGATTTCCACCGATCGAGTAGCGTCCCGACATGGTCCCGACGACGTAGTGACTAAACTCGTGGAGCACGACCGGGTCGTCGAACTGGTCGCTGTCCGAGAGATCCTCGCGACCGAGATCTCCTCCCTGAATTTGCAGGGCGTACGAGCCTGCATGCCTAGGGTATGCGCCCAAGAACGCGGTGATGTTTCCTTGCGGGAGGGCGCGGTTGTTTCCGCGACGCCAGAACGCGAACAACGGCGGCATCGTCGCGCCCTCAAACGCGGTGTGTGTGTGCGGCAAATAGCGCACAAAATTCGCGAGAATATTAAACGCGCCCGCGGGCTCTACGCCTCCAACGTCTGCGCGAAACACAACCCGCTCACCACCCTCGACCGTGATCCCTGGCGAGAGCAAATCATAGGTCCGCTCCGTGCCTGGATCACTCACCACGCGGAGGTCTGAACCGAAGAGCGTTGTGCGTGACTGGAGCCTCACGTGCACGCGCTGTCCGGCAGGAATAGTCAGCGAAAACGCGCCTCGTTCGTCGGTCGCCCCCTCGGCTACTACGCGCAAGTTGTCGTCAATCGCGTCGACGTGCGCGTGGGCCGCGGGGAGCCACTGCACCGCACGCGACAGCCCACGCTCGGTAAACGATCGCTTCGCAAAGTGCGCTTCGCCGGTGACCGCTGCGCCCGCGACCGCGCCGCTGGGGCGCGTCACCGTGACGCCCTGCCCCTCTGGCACCCGCGGCACCGTGGACTCTGGGAGGGTGTCCACGACGGCCGGGCTTGCCTGCACGTTGAGCTCGAAATCACCGTTGCTTTCGCGACCAAAGCCATCCACGACGAGCGTGTAGTCCCCCGCTGGGAGCATCGTATCGATGCGCGAATTGGTGCCCCGCGGCTCGTCGTCGTTGCACGCCAACTCGGTCGTGTCGTCGTGGCAGAGCGCACGAAGAGACAGCACCGTGTCATGTCGTCCGCGCGTGGTCGCGGTCACCTGCGATGCGCGCTCAAGGCGCAGGCGATAGACCGCGTCATGTGCGACCGCACCGAAGCCACAGGTCGCGTGAAAATCATCGCTGCGGCTCCCAGTGCGTCCGCGAACGGTCTCGCCAACGTGGATCTCTGGGGCGTCCCGACATGCACGCGCCACGCTTTCGCTCACCCACGCCGGGACCACCGGTCGCGCATCCGCGACGATCGCGCCACCCGAGGAGCCGGGATTGGGTTGGCCGGTCTGCGCCTGGACGCGCGGCTGACAAGCGAACAAAAGCCCTGGAATCAGCAAGGCAATCGCCCCGGTGCGCTCAGCTCTCATGGCGTCCGAGACTGAACGACAACGCACACAAATGCCAGAACCCTCACCGCGCATCGCGAGGTCATCGTGGGTGTGTTGACCGATCGGTCAGTGCGTCTCGTCTTCGTTCGCGACGCGCTCGTAGGCCGCGCGCAGCCTCTCGCGCAAGGCGCCGTGTCTCTCCGCGGTGCGGCTGTTTCGCACGGCCATGTCGAGCGCTCTCTTGCTGCCCACGAGGACCACCAAGAGCCTCGCGCGCGTGATCGCGGTGTAGAGCAATGAGCGGGTCAAGAGCATAAAATGGCTCGGGTGCAGACCGATCACAATCGCTGGATATTCGCTGCCCTGTGACTTGTGCACGGTCACCGCGTAGGCGAGCCCCAGGGCTTCGCGCGCTTCGCCCTGAAAGACCACCGAGCGCCCGTCCATTTGGGCCACAAGGGTCTGGCCCTCGACGCGCTCAACCGTGCCGATGTCGCCGTTAAACACGTCCAGGTCGTAGTCATTTTTGCGTTGCATCACGCGGTCGCCAGGGGCTGGCTTTTGGGTCCCTACTGGGACGATCGGCGCTGCGGGGTTGAGCGCTTGTTGCAGCGCTGCGTTGAGCGCGATCGCGCCCAAGGGACCCTTGTGCGTGGGAACCAAGACCTGGATATCTCGAAGCGGATCGAGCGAGAATCGCTTGGGAATTCTGTGGCACACGAGCTCAACCACGAGCGCCGCCGCGCGCTCTGCGTCCTCGGTGGGCACCATAAAGAGCTCGCCGCTTGGAGGGCCGCCCGAGTCGTCGGTCGGCGAGGGAGAAGGGCTGGGTGAGTCGCCTCCAAGCACCGCGTGGGCGCCGCGGACAATCGCGCTCTCTTGGGCTTGCCGAAACACCTCGCGCAGCCGCACCGAGGGCACCCAGGAGGTCGCGAGCAAGTCCGCGAGGACAGACCCCGGGCCGACGCTCGGGAGCTGGTCTGCGTCGCCCACGAGGACCACGCGGCACCCTGCGCGCACCGCGTCGAAGAGCCGATGTGCGAGCGGGACATCGAGCATGGAGCTCTCGTCGACGAGCAACAGATCGGCATCGAGGGGAGCGTGAGAATCTCTGGTAAATCGCTGGAGTCTTGGGTTGAACTCGAGCGCGCGGTGGATGGTCTTGGCGGGTTCTTGCGTGGTCTCGGTCATCCGTCGTGCCGCGCGGCCGGTGGGCGCACAGAGGATCATTTTCCAGCGGGCTTCGCGCGCAAACGCGACGAGCGCATGGACGGTGGTGGTCTTGCCGGTGCCTGGCCCGCCGGTGAGCACAAAGAGTGAGCCTTGCAGCGCGGACTCGACGGCGCTTCGCTGTGTAGGGCTCAGCCTCGCAAGGGATTCGACCACTGTATTTGCACGCCAGACTCTCGCGTCGAGCGGCAGCGGCTTGGCGAGGACTTGGCGCGCGACACGCTCTGCGAGCGTGCACTCGGCGCGATAGAGCGCAGGGTGATAGGTGAGCTCGTGCTCGCGCACGATGGCTCCTTCGAGCGTGAGCGCATGCAGTGCGTCGTCCATCCGCGAAATGGGCACCCCGAGCTCTGCGGCGCCCTCGTTGAGCAGCCCTGGTGGCAGCGCGGTGTGCCCGTTTTCGCCGCCCTCGACGATAAGATGGCGCACTGCGGCCTGCGCGCGCCGAGGGTCATCTTCTTTGATCCCCATCGCGCGACCGATGCGATCGGCCGTTCGAAAACCCACGCCAGCGACGTCCGCAGCGAGCCGATAGGGCTCCTCGCGTACGATCCGCAGCGTCTCGTCGCCGTAGCGCCGAAAGACCTTGTGGCTGAGCGCTGGTCCCATGCCAACGGCCTGCAAAAAAGCACGCGCTTCGGTCTCTGCGCGGCGAGCCCGGAAGGTCTCTTGGATCTGCACCGCGCGCTTTTTGCCGATGCCGTCGACCTCACGCAATCGATCAGGGTGGTCCGCGATCACGTCCAGCGTCGCGCTCCCAAACACGTCCACAATTCGTCGCGCCATGCCGGGCCCGATGCCCTCGACAAAGCCCGACCCGAGCAGCCTCGCGATGCCGTCGGGCGTGCTTGGGAGCTCGGGCACGATGGTCTCTGCCCGGAGCTGTTTTCCGTGGGATTTGTGCTCTTCCCAGCGGCCGGTGGCGCGCACTTGCTCTCCGGGTCCAGTGGCGCCAAGGTCGCCCACGACGACATGCTCGCGGCCATCGAGGGTCATCAAGCGCGCGACGGTGAAGCTGCCATCGGGGCTCTGCCACACGACGGCCTGAACCACTCCGCGCAGCGTCGCCTCGCTCCCAAGCTCAGCGCTCGCAAACGCCAGTGTTCGCTGTGATGAATCCTCGCTCACTGAGCGTGAGCTTGCCGCATCGCACCCTCACCTGACTAGCTTCGCTATCGAATGCGGTCAGGGCTGCCCGGAGTCGCGCTGTTGCGCGTGTCATAGGCCCAGGCCGCGGGGTCACCTTCGGCGAGCGTGTCATCCGCGCGGACGAGAGAGATCCCAAGCCTAGGGGCGCGATTGGGGTGGCTCGCTGGGACACGCGAGATCACGTTTTGCTGCGAATCTGCAATCCAAACGTCTGCACCGCGGTCGACCAGTCCGTGCTGCGCGATGGTGCGCGCGAGCCGAACGAGCACCGCGCCAGGGGCGAGCGGCGGGTCTCCGGTTCGGCTGTCTCCGCGCGGGTCAAACGTGGGCCCGACGATGACGGCCAAGGCCCCCGCGGGCAAGGTCAGGTCAGGGAGCTCTGATCGGCCTGAGGCGGTCCCAAGGATTAATCCACCCAGCGAAATCGCAGACGAACCATCATTGCGAAGCTCGACGAACTCCTGGGCTGCGCTGCTCCGTGGTCTCGCAAACACCTCGCGAATCGAGACCCTCGGTGCAGCCACAGGCGAGCGCACAGGCTCGAGCACAGCCTCGGCGATCGGGTTGGAGCCAAGGTCCAGCGATGACAAGAGCAGCGGCATGTGGGCGTCCGCAGGGACCCCCATAAGCTCGATCATGGGCGAGAGACTCAGCGCACTTCGGGCTGCTAATTCGCCCGCACGGAGGGACAATCGGCCCGGCGAATCGAGCATGGCGCGGATGGCAATGCGCGTGTGCTCGACTCGCACGCAGACGGGACCCCGCCGAAGCTCACCTGCGACACAGGCTGGCACTGTGACAAAGGTTGGGCGCTGCGCGACGGCCTCGGCCGAGGTCTCGAAGCTAAACGGCGCTCCGACAGGCGGCCGCCCGGCGTGGTCGCCCAGCACCCCAAGACGGACCGTGTAGCGCTCAAGGGGCGCGAGGGGTTCGTCCGGCACGAGGACCACGCAGGACCATCCGGTGGCCTCGCGGCAGCCGAGCGAAGCGTTGACTGGAGGCTCCACCTGGTGGCTGTCTTCGAGCCACGCGACGGGTCCTTCGACGAGGGGACGAAGGGGTCGATTGAACCGCACCTCGATCGCGCGCAGCCGCGTCGGGACGTCGCGCTCGGCCGGCGCGGTCATGGTGGCGATCGGCGCTGTATCTGGCGCAAATTGCACGCGAAATGTTCGTGTGATGGGCTGCGGTTGCAGAGCGCTTACGGCGGCTGGCTCTCCAGTGCTCGACCGCAAGCGGCTCGTCGTGCTCAGCGTGACCACCTGCGCGGGCCACAGGGGCGTGGCGGGTCGCACGCGGAGTTCACGGGGTCGCGTCGCGGCCCACTCGACCTGCGCGGGGATGCGTCGGGTTGTGTTGCTGGCTGACAGCGTGCCACGTCGGGCGTCTTGGGTGAGCGTGTCTGTCGAGTCGCCGTCGAGGAGCCAGACGCTCTCTGCGTCAGGGAGGTCGAGCGGTCGGGCAAACGTCAGTGAAAACACAGGGATTCGCTCGATGAGTGCGGGCTCTGTTTCGCTCGGAGGCTCACTCGAATGCGCGCGCGTGGGTTCGACGTCAAGGCGCTCGAGCGCGAGCACGCGGTGTTGGCTTGTGGGCTCTTCGGGTGCGCAGTGGAGGGTCTGGCTCAGTGCGATCAGCAGAGCGGCCAGGGCGTGGGGGTTGGGTCGATTCATGGCGAGCATGATCGCGTTGCCCCAGCGAATTGTTTCGCGAATGGCTGCAAAATCGCAGGCGAAACAATCGGTCCACCGGGTATCTCCGCCGGTGTCGATTTGTTTCGGGTCGAGCTAAAAATTCCAGCTCATGGGTGGCTTAAGGCCGCCCGGAAGGCCCGGTCCCATGAGCATGGCGGCGACGTCCATCGAGATGGCGACGGTGACGTGGATCAAGAAGCCTGACCAGATCGAGCGCGTGCGAAGGGCGAGTGTTCCGAGCACGATCCCGGCGATGATGGCGCCGAGGGTCTCGAGCACAGGCTTGCCAAAATGGATCATGCAGTAGGGCACGACCATCGCGAAGATGGCCCCCGAGCCCAGCGCGCGCGCGATCGCGAAGACCAAGAAGCCCCTGAAGTAAAACTCGAGCGCAAAGAACTGCGTCGCGTAGACAGACTCCCACAAGAAGAAGTCCCCCCAGCTGCGGTGGGCTTGCTTGTAGAAGGGATAATACGTTGCAAAATCACCGGTATGTGCGACGCCGATGACGCACAAAAGCACAATGCCGAAGAACATCGCGTAGATCCACGCGTGGTCGGCGAAGCCTCGGAGCGACAGGCCATAGTCACGAAAGCGTTCGCGCCACAGGGGGACAAACACCGCGATGGGCAAGAGGTAACCTAGGCCACGGCTTGCGGCCCACCACACCAGGACCCAGAGCTCGCCCCATCGGTCGCTCGTGAAGAACTTCCACGGCCCGGTGAGCTTGACGGAGTGCGCGTGTGCGCCCGCGACGACGGCGCCCCACTCAAACGACAACCCACGATCGCGCAGGCGATAGAACATGGTTCGGTCGCCAAAGTATTCGTGCATGGTCAGCACAAAGGCCATCGAAGCGAGCACGGCAAGTGGGCGCCAATCGTAGGGCCAATGCGAGCGAGCCAGGCGCTCGTGAAGCAGCTCGCGCTCGATTGCGTTCGTCGGCGCGGCGTCGCCGCTCGCGAGAGCGCGCTCGCGCATCAGAGCCTCGCGCAGCAATTTGTCACGCAACGCGAGCGCATCGATCTCGCGCCACGTCTCGAGAAAGAACACCTTCGGGTGCAGCTCGTGCAGCTTGCGCCGATTAATCAGCGCTACGACCGCAAGATAGAGCAGTGCGAGCAAGAAGAAGACCTTCACGGCGTGGTCGGTCCGTCCGTAGTGGCTGATGGGCTCGCAGCCGCGCGTTCGGCAGCCTCGCGAAGTCGCAGCGCGCTCACCGCAGGCCCAAGGACCAGCATCACCGAGGCAAGGTCTGGCGAAGCAGTGCGCCCAGTGAGCGCGACGCGCGCGGGTTGTCCCAGCGCCTTCATTTCGAGCCCACGCTCGGCCACAAACGCGCGAAAGAGCGCGTCGAGCCTTGTGTGCTCTTCAAGAAAGCCTCCCTCAAAGTCCGCACGATCTCGTACGTTTGCCTCTGCGAATTCGCTGAGATTTTGAAGAGGCACGGCAGACTCCGCGGTGAAGAACTTCTGTGCCGCCGCCTCATCCATCTCAGGCTTGGCCCGAAAATAGTAGTCCAACGCGTCGGCCATCGCGACGAGGGTCTCGGAGCGCTCGCGCACCGTCCGGATCGCGTCGGCCAAGCGTGGATGATCGTCGCGCACGGCGAGCCCACGCGCTCGCAAAAAGGGAACGACTCCCAGGCGAAGCTCGTCGTCCGTGGTCATTTTGGCGAGGAACTTTTGGTTGATCGCGCGGCACTTTTTAAAGTCGTAGACACCGTCGGACTTGGACACCTTGCTCCAATCAAACAGCTCAATGAGACGCTCTTTGCGAAAGAGCTCATCGTCGCCGTGGGCCCAGCCGAATCGCACAAGGTACGAAAGCAATCCGTCAGGCAAATAGCCCTGATCACGGTACTCAGTGACGCTCACCGCGCCATGGCGCTTCGAGAGCTTCTCGCTCTTGGTGGCCATCATCATGGGCAGGTGTGCCATCGCGGGGATCGCCTCGCCGAGGGCTTGATAGAGCAAGATCTGTGGCGTCGTGTTGATGATGTGATCGCGCCCGCGCGCCACGTGCGTGATGCCCATGGTGATGTCGTCAACGACGCAGCCAAAGTTATAGAGAGGCAGCGCGTTTTCGCGGATCAGAATGAAGTCTTGAACCGTCGAGACCGCGGTCTTGATCGCGCCGAAGACCATGTCATCAATCACGACTTCGCCTGTCGTTGGGGTCTTAAACCGGACCACGTGAGGCCTGTCGAGCTCTGCGGTCTTCTCTCGCCAGGGTGAGACAAATCGAAAGCCGTCTCGCTGTTTTTCTGGGAGCGCCATGCGCTGCGCGTCGATCTCTTCTTTGGTCGCGTAGCAGCGATAGGCGTGGCCACTTGCGATCAATCGGTCAGCAAATTGCCTGTATAGTTCTAGTCGCTTGCTCTGAAAATAGGGTCCGTGTGGCCCTCCGCCGAGGTCATCTCCGTCCTGAGGACCTTCGTCCCAGTCCAGACCCAGCCAGCGCATCGCCGTGAAGATCGCGTCGACACTCTCTCGCGAGTTTCGTTGCGTGTCTGTATCTTCGATCCGCAGCACAAAGACGCCGCCGGTCTTGCGTGCCCAGAGCCAATTAAAGAGCGCAGTGCGCGCCCCTCCGATGTGCAAATAGCCCGTTGGCGAGGGCGCAAAACGCAGTCGTGGAATGGTCATCTCTCTCTCTCTTGCTTGCTTCGCTGGTAGAATTCTTGCGCCGTACACGTCCATCGCGGCGCCGCGGCAGAGGGTCAAATCACGGCGGCGTCAGGGTCGGCCGCGCGCGGGCTCGGGCGGCATCAGGATGGGCATGGTGCCACGAGGCTCAAGGCTCACTGCGAGCCCTCCCTCGATGGCAACCCACTGCATCCGACCTCGCCGTCCTGCCTGAAATTGGACGCGAATTCTCTGCAGTTCGTGGTCGACAATTGTGGCGTCACCGAACACGTCTTGGGCCGTTAGCATAAAGCGCCGTGCGCTGCGTTCGACGATGGCGCCGCGGGGGGCCGAGGTCGGCGTGGACGACAAGATCGCCATGCGTGCATGGAGCGCTCCGCGGCTGTCCTCGGCCACTCGCGTGTGCCCATCGCACCGTTGCGGCCACGGGTCGTCCCCGAGCGTTGCGCGTGTGGCATCCAGACGGCTCAGTGGCAGCGACAAGAGGGCCGTCACCTCGGCTCCATGCAGTTCGGCTCGGACCATGATGAGCTCACGCAAGGGCGCGATCACGGTCATGAGCGCAAGCGACTCACCGAGGGCGGCCATCGTGGGAGCACGCACAACGATCTCAAGGGAGCGTAGCGTGACCTCGGCGCTCCTCAAGCACAGCCGCGAGCCCACACGCGAGAGCGCGCGAAGTGGTGTCGCCAAGTCGCCACCGATTGCCTCTCCCGAGGTGCGCCAAGTAAGCCGCCATCGAGGACGCATCGCGCCTCCCACGATGGCCTCGTCATGCGCGCAGAGCACCGCAGGGGCCGACTGCGCTACGGCCGAACAGATGGCATCGCGCTGAGCCATCGGTGGGGGCGTTGCGCCAGTGGAGAGCACAAAGCTCCACTGCCACGCGTCTCCATCGTGTCGTGGCGCGACGGGGGTCGCCAGGGTGCCCGTCCGCTCAAGCGTATGCTGCAAGAACGCGAAAGGGACCCAGAGCTCTTGATCGCGTGAGAGTGGCTCGTGGCCGCGGACGGCGTCGGCCCAGTCTGCCTCGTTGAAGACGCGCTCGGAGCGAATGTGCGAAGCATTGTCACTCGCATCGGTGAGCGAATTTGCAGCATCGATCACCGATCGTTGTGACGCCCCAGGCGGGGTCACCGAGGCGAGGTGGGTCAGAGGCTGTCCACTGCAGCCGAATAACGCGCGCGCTGCGAGACCTGCAAGTAGCGACGAGACTTGACGCAGAGGCTTGGCGCACACGGTGTTTTGATACACCGAAGCGTCAAAGTTAGCCCCCCAAACTGTGCCCCGTGCGAAGCCTTCGCGCTAACGCGTAGCGCTCACGGATCCTAGCGGCCGCGCTGCGAGATCTGAAACACCACGCGGCGATTGCGCGTGCGACCACCTGCGGTGATGTTTGGCGCGACGGGACGATCCGGACCGAAGCCGCGCGCGGTGAGGCGCTCGGCGGTGACGCCCAAGGCGATGAGGGCGTTGCGTACAGCGTCTGCGCGCTCTTGCGAGAGGGCGACGTTGCGCGGACGCGGGCCTTGGTTGTCGGTGTGCCCTTGGATCTCAAGGACGCGCAGCTCTGGGTGGCGGTTGAGGAAGTCCGCGATGCGCTCAAGAAGCGTCTGCGAATCTGGCTGAATATTCGCAGAATCGGTCCCGAAGTGCACCTGGTCGGGCACGGTCACTTGGCGACCGGCAATGCGGAACCCACGGGTGTCCGAAGCTGCGACTTGGAGATCGCCAGCCGCGGTCTCGCGCGCACGCACATCGAGCGTTCGCGGCGCCGAGCCACGCGTCTGCGGTCCCTGGTCTGCGCGAGCCACCCAAGAACCAGCCAACACGGTCTCAAAGCGGTACGCACCGTCCGCGCTGGTGGTCGCCGTGACGGGGATCGGAGCGCTCTCACCCTGCGGGACTGTGATCCCTGTGCCTGGTGTGAGAATGACTTGGACGCCGCCGACGCCTGCGCCCTGCTCGTTGGTGACGCGACCCGCGACGATGCCGTGGCGCGCGACGATACGAAGCTGACAATCCACGGTGGTGTCTGCGGCAGAGCGGGTGTCACCCGCTGGCGCAGCGATCGCGCCTGGGCAGGTGTTGTCGCCGTAGTCGGTCGCCCGAACGCGGAGCTCGTACGATCCCACGGGCAATCGGTGGGTCCGAAAGCGACCCTGTGCGTCGGTCGCGCTCAGGCCGAACTCGGGATGCCCCACGATTTCGACGACGGCGTTTGCGATCGGACGACGGTTTTCGCCATCGGTGATTGTGCCGATGAGCTCGCCACCCACGGGGGTATTGTCACGGTCGACGACGCGCTCTACGAGGCGGTCGACAGTGACGTTGCGGACGCGTGGGTTGAAGTCATGCGCGAAGCCCAAACCGAAGTAGAGGTTCCACGGGACGTTGGGAGCGAGCTCACGAACGAAGGTGTTTGTTCCGCCGGTGCCGATGTCCACCGCGAGGATGCCCGCGAGGCCGCGCGCGTGGGGAGTCCACAGGCGCGTTCCGAGGGTGAGACTCGAGGGCATGACCGCGAAGGTGCCCTGGTCGGCGTAGCAGCGGTCGTCGTCACCCGGTGTGGGGCTGCCGATGGTGCTGCTCGGCTGCCAACAGATGTACCCGCTGCGGACCACGGGGATCGGCGCGTTCCACTCAACGAAGGGCGCAAAACCGATCGCGCTGGTAGCGATCCGGGCGTCGACGCCGATGCCGACGGTGAGGCGATCTGCACGGTTAATTCCAAGCGCAAAGCGCTCGCCGCGGGTGATCTCGGCGTGACATGCTGGGTTGGTCGCCCACGCGGAGGTGCTGCTCGTCGAGGGAGTTTCACAGTCCGAAGCGCGATACGTCGGCTGCGCCATCTGGCGTCGAACTTCGGTGTCGCGGACGAGCTGTGCGCTGTTGTCCAGGTCGTATCCGACGTTGAGATGGATACGAATCGGTGCGTTGGTGAGCTGCCCGAGGTCGAAGGTGCTGAGAATTCGGAAGTTCGCGCTCGTTCCCTCGCCATTGAGCCCGATGCCACCTGCGCGGTTCAGCAAGAGCGCCGCGGCGCTGGCACCAATGGAGAAGCCGCGCGTCAGCGGAAACACACCCTTGGCACCGATTTGGGCGTCACCGAGCACCTGAAAGAGCGAGGGGCGCTCTTGGTTATTTGCGACCGCAAACGATCGCAGCGCGGTGAAAATCTCGAGGTAGCGAATGGGTGAGTACGATGCCGTGATCGTCGCGCCGATTCGGCTGGAGTCTTCAGGCGTTGTGGTCAACGGGTGCGTCGCGTTCATCGTCGGACGCAAGAAGCCTCGCGCGCCGAAATACTCCGCGATGAGCGAGAAGCGAAAGGTCTGCTCGCTGCCTGCTTCGGCGCTCTGCAAGTGCACGAGACCGATCGCACCGCTAAGAGACGAGAACCGATGGATCATCCGATCGCGGCGCTCTTCGCGCTGATTTTCGGTCTCTTCGCCCGACGGAAAATCATCGTGGTGCCGTGGACGTGCGCTGGGCTCTGTGGGCTGCCCTGGAGCCGCGGCCGCTGGAGGCGGGGACGCACTCGGTGGTGTATTGGACGTTGAAGCGACCGGAGGGTCTTCTTCGTCTTCTTCGTCATCACTCGGGCGCGCTTGCGCGGCAACGGGTGGGCTGATCGCAAACGTTGCCGCACCTACCTGCGCTGCAACGAGTAGCCATGCGATACGTCGTGGATTCGCCATTCTCACGTACTCCTCAGAGTGATCATTCAGTTCAACACCAACGAGGTGTTCATCAAGATTGGAACACACGAAATAATCGTGGGTTCACCGCGGTTGAGGCCCCGAGTTGTGAAGCACTCAAATGAGCGCCATCACACTGCCCTTGCTGGGCTTAGAGCGAACCTCGTGCCTTCAACGCGATCTCCGATTCTGAGTGCACAATCACTCGCCATCCTCGGAAGCGCGCGTGTCTGAACACCCGCAATTTCTCGCGAGGTCTACCACCCTGCGATTGCCAACGTCCACTGTCTGACACGCAACGTGGACCAAACCGCTAGCTCGATGTGCCATCGCGCGGCACAACTGTGACCGAGACGTCGCCGTTGCCCGCAGCCAGGATCTCGATACGCGACTCGGCCGCGTCTAGTCGTCTCTGCCCCTCGCGCGCGAGCTGGACTCCCTCTTCGTACATCGCCAAAGCTTGCTCAAGGGGCGTGTCGCCGCGCTCTAGCTTCTCCACGACCTGTGAGAGCTTTTCGAGGATTTTCTCTAGTGGAATTGGAGTCGTAGTGTCTTGCGTCATCCCCGATAGTCTCCTGTGGCGGCGGGCCACTTGTGAGGGCTCACGTGCCAACTTTGGCTCGTACCCTCCGTTGTTGCAGACAATCGCAGAGACCACAAATGAACACCCGAGATGGATCTTGGGTTGTCAGAACTACGAAGAGTCAGCGCGTGCGATTTGCCATAGAGCGACCTCTGCGGATGCCATTCTCGGGAGGAGCAACGTGCCATCAGGGCCGACCATGGCATAAATCCACACGTGGTCCGATGACTCGATGGCCCAGACGCTAAAGGGCTCAAGCCCGCTGATTTGTCCCACGCCTTGGCCGCCGCTAAAGGTCCGCGTGCGGGTCGCAGCAAGCACAGATCGTTGGACCGCGGCGCTCGGATCAGACAACGCCAGATTGCGCGAAGCTGCCACCGCCCGCGCGTCTTGGGTGCGCAGCGCTACCCATGGGATGGTCGCTCGTACTGGCTCTCTCGCGTCGTTGGCGAGGCTCGTCAGTGTGGCTTGATCAGGGGCAATGGCCAGACGCGAGAGCGCATCGACCATGACGATGGCCAGCTCGGGGTTCATCCGTCCAACAAGCTCTCGCAAGAGCGCAGCGTCGGATTGATTGGCGTGGCGAAGCACTGCGAAGAGCAGCGCGGTCTGCCCGTGGCTGTCGAGCGCGTCGAGCTCTCCGAGGCCGACTCGCCGCATGAGCTCTGACGATCGCTGGGGGGCGAAGCTCATCGCCCACAGGGCCGTCGCGATCTGCTCTGGATTGTGGGCGCTCAGCGACGCGAGGGCTGCCTCGCAGCGGCCCGCCAGGCAATTGAGCGCCATGGCTGCAGGTTCTTGTTCGCCCGCGCTTGCTCGGAGGCCAAGGTCCGCGGTCCTCTCGCCACGGAGCGAGTGCGCAAGCCATGCCCATCGCGCACTCACATCGCGCGTCGCCGCGCGTGCGACAGCAGCCGCCGCGCTCAAATCGGCGCGCAGTGACGCAGTCCAGAGGGCGCGTCGGACGGCCGCGTCGGGCTCTCTGAGCGCCGCCGTGGTGAGCGCCGTGGCCGCCGTGGGCCCGCCCACGGTCGCGATCGATTCAGCAGCTGCTAAGCGGTCAGCAGACCACGAGCGGCCCAGCGCGGGGAGCATCGCGTCGACCAAATTGCGTAGCCCCAATTGCGCAGCGATCTGCATCGCCAACGCCGTGTTTCCGCGCGAGATTTGATCGCGCAAAACGCGCTCGCTTTCCGCTGCGATGACTCCGCCGACGACGCCCAAGGTTCGCAAGGCGGCTTGGCGCTCCGAGTCCTCGGTTGCCCGCTCGATCCGCTGAATCACCAGCGGCGCGCTCTCGAGCAGCGCCAGGTCGGCAGCCGCGCGAAGGGCTGCGATTCGCACCGCCACAACCGATGACTCAAGGTGCTCAAGTATCGTGGTGCTCCATCTCGCGTCCGAGCGCAGGCCTAACACCTCGAGAAGCACTGCGAATCGCGGAGCGTTTGCACGATGAATTGTGACGCGATCCGAGAGCACTGTGTCGCTGGCCTGTGCCAACGAAGCGAGCGCAGCCCGGCGAGAGGCGTCGTGTTCACTCAAGATCTCAAGCGCGAGGGCGGACAGCACCACATCAAAGGTCTCGACGTCGTGCGTGGGGCCGATTCGAGCGAACGCGAGAGCCTGAGCAGCGGTGTCGAGTCGATTGTGCTCCAAGGCCACGGCGAGGAGCGGTCTTCGCCATTCGGTCAGCAAATTCACAGGCAATGCGCGCACTAGCGACAGTTCGACCTGTGGGTCCGTTTCGCGTTGCAGTTGCTCAAGCATCGCAGCGGTGATGGTGCGTTGGGTGATCTCGTCGGCTGGGGCATAGCGAACGAGCGCACGAATCGCTCCGGATCTCAGGGCAGGATCGGCGGAGCTGAGCTGTCGAATCCAGCTTGGATACCCCCAACGCGAGCTTGTTTGGGCTGCCGCGCGAGGCTGAGCGCTGACGACTCCGCTTGTCAGAACGGTCAGCAACGTCAGAGCAAGTGCACGAAAATTCAGGCGACGCATGAAGCGCGTTCAGCCTACATCATCTCCGTGACGCTGCGGCGCAGACGTTGGAGACAAGCGGGAGTGGTTGATCTTCTGCGCTGGGTGTAGACTGTCTCTCTGATGTTGGTTTGCCCGCTGTGCAGCGCACAATTCGGCGATGATCAGGTCCATTGTCCCGATGACGGTCGGAGGCTCCTGAGTCTCGCTGCGATTGAGAGCGCCCAAGGTGACTCCATGCTTGGCACCACCGTCGCGGACCGCTACGTAGTGGTCGGTCGGGTGGGCGCAGGCGGAATGGGGACCGTGTATCGCGCAGAGCAGGTGGGCATGCACCGCGAGGTCGCCCTCAAAGTGTTGCGTCGTGATTTGGGCCGCGATCCAGAGACGTCGGCGAGATTTCATCGCGAGGCGCGGACGCTCTCGCAGCTGCGTCATCGCAACACCGTGACGGTGTTTGACTTTGGGCAGACCAAAGACGGGCTGTTGTTTTTGGCGATGGAGCTGCTCGAGGGCGAGATGCTCTCGGCCAAGATCAAGCGCGAGGGACCGCTCGATGTTCTCTACGCGATCCGCGTCGCGTTGGGAGTGTTGGGCTCGCTCGACGAAGCGCACAATCAAGCCATTATTCACCGCGATCTCAAGCCCGATAATATCTTTCTGGCGCTCGCTCCGAGCAGCAGAGAGTCCGAACGCGAGATCGTGAAGGTCGTTGATTTTGGGATCGCTAAGATCCGTGACGGTGAGCGCGGTTTAGATGCGCTCCAGACGCAAGAGGGCACGGTCTTTGGGACGCCTCGGTACATGTCGCCCGAACAAGCGCAGGGCAAACCGATTGATGGCCGCAGTGATCTCTACGCGATCGGAGTGCTGCTCTTTCACATGCTCACGGGACACCCACCGTTCACCGACGACGACGCGGTGATCGTCATGGCGCATCACATCAAGACCGTACCAACGCTCGTCCGGCAAGAGGTCCCCGAGCGGTTGATCCCCGAGTCTCTCGAGGCGCTCGTGGCTGGCGCGTTGTCCAAGGATCCTGACAAACGTCCACAGACCGCCCACGAGTTCTCTTTGCTTCTTCAAGCTTGCATTGACGACGCGCAGAACCTGTCGAGCAAGACGATCGTCACGAGTAAAAATCACCCCAGCAGCGCGAGGCGCAGTCAGCGTGCGTTGGTGGCGGTGCTCGTAGGTGTGGCGTCCTTCGCGCTGGCTGTTGGCCTGTGGACACTGCGCAACGAGCGGACCGCGTCGATCGAGCGCAACCGCTCGCTGCAATCGCCGGTTGCTGCGTCGGCTGTGGTGCCCGCGTTGCCGAGCGCGAGCTCACCAACCCTGAACCAGCAGCCGGTCACGCCTGAGCCGCCCTTGACCCCAGAGGTGGCTCCTACCGGTCCAGACTTGGCCGTACAGGCGAGCAGTGGCGCTTCGGGCGCCGCCGTGGCTCGTCCTCACCGAGGCAATCGATCCACGCAGGCTCGCACGCCAGAGAACTCAGGCACCAACTCGGCTGTGTCCATTCGCCGCACCCACGGTACGCAGGTTGTTACTCGCTGGAACGACTGAGCGATTCGTGAATGTAATCGACTAGTTACTGTGAAGCTCTTCGGCCAGCGCCACGATCTCGGCGACGGCCTCGTCGGTGAGCTCAAACGTCGCCTGAAGGGCGTCTAAGAAATCTTGCTCTTCGGTACCCACGTGCCCATCAAAGTGCACAAATGCCGCCGCCAGCAAGTACGCCTCCTGACACAGTACAGGGTCGCTATTGAGCACGTTGGCGACGGCGCGGACGCGTCCCTCGAGGCCATCGATCGCGACCCGCTCTGCGATGGACTCTACGATGAGCGACAGACCGCGCTGATCAATTCCGCCAAAGCCTGGTGTCTCAAGAATCATGGCGCGCAACAGAGACGCCTCGCCTGGCGCGAGCTGGCCATCGACGCACGCGGCCATCACCATGATCTCGATGAGTGCCTCGCTCTTGTCTGCGCTGAGCGCGCCGAAAGAAGACGTTCGCTTGTTGACCCAGGCCGCATAGCGCGCACGCGCCACGCTTGAAACGGCATCGATTTTTGCCATGTGGCGCGATGCTACGCTAGGGGCCCAAGACTATTGGGCGATAACGGTCACGACTGGGACATCTTCGGTGGTCAGCGCGCCAGAGCTCACGCGAAACCCGCTCTCGATGACCACGCTGGGTGCGGCCTGCGAGATCACTACGTGACCTGCGACGGCCACGCGATCGCCAACGCGCAGCGATGAAAGTGTCGCGGTGTTCCAGGGGATCAAGGCGAAGTCGAACTCGTCCGCCTGTTGGTTGCATGGGAGCCATTGGTTCAATCGCTCGCGCGCTTGCTCGGTGGTCATGGCCTCGCGGTGTCCGCCGTGCAATCGCAGCGCGCCCTCCGGAATCATGAGCAGCTCGCCGCTGTCAAGCCGCACTAAAAAGCCACCCGTCTCGGCGTATCGAAGCGTGATCGCGTTTGCGCTCCACCGTGCCTCCGCGAACTCTGCCGAGAGACCCACAATGGCGCGGCCATCGTCGGCGATTCCCAGGCTAGGGCCGCTCACAATCATGCCGTTTCGGGTCGCGCCCACGCCACGAGGTGCGGCCACCAGAGCGCCACGCGCCTTGAGCCTTGCGCTCCGTTTTCGGTGCCATTCCAACAGCTTCGAGCCGATCCAGTACAGCGCCACAAACACGATAAATACGGCGATCAGTCCAAGGACTACGACCGCAAATTCGCCCATGTCGCCCGAGAGACCGCAGTCGCCACAGTCACCGAGGCCGCCCGCACAGCTGTCGAGCGCGACGCCTGTTCCGCCGGCCTTTGCCATCTCTTTCGCGCGTCGGCGCGCGCTCATCGGTCCCCACACTTCGTCGTAGAGCGCGGCGCGGCCCGAAGGATCATCGAGGTTGACGACCCGATGTCGTTTGCCACCGTCGCACACTCTCCGAGCGCGCAGCAGCGTGCGGCACTCGAGGCAAAAATGAGCGCCGTCGGACACAGCGAGGGGTGAGTTGCCCTCTTGAACGGCAACATCAAACGCGCTGCGCAAAAGGTCTCGGCTCTTGGTCTCGCTCACTGTGTCACCTGAGTGGACGGCTGGCGCGCTCAGCCGGCAAACGTGTGTTGTTGCTGACGGCGCAGGATAAAGAATCCGGCAAATGGATGCACGAGGCCTAGATCGAGATACGCTTTTCCGAGCAAAATATCAGGGTTCTCGGGCGTCACTTGGACCAAATAGTCGCGCAAAAACCGCGAGGGGTCGAGACCGTTTGCGCCGAGGCCGTAGTCCAAGAGCAACGCGTTGGGGTACCGCGAGAACTCCGGATTGAGAGCCGAGGGATGCACGCGGTAGAACCCGAAGCGCTTGGGCGATGACTCTGACGGCTGCGCGACGTGAGGCTGATCGATGGGGTTGGATCGAATGGGCGTGTTGTAGCCCTGAATAAAGGGCTCTGGTCCAAACGCCGTTCGCGCGGATCCCTTGTAAAATCCCTTGCGAAACTTTCGAATTCCCAACAGTCCGGGGATTGCTCCGACGTTGAGGCCGTCAAACTCCCAGCCCAAGAGCGAATCGAACGAAGGCGCGGTGCCTTCGCGCATGATCGCGTCAAGTTGGTCGTGGGTCTTGCCATAAATCGCGAGCGCCTGGGCTCGCAGGTCGCTCGATCGGGACTCGCTCATGGGGCGGACTCTACTCCAATCGCCTTCCGAATCGCCTCTGGGATCGCGACTGCACGAAACGTCTCAGCGTCTACGAAGGCGTGCACGGTGTGGCCCGCAGCGTGCACTACCTTTGGTGAATCCACTTGGACAATTTCATAGCGAATCGTGAGTCGTTGCGCATCGACCGTAGGCGTCAAGCGCACCAACAGCCGGTCTCCGAAGCGCATGGGGCGCCTGAAGTCAGCCTCGGCGTGCGTAATCGGGGCGAGCCACGGCCGGTCTCTGAGCACCGCGACAAAGTCCACGCCGTGCGCGGCCATCGCGGCGAAATAGCTGTCGTGAAACCACTCGAACACCCGCGCAAAAAACATGACACCCGCGGCGTCGATCTCTTGAAAGCGAACCGTGATTTCATACGAAAACCATGCGATTTCAGCGGTCGTTTGCACTGTGTCCTCCTCATGGGTCGAGAGCTGTCGCTTGAGCACTTTGCCCATCGCGTTGCGCGGGAGCGCCTTGATCCAGTGGACCTCACGCGGGCGCTTGTGCGCAGCCAGCAGCGAGGCTACGAGGTCTTGAAGCGCACGCAGCGTCGGACGCTCGCTCCCTGAGCGCGAGACCGCATACGCCACGATGCGCTCACCGAGGTCTTCGTCCGCCTCGCCACGCACCGCGCACTCGGCGATCGCGGGGTGCTCACTCAGCGCGCTCTCGACCTCGCCAGCGCCTACCTTGTAGCCGCCTGTCTTGATCAAGTCAGTCGCCCTTCGACCGACGATCTTGACTCGCCCTTCGAGGTCCATCATCGCGAGATCGCCAGTATAAAACCAGCCCATTTCATCCATCGCGGCGACCGTTGCTGCCGTGTTTCCGAGGTAGCCTGCGAACACATTGGGGCCACGCACGCGAAGCTCACCGAGGGTCTCGCGGTCTTGCGTCTCAAGAGGCCTTCGGTGCTCGTCACACAGAGCGACCTCGGTGCCCGCTGTCGCGCGTCCGACCCAGCCGGGCTGAGCCGGCTCGTCCACGCGCTGCACGCAATTGATCAGGGTCTCGGTGAGGCCATAGCGCTCGCGGAGCGTCGTGATTTTAAGCCGCGCCAACCGTCGATGCTCTCGCTCGGCGAGCGCCGCAGAGCCACTCACAAGCAAACGCAATGAGGCAAGCGCGCAGAGGACCTCTGGGTCGCTCTCGGCTGCGTCGAGCAAGCGCACGTACATGGTCGGGACTGCGTACAGGACGGTCGCTCCACGGGTGATTTCGCTGCAAAGAGCGCTCACGTCAAAGCGCGTAAGCCACGAGAACTCAGCGCCCGCACGCAGCGCGCCGTACAGCCCCAAGCAGAGCCCATGGACGTGAAAGAGCGGCAGCGCATGGAGCACACGATCGCCTGACGTGAGCGCCCAAGCGTCGGCCAACGCGTCCAGGTTGTGCATCACGTTGCGGCCCGTCAGCACCGCACCCTTCGGCGCACCCGTGGTCCCCGAAGTGTAGAGCACGAGGAGCGCGCTTCGGTCGTGATGCTTAGGGAGTTCGGGCGGACGCGACGGAGTGCTCTCTTGCAGATTGCGCCACGAAGGGTCGAGCCCCAAGGTGTCAATCGTCTGTATTTTTGCAGCATCTTGCGTTGCCCGTGCGCTCAGCACCAGGGCCGGGCAGGCGTCGCTTACGATGTGCTCAAGCTCGCGCGATCCGAGCGCCGGGTTCAGTGGCACTGTCACTACACCGCAGAGCACACACGCGATCAGCAGCGCGACGGTCTCGTCGCTTGGGTGAGTCCAGACCGCAACGTGGGCGCCCTCCCCCAGCCCGCGCTCACCCAGAATCTGCGAGAGCCAATGGGTCGCGACGTGGACGGATTGACCATCGAGCGGCTGCCCATCGATCCACGCGACGACTTGGTCATCTGCCCACGTAGAGGCAAACAATGATCCCGAAGCTAACGCGCGCTGTGTCATGCGATTTGTCTCATCGAGTGAGTCTCTAGGGGCGCGATCGAGGACGGAGATAGCGCTGCACGTTGGCGTTGTGTTCGGCCAAGGTGTCGGCAAAGGCCGAGTGGCCGCCGCCGGTGGCGACAAAGTACAACGCGCTGGTGGTCGCAGGCGCGAGCACAGCCTCTATCGCAGCTGTGCCGGGGCTTGAGATGGGGCCTGGGACGAGACCCTCGTGACGATACGAATTGTAGCGATTCTCGCTGTCATCGAGCATGGCGCGCGTGATCGGGATCCGCCCCGTGCGGGGCGCGGCGGGACAGCTTGGCGGGTGGTACGCGCGACAGCCATACACCACGGTGGGGTCGCTCTGGAGCAACCGATGCGAGAAGTCTGCGCGGGTCATTCGGTTAAGAAAAACGCTAGCAATTTTGGCTCTGTCTTCTGCTACGCCGGCCTCTTCTTCGACCATCGACGCGAGGATCACGACGTCACGATCTGAGAGACTAAGTCGCTGCAATCGCGGGTCGGTGGGCGGATGCGCGCGTCGGGTAGTGTCAAAGCGACGTCGAAACGTGCTCACCATGCGCGTGATGACCTCGGGCGGAGCGAGCTCAAGCGCGAAGTCGTAGGTGCTTGGGTAGAGGTAGCCCTCTGCTGTGGGGCCAGCGATTTGCAGGCGCTGCAAGAGCGCAGGATCTTCGGTGCTCGCGACAAACGCGTCTTCGGAGGTCACGACGCCGTCGCGCGCGAGTCGTTGCGCGATCTCGTAGCGTGTAAATCCCTCGGGAATTACCACGCGAACAAGCCCTCCTCCGCTCACGATCGCGCGCAACAGCGCCCTCGGGGACACGTCGTCGCGCAGCAAAAGAGTGCGTCGCGGGACCTGCTCGACCGACCCGGTCATCGAGAGAATCCATGAGAAAAGCCAAGGACGATCGATAAGACCTTCGCGAAAGAGCGTCGCCGCAACTGCGTCGGCAGTGCTCGCTTGCTGGAGCTGAACACGCACGGCACCCCGACGCCCGTGGTGAGGCCGCGTGAGCCAGAATCCCACGTACGCAACGGCGATCGCGACCAGGCCGACTGAGAGTGCTGCGAGTGCGAGCCCTTGGCGTGGTGCAGTCTTCTTGGGCGCACGTTTGCGCGGTGTCGACGGCCGCGCAGCGGGCGCCTTCTTCTCGGCTACTCGTCGTCCATCTGCGCTTCGTCGAGACACGTCAGCCTCCGTGTGAGCCCCTGAGCGCTCGCCCAAGTCTGGACCAGAATCGCCGCTGCTTGTGCGTCGACGCCCTCGCGACCCCAAGCACCCGCAGCGACGCGGTGCGTGTGGGCCTGCGACGTAGTGAACCGTTCGTCTTGTAGGTGAACGGGAAGCTTGGTCTTGGCCGCGAGCGCTGCCGCGAATTTTCGGGCGCTCCGCGACGATGGCCCCTCACGACCGTCCAAGCGAAGCGGAAGGCCCACGACGAGCGCTGAGGGTGACTCGCTCAGCACTCGTCGAGCGACCCGCGCAACGCAGGACTCTGGCGTGACCTCGAGCGTGTCGAGTGGCCGCGCGTCGAGCTGTGGGTCGTCCCAAATGGCGAGGCCGACGCGCCGTTCGCCCCAGTCAACTCCGATGAGAATCATTTCGGCAAGCTCTTCTGCATGGCTGAGACAACGCGTGGCCGTGACGAGATTCTTCCAACAGAGGGCAGCGCGGGAGTGCGCTTATCGGGGCTCAAAATGCACCATGCCCTCGGAGCGAACTCTTACCAGATCACCCATCGCAAAGGCAGCGCAGCGATCTGCGTGGCCAAAGGGTGCGCCTGCGAGCACGGGCACACCCAAAGGAAGCAAGAGCTCATCGAGCACCTCAGCCACGGTGCGTCCATCTGGACCTGGTTCACAATCGCTGAAACTTCCCAGCACAAACGCGCGAGCGCCTTCACACACGCCGCTCGCCAAGAGCTGCGTAAGCATTCGGTCTACGCGGTAAGGTCGCTCGCCCACGTCCTCTAGAAAGACCACGGCGCCCGAAAAATGAGGCTGGTCCACGGTCCCACAGAGCGCGCTCAAGACGGCCAAGTTGCCCCCCGCTGCGAACCCCTCTGTGGTGCCTGAGCTGCGAACCTCAAGCTCCGCCCACGTCTGCGTTTCACCTGCCAAAACGCTGCGCAATGTTGCCTCATCGGACGGGCTCACTGCGCCCCCATCGCCCATGCGCGCGACCATGGGGCCGTGGATGCTGCGCACGCCACAGCGTGCCCAGAGCCCGTGCAACGCGGTGATGTCCGAGAAGCCCACGAGCGGAACCGGATGCTCTCGCAGCCAGCCTTCGATCGCGTGACGCCCTGCCCTTAGGAGCCGCGTGGCGCCGTAGCCCCCGCGCGATGCCCAGAGAAAATCTACGTCATCGCGAGCGAGCGCGCGCTCGATGACCGCCATGCGCGTAAGGTCAGAGCCTGCAAGGTAACCCTCCCGAGCGTCGCAATCTGCGTCCATGCGCACATCGCACCACGCCTGGACACGGGCGCAACCTGCACGAACAAGCGCCATGTCCGATGGCCCACTAGGGGTCACAAGCGCTGCGCGAAGTAGCGAAGTTTTATGGCTGGGTTCCACGGCTTCGCAGCTCTATCACGCGCATCGCACAGCGTGGGCAAGGGTGTCTCGACCTAACTCGCTCAGCCGCTCCATGCGCTTAGTCGTTGAGCTTGAGGGGGCCAGAGAGCTAATTTCACGATCGTGGACGAAGTAGAAGCGCCGCTCGCCGATGGTCAAAACCGCAGCGCCATGGACGGATTGTTTTCGGCGTTGCAGCAAGGTCGCGCGGGGCTCGCTGCCAAGGCTGACGCGCTGATCGACGACCTCCTGGGTGAACAAGGCCGCGCGCGGATCGCGGCGCTGCAGGGACCTCACGAAGGTCCGGATCCGTTTGGATTTGACCCTCGTGTGGCGCGCTATGCAGCGGTCGCTGCGCGTGCGATTTGTCAGGGATACTTTCGCTCCGAGGTGTTTGGAGTCGAGAACGTCCCGGCTGGACGCGTGATGTTGATCTCGAACCACTCGGGGCAACTGCCGCTCGATGGGTTGGCGATCGGGACGGCGCTGTTGTTCGACGCGGAGCGGCCGAGATTCGTGCGCTCCATGGTCGAAAAATGGACCGCGACTCTGCCGTTTGTTTCGACGTTTTTTCCTCGGGTAGGCCAAATCGTTGGCGTGCCCGAGAACTGCATTCGCTTGCTCGAAGCCGACGAAGCGGTGCTTGTGTTTCCCGAAGGCGCGCGCGGGATCGCGAAGACCTTTGAGCACCGCTACAAGCTCACGGATTTTGGGTTGGGCTTCATGCGCATCGCGCTCGCTGCGCGCGCTCCGATTGTCCCCACCGCCGTCATCGGTGCCGAAGAGCAGTACATCTCGATCGCGAATTTCGAGCGCTTGGGCAAACTGTTGGGAATGCCAGCGCTCCCGATTCTTCCGCAGCTGCTTCTGCCAGGCGGCTTCTTGCCGCTGCCCACACGCTACCGTGTGCACTTCGGTCAGCCGCTGTGGTTCGAAGGCGACCCCGATGACGAAGACTCGGTCATCGAGGAAAAAGTCGCGGTCGTTCGCTCGACCATCCAGAGCATGGTCAACCGCGGTCTCAAGACCCGAACCGGAATTTTTACGTAGGTCATCGTGCCGCGCGGCGTCCAAAGTCACGCAGCCACCCTCACGCTTCACGGAGCATCCGCAGCATCCCATGTCAAAGCCCACCAGCGACTCTTTGCTTACACTCACGTTCGGTTCAGTTCTTTGGAGCGTGAGCTTGGCCGCGTGTGCGCTCCCGCACGCGGGCACGCGTCCAGACAGCAACGTCGCGATCGACGCGACGCTGGACGCGATGGATGCCACGGCAGACGCCTTGGACAGTGACACTCAGCCCGACGCGACCTGCCCCCTGGGGACGATCGCGTGCAATGGCGCGTGTGTAAATCCGTCGACAGACCTGCAAAATTGCGGCTCGTGCGGGACTGCCTGTCCGGCTGCGGGCCCTTCGCAGTCCGTCGCGTGCCTCGCCGGTGCGTGTCGCTCGATGTGCACCGTGGGCTTTGACGACTGCACCATGGCGCCGGGCTGTGAGACCAACCTCGGCACCAGCATCGAGCACTGCGGGCGGTGCAATAGCGGCTGCTCGCTCGCCAATGCAACGCCGCGATGTGCCGGGGGTATTTGCGACATCTCGGCCTGCAACGCTGGGTTTATCAACTGCGACGGAGACATCAGCAACGGCTGTGAGACCTCGGTCAGCACCATCAGCAATTGCGGCGCGTGTGGCACGGTCTGCTCGTTTGCCAACGCGACCCCAACGTGCACCGCGGGCGCATGTGGCTTCAGTGTTTGCCGCAGTGGATTCGCCGACTGCGATCGCAACCTTGCGAACGGCTGCGAGACTCCAATCAACACGACGAGCAACTGTGGCGCGTGTGGCGTCGCGTGCAATGGCGCGACACCCCTGTGCGATTCTGCGATGGGACGATGTGTGAGCGGATGCACAGCACCCGCAGTCCGCTGCGGAGGGACCTGCGTCGATGTCACCAACGACCCAGTGAATTGCGGGATGTGTGGCACCACGTGCAGCTATCCCAACGCCTCAGGGACGTGTTCGGCGAGGGTGTGTGGAATCGGCGCCTGCAACCCCGGTTTTGCAAGCTGTGATGGCAGCTCAGGCAATGGCTGTGAGGCCAATCTCAATACCAACCTGTCGCACTGCGGGATGTGTGGACGGAGCTGCTCGTTTGCAAACGCGGCGGCTTCGTGTGCCGGCGGAATTTGCGTCCAAGGGGCGTGCAACGCCGGATTTGCCGATTGCGACGGAAGTGCCGTCAACGGTTGCGAGACCAACACCAACACCGCCGTGACAAGCTGCGGTCGCTGCGGCAACGCGTGCACGTTTGCCAACGCCACGGCCAGCTGCGTCGCAGGCACTTGTACGCTAGGGACCTGCGCGGCAGGGTTTGCCGATTGTGACGGCAACCCCGCCAATGGCTGCGAGGTTGACACTCGCATCAGCACTGCCAACTGCGGACGCTGCGCCAACGCGTGCACGTTTGCAAACGCCGCGGCGAGCTGCGTCAGCAGCGCATGCACGTTGGGCACGTGTGCCGTGGGCTTTGCCAACTGTGACGCGACAGCGGCCAACGGCTGCGAGACCCCGCTCAACACTGCGATGAATTGTGGGGGATGTGGGACAACATGTTCAGGCGCAACGCCAGTCTGCGACAGCATGACCCGGACCTGCATTTCGGGCTGCAGCGCTGGACAGGTTCGCTGTGGTGGCGTGTGTGTCGATCCGCGGACCGATACGAGCCACTGCGGTGGCTGTGGCGTCCCTTGCACCTACACCAACGCTGGTGCGACCTGTGCCGCTGCGATGTGTGCGATCGGCACCTGCAACGCTGGGTTTGCCAATTGCGACATGATGTCTGCCAACGGCTGTGAGGTGGACACACGCACCGCGCCGATGCATTGCGGTGCATGCGGCACTGTCTGCGCGTTTGCCAACGCCGCCGCGAGCTGCATGAGCAGCACGTGCACCATTGGTGCGTGTACTGCGAACTTTGGCAATTGCGACGGGATGGTGGCCAACGGCTGCGAGTCCAATCTGACCAACACCACGGCACACTGCGGTGCGTGTGGGATGGCGTGCTCGTTTGCTAACGCGGCCGCGAGCTGTGCCAGCAGCGCGTGCGTCTTGGGAAGCTGCTCAGGGGGGTTTGGCAACTGTGACAGCAACCCCGCCAACGGATGCGAGACGACTCTCACTTCGCTTACCCACTGCGGCGCGTGTGGGACCGCGTGTAGCCGACCGAACGCCAGCGCGAGCTGCGCCACGGGTACTTGCACGCTCGGCACCTGTGATTCGGGCTGGGGTAACTGCGATGGGGACAACAGCAATGGCTGCGAGACGGACCTGACCAACTCGACCGCTCACTGCGGAATGTGCGGCAACATGTGTGAAGCAGGCACATGCATGGCGAGCGTCTGTACGCTCTAGCGCTCTGCGTTCTGTTCGTTGCGTGCTCGCGCGCTGTTCGGTAGCGTGACGCACGATGTTAAGAACTTACGGTGGGGTCCTTGCGTTTTTGGCGGTGGGATGTGCTGTTGGCTGTACTTCGGTAAACGCCATGCGCGCGCCAGACAGCGTCGCGATGGACGCCACCGTGATGGATCAATCAACCGACGATCGCCGGGATACAGCCCTCGACGCGGTCACCGATGGCGCGTGTGCCGCGGGGCTGACCCTGTGCAACGGCGAATGCGTCAACTCGCAAACGGACCTGCAAAATTGCGGCTCTTGCGGGACTGCCTGTCCGGCTGCGGGGCCTTCGCAGGCCGTCGCCTGCCTCGCAGGAACGTGTCGCTCGACCTGCGAGGCGGGCTTTGACGACTGCACCATGGCGCCGGGCTGTGAGACCAACCTTGGCACCTCCACAGAGCACTGTGGCCGGTGCAATTCGCGCTGTTCATTGCCCAACGCGACTGCGCGCTGCACGACCGCAACGTGCGATATCGCGTCTTGCGCGACGGGGTTCGCCAACTGCGATGGCGACGTGAGCAATGGCTGCGAGACTTCGGTAACCTCCATCAGCAATTGTGGCGCATGTGGCACGGTCTGCTCGTTTGCGAACGCGACCCCCGTCTGCACGGCGGGAGCATGCGGTCTTGGCACGTGCCTCCCTGGTTTTGCAGACTGCGATCGCAATCGCGCGAATGGTTGCGAGACTCAGCTCAACACGACGAGCAACTGCGGCGCGTGCGGCATGGCTTGCAGCGGTGCGACTCCCTTTTGCGACGCCGCGATGGGACGCTGCGCGAGCGGCTGTACGGCTCCGGCGGTGCGATGTGGCGCGACCTGCGTCGATGTCGCCAGCAGCTCAGCCAATTGCGGCACATGTGGCAACAATTGCAGCTATGCCAACGCGTCAGGAACCTGCGCTTCAAGCGTCTGTACTTTGGGCGCTTGTGGCACTGGCTTTGGCAATTGCGACGGAAACGCGGCCAACGGGTGCGAGACCAATCTCAACACCAACGCGCAGTACTGTGGCGCCTGCGGGACTCGATGCGCATTCGCAAACGCAGCGGCGGGATGTGTGGGCGGGATTTGCTCGATCGGCACGTGCAGTGCTGGCTTTGGCAACTGTGACGGAAACGCGGCCAACGGGTGTGAGACCAGCACCACCACGAGCACAGTGCACTGTGGGATGTGCGGCCGAGCATGTTCTTTTGCCAACGCCGCGGCTAGCTGTGCGGCGGGCACGTGCGTGATGGGCGCGTGCGCTGCGGGCTTCGCAAATTGCGATGGACTCGCGGCCAATGGCTGCGAGACCAACCTCAACACCAGCGCAACGAGCTGTGGCGCATGTGGCACCCGGTGCTCGTTTGCCAACGCTTCGGCAAGCTGTGCCGCAGGTGTCTGTAGCATTGGCGCATGCAACGTAGGCTTTGGAAACTGCGACGGACTCGCGACGAACGGGTGCGAGATGGACGTCACAAGCTCACGCTTACATTGCGGCCGCTGCGGACTCCGCTGCCCCCTCGGAAGTGTCTGTTTCGATGGATTGTGCGAGATCCCCTAGTACCTCTTCGCAGGGAAAGTGAAGGGTTCACGCGGCCCGTTCTGCGGCCCTTTCGTTGCGAGCCTCCTCGAGCGGACGATAGACGCGTCCGAGTTTCTGACGCGCACGCTCGGTGGTGAACATCCACCGGATGCGCG
>JAUXYJ010000098.1 GCA_030694465.1 Deltaproteobacteria bacterium | reverse complement strand
TGCGCTGTCCACGCTCAGCCAAATGCCCAGTCGCACATTCAGCACACGAGGCCCGATCGCCGCCACGTCTGGGTGCGTCGTCCGCTGGCTTCCCGAGTACACCGAGAACTCGCCAATAGCGATCTCTGCGCGCGGAAACCCACCCGGATATCTCAGTTGCCGTACGTACGTCGTCGCCACATCGACCAAGGTGCCGAGCGTCGATCCGTCGATGCCCGAGAGAACGACCTTGCCCTCGTCGGTTCGGAGCGCACGAGCGCCAGGCACCGCCATGCAGCCGAGCGACAGCAGCGCCGCGGTCACCGCGATCGTCGACACAGAACGTCGCTGCTTACGGATGCGCTCCGCCGGCAGCACCAACAGCAACCACAACAGCGGCCACGCATGCGTTGTGCCTTCCCTCGGCGATGGGCGACTGTCGCAGCCGCGCGTGTCCTGCCGCGCGACTCCCTCGTCGCTCACCCAAATCGTTCGCCCGCCAAGCGGAATCGTGCGGATCAACTTGCCATCGCGAATGTGCTCGAATGCAGTGAGCTGCACTGTCGTCGACTCACGCTCGCCTCGGACCCGCTCGATGCGTCGCATCCCGTTTCCGTCGAACACACTCTCCATCCGCCCGTTGTTCGGCAGTGGAATCAGCTCAGGAAGGTCCCGCGCGTTGAACCGAGCCGCAGCTCCGTCGATGTTCGCGACGTTGCCCGCCTCGTCCCACTCCAAACGTGTCGTTCCCATCTGTCGCGGCGCATACGGCTGCCGCTGGTTCATCGGTCCATACGAGATCGTGCCGAGGTGAAGCGCGGCGACCGACGACGTGCGTTCGAGCAATCGATCGGCCGCGTCGTACTGCCAGCGCATCCACCCCCACGTCCCGTTGGCTTCGATCAAGTGTCCGCGAGCGTCATGCTGATAGCGTTCGCTGCGATCGTCGCTCGGCGTCCGCCCAGCGCGACGGTCGATCACTTCGCGCAGCGTTGTTGTTGCGTCGAAGCGATACTCAATGTCCTCGAGCACCGCCCCGTTTCGATCGGTGTACTTGACTGCCTTCGGTCGACCTCGAACGTCGAACTCGCGCACTTCGAGCACACCGTTGCCATACTCAATGCGCTCGACGTCCCCACGCGCGTTGTACCTCACTGCGCGAATCAGGTCGCCGGCCGAAGCAACGCGTCCCGCTCCGTCGTATTGAAGATCCAGCGATGACGCGTCGGGAAACGTGTGCCGCAACAGCTCGCCCATGGGGCCGAACGACTCACGGATTTCCCAACGTTGCCCCAGCGCTCCGAACTCGCTTCGTACCGGCGATCCCCGTCGATCGTAGTCCGTGAGCACCGTCCAGTTGGGTTCGCGAATCGCGCACAATCGCCCTGCACCGTTTTCGCAGCCATCGTCGAATTCGTAGGAAATTTCCTCGGTTCCATCGCCATCTGCGTCACGCGCGACGAGTCGTCCCACTCCGTCGTACCTAGCCGTGAGCAAATGCCCGCGCGCGCTTCGCCATCGAACGAGGTTGCCCGCGTTGTCGTACTCAGCGCTACGTCGTCCACCGTTCGGATCGTTGACTTCGGTTCGGCGCGCCAGCCCATCGAATCGCCAACTCTGCACGAGCCCCAGCGGATCGGTGCGCTGGATCACGTTGCCGAGCACGTCGTAACGCATGCTCGTCACGTCGCTCCCGCTCGGTAGTTCGACCACGTTCGAGACGATTTGGCCGAGACCATTACGCCTCGTGATTTCGGGCCGCCCCTCGCGTGGCGACCCTGTCTCGAGATCGGACGGGTCGAACTCCGTTACTTGGAACGGTGCGAAGTGAGTCTCCGATCGCGCGCCATCGACGAACGTTGTGGCAACCTGGCGGCCCAGCGCGTCGTATTGCGACGAGCTCACCCATTCTCCTTGCGAGAGCAACGCGGGACCCGTCGTCGTCGATTCGAACGGATGAAACGTTCTTTTTGTCCACCCTCGCGGACCGAGCTCTTCGATTGTCTTCACGATCGCACGGCCCTCAGGGCCTGGATCAATCGACGCTCGCGCACGACCACTCGCGTCCATGAGCGTCACGCGTGTTCGATACTCATTGCTTCCGTGGGCGACGAGCTCTGCCACTTCGACTCGAGAGAGCGGAGCAGACAACACGTAGCCATAGCGCATCGTTGGGGGCCCGCTTTCCGAGGCTGCCACCCAGGTCGCCGCAACACGACCCAGGACGTCGTAAGTGTAGCGATTGGTTGTTCCATCCGGACCAGTCGCAGTGACGACGCGCCCGAAGCGATGGTCGTACGTCGCGGTCCACACTAACTCGCGCCCCTCGCGCACGATCGCGCGCTCAGTCACTGGATACGCGTGTGTCGTTGGATCCCACTCAATTCGACGAACGCGCCCGTCTCCGTCGCGCGTTTCGGTGACGTTGCCATCGCGGTCGTACTGGTTACCTCCCTGCGGAATCCAGTCGCTGGGTCCGGGGCCGCGCCACGCTTCTTGCCTGGTCACGTTTCCACGAGCGACCTGCCCGTGCGCGAGTCCAGTGAACGCGTCGCCGTCGTAGTACTGCCGCGACATCGACGCTCGTGTGCCCGCAAGATCGACAACTTCCGTCGACGCCAGATAGCGCAACAACCACTCATCCTCGTTGATCGCGTAGGTCATCCGCGTGACCCGCTCATCGTTACCCACGGTGACGTCATCGCCCTCGACGAGCCCGAGCTCCCTCGTCTCGATGACGTTGCCCCACGCGTCGTAGTCCGTCTCGCTACGCGTGGTCTTCGGCGTCATCGTTTGCTCATAGACCGCCGTCTCGCTCCTTCGCGGCCGCGCCCAACGCAGCGCGACGCCGCCCATGCCCATGCCCGCGTTGACCACTTCGATCGTGCTCGTCGTTCGATCGAAGACCGCACCGCCTTCGGTCCGGCGCTCGCTGCGCAAGAGCATTCCCTTGCGCGCTTCGTCGGTCACGCCGTGATCGAACTCAAGCGCGCTCACGAGCGTCGGCTGCTGCTCGTCGCCCACTTCGATCTTCTCGGCGCGGCCAAAGCCTCGAAATTCGCGGGTCAGACCGTGATAGAGCCCGTCGTGATAGTTGAACCGCGTGGTCTCGAGCACCCCGAGCCCGACGTCCTCGACGATCTCGCTGACGACGAGCATTCCGTTGGGGAGCCGCGTGGTCCACGGACGCCCCGCGCGCGCGTCGTCCGCCGCGAACGCTGCGCTCGCGCGATAGCGAATCGACGTGACCAATCCCAGCCCGTTGTCGATCTGCGTGAGCTGGTTCGGCGCCGCCGCGGAGAGCACGTCGAGGTAGCGCCACGCGGTCGCGGGCGAGCCCGTGACGTCCACCCACACGATGTCCGTCGAGCCGTTGCCGTTCATGTCGATGAAGCGCACCGACGTGTTGGGCCCGCGCTCGGGGACGCCCGCCACCATCCGCGGCATCGCAGAAAAGCTGCCATTCGCCTGATGAATCCACGCTTCGACGACGTTCACGCCCACGCGCACGAGGTCTGTTAACCCGTCGCCCGTCAGGTCCACGAGCTGCAGCGCGCTCGCGTCCGGCACCGTCGGCACGCCGGTCATCGTCTGCGCCGCCGCGTAGCGCCCGCGCCCTCGCGAGGGCCAGTACACCAGCGAGCCCGAGCGCAGATGCACGAGGTCTTGCAGGCGATCACCGTTGATGTCCGCGAGGCGAATCGCAGCGTCGTTGAAGCGAACCGGCTGCGCAGGGTCGACCGTCGGAAGCGCCTCGGGCGCGGTGAAGTCTCCGCCCGTGTTGTACGAAGCGTAGAGCCCCGACGGCGTGCTGAAGAGAACGTCTGTTCGCCGGTCGAAATCCAGGTCGACGAGCCTCACCTCGGGGTCCTCGAACGTGTACGAGCGGTTGCTCGAGAACGCTCGGACCGCGCCAAACGAGCGCGCGTCGCCGCCGGGGTAGAAGCGAAATCCATCGCTCGCCACGCCCACCTTCGCGACAATGTCGATGGACGCGTCTCCGTCCATGTCCGCCACCTGGACACCCGCTTGATCGAGCGAGACCGAAGGAGCCACGTCGAGCGTGTACTGCGCACCAAAGCGCTCGCCTGCTTCGTTGAGGTAGCCCAGGTAGCGCCCCGGCGCGGTCACGAGCAGGTCCGCCGCGCCGTCTCCATTAAGATCCACGAGCTCGTTTGCAGCACTCTGCAGGCCCATCCCCGGAGCGTTCGCGACAGTCGCGACGCGCATCGCCGAGAAGTCCACAGTGCCGTACTGAAAACGCAACGTAGGCAACGCGGTCGTCCCGTCGGTGCCCGTCATCGTGACCGACTCGAGCCGAGAGAGACCCGCGTCGCTCGCATAGCGCAGGGCGTAGGTCGCGACGAGCTCGCCGCCGCGGGTGAGGCGCACGGTGGTCAATCGCTTGTTGAGCGTGATGGGATCGCCGCTCTGGTAAGAGACCAGCACATCGGGGCGCGCTTCGTAGCCGAGCTCAACTTTTACCTCGGCCGCACCTTCGCCGCCGTAGCGAATGGTGCTGAGAAATCCGCGGTTGCCATCGCGCGCGTACTCGTAGCGAATCGCGTGGCCGTGTCGGTCGGTGCTGCGCGTGATGAGCCACCGCGACGTGCGCTCCGTCTCGCCGTCGCGGGCCGAGGCGTCTTCGCCAAACCAGTGTGTGATCCCGTCGGGCTGACGCACTTGCCAGCGCTGACCATCGCGCCGCACTCGGATAAACGAGCCCTCAAAACGCAGGCGAAACACACCTGCGCCCATCGGGACGAGGTCCCCGTCGCCGCCGCCGCCCGCGATGGCGAAGGTGTCCGTGGCGTCATAGCGAGGGATTCCGTCCTCGGTGCGAACTCGAATCGAGGGGATGGGCAGGCTCCATCCGTGGCCGACCTCCGTCGCGCCGCCGCCCGCTGCGTAGCCCAACGAGAGCGACGGCGCGAAGCCGCCCACCGCCTGCGGCATCGCGAACGGCACCGAATAGCTCGCACCACCCGACTGCGGACTCGGCTCAAACGAGCTGCCGAGCCCCTCGACGCTCCCCGGCCCGCTGGGCAGTGAGAGCGTCCGCGGGCTGACCCCACGCTGCGCATCAACGTTCGCTGCACTTGAAAGTGCGCCCACAAAAACAACTGCAGCGAGCTGCTTGATTCGCGTGTGCATCGTCAGTCCCTCGTCGAATGGTCGAACCCCATCGCTCCGCGCCGTGGCCCGCGGATCGCCATCGCTACGGCAGTTGCAACGTCTGCCGCGCTTCTCCTTCGGCCCCCGCCGATCCGCCTGGCCTGCCAGCTTCACCCGCAGCGCCGCGCGTCCCCAGAGAGACCGTCACCCCGCTCGGGACCGATCCAACGGGAGTGCCGATCGCGAGCATTCCGATGCTCCAACCGCCACCACCGCCACCGCCGCCACCGCCGCTGCCACCGCCGCCGCCACCGCCGCCGTTTCCACCCGCTAGGCACTGACTCGAGGCAGGCACCGTTCCCGGGCCACCTTCTCCGCCGACGCTTCCCTCGGCACCTTCACCGCCGCGACCGCCAGCACCACCAGCTCCCGCTCGCAGTTCACTTGACACGAAGCGAGGCAACTCACCGATCACGATCAACGCAATCGAGTGTCCTCCGTTGGTCCCGGCTTCGCCGGGCGCGCCGCCACAGCCACCAGCACCGCCGCCACCACCGCCGCCGCCACCGCCGCCGCCCGCACAAGGACCCAAGCGAACACCGCCCGCGCCGCCGCCGCCGCCCTGTCCCATCTCGCCCCACGCGCCCCGCGTCGGTGACGACAGCACGAATTGCATGCGCCCTCGATCGAACATCGGTGTCGCAGTCGCGCCGGTTCCGCCAACACCTTCACGCCCCAAGCGACCTGCGCTGCCGTTGATCATCGTGACCGGCTGTCCGCCCAGCGCACCTGCCCCACCTGGGGCACCAGGCTGGGCGATCATCGAACCGAACGCCCCCTGTCCGCCGCGGCCTCCTGTGCTCTGCGCGATGCCGATGGACGGATTGGACTCAACGCCACCATCCGCAGAGGCATCCACACCCGCGTCTCCGACAACCGAAGCTGGACACGCGATACGTTCCGCGCCCGCGCCGCCATTTTCTCCGATACCAGCAGCCCCTCGCCGCATCATCGCGTCGTTCGGAGTTGTCACACCGTTTTGACCATTGATGCCAGCGAGACCGCTGTTTGCGTTGACCGAAGCGTGGTCGAACACAAAGCCCCGCGTCCCGTCGAGCACAACGCCGATCGACGACGAATTCATGATTGTCGTCGGCGGAGTGCGCAATACGACGTAGCCCAACGAGGCGTCCACGCCACCATTCACTCGCAGGCCGCCTGGCTGCAGCTCGATGATGGTGGGCGTGCGATCGAGGTCGCCGACTGGACGCGACCAGTTCGCGTAGTCCGTTGGCATCGGGTTGCGCACGAACGTGTACGTTCCGTAGACGCGAACGCCCCGAGACAACAACACGTCGAGCCCTTCGGACGAGTACGTCGCTCCGCGCGCAAGCAACACCGTTCGAATCATCGGGTTACTCGCAGCGATGCGCGACGCTTCGAGCAGCGTCTGTACCGGCGACGTCGCCGTACCCGTGGCTCCAGCCATCCCCGCACTCGAGACGAACACAGTCTCCCGCGCGATGCCGTCAGCGCCATCGCAGTTCTCATCGATCCCCCGCTCGTCGAGCGCATCCGTCGAAGCACACACGCGACCGTCGTTCGCGTCGAGCGCGACTTCGTCCTCGGTTGCGTCCCGCCCAGGCACATCAACCGTTGCATCGCGTACGTCGTTCGCCACGAGATCGGACACCACGTCGTCCGGACGCACGCACCCCTCGCCGACCATCGTGGTGCCTTGCGGACACCGCGGTCCACACGCCGCAACGAGCGACAGTGGGACCAACACAACCCATAGCTTTTTCATGACTCGATTCCCGTTCTCTTTCCCATTCGTAGTCAGTTGCAGGTGAGCGAGAAGGACGCCGCTCCACCCCCACTCGCGATCGCGCTGTAGTTGAAGCGCAGCACGATGTCGTCGATGCGACGCACGTCGAGATCGCGGTTCTCGGGCTCCTCCGTTGGAACCGCGAGGACCCACGACGACTGCGCGACCGGGTAGTACAAGAGGCTCACCTCCGGTGTTCCAAAGTCGTTGACCCCCGCCGCGAGGGTCGCCGGCGCCAGAACTCCCGCAGGCCGCAGCTTCCACTCGTTGGTAAGCGTGTTGGATGCACCCGAGTCGCACGTGCGAACCGAGCCCGCTCCGTCCGCGAGCAACCGCAGGATCGCTTGGTTGTCTCCCAGAAAGTCCCCCACCACGCGGGCCTGCAGTGACGTGATTCGGGCGTTGCACACGAGCGAAGTGAAGAGCGCGCTGTCGCGCCTCAGGCTCGTCGCGAAGCGAATCGCAGGCCACGTGCGTCCTTCGTTGGACACCGGCTGCGCGAGAAGCGCTCGCCGAAACTGCTCGCCCTCGGAGATCACTTCGCCAGTCTCTGCGTCGGTCCGTGAAGCGACGATGCCGAGAATGTCTCGACGCACAGAAACTTCACGCATGTACATGTTCGGCGTCGTTACGAGCCGACGCCACGAGTCCCAGCCGCCCGTGACGCAGTTGAACACCCGCTCAAGCTGCTGCGCGTTCTGCGTGCCGACGATCGCGTCAAGCACCGACGGCAAGCGCTTGTTCGTCTCGTACTCAAGCGCGCGCGCAGCTTCGTAGACCCGCAGACGCGCCGCAGAAAAGTCCGTCCGTGCCGTGATCGCAGCGACGTCTCGCTCGATGCGAAACGCTGGATCGTTCACGAACCGACGCGAGGCGTTGGCGGTCTCTTGATTGAAGTCCGCGACGAGCCTGACGACCTGCTCCCGTGCGTTGCCGAGATCGACCATGGCGCGTGCGACGTCGGTCGCGTCGAGCACGATCTGATGTTCAAGCTGCGCACGTTGAATGATCAGGTCTTTGAGCGCAGCCATGTCCCGGACAAACGTCTCGTTCGCGCTGCCCACGAGCGCGTTCATCTCGACTGCGTTTTGGATGCGCTGTTGCGTCAAACGCCCGGCCGATGCCAACCCCTGCAAAACACCCACGACCGGCGCGAGAAACCCTGGTGTACCAAGGTTTGCAACGCTGGCCTGAGACGCGATGCGAATGACCTCTGTGGCGACGTTGAGGGTCTCGATCCCGAGCTGCAGCCACCAGATCTGCTCTTGGCTGTCGCGCGTGAACCGGATCTGATCCTCGCGAATCCCGCGCACGGTCACCATTGTGAAGCGCTGGTTCTCGATCCGCGCTTGATGCGAGCGAAGAGCGCCCTGCGCGCCCTCGAGCCTCGCGAGCGCGGCACGATACGCAAGGACCAGCGCGCGCACGTTGCCTGCGCTCGATCCGCATCGGTCAAGATCGAGGACGAGGTCCGAGCCCTCGGGCGCATAGTCGTTACCGCAGAGCGCGCGGAGCTCGCTGCGATAGCGAAGTCGCACATCCCGCTGCGCAGAGGTCACTTGATCTTCGGCAGCGTCGAACTGGCGCACCGCGGTACGCGCACGTTGATCCGTCGCGAGCGCGTTCATCAACGTGTTGGCTGCGACGGCGCGTGCAAGGTCGAAGTTGGTTCCGGTCTCGCCGCCCGGCCGCGAAAACAGCGGAACGCTGTTGTCGGCTACACCCAGCGGGTTGCTGTCATCCGCGAGCGATCGAACCGAACGATCCAGCGATTCGAGCGCCGAGCCCAGCTGGATCACCTCTGGCAGCGCAGGGTTTCCGCCGCGCCAACGCGCGTCGAGATCCGCGAGAAGCGCCACCTGAATCCAGAGCAGCACCGCGTCGCGCGGAACGTTGCTGCGAAGTGTCTCGCGCATGCCTGCCGCACCGCGATCAATGTCAATCATCTCGCTGGTCGCGCGGAGGCTGCCGCGCAAGAGATCCGAGGCTCGGCGCAACGCGATGCGATCGTTCGCGCCCACGCTGGCGTCAAAGTACGTGGGTCGGCCCGTCGCGTTGGCCGCCGAAATCGCTCGCAGTTCTTCAAACGTCGCAGCGTCGAAGATCCGGAAGAGCCCCGCATCGTAGCGCCGACGCGCTTCAACAAACGCGCGTCGCATTCGCCCCGATGGATCCGTGGCATCGAACGAATCTCGCCACGCCTGCACCATCGACTCGTTTCCGAGCAACCCGAAGAGCTCTCCCCACACGCGGGCCGCGTCGTGTGCCGCCTGCCCTCGCTCAGGATCGCTCGCCGCAAAGCGCGCTGCACCGACATACCGCGCACACTGAACCGCCGCCGCGGCCACACACTGCTGACCCATCGGAGGGACCGGCGCGACCTGCGCAAAGTCTTCGCGAAGCGTCGTGCTCTGCAATTGCGCGATGCACGGCGGCGCGAGAACGCCGTACGGGGGCATCGTACTCATCATCGAGGGCGTCCGCGGAAGTACGAAGCTCGACGATCCTTCGACCGACGCATTCGCACCGTGAAACCGATGCAGCGCGAAGCCGTCCCAGAAATAGCGCTTCATGCACTCGCGTCGCTGACCAAGCGTGGCGCTCGGGCGGCAGTCGTAGGGCACTGCCACCAGCCCTCCTGGCGTCGCGTACGAGGCAACTCCGAATGCGTCGGGATCGCACAACCGTGGCAACGCGCCAGTCGAGCGCGATGGACCCGCCGGGAGCGTTGGCACTGAACCCACTGCGAATTCAGGCACCCTTTGTTCGGTGTTGCGCGTCAGAGCGATCGTGCCGAGCACTTCGATCGGCTCCCCCGTGAGGCCAACGATACGCTCGACAACCGTCCCGCTCACTTGTCCTTCGGCGCTGCGCTGCAGCTCAACCTGAAGCTCTCGGCCGATCGGGCGCCCGTCGAACACACTCGGGCTCTCGGACAAGAGCGACGCGGTCGAGCGTCCATCTAGCAGTTGGCGCATACGAAGACTCACGCGCCCCATCTGCACATCGCCCACGCCTACCGCGGGGCCAGACGTTGACCCTTGCGACGCAGGCCAGAGCAACGATCGCTCAGGGTCGACTCGTCCCTGAATCACCGAACGGTCTTGACGAAGATCGATGCCGACCCGCGTCGACCCGAGCGCGATCGGGATCTCTGCCGCACCCGCGTTCAGCCGCACGCCCGTGTACGTCACTACGCCGGAGTACACACCGGTGAAGTCTGCTTGAGACGTCACGCTCACCTCCGCACGCCCTTGCGAACTGATCACCGAAATCCGAGCGTTGGTCGCGCCCAGCGGGCGCATGGCAGCGTCCACGGTGAACGTGAGCATCGTCGAATCCGAGAATTCACCCCGAATCGACGCAATGCGAACCCACGACGGCAGAGCGTCGACGCGATACCGAACGCGCCCGCTGCCGCGGAGCTCGAGCGAAAACTGCCCCTGGTCCGTCAGGGACACACTGCTCGGCGTCGCGGAGAGCACTCCGATCGCGGGCGCAACAGGCGGATCCGAAGCAACACCACTGTCTGGATCCGCACAACGACCACGCGGAGTGCACGTCAGCGCTCCCGTGCAGGGGTCACGCAAGTTGCACTGTTGCACGCACTCACCGAGGTCGCAGAACGTGCCCGTGGGGCAGTCTGCAGACAGCGCACACCGTTGCCCGTTGCCCACTGCGGGCGCGGGCGGACCGCGCATCACGGCCGCCTCCGATCCGCCGTCAATCACAACCCTCGCGTCGGGTGTCATGGGCATCGGCGGCTCACAGCCGATGCCCATGACTGCCAAAGAAACACCGTATCCCCAAGTCCATTTCATGTGTCGTCTCCAGTGATTGTCTGCGGTTATTCAACGGGCACTATCGCGCGATGTTGTGTGTATCCAGCTCGAGCCCGGTCGCTCCGCGCATTGCCACGCCGTCTCCGCTTGCTCCGCCCTGACCTGCGCGCCCAACGTTGAAGGGCGTTGTCCCCATCACACGCGCGCCCTGCACCAAGACGATTCCGACACTTGGACCGCCAGCAGCACCGCCGCCACCACCGCCCCGACCGCCCGTGCCGCCGCGGCCGCCGTTGCCCCCTCGCGCTGCAGTGAGCGTGCTCGAAGCACCGCAGCGGCACGGCACAATCGAGAGTCCGTTGAGTTCGCTGCACCCAGCGCCGCTCCCGCCGCCGCCGCCGCCAGCACCGGCTGCGCCCGCGCCGCCGTTGCCACCACGACCTCCCCCTGCAGTCTCGATCGCGACTCGCTCAAGTCGCGCCGTGCCGCCCACCACGAGAACGCCGATCGAAGCACCGCCGCCGCCTGCCCCACGGCCTGCGTTACCTCCGCAACCACCTCCACCACCGCCGCCACCACCGCCGCCGGGTTTCGGTTCGAGGCCGTCGCCGCAGTCGCTCAGACCGGCACCGCCGCCGCCACCGCCGCCGCCGCCGGGGGTGCCGCTCGTCCCGTCCCGTCCGGCTGCACACGAATTCGAGTATCCCATCGCGTCTGCGAGACAAAACGTTGGCGTCGCCGAAGCTCCGGCTGTGCCAGACGCTCCGTCGAGTCCGTCCGCGCCGTTCGATCCAATCGCGCGCGGATCGGTCGGGCCCATAAACGCGCCCCGCACTCCTGCTTCACCACCGCGTCCTCCGAGTGGCACGATCACGCCGTCGGTTCCGCGTTCGGCAAGCGCGCCCATGTAGAGCGCAGCGCCTCCAGCGCCACCGGCGTTGCAGGTTGCGCCACCGACACCTCCAGTGGGGCGTCGCGGCACACGGAGCGTGAGGTCCGCCGGAAGTCCGCTGACCCCTGCGGGCGCACTGCTTGGCATAGGGCCACCTGCAGCTCCCGTCACGCCATCCGCACCGCGGCCAGCGCGAATGCGCGAGTCCGACCACTGCAGTCCGTCTGCACTTTCAAGCATGACCGCGACGCACGACGCCCCCAGATCGGTCGCGTCACGCCCGTCGGCATCGAAGCGAAGCAACGTCGCGTTCGTGATGCGTCGCGCGGTCACCACTGGGCACGAGGCGACGAGGCGTGTTCGTTGTGTCTCGGACACGCGCCACGTCGCAGGGTCGTAGCCGCCCGCGATGATCACGTTGTCGGGAACTGTCAGAGCCTCCATCAGAACACCACCTGCAACCAACACCTGTCGCCGCGTCGCGGTCACCGCGCGAAGCGCATCGCTCAACGTGCGAAACGGCCGCGTGCGCGACCCGTCTCCGCCCTCGCTCGCCGACGCAGCCACGAACACCGCGTTCGCCGCATCCCCATCGATTCCGTCGCAGTTGGTGTCCCTACCGTCTGAGTCCGGCAGATCCTCCATCGGAACGCACGTATCCATCACCGTGTCTGGCCGATCGTCGAGCACATCGGGCAGCGCGCCCCCTGCGTCCCCCGCTTCAGCGCCCCCCTCGGGCAGGCTCGCACCGCCGTCGCGCCCGTCCAGGGTCTCGCGCACGCACCGTCCCTCCATCGGAACCTCGCCCGCGTTGCACACCAGCGGTGGCCCTGAACACGCGGACGAAACAGCAGCCAACAATGCTGCCGAAAGCAACCAACCCGACCGTCCCGATGCAGTCTCCACGACGAAACCTCCAATGCGTTGCTCGTCAACGCTCGCGATTGCCCTTCGCGACACACCGTGAGCCGCGACGTGTCCTGAGCAACTCGACAAGCCGAGCCCCTCGATTCACATGGTCGGTCGTATCTCTCGCCCCCCTGCAAAGTTGCGAACGACGAACCCCAACAAGCTACTTTGCCCCCCCCCCGACCCTGTCAAGGCACTTCGATGACGCGCAGACAGTCCTCACGAAGAGGTATGTTTGTCGGGAGAAATGCTGGAAAAGTCGGCGACCGAGGCTCGGCCGGAGTCACCCTTGCGTCGCAACAAGCCTGCGGAGTGCAGCGCCCGGAATGTCACTTCGCGTCAGGGGGCGGGGGTTCGCTCTTGCGCTTGGGGCTGGGCTCTGTGTCAGCGAAGAAGCGCTCGGCGTAGGAGGGCTCGTCGTCGTGGTCGAGGGCCCACTGTTGCAACTGCACGTGCGCGCTGACGCGGGCGGCGTCGGTCGAGGACTTCCACGCGGCGATGTCGAGCGCGACCAGGGCGCGGTGGTCTTGGGCTGCCTTGCGCGCGACAAGACGCTTGGTGCCCTCTTCGCAGCACGCACGCAGGCCGTTGAGGGCCTCGGTGGCGCGCTTTGAGATTTTCACGCGGGTCGCCACGAGCCACATGGCCTCGAGCCGCTCGATCTCGCGCTCAAGCGCCATCCGAACGATCTCACTCGGGTTGTCCGTAAAGAAAGCCCGGTAGGTCTTGTCCTGGGATTTTCCGCCCGCGTCCCGCAAAAGCTCGTTGGCAAATGCACGCACTGCTTGGTCGAGGGCATAGTCCGCCCAGGCCACCTGCGCGTGGGCGCGGGTGATCGCGTCGTCTGCGGACTTGCGCTGCCCATCAAGCGTCGCCCACTTGGTCAACTGCGTGTTGAGTGTGGTCGCGAGCGACGCGTGGTGCCCGCTCGCCTCAAGCGCTGCAGCGCTAAAGAGCACACTCGATCGCCCACCTTCCCAGCTCGTTCTCTCTGAAAATCGCTTCATCGATTGGCCTCATCGTGCCGACCGCCCACACCGCGTGGACCTCGCCACCCACTTACGATGCCTCCGCTCGCGCCCTCCCACAACGCCCCCACCGCAGGTGACAGAAGACAGCCCTCCCCCCATGCGCCCGGTCGTGCAGCTGCCGCAGACGGCACCGCGCACGCATGCAGGGGCCCCTGCAGCCGCTGCACCCCCCACCGCACACGCATGGGACAGGTAGCGCACTGGCTGCACCCCCCACCGCACGCCCACGGGGCGGCTCTCGCGGCCGCTGCGCCCCCCACCGCACGCGCATGGGACGGGTCTTGCGACCGCTGCACTCGAGAGCTCACGGGCCCTGCGGCCCCCACCCCGGCTCCGCGTGCTGCTGGCTCCTGCGCTCGATCGCTTCAAACCGCCAACCACACCCAACCCTGCGCCGACGCTACGGGCAACTCCAACGCCAGCTGGTGCCGTACACCTGCGCAATGAGCGCAGCCAGCTCGGGGTCGTAGCGCTGCAGGGTTTCACGCGTCGCGACCTCGTTGTGCACCCCGTTGCTCGGGACCGCGCGGCGGTTCGCGTCAAACCAGTCCTGAACGCCCTCGGCCCAGTACTCGTCCACGTTCGTCGCCGCGTAGGTGTGCGCCCACAACCCACGCGCCATCGCGCTCGTGTACGCAGCCTCCAGCGCGCGCACAAACGCCGGCTCAAACGGCGCGATCCCCAGCGTGTACATCGTGTGCGCAAACTCGTGCACCAAGATGCTCTCACCCCGGTAGCGATCGCCTGCAAGACACCTGAGATTCTCTTCGGCGCACGAAGACGCCAAGCGAGCCGCCGTAGCGCCCACACCGCGCGTCCGAGTGTCCCACTGCGTCTGCGGAAACACCCTCTGCAGGTCCGCGTGCTCAGGCACATCGGTCGCGACCTCCGTCGTCGCCATCACCGCTACACGAACGCGCGCTTGCACGAGCCTCGCGGCGATGTCTGCACGCATCGAGAGCATCTCGGACACCACCCGCTGCGCCTCCGCAACTGCCGCCACCGACGCACGCGAAGAGCTCACCACTGGGACCCCTCTCGCACTGACAAATCGCTCGTAAAACGGCGAGAGCCCAAGCCCCGCAGGTGGCGCCGTCACCACCCCATGCGCGCTCACTGAGGCTGCTCTCTCACGCCCTTGCCCTGCGGTGCTCACCACCACCGCTGGTTGCCCCGACACGCTGGCTCCAGCCACCGGTGGCGGGCCAGGACACTGACTGCGCAAGAGCCTCACGCGACGCTCGCGACGGCCCGCGACAAACGAGTGCAGACACTGCCCCTGTGAGTCGGTCAGCACCCAACGATGCCCCACCTGCGTGTACTGCCGCGTGCTCCCACCCTGCACGATGGACGACAACACCCGCCCCACACCATCGTGCCCAACTGATCGCACTTCAACCGGAAATTCGCAGGTATTCGCAAAGCGAAACCAGGTCGACTCCGCGCGATCCTGTGAGGGCTCGCTCGCACGCACACACGAGTGCAACGCCTGTGCTCTCGCGCTCTTACCGCACAACACCACGGCCAACAGTGTCACCACACACGTCCATCGCCGTCTCACCCGCGAACCCTAGCGTAGCCCCACGCGATTCGCACACGCTCACACGCTCACACGCTCACACGCTCACGCGCCCTAAGGCAACCAGACGCCCAGGACAAAGAACACGAACGCTCCCACCACAAAGTGCGACACGATCGGCCCGATCACGTGACGTCTGCGTGAGAAAAGCCAGCCCCAAAAGATCCCCGGCAAGAACGCGAGCATCGCGAAGAGCGCGCTCATGTGCAGATGATTCACCGAGAACATCAGCGCCGAGATCGTGATCGCGCTCCATCGTCGCTGGCGACCCAACAAGAAGCTCTCAAGCCCCGCCTGAAGCGCCGAACGCACCGTGAGCTCTTGCACGATCGCCGAGGCCAAATACAGCACCATAAGCTTGAGCACGAAGGGCTCGGCGAGGTGATGTTTCCAGTTCGGAAACTGCACCAACGAGACCTGCCGCCAACGTGGCCGAGTCTGCAAGAGCAACCACTTGAGGCTCACAACAATGAGCAAAAACACTGGCGTCGCGAGCAATGACTCGAGCAACGACCAGCCCATGTCGCGCCACCCCAGACCAAAGTCCTCCATCGGATAGCCCGTGTTGCGCACAAAGCGCCACGCGCCCCAGCCCACCACCACCACGATGGGCAGGCTGATCAACGAGCTCGAGCTCGGCAACGATTGCAATCGCGGCAGCGCCGAGAGCAACACCGCATAGCCGCACAAGAGCACGACCACCTTGAGCACGAGCTCACCGAGCGCCACACGCCTTCGCTCGCCCTCGAGCGAAGCCACCCCCGCGCTGCGAAGCATCTGCGCCAAGTGCAGAGACATCCGCGCGCGCACCTCGGGGTGCTGATCAAGCGCCTCGTAGGGCAACACCAAGAACTCGCACTCGCTCAATGAGCGCACCGTGAGTGGCCGAGGCTGCCGATCGAAGAACCCCACTTCGCCAATGATTTCGCCCGGCGCCAGCTCTGCGATCCGATGCTCAAACGTGCGCCGCAAGATCTCTCGCTTGCGCGTCTCAGCGGTGCCCTGAAGCAACACGAAGAGAAACCCCGAGGGCTCTCCCTCCTCGACGACGCGCACGCCCGCCGTCACTTTGCGCCGCTCGGCCGCGGCCTCAAGGCTCTCTAAAATGCTCGGGTCGATGTCCGCAAACAGCGGGACTTCACGCAGGTGGCGCACAGCGCGCGCGAGTCTACGACGTCGGGCCCCCACCTCGCCCATCCAACTTTACGCGAGCCCAAATGCCTTCTGAAAGGTCTCGAGCAGCGCGAGATCGTTGCTCTTGATCAAGCCCGCCATAAACTCGCTCGGCGACGGCGTATAGCCCTCACGCACGATGCGGGTGAACAAGTCCGGGGTGGTCTTGAGCACACAGTCGGCGCTGCCTGAGTCGGGTTTTCCTTGGCGAACCGCGCAGTCACGCGCGTCGACGTTCACGGTCCACTTGGCCTCGGGCTCGTTGCCGAGCGTAAAGTAAAAGCTCACCGGGTCTCGTACCGCGCCAGGCTTAAACTTGCGCCCAAGCTCGTCGAAGAGTGTCACCAAAGGATGGACTTGGTGGTCATCGTCGAAGTCATTCCAGCGCTCAATCGTGCGGAGATCCAAGACCTTTCCGTCTTTTAAGAGCTCGATCGCGCGCTGCGTGATCCTCGCGACGCGTCGCGCACGATCCACAGGGCCCAGACCATCGCACAAGCGCTCAAGGGCCTCGACCTCAAGGGGCAAGCCCACTCGCGCGCGCACATCGCGACGCTTTAAGAACTTCGAGCCCTTGGGAAGCGCCTCAAACGTCCCACCGAGATACACCGGCAAGATATCAATCTTGTGCTGGATCGCCAGGTAGCCCACGACGCCCTTAAAGGGCCTCAGGGTGCCGTCTTGCGAGCGAGTTCCCTCTGGAAAAATCAACACAGTCTTGCCCTCGTCAATGAGCGCCCCGACCGCCTTGAGTGTCTGCCTGAGCCCCGCGTTGCGATCCAACGGGACGAGGTTGGTAAAGTTCTCGACGAAGGCCTTGCGCACCGCGTTGCCCTCGAAGAAATAGTCCTTCGCAGCCAGCGCGACCAAGTCCGTGCCATAGGTCCCGAGCGCGTACTTGACCAAGCCCATGTCCAAGTGGCTCGCGTGGTTGGCGACGACCAATGTGTTGCGATTGTGCGGGATAAAAGCCCGCCCAGTCACCGCCACCTTGAGCGCCGTCCCATAGAACTCACGCTGCACGAGCGCGCCCGCGCGTCGCCCAAAAGCCTTGAGCTCTTCGGGCAAGTGCCACTCACGGCCGCCCTCTTCGCTCTCATCCAACACGACCTCTGCCGTGCGCTTGTGCGCCGCGGTCTTCTCACGCTCTGCAGCCACACCGAGCGCCTGCTCAAGCGCGCCGATCGTGTCGGCCTTGGTCAGCTCGTCGGCCACCTTCGCAGAGCCCGAGATCCCCTCGAGCGCCGTCGCGAGCTCAAGCGCCATCAGCGAGTCAAATCCCAGCTCTTCACGCAACCGTGTGCTCGCCGTGAGCTCACTCACATCGCGCCGCGCGATCGACGCGATCGCCGCACGCACCGCGCTCGTCGCGCCCTTGTCGCGAGGACCCGAAGAGCTCTTCGCCGCCGCGCGCGCCTCGGCCATGCGCTCTGCGAGCAGCTTGACCTTGTTGCGTTGCACCTTGCGCGTCGCGGTCTTGGGGAGCTCGGCGTCCACAACAAAGACCACCGCGGGCTGCTGGTTCATCGGCAGCTTGCCAAACGCACGCTCAAGGCTCTTGCGTGCGTTTTCGCGGCGCAAAGCGCTGTCGTCGACCACGGGCTCGCTGTCACTTTCAGCCACCGGTGGCGGGAGCGAAGCCACGGCGACGCACGCCAAGCGCTCACCCCCCCGCGGGTCACTTACGCCCACGAGACACCACTCGCGCACATCGCGAATGTCCCCAAGCGAGCGCTCAATGTCCTCGGGATAAATGTTCTCGCCCGACGCGTTGACCACGACGTCTTTGCTGCGGCCCACGAGCTCTAGGCGGCCCTTGCGGTCCATTCGGCCCAGATCGCCCGTGTGGAGCCATCCATCCGCGTCAATGGCCTTGGCGGTGCCCTCAGGGTCGTCCGCGTAGCCCAACATCACGTTGGGACCGCGCGCGAGGACCTCGCCCACACCCGTCGCGTCGCTCGGCCCAATCTTGAGCTCGACGTTGGGCACAGGTTTGCCCACAAAACCCACTTGAACGCCCGGCCCCGCGCGCTGGACCGTGAGCACCGGTGCAGCCTCGGTGAGCCCGTAGCCCTCGGACAGGTGCAGCCCCAGGCCCTGAAAGAGCTTGGCCGTGTCCTTGGGCAGCGCGGCGCCGCCCGAGATCAAGAACTTCACGCTTCCGCCAAGCTCGCTGTGCACCGCACCAAAGAGCGAGCGCCCTACGTCGAGCCCGATCTTGTCACCGAGCAACCGGTTGGCATCGAGGAGCGTGTCAAACACGTTCTGCGCAAACGGGCCGCGGTCTTTGACCTTCTGCAAGATCCTGCGCTCGAGGACCTGCCACAGCGCTGGCACGCCCACCATCGCGGTGACACGCACGGCCTTCATGGCCTCGCCGAGGCGGTCGCTCGTGAGCTCGTCGAGGTACACCACCCGCGCGTTGCGCGAGAGCGGCAACAAGAGCCCACAGGTAAACTCAAATGTGTGATGCAAGGGCAACACGCTCAACGCACGATCGCGATCGGTCAGCGGAAACACCGGCGCCAACGACGACAACAGCGCCGTGAAGTTCTGGTGCGTGAGCATGACTCCGCGCGGCGCACCGGTCGTTCCGCTGGTGTAGATCACGCTGGCGACGTCGTCGCGCGCAGGCTCGGCGAGCTCTGGCGCGGTCAGACCGAGCGCAAACGACGTGATATTTTGCAGGTCTTCACAGCGTAAGCTCTCGCAGCGAGCGCCCACGACGCTCGCGCGTTTGCTCGCGGTCTCGTGGTCCCACAAGAGCACCTTCGCGTGCGAAGCGCTCAGCACATTGGCCATGGGCTCGGCCTCGAGGCTCGCGTCCAACGGCACGACAACCCCGCCCGCGCGGATCACACCAAAGTACGCGATCACCCACGCGGGGTGGTTCTTCGCTGCGATCGCGACGCGATCTCCGGGCACCACACCGAGCGCGCTCAACCGCGCCGCGGTGCAGTCCACGCTGGCGCCGAGCTCGGCGTAGGTCATCGACGCGAGACCGTCGCGCTCAAAGCGCTGAAGCGCCGTGGCGTGGGGATCTCTTGCGACGCTCTCTTCAAGCAAATTGCGCAGCGAAGTAAACGGCCTGAGCGCGCGAGTCTTCTTCTCGAGCTTCTCGTCAATCTGCCCAAAGACCCACTTCTCGAGGCCCGGACAGTGCACGTCCATCATGTACGCGCGCCAGTCGATGTCCTGCGGCGCGAAGTCCAACACGCGACGGTCGGCGTCACTCAGCTCGGCGAATAGCTCATGGGTATGCGCGCACTGAAACGAGTACTCGGTCCCCGCCATAAACGGGACAAAGAGCTTCCAGATCTCACCGTTCTTGCGGGCGACTTCAGAGTAGCTCTCGACCGCTTTGGCAGCGGATCGCGCCGCTCCGGCGATGGGTCCGATGGCAGCGCGCTTGAGAAATCCCGCGAAGGTCTTGGCCGCGTCTGCGACCGCCGGAGCGCCGTGTCGCTCGAACTGCTTTACCGTAATCGGGAAGGGCTCGAACCGAGTGTGAACATAGTTCACAAATGGGTTTCCCTTGCCTTTTTGCTGGTAATGTCGGCGCTTAAAGAGCGAAACGAGCTCGACAATGCGTGTCATCAAGAGCGGGTTTAGGTCGCTCGAGCCCACGTGATAGACCGGCTTGGCGCGCCCCGCGAGCAGGGCTGCGAGGGCCGCGGTCATCGCCGAGCTCACCATGTCGACGGGGATCACATCGAGGGCGGTCTTCTCGCCCACCGGGATCTGCAGGTGCCCCTGCAGCGAGAGATACACCAAAGGGGCCATGGTGTTGATCCCCTCGTTCCACCCCGGAAACGGGTAGCGAATCGACGACTCAATCACCGTCGGGCGCACGAGCGTAAAGCCCAGCCCCGAGTTGGCCAAGACCTGCTCACCCAGGCTCTTGGTGTACGTGTAAACGTTGGTAAATCCCCAGTATTTCGCGCGCTCTTCGCCGACGTCACTGAGCACCGCTTCAAGCCATTTGCGCTCGACCCGGGCACGCTCACTGTCAAACGCGGGGCCCGTCGTGGGCTCGCCCTTGCGCTTAAGGTTCTCTCGCGCGTCGTCGTCAAACTGCGTCTGTCGGTGCGCCTCGTGGGCACGCCGGCGCACGTCGTCGACGTGCATCAGGCACTCTTCGATCTCACGCGTCGGGTTAAATCGCTCGCGATCGAGCTCGTCGCACTTCGGAAAAGGCAGGTCTCTCGGGTCGATCTCGTGGATCTTTCCGTTCTTGTAGCCCGCGACGTAGGCGGTCGAGGTGTGCACGACGGGCACATCCCCGAGGGCCTTGGCCAGCTCGACCAAGTGCGCGACGCCGCGCGCATTGGTGAGCACCGCTTCGTCCAACGGCGGGTTAAAATCCACGACACCCGCGACGTTCATCACCGCGTCGATCGTGCCCGTGCGGGCCGCGATCCACTCGTCCGACACGCCACACCGAAAGCGGCCAACGTCGGCGTCGACGACCTCGATCTTGTCGCGCAAGAACTCTTCGTATGCGGTCCCAGGCAGCTCTTCGCGCAAGGCCGCCATCGGCCCCGCAGGCGCGATGTCACGCCAAAATCTCGCCTCGGCGTCAATCCCCGGCTTGGACCGCACGACCAGAAAAATCCGGCCGATCATCGGGTAGCGATGAAGAATCTGCGCGAGCCAGACCTTGCCCAAAAATCCCGTGCCGCCCATCACGACGATGCGCGCGCCGTCTAGCTGCGTCGCGACGTCGAGCACAGGCCGCGCTTGCACCTCGCTCACGCGTCGCCTCCAGGTGCGCTCGGTGCGCTCGGCAGAATCTCTGCGCTCTTGGGCACCGTGACCTCGACCATCCCAATGGGCGGGATGTGCATGCACGTGATGTCCGGGCTCATGCCCACCGTGTCTTTGGCCATCTCGATCGCGTCGGCCATGGTGCGCGCGGTCTCGTAGCCCAAGAGCTTCGGGATGTACTCGTTGTCCGCACCCACCACGATCACGCGGCCGGTGTGCTGACGCCCTGCTTCGCCCCAGTACCACATGTAAAACGGGTGCACTGGGTGGTAGGCGTGGCCCTTGCGATACAGCTCAATGTACGCAGGGTTCTTCGAGAACTCTTCTTCGTACTTCTTGTGCATCACCATCGCGTCGCGCGTCTCGGGAAGCACGCGATGGACAAACTCGATGTACGGCGCGTGCTGGTCGGGATCAAATCGGTCGGTGCACGGATGCGTGACAATCACCACGCCGCCCTTCTTCACCACCGGGACGCCGCGATAGAGATTGTGCAAGTACCCCTGCACCATCACCTGCACGAGCAAGGGATTAAGAAACGCGTTGATGTTGTATGGCGAGATGTACGGCACGCCCGCGACCACGATGTCCGCTTGGCCCGTGACCGGGACGACGTACTGCTCGAAGCATTTCTTGAGCGTGTGCGGGTGCACCGCCTCGGTCTTGCCAGCCCACACGCCCGTGAGCTCGTAGGGCGAAGGCACACGCTGAAACACCTGCTGTCGCAGCGCGTCCGGCGTGCGATCGAGCGTGTAAATCATCACGTCAAGTGCTGCACGCTCGGCGCCCGTGTAGTCTTCTTCTTTCTTCGCGAGAAAGCCCAAGGGCTTGTCGAACATCCGGTTGTTGATGGTCGTCTCGATCGTAAAGACATTGAGCGCCTTGTCGGTGATCTCACCCATGCGCTGCACGACCGTGTTGAGCTCGGACTTGGGCGGGTCCATGTACGACTGACACTTGCGCATCACGTGCGGGTTGTGGTGCGGCTTGAGGCTCTCGTAGCCACAGAGCCCCACGGTCACGCTCTTGTGCCCGCCGTCCATCGGGACGAGGTTGAGATTGATATAAATCAACAGGTCGCTCTCGACCGCTTTGCGATTGAGCACGACCTTCTCGCCGCGGTCGGTCTCGCCCACGTACTTCATGCCCGCCGCGTCTTCGGCGTCGTGGTTGTACAAGCGCTTGGGGTAGTAAGCGTTGAAGATCTTGTCGCCGAGCATGTTGCGGATTTCCCAATCGCGCATACGTCGGTGAAAGCTCGTCGCGATGATGATCTCAAAGTCGTCGACTCCGTGATCGCCCAGCATTTCGAGGACGATTTCGAGCACGCGCTGGCGCACATCGGGGCGCTTCATCGGCGGGAGACACACCGAGATGTCATCGACGGCGATGACCACTTTCATGCCCGGACGCAGCTGTGCATAGAGCGGCGCACACCCGTACGGGTGATTGATCGCGTAGCGGATGGCCGCGTCGGGATCTTTGAGTCCCGCCAAGGGGCTCTTGGGGTAGATCACGCGAGTGCCCGCGGGCAGATCGACTTTGACGAGGCGATCACCAGAGAAAAGAGTGCGCGGGGGGCTCTTGCGATCGAGCGTTACAACGCAGGGATGATTCACGAAAGACCGTCCATTCGAAGCACGGGCCACTGGTTGGCACGCGCGAGTCGTTCGAGCGCAGCGTCGGGTTGAACCGCCGCCGGATGGCCCACCACCGACAACATCGGAACATCCGAGAGGCTGTCTGAGTAGGCATAACAATCGTCGAGCACAAAGCCGTGCTCGCGCGCATGATCGCGAAGGATCTTCGCCTTCGCCGGGCCCGCGACCACGGGCGGCAAGAGCTTGCCCGTCGCGATCCCTTTGCGAAACTCCAAGCGATTCGCGATCACATCGTCTGCACCGAGCGCGTCGGCCAGCCGCTGTACCAAAAAGTCCAAAGAGCCCGACACAAACACCACACGGTGGTCGCGGTCTTTGGACGTGCGGATCAAATCACGCGCGCCCTTAAAGATCGCGGGCTCGATCACTTTCTCAAAAGCCTCGTCCGCCAAGAGCAACAGGCGGTCCTCGGTCATGCCCTCGTAGATGGCATAGAGGTGCTCGTTGAAGGCTCGGCGATCGCGCAGCTCACTCAGGGCCATCATGGGCGCAGCGAGGGCCGCGCGGCCCAAACGCTTGAGCGCGCGCAGCGGGCCACCCTGATTGAGCAGGTAAAACGCAGTGGGATGAAGGAGGTTCGTGCGGATGAGAGTTCCGTCGACGTCAAAGTAGCTGGCTGGCATAGGGGATGCGGCGGACGGTCCTTCGAGCTCGCAAATGTGCCCTGCAGCACAACGGCTCCCAAACGGAGCCGCGACCCTAGTGAACTGACGCGTCAGTCCATTACCTTTGGATAGGGTACGCATTCAAGTGGCGAGCGCACTTCGCACCCAAAACCCTGCCCTGCGAAGCGAGCCACACAGCCTCGTGCTGCATTGAGTCAATGGACCGAGACAAAGAACCGGCAGACACACTTTGCCTGTAAATTTGCAGCATAATATCGCAACGATGTCCCACAAACCGTGGCCGTGCTAGCACTTTCGCCACCCTCCCATGACCCAAAACACCGCCCGCGGAACCTTCACCATCACCCACCACGCCGAGCCCCCCTACGACACACAAGACGGCGTCACCCTCGCACGCACGCGGTTTGAGAAAGTGTTCTCGGGCCCCCTCGACGCGACCTCCACAGTACACATGCTCAGCGCTCTCACGGGCACCAAGGGCTCTGCAGGCTACGTCGCCCTCGAGCGCATCGAGGGCTCACTCGACGGCCGCAAGGGCAGCTTCGTGTGCCAGCACAACGGCGTGATGGACCGCGGACACGCTTCTCTCTGGTTGACCGTCGTGCCCGACTCGGCCGCGGGCGAGCTCGCGGGGCTGCGAGGCCGTATGCACATCGAGATCACCCAAGGAGTGCACCACTACGTCTTGGAGTACCAGTTTGTACCCGCGGTGACGGCGTAGCTTCCAGCCACCGGTGGCGGGAGGGATATGTGAAATCACAGGGCCTCGCCGGCTCCATCGCGACACGAAGGTTCGAAGTGGGGTAAGCTTTGGGGCTGTATGGCTGCTCCAACGTTGACCTCGCATCGAGCGCTCGCGAGCCTCGGACTCTGTGTGGCCATGTCGTGCCAAGGACGCATCGGGGAGCTCGGCACGCGCCCTTCCCCGACCCCGACGGCGGATGGCGCCGTGGCCGACAGCGCCAGCGACGTGTTCGACCCGTCGCTCCCCGCGTACGCACCAGGAGAGCTGACGTTTCCTAGGCTGACGAACACCCAGTATCGCAACGCGACGGTGGATCTCTTTGGCCCAGGGCTCGCGCCGGTAGAGCTCGAAGCCGACACGAACCCGTTCTTGTTCACGACCATCGGAGCCTCGCGGGCCACACTGAGCGCGCGCGGTGTTCAACAGTACGAACGCGCCGCGCTCTCGCTGACCGAGACCGTCTTTGCGGACTCGGCGCGGCGACAGGCCCTGCTGGGTTGCACCCCCACCGCCGTCACCGACGCGTGCGTGCGTACCTTCTTCGAACGCTTTGGTCGCCAGGCTTTTCGCAGGCCATTGGACACCGAAGAGCTCGACCGTTTTGTCTCTGTCGCGCGGGCTACGACCAACGCCGGCGACGTGTGGACGGGGCTACGCTACGCGGTCGCGACGATCTTGCAGTCCCCGAGCTTTCTCTACCGTGTTGAGCTCGGCGAAGAGGTCGGGGGGCGCCGAAAGTACACGTCGTACGAGATGGCCTCGCGCTTGGCGTTTACGCTCTGGGCTTCGCTGCCCGATCAAGCGCTCTTGGACGCCGCCGGGCGCAACGCGCTGAGTACCGACGACCAGGTGCGCGTCGAGGCCGAACGCATGATGCGCTCGCCCCGCGCACGCGCCGGTGTCCGCTCGTTCTTTGTGCAGTACTTGGGCCTGTCTGCGCTAGACAATCTTTCGCGTGATGTCGCGGATTTTCCACGGATTAGCGCGACCATGGGCGCTTCGATGCGCCAAGAGATCGAGCTGCTCGTCGAAGACATGATCTTCACGCAGGACACCGATTTTCGGCAGCTCTTCAGCGCGCGGCAGACCTTTGTCAACAGTGAGCTCGCGGGGCTCTATGGCATCCCGTACCCCGCAGGAGCATCGGGCTTCGTGCGGGTCGCGCTCCCCGAGAGCTCTCAGCGCGGAGGGCTGCTCACGACTGGCGCTATTCTTTCGCTCACGTCGCACCAAAACGCGTCGAGCCCCACGGCCCGCGGGCGCTTCGTCGTCGAGCGGCTGCGCTGCGAGCCGGTCCCTGATCCTCCTGGAAATATCCAGTTCGATCTCGCCCAACCCACCTCGGGCCCGAGGCTCACGCTGCGCGAGCGCCTCGCGCGACACCGCGCAAACCCCGCCTGCGCGGCCTGCCACGAGATCACCGACCCGCTCGGTCTGGGCTTTGAGAACTTCGACGCCCTCGGCGCACTCCGCACGACGGAAGAAGGCGCGGCCATTGACGCCAGCGGCGTGATCGACGGCACCCCGTTCGTGGGCGCTCGCGCACTCAGCGCGGCCCTCGCCAACGACCCACGCGTCGCACGATGTCTCATCCGCCAGACGTGGCGCTATGCCCAAGGTCGCCTCGATGCCGAGGGCGAACAGCGTGGATTAATCCAGCTCACACAGCGATTCGGAGAGCAAGGCTACCGCTTTAAGCTCCTGCTCGTCGACCTGGTCTCGAGCGAAGGATTTCGCTTCGCCGCGCCCCCAACTCCGTGAGCGCCGTGAGCGCCGCGAGCCTCTGCTCGCCGCCACGCACCGTACGCACTGTCCCTTTTTTTGCACCCGAACTCTCCTGGATCGCCCCCATGAACAAGCTCGCACTCTCGCGCCGAACCATGCTCCGCGGCGTCGCAGCGACCGGCCTCGCCACCGTGGGCCTCCCCGTGCTCGAAGCCATGCTCAGCCGCACCGGCGAGGCCTTCGCAGACGGCACCACCCCGCCCAAGCGCTACGGGGTCTTCTTCTGGGGCAACGGCTACGGTTGGAGCGGCCGCGGCCACGCCGACACCTGGACCCCCACAGGCTCCCCGTCCGCGTGGACCCCCTCTGAGCAGCTCGCGCCGCTCGCGCAAAACACCTCGCGCGTCCCCTCGGTCAGCGTGATCACCGGGCTCGAACCCAAGACAGAGATCCCAGCCTCGCCTGGCGGCCAAGGCGACGGCCACATGCGCGGAGTGACCAACGCCCTGAGCGCAGATCGACCCCGGCCCGCGGGCTTCTATCACCCAGACCACATCTTCGCGCTCTCTCGCCCCACGCTCGACCAGGTCATCGCGCGACACCCCATGTTCGTCGGCGCCATGCCCACGCGCTTTCGCTCGCTCGAGCTCAGCGTGAGCAACAATCGCTTTCACGACTATGGCTCGTGGACGTGCATCTCGTACAACGGCGAAGAGTCACAAAACCTGCCCATTCGCTCGGTAGACGCGCTCTTTCAGCACCTGTTCGGGGTGCCCGTCATGGGCTCGCGCGAGCCCGGTGACCGCGTGTCCGTGCTCGACGCGGTGCGCGCAGACGCCGCCCGGTTGCGCACACGCCTCGGCGCGGCCGATCGCATGCGCTTGGACGCTCACCTCGAGCACATCGGCGAGATCCAACGCAACCTCCGCGCCTCGGCGCCCATGTGCACATCGCCCATGCGACCGACCCGCGCCGGAGGCTTTGACCCCGACCCGAGCAACGAGCCCCTCGAAGACAAGCTCATGGCCATGATGCAGCTGCTCGCCGTAGCGCTCCAGTGTGACCTCACGCGCGTGTTCTCGATGATGTTTACCGCGCCTGGCTCGCAGACCATCTTTCGCGCAGTGGGCGCCCCCTCTGGGCTGCACCAGATGTGTCACGAGAACCGCCAAGACATCGCCAAGAGCACCGCGATCTACACCATGCGCTGTTTTAAGCGCGTGCTCGACCTCTTCGCCAACACCATGGACATCGGCGGGCGCTCGCTGCTCGACAACATGGTGATGCTCGCGACCAGCGAATTCTCTGCGGGAGATCAACACGTCGTCGAAGAGTTTCCGGTGCTGTTGGCCGGCGGAGGCGGAGGCACCCTGCGAGGCGGAGTGCACTATCGCCAGGCTGGTGGCAACCTCGCCCGCGTCCACCTCACCATCCTTCGCGCCCTCGGCCTCCCCTACGCAAGCTACGGCTTCAACGGCGCCGAGACCTCTGAGCCCATCGCTGAGGTCTTGGTGTGAGCCGGTCACGAGCTCTAATTGCACTGGTTTTTGTCACGTCAAACTCACTCTTGTTCGCCTGCGCTGTCGCCGAGCCCCCCAGCGACGCGCGCGTCGTGCGAGACGCGGCCGCGACCGATGGCGCACCACCCGGCGACGTCGCCGCCTCGGACGCAGAGAGCTTTGACAGCGGCCGCGAATGCTCGAACGACATGGCCTGCGTGACACGCTTTGGCACGCCCTTGTGTGACCCCGTACGTGGGCGCTGTGTCGCCTGCACGCCCTCTAACGACCGCTGCGATCCCGCGGATCACTGCGACGCCGTGACCTTTACCTGCGCCCCTGGATGCCACGCCGACGACGGCTGCGCTGGCGCGACGCCGCGCTGCGACACCGACAACCACCGATGCGTCGAGTGCACCGCCAGCACGCACTGCCCCGGCGGCGCGAGCTGCGTCGGAGCACGCTGCAGCATGGTCACCTGCCCCGCCAACCGCGCTGACTGCAACCGCAACGCCGCGGACATGTGCGAGGTCGACCTCACCATGGACCCCAACCACTGCGGCGCGTGCGGCGCGATGCCCACCGAGACTTGCAACCTCCGCGATGACAACTGCAACGGACGCTGCGACGAGCTCGCGGGGTGCCGCGTGGGCGTGCATCGTTCGTCTGGGGTCGAGCATTTTTACACGACCAATCGCACCGAGGCTGCGTGCTGCGGCTTCACCGTCGAGTTTGAGAATTTCTTCTACCTCTACGGCAGCATGGCCCCTGGGACCTCGCCCCTTCGCCGCTGCTACAGCGCCGCGCAGGGCCGCCACTTGATGACCACCGCCGCAGACTGCGAGGGCTTCGCGCCTGAGGGCATCATGGGCTACATCGGCACCAGCGCGACCTGTGGCGCCGTGCCGCTCTACCGCTTGTACAACCCAAGCAACCGCGACAACTTCTTCACGACCAGCGCACCCGAGCGCGACAACGCCGTGAATAATCTCGGCTACCAAGCACGCGAGCTCGTAGGCTACGTCTGGACACGCCCCCAGGGAATGTGACCCGGCGACGTCGCCGGATCGCGCGGTGACCGTGTCACCTAGCCCTTCTCAAAGAGACTCGCGAGCCAGTCCCACACCGCGGACACGCGCGGCACGGTCCGCAGCGCGCGGTGGCCCACAAGCCAGAGCTCTCCGTGCGCAACCTCACGCAGCGACTGCTCAATCGCACGAGAAGCTTTGACCCGCACCAGCGTCTCGCCGTCGACAAACGGCGCAGGCGCGAGCAACACGCCAACGCCCGCCCGCGCCGCCGCCATCTGAGACGAAAACGAGCTCGTCCGAAGCACCGGGTCAAGCTGCGGCGCGCACTGCGCGAGCCAGCGCATCGAGGGCTGCGAGGCGAGGTCCTCGGCATACGTGATCCACCGCGCGTCCCCAAGCGCACGCAGCGTGCCCAGCGCGCGCGCATATCCGGGCGACGCGACGATCACCGTGGGCGTGCGGACCAACCGCCGCGCGATCAGCCCCACGTGCGTCGGCCGCGAGCCCCGCAACGCCAGGTCCGCTTCGCGCCGCGAGAGGTCCGCGTAGCCCACGCTCACGTCGAGCTCAAGGGTGAGCTTAGGGTGCCGCGCGAGTAGCTCTCCCAACCGTGGAGCTACCATCGAGTCCGCCACCCCGGGCATGGTCGAGACGCGCACACGGCCCTCGATCTGTCGCTCAAATCCCTCGGCATCGCGCGAAAACTCAGCCGCCGCGAGCTCCATCGCCTCGGCCGTGGCGAGAAGCTGCGAGGCGGCTTCGGTCGGCGCAAGGCCCTCGCGACCGCGGTCAAAGAGCGTGAGCGTGAGCGCAGACTCAAGCGCCGTGAGCCTCCTGCTCAGCGTCGAGGCATCGAGCCCCAGCACGACCGCTGCGCGCGCGAGCGAGCGCTCGCGATGCAGCGCGAGAAACACCTGTACGTCGTCCCAGCGGAGCCTCGATCCTTGCATTTTTGCAAGGATACACTGCCCATCGTGCATCTTCCATGCGATCGCGCAACGATGACACCCAAGCGAACGAGGCCTCTTCACACCTCGCCGCCGGAGCACACACGCAATGAACGAGCGCAACGTCCACGTGATCCTTGGAGCCGGGCAAATCGGCTCGCATCTCGCGAAGATCCTCGCCTCGCAGGGGCTGCCCGTGCGCACCGTCGCGCGTCGCGCTCGCGCGCTCGGAGAGGGAATCACTCACTTGCAGGGCTCGATCACCGATCCCGCGATCGCCGAGCGAGCTGGCGCGGACGCCGCGGTGGTCTATCAGTGCGCCAACCCGCCCTACCCCGCGTGGGACCGCGAGCTTCCGGCGATCACCGAGGGGGCCCTGCGCGCGGCCAAGACCCAGGGCGCGAGGCTCGTAGTCTTAGACAACCTCTACGCGTTTGGCCGCATGAACGGCGCGCCCATGAAGCCAGAAGGGCCGTTTGCGCCCTGCTCGCGCAAGGGTGCGCTGCGGCTGCGATTGCAAGAGCGATTGCTCCGCGCACACACCGACGGAGAGGCGCGCGTCGCCATCGCGAAGGCCAGCGACTTTGTGGGCCCAGGCGTCGTTGAAGCGCACCTCGGGGCGCGCTTCTTTGAGCGTGTATTTGCAGGCAAATCCGGCGAGTGCTTTGGCGACCCCGCGCTGCCTCACGCGCTGACCTACGCGCCAGATCTCGCCAAGGCCTTGGCCACGTTGGGCGCACACCCCGAGGCGGACGGTCGCGTCTGGCACGTCCCTACGCTCGAGGCCCGCTCACCCCGCGCGTGGGCCGACGCGCTGGGCCGCGCGCTCGGTCGAGAGATCACGATCAGCACGGTCCCGCGTTGGGTCACCCGAGGGGTCGGGATCTTTGTCCCGATGCTCGGCGAGCTCCACGAAATGCGCTACCAGTGGGAAGAGCCCTATCTCGTAGATGACCAGGATTTTCGCACGACCTTCGCGATAGAGCCCACTCCGTTCGAGGCCCAGGTCGAGGCCACCGCGCGCTGGGCCCAAGAGACCTACGCGGGCAAACCCTGACCCACCCGGCGACGTCGCCGGAATCTCGGCTACGTCGCCGGCTTCTTTGGATCCGCGACGTCAAACTCGCGGGGGCGCAGCGCGCCCGTCGCGCTCAACCGCACGGCCAAAGCCAACACCAGCAAGATGCTCGCGGGCATCACGATCCCCACGGCCGCGGGCCACAGCGCGGTCACGATCGCCGAGAGCACCGAGACCAACGCGCAACGAGATCTACCTTTGTGCGAATGAGGCCTTCTCAGTGTAAGCCTCGAATGAGGGCTCGTTCAGGGCCTCAGATCTCGCGCTTGCGTAGTCACGCGAACCGTCTCGAGTCCCTCGCGCCAAAACCCATATGCGGGCTTTGTGCGTGGCAGCGTAGAGACCACGGCATTGACGACGTACAGCCCCTCTGAAAGCTCAAGAAGCGACGCCAGTGTGATACCGCCGGGCAATCGTGGGATGTGCGTTGTCGCGCGTTGCCCTGACTCCATGGGGTCAAAGTTGTACCCGACCCATTGAAAGCTACCAGGACCGTTGGGCGAGTAATAACTCAGCTCAAACCCGAGCTGCTCGTACGAGCCCTTCGCGCTGATCTCGACGTTGGCAAGCGAGTTGCCGCGGATCTTAAGCTCATCAAGCTCAGGAACGCGGATCTCGGACGACACTGCAGGGTTGGGAGAGACGTCGATGCCCAGCCGCGTTCCGTCAGAAGAATCGCAGCCAAACCCGTGACGAGCTACGTACAGTGGACCCTCGTCGTCGGTGCGCAGGAGTGTGTTGGATGCGACAATGGTTCGCAACCGCCAAGGCGAAGCGGCTGTCGGTGGTTGTGTTGAGATCGTTCCAATCAGTAACGAACTAAACGAGCGCTGTTCGCGATCCGCCAAGCCGATGATTCTCCCCGCGACGCCAGCAAATTCGTTGGCGCATGCAGGGGAAACCATGCCTCGCTGCGACGGAAGAATGTCGTGGAAACGGGCGCTCGCCACTGGGACTCCGGCGTCCAAATCTAGCTCCAAAAGGACGTCACCTTCGGGAACCGGCTCAATACGGTGATGCACGTAGCGAACCGGCAGCGGAGTAAAGGTGGGCAGAGTCTCCTGCACACCCAGAAGTGCCACGACATCAATCCCAGTCTGCCCTGGTAACATGTTAAACGCCATCTCGACCGTGCTTGTCGGCGACGCTGGTGTCTGGGCCGCCAGTACCACAATCGGACCCGCTGCCGCGAAGGTTCGGCTTGTAAAACCTCGCGTCGTCGCGCGAACTATCCGCACCGGAACATCGCTGAGCCTCCGCTCGCGCTGATCGGGTCGCCATAGTGGAAATCGGTCACGAAACGTGTGCTTGAACACCTCAACTTCGCGTGTGACCGCTTCGGGCCGCAGGCCAATGATGGAGATGGCGCCGATGTTTCGATGCGCGAAGGTCACATCCCAGCGTTGCCCCTCGGTGAGCGCAAACGTGACGCGGCCGTCGATATCGGTGACGCGCTCGATGACCTCGCCCGATGCGCTCTCTGCACGCACGGCCGCAGCACCGAGACCCGAGCGAACCGCTGTAAAATCGCTGGTGAGTCTCAGTGTGACGAGGCTTGCGTGGACATCCGCCAACATGACATCGCCCGCGTCTTGCAAGGGAGAAACGGTGTTGCCGCAACCCAGCGAAAAGACGCAGACGATCACACTCAATCGCGTTACGCACACTGGATTCATCATGGGCACCGGGGGCAATCTCTGACCTCTCGCCCCTCCGGACACGTGAGTCTCGTTCCGTCGCGGCAGATCAAGCGCCCTCGATCCGAGGGCAACCAGCAAGTGGTGCCTGCTTGATTCGGTCCACCCAGCCAGTCAACACAGTTGGCTACTCCCAGATGAACCGCTCCGCACAAGTGAGCTGCAGCACATTCGTTGTCTTGAGTGCAAGGCGTGAGGCTCGGCCCGCCACAGGAAGCTGCGGGCCGATCGTCCTGAGTACACACCACCGCCGCGGGATCTCGGATGCACACGGGCTCTGCCACGTCGCAGGACCCGAAGGTTCCCTGCACGTTGACGCCTTCGCACACGTTGACCGTGCACATCCCACCCGCAACACAGGGGGCCTGACACACGCCGCCGACGAGGCTTAATCCGTTACAACACATCTGCCCTGCTCCTGGCGTTTGGCCAGCAGAAATGCACGCGTTGCAGCGGCCGGTG
>JAUXYJ010000090.1 GCA_030694465.1 Deltaproteobacteria bacterium | reverse complement strand
TGCAGCGATCAAGCTCCTGTATCTCGCGTTGCGTAACGCAGAGCGCAATTGGAAAGCTGCGCCCCCGTTTTGGCCCGAAGCGAAGAGACAACTCGTCGCCTACTTCGGCGAAGAGCGCTTTCTTACCCCTTAAATTGATTTCCATTTCCGAGCACAAACTTCGTTACAGGCCCAGCGTCTCAGCGCCATCCCGCACAAACACCGCGGTCACCCTGCGCGCGCGTACCTGCCCCTCACCGCTCTCGTTCTTCGCGAGTACGACATCGCCCACGTGGATCGTCTCGATCGCGCGAGGCCCACTCGGAGTCTCGACGGTGACCGTGCCCACGAAGCACCCGCACCCTGCGCGAAGGGCTCTGGACTGCCCGCTCCTTGGGTGAGCGCCCCCTGAGGCCCGAGGCCCGCCTCCGCCTGCCCGAAGCCCACGCGCGCCCACGACGGCCTGCAGCACCCCCAGCGCGGCCCCCACCCCATCTTCGCGCGACGCGGCCACCACCGCGCTCGTTCCGCCTGCGACCACGTTGAGCGCCGCCGCGGCTCGGCCTGCCCCCGCAGCGCTCGCGATGCCTCCCACCGCGCTCACCGCAGCGTCCACACGCTCGGCTCGCGACATCGTGTGCCCATCGAACGCAGTGCCCGTCACGGCCTGGGTCCCGCGCACCGCCGTCACGTACGCACCCGCCACTTGACTCACCGCTGGAATCCCGAATCCCGCCACCACCTCCGTCACCTGCGTCACGCGCTCCATCCCGTTCGCGACCGCGGTCAAGCCCCTCTCGGTGTGGTGAGACTCCCTCGGTTTCGTGGACATCTCCCAGGAGGCATCCATGCGTACCCGTCCCCGAAGATTCACTGCCGAGTTTAGAGCCGATGCGCTCTCGATGATGGAGCGCTCTGATCTCTCGATCCGAGAGGTCGCAGAGTCGCTTGGCGTCCATCGCGATACCCTGCGATATTGGCGCAAGCAGGACCTGATGAAGCACAAGAAGAAGAGTCCATCTAACAAGGAAAAGCCAGCAGAAGCTGAGACGATTGAGCAGCTCGTCGCGAGGCTTCAGCGTGAGAATGCTGTGCTCAAAAAGCACGCAGCTCAGCTTGAAATGGACCGAGATATACTAAAAAAAGCTGCGGCCTTCTTCGCGAAGGAAAGCGAGTGAAGTTCGCTTTTCTTCACGTGGAGAAGGCCTACTTTCCGATCGTTGCGTTGTGTCGCGTTCTGGGTGTTACCAGGAGCGGATATCATGCGTTTGCCTCGCGACCGCCTAGCAAGAGACGTCAAAACGACGAGCAATTGCGCAAGCGAATCCGTGGTGTCTTTGAAGACAACAAGGGTCGATATGGCAGCCCGCGCATTCAAAGACAACTCAAGCGCGAAGGACTCAACGTGGGAAAACACAGAGTCGAACGCGTAATGCAGAGTCTTGATCTACGAGCTCGCCCACCCGCGCGCTTCGTGCGAACCACGCAGGCAGACCCACGGCATGCGGTTGAATCCAATGTGCTCAACCGAGACTTTACCGCAACAAAACCAGGACAAAAGTGGGTCACGGATATCACGTACATCTGGACTAGCGCAGGCTGGAACTACCTCGCAGTGATCCTCGATCTGTACTCGCGTGCGGTGGTTGGTTGGGCTCTCGACGCTTCAATGAGCACTTCTCTCCCCTTAAGAGCTCTTCAGAACGCGATGATTCGCAACCGCGGCCAGGCCCCAGCGCTGCACCACTCCGATCGCGGCAGCCAGTACACAAGCAACGATTACCAGGAAGAACTACGCCGCCACGGAGTCGTCGTCAGCATGAGCCGCAAGGGAAATTGCTGGGACAACGCCGTCGCAGAGAGCTTCTTCTCGACGATCAAGAACGAGCTCATTCATCGCGAGAGCTACCTCGACAGCTACAAACTTCGAGCGGCGCTCTTCGAGTACATTGAGGTCTTCGACAACCGTCAACGACTTCACTCTTCGCTTGATTTCAAGACACCCGCCGAGGTTGAACTCGCGTTCGAGTTGGCCCAAGCGGCTTAAACCAAATGTCCACGAAATCGAGGGAGTCTCATAGTGCACAAACGCGTCCCCCCACGAGTGCCCGCTGCTGTCGACGTGGGACACGTAGTCTCCGTCGCCATACGAGTACGGGCTCTCGTCGCCGCCTCCCAGCCACACGCTCGCCGGGCTCAACCACACGCCCATCTCGAGCATCAGCACCCGAGGCCCGATGAACGCGAAGTCCCGCGTCGCCTGCGGTTGGCTCCCGCTGAACCGCCGCTGCCGCGCGTGCGTCGGGCCCGTGCGGATCACGCCGCCCGGAAACCTCACGTCACGCTCGCTCACCACACCTTCGCTCGTCGCAAGCGCCAGCGTTTCGCCTACGAATCCGCGCAGCAAGAACGTCCCCTCGCTCGACTCGATCGGCCGCCCACCGGGCATCGGGTTGCACGCGATCAGCACCAGCGCGCACAGAGTCCATTGCACACTCAGCCGAATCCGCCTGCGAAATCGCTGCGAAAATGGGCGCAGCGCGAGCAGCGCACAGAGCACCCAGATCATCCCCTCGGGCGCCGCGGTCTTCGTGTTGCACGCCATGCGGGGGGCTGCGGTGGCAGGGATATTTCCGCCATCTGAAAACCAGATCGCCTCATCGCCCACCAGCACGTAACGCACGACGCTTCCGTTGCGGAGCTCTTCGGCCGCAGAGAGAAATACCGTGGTTTCTTCTTGCTCGTTAGCACCGTGGGCGTGGCGGATTCGGCGCGTGCCGCCTTGGTCGTACCAGCTCTCTTCGGTGCGCCCGCGCTCGTCGCTCAGCTCGACGTTGTAGTTGCGCGCATCCCAGCGAAACGGCCGTCCGTCGAGGCTTCGCGTGTTGCCATCCGCGTCGTACTCGAGCGTGTGCCGACCCACGCGCCGCGCGCCGTGAGGCTGCGCATCGTTAACGTTCATCGGGTAGGTCAACGCCCCGAGGTTCATCATCGCCACGGTGCTCGTGCGCTCAAGCAATCGCGCTGCAGAATCCCAACGCCAGCGGATCTCTCCGTAGCGCCCCGTTGCCCGCACGAGCTGCTCGCGGTCACTCCATGGCCGAAAGAGTCGTGGCTAGCGATTCGGCTTCCAGTGAACGAAGGCCGAGATCGCATCGTCGACGACTGACTTCGCTAGTCGCACTTGGGTCGTTCGAGGTGCGTCGCGTTCCCACGCTGTCACTACGCATTGATCGCCATCGGGGATCACGATGACTCGCGCCGCGGCCAAGCCCTCGGGAGCGTACGCAAAGAAGACGACATCTCGATAGCAAAAGCTCACGCGGCGAGCTTGAGGCAGTTCCCACTCAGTTGTTTCTAGCTCCTCGATCCAGCTTCGAATGTCTTCCATAGACAGGGAACGGGGCGCAAGTTCGGTAATTTCTCGCGAACGAATTAGAAAGCCCTCTGCCTCCGTTTGTAGCGAAGAGATCACGCTTGTTTGCTCCAAGTCGCCGACGGAGGCTCCTCCCACCCAGAGCCGAATACGGCCAAATATCCTCGCGCCTGGAAGTGACGGCCAAGCCACAGACTCAATTGCAAACTCGTTGGTGTTCCCGAATATCATCGTTCACTAGCTCGATCGAGGTTCCGAAACCTTGCAAGGACCTCAGGGTCTACGCTGAGTCCGCGGGGACTCGCTGTCGTCCCTGCCCAGTGCACGGCGCCTTCACTGCCGCTGCCATTTCGATAGATGTAGATGTCCCCCGCAGCGTTGCGGCCGTACCAGTTTCTGCCACTTGGATCTGGAATCGCCTGACGATAGACTTCCTCTGCATCGCTTGGCAAGCTGGTGGTCATGTCTCCGCCGCCGCGATAATTGGGATGTCCTGGCACATGGTGACCCGGATTCTCATAACTTGGTTTCGGGCCGTCATATCGATACCGCCCGTTGAGCCTGGGGGGTTGGACACTCGACCCCGTATTGTGGACCCACCAGCCGCCTGCGATGACAAAAGAGTGCCACGGTGATGTCGTGAGATTGAACACGGTCCTGTAGTGTCCGGTGCTCCGTAGCCCGCAGACTTTCCCCAGCGTTCCGTGTGTGTTCTCGATGACCGCTCCGATC
>JAUXYJ010000053.1 GCA_030694465.1 Deltaproteobacteria bacterium | reverse complement strand
GCTCACCGAAGGGCAATTGTCGCACGCGTCACCGAAGCCATCGCCGTCGCTGTCGTCTTGGTCCGGGTTGAACACCCCTGGACAATTGTCGCGCGAATCCGCGCCTTCGCCTTGCCACCTCACGCGCGGCGGCTCGGGGAGAGAGCACGTAACGCTGTTGACCTGGACGTTGGGGCTACAGATGCTCTCGCCGGGCTGCACCACTTGAAGGACGCGGTCGATCCAGACACTCAGCGGCGCGACGGTGAGGTTCATCGCCAAGGTGCTATTGCCGATGTATTGCGTGACGCCTCCGTCGGTTTCGATCACGCGGTCGCCGGAGTTCACGAGGCCAAACGCAACATCGCGGGTGTATCCCGGTGCAAACTGGTCGAACGTACGCATCCACGGACCGCCCGAATCGCTGAACATGTTCTGCGCTTGGAGCGTGCTCGTGCGCGTCGAACGCAGGTACCAGCCCGCACCGCAAGGACCACTAGGCGCGCACGGTCCAGTGTTGCCGCTGGCATACGAGGGCACATTGGACGTGACGAGCATCGTGCCTTGCTGTCGGATTGTTGGAGAGACAAGCGCCATCGGCGAGGGGCTCGCCATTGCACCATAGCCCGCCGCATTCACGGTCGATCCAAGGCCGAAAAGAAACCCCTGGTCGCGAAAATTCGCGAGTCGAATGGGACGTGCGATCCCGCGCGGCACCGGTTGCGCGAGGCGAATCAGCGCGATGTCATAGTCGTTCCACGTGCCCGTTGTTGGACGCGCGAGGTAACCCATCGCACACGTTGTTCGCAACCGCGGATCGGAGGGATTGTAGCTTTGCGGCGTTTGATTGGGGTGCTCGTAGCACTCCGCGATATCGACGTTGAGACCGCCCGAACCCGGGACCGCGAAGGGCACGGCCCCCACGTGTACACCGAGCGCACTCGGCTGCTCCCATCCATCGAGGAAGCAGTGCCCCGCCGTGAGCACCCAGGTAGAGCTCACGAGAATCCCCGTGCAGTGCGTGGCGCCCGCAACGTGCGCGCCCTCGCCCGTGGTCGTTGTCTTCCAGTAAATCTCCACCGTGGCGTTGCGCACGGGATTGTCCACGTCGTTGCTGCCGAGCGAGATCCCTTGGGATGTCTGCTCCACGGCTTGCTCTGCGCCCGCGCAGCCCGTGAGCGCCAACGCCGCGCTCAGCGTCATGCCCGCGACGTACCGTCGTATGGGCAGCCGGCCATCGGCCAGCTTACGCCGTCTGCGCGCAAAAGGTGGCGCCCCCCCCCTGAGATTTTTAGCATTTGCCTGCTGCTCCCCGTGCACCGGGGCGAAGACATGGTCGTCGTTTCGCATCGAACACTCCTGCTATGAACTACGAATGGTTGAATGAATGTGCCACGCGGAGGTGCATCGATCGGTCTGCTTGCCGCCGAGACGCTTCGTTGCATGCAACGCACGAGAGTCTCCGTACTCTGCGAATCCCCAAAGCCAACGTCGTCGGATCCCCGCCGAGCGGTGACCTTGGTGATGGTCCCTGTCCGATAGAGCCCCCCAATCGAGCAGCCCCCGCTCGGTGACCAGAACACGGGACGCGAACGAACGCAACCTCGCCCCTGCTGCTCGGTCATGACAGCCCCTGACAGCGGAGTTTTCGTGGTCAGCGCACATCGCAGCGATCCCGCGGGCAAAGGCATGCTTCGCCGGGATGGCGACGCCACACACAACCCCAAGAGCTGCGAACCCCAAGGCCGAAAAGCCCAAAGGTTGCCGCGGTTCTTCTGGCGCTGCGCACCGCGGGCGCGCTGGGCAACGTCGCAGCGCACGAACGCGCTCTCGCTGGGCAACCTGAGACGCGACCAGCGCGAGGCGCTCGGTGGCGTGTTGCTCGCGATTTCCGGTGGTCCAAACCGGGCACCTTGGTGACACCCATGTTTGGACCCGCCGCGACCGTTCCGTTCTGCCCCGCCGCACCGTGCGTTCGCCGGTGTTTTCACAGGCGATCCTGTGTTGGCGACCGCACAGTTTAACGCGCTGCGGTCGACCGTGGCTCGAGGGTCATGCGCATCCCGTAGCGCGGCGACATCGTGACCGCGATGCGCTTCTCGACGCGGTGCCCCTTCGCGAGCCGCAGGCGGTATCTCTGTGCGAGCGTCGCGAGCAAGAGCCTCGCCTCCATGAGCGAGAAGTGACGACCGATGCACTGCCGCTGGCCCGCGCCAAAGGGCGTATAGGCCCCGCGCGGGACGGACGCGATGCGCTCGGGCAGAAAGCGATCGGGATCGAAGCGCTCGGGCTCTTGCCACCATCGCGGGTCGCGCTGCGCGAAGTAGACCCAACAAATCATGTCGGCCCCCGCCGGGACGCGGTAACCGCCGATCTCGACGTCCTCGAGGGCCACGCGCGGAATGGTCGTCACCGGTGGATAGAGCCGCATCGACTCGGACAAGATGCGGTCGGTCACGGGGAGCTTCGACGCGCTGGTGGCGGGCTCGTCTCGTAGGACCGAGTCGACCTCTCGATGGAGTTGTTCTTCGACCTCGGGGTGCTGAGAGAGCAGATACCAGGTCCACGTGAGCGCCTGCGACGTGGTCTCGTGTCCCGCGAGAAACAGCGTGAGGATCTCGTCGCGGAGCTCTTCGCGGGTCATGCGCGTGCCGGGCGCGTCGCCGTCGGGCTCGCTCGTGGCGAGAACCAGCGCGGTGAGCAGGTCGTTGCGGGTGGCGAGCGCAGACTCGGGCTCGGCGCGGCGCGCGTCGATGAGCCCGTAAACGATCTCGTTGACGTCCGCGAGCGCGCGTCGTGGGCGCTGCACGCTGGCGAGCGGAACCCACTCGGGCAAGAACGCGCTCGGCCCTGAGAACGAGCGAAACGCGTCGAGCGCGCGTGCGATGCGGTCTTGCTCGCCGCGCGGGTCGTGATCGAAGAGCGTCTTGGCCACGATCCGCAGCGTGAGGGACATCATGTCCTCGGCGATGTCGCGAGTCTCGCCCGGCCTCCACTGCGCTGCGAGCGCCTGTGTGTGGGCCACCATGACGTCGCCGAGCGCTTCGATGCGCTGTCGGCCGAAGGCAGGGTTGATCATCCGCCGTTGCCTGCGCCAGAAGTCACCGTTGGACGTAACCAGTCCCCGACCGAGAAAGCGTCGGAGCTGCGTTGCGCCCAGCCCGTTCTCGGGTTTGGCGAAGCTCGCGCCCTTGCTCACCAGCACCTCGTGGATGTGCTCGGGGTGCCGGGTCACGTACAGCGGCGTGCCTCGAAACGAGGTCGCGTAGAGGTCTCCGTACCGCGCGAATCTCTCCCCCACGAAGTCAAGCGGGCTCGCTTGAAACGCCCGCAGATAGCGCAAGAGCGCGAGCGGATTGTGGCCGATGGCCGGCGGTCCAGGCGGAGCGAGGTTCAAGCGGGACTCCTGTGTAGGCAGCAAACAACAGCGATTGTAGGAACAATGGAGAGAGCGGGAAGACCGCGCTGCTACCGACCGAAGCAACGGCAAGGTTGATCGCGACGATCCGCGCCAGCAGTACGCAGGCCATCACGAGAGAGACTCACAGCCTCAAACAGTACCGGAATTCACTCGAACAAGCCCTCAGCGTGCTAGCAGACCGCATGACTCGGACGATCACCAACGCGCGGACCGTGGTTTTCGCCGGCGAAACGCTCTTCGTCGCTGACGAGCTCGGCCTGCTGAGAGAGAACGAACGGTTCTGCGAGCTGAAGTACGGCGCCACGGTGTTGGCGACCTCACCCGACGGTCGTGTGCTCTACGCCGACGAGATGAAGAAGATCATCGCGTTCGACGTCGAGAGCGGCGAGGAGCTCACGCGCTGGACGAGCACCGGCGAGAACCCGATGACCATCGCGCCGTCACCGGACGGTCAAAAGCTGGTCTTCGTGGGCGGCGATGAAGGCGGCACGGTTGGCTGCCACGTGCTCGGCCAGAAGAAGGGAAAGCGCGCCTATGGCCTACGCTACGGGCAGATCAGGTGGCTCGACGCCGAGCGCTTCGTCGCCGCGTACAGACCGAACAGCAAGACCCTGCTCGCTGTCTACCGCTTCGACGGCGAGCTGATCCTCGATTTGCCGCCCACCCAAGAGACCTTGCGAGCGATCGCCGTACTCGACGGTGTGCTCTTCGCGGGCACGAAGCGAGGCATCATTCGCTACGAGCTCACAGAGGAGCTCCCGTTCACGCGCGTGTGGGAAGGTCCTCCGGTCAACCAGATCGAGGTCGTGGGACGACGCTTCGCCGTGGCCACAGAAGGTGGCGTGTACCTCGTCGACCTCACAGGCGGCGCTGAGCAGCTCGCGCCCGATCACGCGATCGCCGTGGCGGCGAGCGGCAAACGCGTCGTGCACGTGCGCGAAGGCGGTACGGTCGTCGAGCTGCGACCGTAGCGCGGCTACCCACCCCAGCGCGCGATGCCCACCAGTCCCCATGCGCACACTGTTGCGGCCACTGCAATGGCCCAGCCTGCAAGCACTTCGCGCGCCGAATGCCGCCCTTCGCGCACGCGTGCCCAGCCAATGACCGCGGCGACCACCATGCACGGCCATGCGCCACGCGCGGACTGTGGCGCCATGAGCAGCCCAAGCGCGAGCGGAACCGCCGCATGCCCACTCGCCTTCACGCCGAGCCCCGTCACAAGTGCGAACAGCGCTGCCCCCACGGCTGCCGTTGCGCCGATGGATAACATAGCCCTCGGCGCGTGAAGCCAGCGAATGATCACTGCAAACGCGATCGCGGCGAGCAACGCACAACCGAGAAACGCCGGTCGCTCGCTGCGCCGCGAGAGGTCGCGATCGGCAAACCAACGACGGCGCATTCCGACGAGCCAGAGCGCTGCGACTGGCGCAAACGACAGGCACAACGCGAGCGTCCACAGCAGGGCGATCCGCGCGCGACTCGGCGAGGACTCAGCGCCAAAGATCAGCGCAAACACAGCGATTGGCGTCACCGTGAGCGGGTGCACAAACACGCCCAGTGCCCGAGCGACAAAGGGTCCGCGCCACGAGGGAGCGTGGGGTCCCCGTGTCCACAGCGCGAACCCCACCGTCGCCGCTGCGCAGTCGACCGTGAGATCGAAGAGCTCTTCGAGGGCAAAGGTCCTGTGTCGTGAGAGCGCTTGCGCAAGCTCTTGCCCCACGGCAACACACACAAACACCGCCCAGACCGTAGCCCATCGCCGAGCGCGTTCGGTGCGTGGACTCGTGTGCGCGATGCTTGAGAATTGCCACGCCACCAGCGCGACGGCGAGTGCGGCGTAGAGCGCCGTGTGCAAGACCAAGTGCGAGAACTCGTGCCGCACGATCGGAGCCATCGCGCGGGTCACCGCGGGGGGTGCGAATTCGACGGCAAGCGCGAAGGCGAAGATCGCCACGGCGGTCGCAAGTACGCTCAACGCTTGGTGCACAGGGCAGAGAGCGTACCGAGTGTTCTTCGATGGACCGCGCACCGCGAGGTCAACGGTCGTGTTGTGAGCGCGAGTGGCACCGAGGCGTGGACGACAGACGTTTGAGCCTTCGCGTACACTCTCCCGCGGCAGTCGCCTTGCAGATCAACGCCTACCGACGCGCCTTCGTAGGCGACGCGCTCTCGATGGGCGGTGACTGGTTCACCTACGTCGCCATGAGCCTCCTCGCGGTGCACGCGTCGCACAGCGCGTTGGCCCTCGCGATGGTCGCCAGTGCACACACGCTCCCAAGATTGCTCTTGGCTTCGTGGGCTGGTGCGCTCTGCGATCGCCTCGACCGTCGAACGATTCTCGTCACTACGCAGCTCGTCCGCGGCGCAATCGTCGCAGCGATGGCGGGAGTGTGCCTCTTGGCCAAGGGCGCTCCCGTTGGCGCGTCTCTCGCGATGTTGCACGTCTTGCATCTTGCGCGGATGGCGCTTGGTGCGCTCACCGATGCGGCGTTTCGCGCGTCGTTGGTGGATTGGGTGGGTGTCGAGCGACTGGCATGGGCGCATCGCCGCGCAGGACTCGCCTGGAGCGCGTTGTTCTGCGTGGGGGTGTTGCTCGGCGGCGTGACGGTGGCGGCAGTGGGCGTGGTGGTGGCGTTTGCCATCGATGCAGTCAGCTACCTGCTGTGCGCCGCGCTCGATGCCACGTTGCCACCGTTGCCGCCTCCGTTGCGCGACCATGCCGTGGATTCGCCCGACGAACCGAATGAATCTAGGCGCAAGCATCTTCGACTGGATCGCGTGCTCGCAGCGTGGGTGTCGACGCATCCGGCGTTGGTGCGGGCGCTGATCGCGAAGGTTCCCTTTGCGCTCGCGCAGGGCGCGGTGTGGGTCGTGCTCACCGTTCGCGCGCCGATGCTCGCCATGGGCCTCGCGCCCGCTGCGGCATTGGGCGCTCTGCACTGCGCGCGCGGGGCCGGCGCAGGACTGGGACCGTGGGCGTTGCGGGGGCTCGCAACGGGAGACGGACTCGGTCTGGCGGTTCTCGCGCTGCCGGTGGCCACGCTGTTCGTTCTCGCGACGGATGGACGCCGTGCGTCGATCGCGCTGTTTGTCTTTGGGCTCGCGGCGGGCGCTTCGTGGGTGCAGAGTTCTGCCGTGGTCGCAGCACGTGCTCCGCTGGCCTATCGCGGTCGCGTTGCGTCCGCCGAGCTCGCGGTCAACGCGCTGGCGCAGTGGATGGGCTCGCTGATCGTCTGCGTGGCAATCGTCCTCGCCGGACAGACCGCGGGGCCGCGGTGGGCCGTCTCAGCGGGCGCGGTCGCGGCGATCGTGCTCGCGACCGTGACAGCGCTGTGGGCAAGGAGACTCTCTCGTTGATGCATTCGTTGACAAGACCGTGGGTGGCGAGCGTTCTCTGGCTGCTCGCAGCGTGCGCGCCAAGCTCTGTGCAGCAGACACTCCGCGCAGCGCCCTTGGCCTACGAGCAGCCGAGGGGCCCGTCGCTCATCGATGCTTCGCAGCCGGCCGCGCGCGACGCCGCGGTCGCGGTTGCCGATGCAAGCGCCGACGCTGCGATGAACAGTGGGGTGGATGTCACCGTCGCGCCGCCGACCCTTGCGGATGCGCTCGCGCGGTACGAATTGGACAGCGAGCGGCCGTGGCGCCAGGTGGTGTACTCGTGGACGCCTCGCGCGCGGGCGCAAATTCTGGCAGCCGATCGCGTGCTGCTCGTGGCCAAGGCGAGCTCTGGCAATTACCAGTCACCGTTTAGTCGGTTGTTATTGCGCCTTCGTTCGCGGTCGGATCTCGTAGGCACGACTGCGCGAACGCTGCTTTCGGACCCGGCGATGTCTCGGTATCGGTATGCGTGGGCGAGCTCGTTTCCGACAGCACGCGGGTTTCAGGGGCGGAGCTACGGGACTGCCCTGGTGCGCGTGTCGTTGCGACCGGATGCGCTGTGGCTTGTGCTTGATCCAACCGATGCGCGAGTGTTTTGGCTGGTGGACTCAGAGAACCGGCAGATCCCGATCGAGCGATTCGCGGCAGTGCAGCAGCGCGTGGCAGGCGTGTTTCACCGTCGCGGGCGGCCTGAAGTGATCCATGCATTCCGTGAGTACATTCTCTGCAACAACGCCGCGGTGGCTTCGTGGGAAGTCGGGACCGCCACGGTGATGGCGGACATGGACGCAGAGGCCGTCGTTGTCGACCGAGCGATCGCGGCACTCGCCGCAGCGCCCTCCCTGCGTGCACCGTCCGGGGCGGTCACCGAACACGCGTGGCGGTTTGAGAGCGGTGAATCACTGCGGCTCTACCAGCGGTGGATGCGAACGATGGCGACGGCTGCGCCACACTATGCGTTTCGGCACGAGAATCTTTTGTGGGTGGCCGATGCCTTGTCGAAGCGAGATCGCTCGGTGGTCATCGCGCCGTGAGCGCGTCTTGCGTCCACCATTGCGTGAAGGAGTCGCGCAGCTCGACCCACTCGTCGTGCTCCGCCACGTACACGCCGGGCGACCACGAAAACAAGTCCGCCGGGCGATCTTCTTCGTAGTACACGGGCAGGACGTGCACATGAATGTGCCGTGAGGTCTGGATGAGCTCGCTGGTCGCCGAGCCGGTGGACGAGATGTACACGCGCTTGGGCGCACGCAGCGATTCGACCATCTTTGCCGCGCGCAAGGTGAGCTGGTTCACGTGCGCCCAAAGGGTGGCAGACAGCTCAGAAAACCGCGTGACATGCGCTCTTGGAACCACCATCACGTGCCCCCACGTACGCACATACCGCGGGAGCATCACGAGGCAGTGCTCGTCCTCGGCGACCTTGTACGTCGCGCCCACTTTTTCATCGAGGATGGCGCACATAAGGCATGGAGGACGCCCCCCTTCGGCCACAATGCGCGCCAGCGCTTGGTCTCGCGGGATCAACGTAGGCATCGCGGTGCTCTTAACTCTCTTTGTCGAACGGAGTTCGGTGCGGGCCCCAAACCCGGCTGCGCGACACGCGTCGCTGTGCCCCCGCCTGGGACCGGGACGGACGTGCTGACCGAGGCGGCGTCTGGCGGCGCAGTACCAAAGGGACAGGGCGGTACGACTGCGCGAGTGTGGTGCGCGCAACTCGAACGAATCGCCAGTGCCATGGAGCCGTCGAGGGTACACAACATTGCATCGCAGCCGACGTGAGCTTCCCTCGATTGGGTGGACATCGGATTGAAGCCTCTTGGGCTTGACCTTGACCTCGAACGCGAGCTCGACCTCGGCGGGTGTCCTGAACTGGATCGAAGAATGAAGTCGGCGACGATTGGAGAAGACCTCCATGGACTCGCAGAGTGCGCCTCGAAGCTCATGGAGGTCGCAGTCGCTCTTGCGATGAATGAGCTCGTCCTTGAGCGTCCGAAGAAGTTCTCGGCCACAGCGTTGTCCCAGCAATTTCCCTTGCGGCTCATGCTAACGACGACTCCGCGGTCGCTTCATTGCATTTGATCGTCGCTGCTTGCGTACTGGCTACCCCGATTAGAATGGTGCAGTGCTGGAGCCTTGCCATGGTTTCGGATCATCGCGTTTTGAAGAGCTCTGTAGGGGAGAGCCGTGCGCATCGACGCATCGAGAGACCATCCAACCACCGCGCGCGAGTACAGATCGAGGACCCCAGCGAGATGTCACCCGATTTTGTCCTGGTTTTGTTGCGGTAAAGTCGCGATCAAGCACGTTGAAATCCATCGTATGGGTTGGGTCTGCCTTTGTCGTTCGGACAAAGCGCACAGGTGGACGAGCTCGCAGATCAAGACTCCGCATAACGCGTTCGATCCTGCGTTTTCCCACGCTCAGTCCCTCGCGCTTCAGTTGCTGTTAAATGCGTGGGCTGCCGTAGCGACCCTTGGGGGTCCTGGAAGACCTTGCGGATTTGCTTGCGTAATTGCTCATCATTCCGATGTCGCTTACTCGGCGGACGTGAGGCAAACGCGTGATCTCCGCTCCTGGTAACGCCCAGGATGCGACAGAGCGCAACGATCGGCTACGAGCGAACGGTGCGGGAAGGTGGGCGCACAGGGACCGTGGGCTTTGAGTGCCCCGTGGCGGTGCGCGAAGCAATGACGCCGGTCATTGAGCACGTGGGGTGCTTGCTTCGGTTGCGCCGCGGCAGCGCGGGTGGGGGCCACGCTCCGCGGCTCGATGCCAAAGGCGGTTTCGTCGCTCGATTCTCGGGTCACACGCTCTGTTCGAGCGAGACCACGCCGACGCTCGCACGCGAGAGCGCAGACCGAGCGTCAACGCCGTAGTACGTGCGGCTTCTGATTACGAACGCGATCACGCGTGCGCGCAGAACGGCTGCGCGAGGCGTGGAGTTTTTGCCAGCTTTTCGCACCCGATGGTATCTGGGCCCGATGCATGAACTCCTGCTCAAATCGTCGAACGAAGTCGCCATGCTCCTCGTCAGTCTTTACGGTGACCTCTCGGTGCCGCGCGAGCTCTGCCAGCTGACGCCACTGAGGGCGCTGTGGCGTCAGAGCGACGACCTCAACGTCAAGCACGTCGCGTCGTGGGTGAACGCCCTCGACCCGGTGCTCGGGCTCCATGTCGCGCAAGAAGAGTTCGCTGGGGCCACGACCGAACTTGGTTGGCTCGGCGCCTCACCCAGTTCGGCCCAGTTGTACAACCCCATGCTGAAACTCATGAACGCGGGCGGGCGTTTGGCCGTCGTCAGCGATTTTTCGGCTCAGACGCTGGAGGGCATTGCACAGGTCGCCGGACGCTTCGTGGACGCCGCCGTGCCCTTGGTGACACCCGTGGACTCGAAACAGCCGGGGATGATGTTGCGCTCGATGGCGTCGTTCGAGGCCGGGATGTTTCTCATTGCGCTCTGTCGCGCGGACCACGGGGCATTCGAGCGGTTGATGCAGGTCTTGATGCCTGTCATCGCCGAGAGCGCGGCCAAGTACCGCAAGGACACACGTCACGGGAACCCGCCCCACGGCTTTGCGGGCGTCTTTGCCGCGCTCGCGCTCGCGCCGTCGCTCTCGCCCGAATGCGAGACCGCGCTGCTTAAGCTCGCTGGCAAGAAGAACGTGACGCCCATGGCGCTCTTTACGCTCTATCGGCATGGGCACGCAGCCAGCGTGGCGCGGCTCGCGAGCAGCAACGACTTTGCCGCCCTCCGCGGGCTCCTCGACTTCGACCAGCACCTTGTCACCCCGCTCTACTTCGCCTCTCCCGCTGGCGCCGATTGGCTGCGCGACGAGATGATCAACGAGGGCAGATGGCACGAGCAGACGATCTCGGCCGCATGCGCACTCGGCATCTGGAACGACGACGCCAAGGCCGCCTGGCTGGTGGCGGTAGCGCGTGGCGACAACGCAGCCATCGCCCTCCTCGACGCCGTCCCCGCGCTCACCGATGACGAATACACACGCGTCAGAGCAGCGCTCCCCGAGCTAGGTCGTGCTGCGCTTGAGCTCAGCCACCCGAGGCCCACGCTCGAAGCGGCGAGGAATCTCATGAAGGAAGTGGCCCGCTTCGCCGTGCCGATCGTCAAGGCGGTCGGACGCGCGCGGGCGATGTCTGTGCACTTTGGTGCCCTTCGTGACGACTACCCCACCGACCTCCGCGTGCTCCTCACGCTCGAGATGGCCTCCACCCCAGCGCTGCCTCACCGCACGCCCAACGAGAACACGCATCTGGCACACCTCGTCCGGCTCTTGGAGCCGCGCTGGCTGCCCGAACGAGGCGCCGAGATCGCGCCCAGGGCAGCGCCAAAGCGCAAGTCGAAGCCCTGACGTCACGCACTCAGAACGGCTGTGATCAAGTGGGTGTGCAGAGGTTCTCGCTTGAAGGCGTTGTGACACGACGGCGAGAAAGTTGACCGCGAACAGAAACTGTCGATCAAAGGTCTACCGCCAGCTCGTCCGCCGGCACCACAGCAAAGAGCGCATACCCGCACACCGACACGAACCTGCACGCGCCGGGCGAACGGCGCTCGACCGCTGCGCGCACACGGCGCTCGCTCGACGAATGCGATACTCGCGCGACCATGGATGTTCGCGCAGAGCTACCGCGGCGCGGTGTACGGTCGCTGCCAAGTAGAATTCGACGCTGACACCACCGGTAGTCTCAAGCACGCGCGGAAGCGCTCTCACCATGGCGCGAACGGCACGAGTTGAAGGGACATGTCCTCTCGGTTCCTCCCACGCGACCGCGCGAAGACGATCCTGCGCTCGTTCGTCCGGCGCACGACCGTCGAGGCCTACCGCGCGTGCGCGAGATGATCCTCGGATCGGCGCGCGTGCTCGCCCTCGACAAGCACTTCGCCGGCGGCGAGCAACGCAACACCGAGCACCAATCGTCGTCCCTCGCTCGAGCGCTGCTGCGAAGCGTCTGCGATGGACACGAGACCATGGACGATCGCGACTTTGACAGCATGCTCTCGTTTGCGCTCTGGGGTCGCAACGCTGACTCCGACGCGATCCACGAAGAGCTTGTCGCCACGCCGCTCGCCTAGAAGAGACTCGTGCACGCAGCGCGCGCGATGCACGCAGCCAAGTTGACGAGCGCGTCGCTGTGCAAGCAATGGCTGGCCCGCTAGGCCGTTCGCGGATCTTTCGCGAGCCTGTTGTGTCCCGTGCGTCCTCTCCTGTGCCTGCGCTGGGTGACGCGATCGGTGATCGTTGAGCGCGTCGGTGCCCCACCCATTCAAGCGCGATGCGTTACATTCGTCGGTCGATATCCAGGTCAAGCTCGGACTCGCCGTCTTCGTCTTCGGCGACCTCGATCATACCCTCGTCGTAGTACTCACCCATCTCGCCGATCATCCCGTCGCCGTCGGCGTCGACGCCCACACGCACCGAGTACATCCCTGGCGCAATGTCCTGCGCTTGAAAGTTTCCGCCCTGATCCACCTCGACCATCATGGCCGGGGCCATCGGGTCGCCCATTGGACGAACCTCGACGCGCGCCATGCGCATGTCCATGCCCGAGAAGTTCATCGCGCGCATCACCGCGGCTTGTGCGTTGATCAGGCCGTGGCCCATTCCGCCGCGCATGTTGGGCGCGCCCGAGGCGTTGGCGTCCGCGCCCATGATGGGCGTGCTGGTCTCTTCGAGAATCTGTCGCACCTGCACTGGGGTGAGGGCGGGGTTTGCCGCGAGCACGAGCCCGATCACCCCGGCGACGTGCGGCGCTGCCATCGATGTGCCTTGGATCGCCCGGTACATCCCGTCGCTCCACGGCGAGAGCACGCCGTTCATCTCGCCGCCGCTCGTGTCGCCGCCGGGCGCGGTGACCCACACCTCGGGGCCCGCGTTGGAGTACGGAGCGCGCGTGCTGCCCGGACCCACGGAGGCCACGGTGATCACGCCGGGGATCGCGGCCCAGCTTGAGATCACGTTGCAATTGTCATTGCCCGCGGCAAACACGAGGTTCACGCCGGCCGCCAGCGCCTCGCGAACGACCGACGCCATCGCCTCGCTCGGGCGGATCGTATCGACGCACATGCCGTTAGGCGGACCGAGGCTGAGATTGACCACGCGAAGTGGCGTCATTCGCTGAATCGTCTGCCCGTTGCCCAGGGTCACCGACTGTCCCGCCGCGTAGCGAATGGCGTTGGCGATGTCCTCGTTGGAGCCTCCCATCGGGCCGAGCACCCTGAGGTTGACCAGCGGGTTGAGCCACGCCACGCCCGCGACGCCCGTCGCGTTGTTGCTCGATGCGCCGACAGTGCCCGCCACGTGTGTGCCGTGACCGTTGACGTCGATGTTGCTGTCATTGTTTTCGACGAAGTCCCACCCGGGCTCGAGCTTCATGCGAAGGTCTTCGTGCGTGCCGAGGATGCCGGTGTCCGCGATGCCGATGGGAATCATCGCCGAGCCCGTGGTGAGGTCCCACGCTTGCGGCAAGTTGATCAGCGGGTAGTGCCATTGCTCGCCGTACCGCGGATCATCGGGGACCGCGGTGGTCTGCACCAACCCGAGGGGCGCCACCGAGCGCACGCGGCCATCGAGCGCGAGATTGCTCATCGCGCCTGGCATCGCGCCTGGCACGGAGAACACGGCGCTCGTCCCGTTGCACGACCGGAGCTGAATCCCGTACTCCATCGCGAGCGCGCGGGCTGCGCCGCAAAGCGTCGCGGCGTCCACCGGTGGATCGCCGACCCGTGGCATCGTGGTCATGCCCGCGCTGACGGCGACGCCGCCGCGGCTGAGGGTGACCGAGATCTGTCCGGCGACCATCGCGGTCGGCGGAAGCGTCACTGCAGCTTCTGTGCGACGCGTCTGTCTCGCTGCGTTTACATTGCCCCGAAGGTTGGGAAATCCCATGAAAACGCCGACGTTCGTGTTCGCCGAGCCCGAGTTCACCGTGAGTCTGGACTGGTAGTTTCCGGGCATCAGCCCGCTGCGTTGAACGGTCAACATCACCCTCGTCGCCCCGGTCCCCGACGATGGCGTCGCGGTCATCCACGGATCCATCGCAGTGATGGTCCACGGGCCCGTTGCTGTCACGAGCAGGACGCGCTCGCGCGTCCCGTCGAAGCTGATGACCGACTGCGCTGCAAGCCGACCATTGCTTGGCGCGGGCGCGCATCCGACCGCGGTCAGCGCTACAGCGAGAACGAGGCACGCGTGGGTGGATGATCGATGAATGGTCCGCATGTTTGGCAGCTCCGTGGGTGATCGTCGCGACTCGAATCGTCAAGTCCGGCGGCGAAGGGCGCGGAGCCTAGGCTCCCGCGGGGCTACGCGGCAAGCGCGACGAAGCCCACACGCACCGCACGTTGGGGCCATGCTGCGAAGCGGTGAGCGCGCGTCGCGCAAACCGATCGCGTCCCGTGCGAGAGACACGCCCGGATAGCGATCGTTTTTACCGTGCTTCGACGGGCGGTCGCGGGCGCACGGAGATGGAAGCACGCGCGCCACTGCAACGGTCATGACTCCTCACGAAGGAGCCGACGTTGAAGCGTCACCAGGGTCTCGCGTGGTGTCATCACGCGTCAGGGGGGCGGGCGACGCGCTTCCGAGGGTGCGTCGTGGCGAAGGGGGGGAAGACATTCGACCGCGGTCCATGGCGCACGCATTCGGTCGCGGCGGTCCGATCGCCCGTCGCCTCGCTGCAGCGTTCGGCCGGTCGCTGCCGGGCCGCGCGCATCGCATCGCGCCGCGAAACACGATGCGATCGCCGCTGTTTTCACAGGTGATCGTGAGTTGAAGACAGAGCTTCGACCCGAAGAGCTCCTCTTGGGCAAAGCTACCCACCGGTCGTGCGAGCGCGATCATAGCGCTCCGCCACAGGGTTAATCTGCGCTGCAGGGCCCGTTGTCGCTTCGCTGGGTCGGATCCTTCGGGGGAGCGCGCACCGGTCTTCTGCGGGACCCTACGTCGCCGGGAGTGAGCGTGCTTCTTCGAGCCACGCGCGCAGCGCGGCCTCTTCTTCGGCCTCGTGCTGCGTGAGCATCCACGTCAGCGGCTCGACCAGCGGCTGGCCGATCGAGCGACACCACGCAGCGATCATCTCGCGGTGCCCCACCGCAGGATCCTGCGGCTGGCCCACATACGCGACGGGAACCTTCGCGAAGAAGTGCGTCCTGGGCGCGAGGACCAAGAGTTCTGCAGCCAAGAACGGGATCGCGAGGCTCCGATCCCAGTGCTCGCGGCAACGCTCGAACCACCACGACCATCGCGCTTCGAAGACGCGACCCGACCTGCAGGCAGCGAGAAAATAGTCCGCACAAACGATCAACACGCGTACGTCGCGGTGCGCCTCGCGCTGGGCGAGTCGGTCCACGAGGTGCCCCACCGGGTACGTCCAGCCGCGCTCGAGCTGCCCGTCTTCTTCCTGCTCCGACAGCCACCGAAGCCAAGCGTCTCGCTCTGCCGCATCGATCGACGCGCGCAGGTCGCGCAACGCGATGACGCCTTCGGGTGCGGCGGCCGCGGGCGCACGCAAACGCGCGCGCAGCTCTGAGAGCAGCGCGTCCGCTGCCTTCTGTCCCGCGCTCTTGTTCGCCGCGCGCGCCACCTCAAGCGCTGGCCACGCGACAGCGCCGAGCGCGACGATGCCGCGGCGCGAGGCTTGGCGCGCGGCGACCAGCGGATCGGCGAGAAAGCGGACAAACACCGCCGCTGCCTCGGGCGTCGGGCGCTCTGCGAGCACGATCAAGAACAGGTCGCGCTGCGCGGCCTTGCTCCCTTTGCCATCGAGCAGCGCGATCAACGGCGCGATCAACGGCGCGCCGATGCGTCGCAAGGTCTGCAAGGCCCCTGTCGCATGCATGGGCTTCGCATCATGTTTCGAACGCGACCACCCGAGCATGACCTCGAGCAGCGCTGCGAGGATCACAGGCGTCGGCCGCGCCCACGCGAAGCTCACGAGGTAGTAGGGAAACGTGCTCTCGCGAAGCAACAGTGACTCTGCGCGTTTGACAGGCAAATCGCTGAGGATCTTCCCCATCTGCTCGACCCCTAGCTGGTCAAACGGGTGAGGAAAGCTCAGGCACTCGAGCGCCGCCACGACGAGCGGATCCCATCGCTCGGTGAGCCGTCCAGGATCGACGGTGCCAAACACCAGCACGACGGCCGCAGCGTGACGACCGAAGTGCTGATCCCGCACGCGAAGTGAGAGCAGTGACTCGGCCCACAACGCGACGCGCGAGACGAAGGGTTCGCCCAGGTCGCGAATGAACGCACCGACCATCGAGAGAAAGCACTTCGGACAGGACTCCAAGAGAAGCATCGCCAACGCGACGGACGGCGTGCCGCGTTGCTCCCTGTGCAGCCTTCGCAGCGCAAAGACCACGGAAGAGAAGCTCCCGACCGCGGTCTCCATCGCGCGGTACTGCGTCCACACGTCCGCGTCGTCGCTCAACAGCGCACGCACTGCCTCGAGGTTGGGATGATCGTCGCGCAACGCGCCGTCTTCGTAGTGTTCTTCGCGCATGGGTGTGTGCGTTTGACCTGTGGAAGACCAGTACTTCCACAGCCCGTGCTTGCGCGGAGGACCGTCGCCGACGCGTCGCTCGACGCCCTCGGCGACGAGCACGTCCCCGTCGTAGCGCGCGACATGCACTTCGCTTGGTGAAACCTCTCGCCGTACAACGCGCGATGACGAATTAGACATGAGAGCGCCTCTTCGATCGCGGACTGTTGCACGAATCTGCGCGACGTCATGGGCGGTAAACATGTCGCGGAGTCTTCGCAGGATCTCTTCGCGAACGGTGGCCCAATCGACGCGCGAATCAGGACCGATACGGCTTCGGAGGATCGCCGCTGTCTTGATCGACACGCCCGACGAGCGCGAAGGCCGGCGGGCGCTCAGTCCCTCGGGATGCCTATCCGTTCAACGCACTTTCTTTTCGCGCGTTGACTCAGACCGCACTCGCGCACGCGATCGAGGAGATCCATCGCGTCTTGCTCTTCACCATCGCGACAGGGGATGACGTCTTCGTTGAGGTGTGACCTGTGAAAACGCCGCGACGCACCACGGCGAGTGACGGATCACTGCCGGCGATCGAACGGCAGTTCGCAGCGCTGTGACGGTTGAAAGCGCCCCAGGTTTTTGCTGCGTGCGCGAGCGCTCGCCAACTACACTCGCGCGATGCGAGCCGTCGCCCTGTTGGTTTTGTGTTCAACAAGATGCGCCAGCACCACGCGCGTCGGCACGACCACGGCGGCTCTGCAGGGAAGCGCCGCGCGCACGTACGAGACGCGCGCCCATCCCGGTGTTTCGCCTGTAGAATCGCGCACAACCTTGGACGCAGTTTGGCCGTTGGTGGACGCTCGACCGCCCCACGGGGCCCCTCGCACATGAGCGCGAACGGCGCGAGGTGTGCGCAGCGTGGAGCCCGCTCGACGGGCCCAACGGCTCCGCCCAGGACCGAGCGCGCTGGCATCGACCGTGCAGAGCCTCTGTTCATTCGCAAATCATCCCGCAGAACGCGTGTGCGCTCTGCGCTCTTCGCAACGATCCCCCATCGACAGACGAGGCAACGCAATGACTTCAGTGAGCCCCACACATCGCTACGCGCTCTTGATCGGCGTCGGCGACTACAGCGCGTTTGACGCTTCCACCCATCAGGCGCCAGGGACGAGCGACCTCGCGGGCGCGACCCACGACGTGGTCTCGATGTACCGGCTGTGCATCGCGCTCGAGATTCCGCCGGCGAACATTCATGTGTTGTTGAGCCCGCCGGACGGGAGCGATCCGCAGAGCGCCTTCGACAAGGCTTCGATTGGGACCTCGGTGCAGGTCGGCGCCGCGACGAGCAGCGAAATCACAGCGCAAGTGAAGTGGCTCGCGCGGATGCTCGAGGCCTCGACGGACGACTCCGGTCCGCCCGCGGCGCTGTTGACCTACTCGGGTCACGGGGACTTTGCGGACGGACACCTGGCGCTGTGCCCGTCCGACGTGACGCAGGTCGCGGGCGCAGAAGACCTCAAGGGTGTCCTCGGGTACCCCGATTTGCGTGCGTTGATGACCGACGCGGCGGCGGCGAATCTCACGGTGGTGCTCGACTGTTGCCACGCGGGAGCCGCGAGCCACGAAGCAGGCGCGCTCAGCTCGCTGACGCATCGCACGCGAACGGCGAAGGGACCCGTGACGCGCATCGGCGAGCGCACGATCGCAGCGTCCAAAGTGGGCGGTCACTCGTGGGTGAGCACGTTCGACGGGACGCCGCACAACGCGCTCACCTGGGCGTTGAAGGTCGTAACGGACCAGTGGACCCTCGCGAAGGCCGTCGAAGGCATGCAGCTCACGGCCAGCTACGCCACGGTGGTCGAGCGCGTCAACGCGCTGTTGTCTGCGCTGTCATTCAAGCAGCACGTGGAGTTTCAGGGCCCGGACGGCGCGGAGAAGCTCCCGTTCTTTCACCGCGGATCGAAGAAGCGCGGCGAGCTCACGGCAACGGGCCCCAATCGCGAACGGCACGGCGGGCAGCTCGAACCCGGCAGTGGCTACGACTTCACGATCTACAACATCGAGGTCAAGAACGGCAACACCGTGACGCTCACGGCGACGGCGATCTCGGTGAGCAATCCCGATCCCAACAACTGGGGCTATCAAAGTGGCCAAGAATACGTGTGTCTTGTGTCGGGCCAGTGGCCGCCGACCGCAGGGACCATCGCGACGTTTTCGCCAGTGAACGGCAAGTGGAAAGACTACGCGACCAACCCGCTTTCGAACACGATTCACGCGCTCGGAAGCTCGTCGGTGAGCTACGGCAACGAGAGCGACAACTGCCCGCTCAGCGGTGTGGCGCTGTTCAAAACCGATCCGCCGACGCCTGCGAAGGGCTACGGTGTTCAGTTCGCCATTTCGGGCAACAATTCGGAGTATTTGTTGGATTGGGCGGGGTTGTGGCCGAGCAGTGGGGCGCCTTCGCCGGCACCGTACTTCGTACTTTCATCGTCGACGACGAGCTTCGACACCACGAAAGCGCCCAAAGCAGCAAACCACAAGTGGTTCACGCCTCTGTGATCGCGCTCGCGTGCAGGGGCCCACACTCGAAGGGACCAAGCGCGACGCGTCCGTCAGCGCGCGAGTCGTAGTCCAAGCACCACGCGACCAAGGTGAGGTCGCGCACCGAGCCGTGCGGAGGCGCGGCTGGCGTTGAGCGGCTGACTCCACGCTCCTCCTCGCGCCGCTCGAAAGTCTTCACTGTCGTCTGCCGGGATCTCTCGACGCAGTCGTCCGTGAACGGTCGTCGAGCCCTCGTGGCGCCAGACGTTAGCGCACCAATCCGCGACATTTCCGGCCAATCCGCGGACGCCATACACGCTCACATCGAACACGTGAGCGCCGACGGACGCTCGCTTGGGCTCACCACGATGCCCCTCGAGTACGCACGCAAAGCTCGCATCACCGTGGTTGCCCCAAGGCCACAGACGACCATCGGCCCCGCGCGCGGCCTTCTCGCGCTCAAACTCGTCCGCAAGTCGCCACGGCTGCCCATCGCGCGCTTCACACCATCGCGCAAACGCCATCGCGCTGCGCCAAGTGACCGCGACGACGGGAACATCAGGACCCCACGCTCCGTCACCGACCACCACGAACTGCCCATCGCTTTGCAGCACAAACGGAGAATCTGCGCCGGAGCTCACTGCCTGCACCGACGCCATCGGCCGGTGCGCGAGTGCCTCGTCCACCCTCCCCTCCCGCGCGAGGTTGTTGCAAAACGCGAGGTACTCTTTCACCGTGATTGGGTCTTTTCGCAGCGCAAACGCGTCGATCCACACGCGCTGCCGCGGGAGCGAGTCGGGCGCGTTGGGGTCACCGCCGAGCCACGTCCATCCCTCGGCGATCCAGGCCTCGTCGTCGTGCACGGCTTCGGCCAAGGGGAGCGCGATGGGGTACGGCGCTTCGCTCGCGTCGGGCGCAGTGATCCATCGTCCGTCGCGGGTGATCTCGATGGGGTAGCGCACCGTCGCGCGGCCCAGAGCAGCGAGGGTGAGAACGTAGCTTCCGAAGGGGAGTCGCGCGTCCACGAGCGGGCTCGTGCCCAGCACGCCCATGTCCTGCTCGACGAGGCGACGATCGTGAAGCACGAAGCGGGCGCAGGAGATCGTCGCGCCAGGCGGGTCGGTGACGATCGTGAGCGCGCCTTCGCCTCGGAGAAACGCTGCATTTTGCCCGCGATCGTGCGCGCGGAGCATGGTCTCGAACCGCGCTGCGTCTTCGATCTGATGGGCGCGCTCGGCGTCGATCAACGCCGCGCGGTAGTGCGTCGCCAGCGCGTCGTGCGCTTCGGGGAGGGACGGGTCGATCGTGAGCACGCCGTGGAGCGACTCGAGCCAGCGCGCTTCTTCGAGGGCGGCGTCTCGCGCTGCGCGCTGCGCCTGGTCTTCGAGCCCCCACGCGGGGCGCTTGTCCTCGACCGAGTCAAACGGACGGAGTGAACTCCACCGGGCGCGCGCTGCGTCGGAGGCCTCTTGCGTGACGACCCGGAGTCTCTTGATTTCTGGCTCACGCGCGGCGGCCTTCGCGAGAGCGAGCAGCGCTTGCTCGCGCTTGTTGGCGCCGTCGAGCCACGCGACCACGGCGGAGGCGAGCGACTCGGCCGTGCCTCTGTCCGAAGGGTCTACGCGCATGGCCCGCGCGCACGCCGCGCGGAGCTCTTCAGGGGCATCGGAGCGCGATTCGCTGCGAATCGCCTCGTCAATCGACGGAGGATCGTCGAGCAAGAGCTTCGAGAGAACCTCTCGTGCGCTGCCGCGAAAGGGCGGACGACCGGTGAGCGTGTGAAAGAGAATCGCGCCGAGCGAGTACACATCGCTGTGCGGTCCGTGTTGCGCACGGTCGCCGAGGGCTTGCTCGCGGGGCATGTACGCGGGCGTTCCGAGGACGTCGCCAGCGCGGGTGAGCACGGCGTCTGAAGCAAGCGCGGGGCGATCGCGCGACTCCAGCGCTTCGTCCCGCGCATGGAGCCGCAGCGCGAGCCCCCAGTCCATCACCAAGACCTCGCCAAACTCGCCGACCATCAAGTTGTCGGGCTTCAAATCACGGTGGATCACCGCGCGTGCATGGGCGAAGGCGACGGTCTGCGCGACGCGCGCGAAGGCCTCGATCACGCGCCGAAAGGTCCATCCCGACGCGGTCTGCCCGTAGCCCGCAGGTCCCGACGCGGCGTGAAGCTCGGCAATCAACGCACCAAACGTCGATCCGCGGACCTCCTTCATCGCGTACCAGAGCCTGCCGTCCACGAGCTCGCCGTAGTCGTAAATCGGGACCACGCCTGGGTGCTGCAGCGACGCGGTCACACGCACTTCGGCGAAGAATCGTCTGCGAATCGACGGCGTTTTCGCGATGTCAGGGCGCAACAGCTTGAGCACCAACACCCGGTCGAGCAGCGTGTCACGCACGCGTCGCACTTCACCGAAGCCTCCCTCGGCGACCGGTCCGAGGTCTTGGTAGCGCGCGGGCAACACGAGCGCGGCGCGGGGTCGCGCGTGGTGCAAACCGTGGTCGTCCTGCGAGTCGTCTTCGCTCGGTCCCAACGCGGACCACGACTCGGCTCTCTCTGCGACGGGCGCGACGTTCGCGCGCGGCGATGGCTCGTCGAGATCGTCTGGGACGATCGTCTCGAGCTCGACCGGTGCGGGGCGCGGATCGCGGGGCTTCATCGTTGTTCCTATGCCACACTACAAAGGGCGGCTCTGCTACGCTCCCACACAGCAACACCGGGGAGAATACGGCACGTCGGAGCGATCGCCCATTGAAAGACTCACCCTCCACGATTGACGTTCACAGCTCGATCCGAGAGACCGACAAACACAATCCCGACGCGGACACAGTGCTTGGGCTCTGCATCGCGTGGTCCCGCGCAGAGCCTTCGCGGATCGGCGAAGTGACGCTGTTCGAGCACGAAGACGTCCCGCAGATCATCGGGCGAGGCGAGGCCATGGGCGGCGGGCGCGCGGCTTTCTACCAGCAGAGACCGGGCCGCAACGCGCGCACCCCACCCCTCGCAGACCCCGTGATTTCGCGGGAACAACTGCGGGTGGTGTCCTCCCGCGGATCGCTGGTGATCGAGCAAGTGGGACGATGCCCGCTGCTCTTCGATGGCCAGCGCGTCGAGCGCGCGACCCTCGCGCCCGGCGCGTGCGTCTCGCTCAAGGGACAGCTCCTGTTGCTGTGCGTACGGCGACCGTTGGTGCTCCCGGCGCTCAGGGATTTTCCTGCTGAATCCATGGGGGACTTCGGAGAGCCCGACGCGTTTGGGCTGCTCGGCGAGAGCCCCGAGGCGTGGGCGCTCCGAGACGCGGTCGCGTTTCAAGGCAAGGCCGGGGCGCACGTCTTGATTCTCGGCCCCAGCGGCGCGGGCAAAGAGCTCGTCGCGCGTGCGACGCACCTGCTTTCAACACGCGCACGAAGGCCCTTCGTCGCGCGCAACGCCGCGACGATCCCTGCGAGCCTCGTGGACGCCGAGCTGTTCGGGACCGCGCGCAACTACCCCAACGCGGGGATGCCCGAGCGGCCAGGGCTCATCGGCGCAGCCGACGGCGGCACGCTTTTTCTCGACGAAATCGGCGAAATGCCTCTGGGTTTGCACGCCAATCTCTTGCGCGTCCTCGACGGCGACGGCGAGTACCACAGGCTCGGCGAGGCCAAGTCTCGCACCGCGGACGTGCGTTTGCTCGCCGCGACCAACCGCGCGCCCGAGAGCTTGAAGCACGACTTGCTCGCGCGGATTCCGTTGCGTCAGCACGTCCCGGGGCTCTGCGCGCGCCGCGAGGACATCCCGATGCTCGCGCGGCACTTGTTGCAGCGGGCGCTCGCGAAGAGCCCCGAGCTGGTGAAGCGCTTCACCGACGCGCGCGGCGAAGTGCAAACCTCGTCAGCGCTCATCGAGCACTTGCTGCAACGCACGTACACCACGCACGTGCGCGAGCTCGACGGGCTGCTGTGGCGCGCGATGACCACGAGCGCGGGATCACAGATCGAGCTGCCCTCGGACATGGACCAAGAGCAACGCGAGACGCAAGAGCCTCGCGCGACGGTCGAACGCGGCGATTCGGGGCGCTTTCGCAGAGACGACGCGGCGCCTACCAGCGCGCTGCCCGTGCCCGAGTACACAAGCGAACAGCTGCGCGCGAAGCTCGTCGAGCACAACGGCAACCTGGTGCAGACCGCGCGCGCCCTCGGGCTCGCGAGCCGCTATGTGCTGTACCGACTGCTTCGCAAGCACGCGATCGATGTTCGCGCAGCGCGCGACGAGGACGCCTCGGGCTAAGCCGCGCAAAGCACAGCGCTCTCACAGCAGGGGCATCGCGCGCAGAGGGCACTGCGACAGGACGCTGAGCACGCCGGGATTTTGCACGTTTGGGTGGACGCACCGTGGCACGATTGGTGAAGTGCGCCGCCGTCACGCAATGAAAGCTCCCCCTCACGGACGGTCCACGCGCGCGCCTCGCGACGACAGATACAGTCCGACACCCATTTTCATCCGTCTCACAAATTGCAGTCGATTGTGGCGCATCGCCGCGCTCTCGCTCCTCGCGGGCTGCGCGCCGGCCGCGCCGATTGCTGTGGATGTGATCGAGGATCGGCCCGTGGCGCTGCGCATGGACGCGGGCGCGGAGGCCAGCACAGACGCCGCTGTCGACGCGCCGGTCGTCGAGACCCGGGCGGGGGCGCCGTGCACCGAGGACGCGACGTGCGGCGCGGGGCTGCGCTGCGAGCGGACGCTGAGTGCACAGGGATTTTGCACAGCGCCGTGCCAACCGTCGCGCGTCCCCGCAATGGAGGCCGCGCAGTGCGGCGGCGGGCAGAGCACGTGTCTTCAGAACGACAACGGCGTGACGACTCCGGTCGCGCGTTGCGCGCGCGCCTGCAACGCGCTCGGGCGCCGCGGAGACTCGGGCTGCCGCGAAGGATTCGTGTGCACGGGCAACGCGATGACGCACCCGCTCGGGATCCCTGATGCGCCAGGTTGTCAGCCCTTTTGCAGACTAGATGCACATTGCCCCGCGGGCGCGCGCTGCAACCCGCGCACGGGTCGGTGCGGCGCGGGCTTGGACCGGACGCGCTTGCCTGATGGCGCGCTGTGCATGCCTGTCGATCCGACGGGCGGAGCGGTCACCGACGGCCCCTGCCGAGGCTTCTGTGCGTGGGTTGGAAGCGCGGCGGACACCGTCGGCGTGTGTGCCTCGCTTGCGGACGAAGAGCGCAACGAGGGGTGCCAGGATGACCCGCTGCGCGTCGTTCCGGTGAAGGTGCCGGGGGACAACATGATGGCGTGTGGACCGCGGGACTGCAGCGCGACGGACTGCTGCGATGCCGGGCTCGAGTGCCGAATGTTCGCCGCCGCCGCGGCGTGCCTGCCCGTCGGTGTCTCGCGTGAGCCGTTGATCGCCTGCGAAGCGACCGACGGCGGACGCGAAGACAGCGCGAGCGACGCGACCGCAGACGCGAGCGGCGGCTGAACGTGCGCCCATGTGCGCGCCCATGTGCGCGGCGGTGTTTACGCGTCCGCCGTGGGATCTAAAGGGTCACGGCGCATTGGCACGATTGGTGTATAAACGCTGAACGATGAAACCCCAATCACACACGATCCAACGCGCGACGGCTCTCTTGATTGCATGTGCTTCGCTCGTCCGATGCGCGCCCACGGCGCCGGGGCCGGACGTGATGGCAGACGGCGCCGTCGACGCGACGGCGTCCGACGGTTCTGTGAGCGACGCGACGATCGGCGACGCGGCGCCTTGCGCGGACTTGAGCGGCGCGTACAGCGTACAGACCGTCTGTGGCACAGAGATGAGCGCTTCTCAGTACTGCATCGCGCAGACGGGCTGCGCGATCACCATTCACATCCTGAACGGTGAGACAGTACGCGGGACGGTCAGCGGAAACACGGGACGCGTGATGGTCACGTCGACCGACGGCGACGGCGGCGTCGCGATGGAAGACTGCACGTTTACCGTCGAAGGCGGCAGGATCACCGAGCGCTGCGACAACGTCGTGCTCGGCGTGCGCGAGCGCTGCGACAGCAACCTGACGCGATTGAGCAACGACCGCGCGACGAGCTACTGCTGCGACCCCGGCGTAGCGAACAGCTGCGGCGCGGGTCAGCGCTGCAACTTCGCGGTTCCGGCCGGGAGCGCTTCCGGGGATCTCACATTTACCGCGTGCATGCCCAACGGGACGATCGCCGAGGGAATGCCGTGTACACGCGTCGCGGGCGTCATCGGATCGGACTCGTGTGTCGCCGGGACGACCTGCGTCAACCTCGGGCAGCCCACGCCCGCGATGCGAACCTGTCAGCGTACATGCGCGAGCAACGAGGGGTGTCGGGCCGGAGAGGTCTGTCGACGATTCGGCTACGCGCCCAACGCCGGGGTGTGCACGCCCACGTGCACGTTGGGAGGGACGAGCTGTCCCGCAGGCAACACCTGTCGCACGTACGTGACCGTTCCAGCGTCGCGCATGCCGATCGATCAGATCCGTACGACGTGCAATCAGACAGGCACGACGCCCAACGGCGCGCGCTGTATGGACGCCCTTGAGTGCGGCCCCAACGCCGACTGCTTCTTCGACCCATTGGTAGCGGGCACCCCGATGCCGATCTGCCGACAAACATGCAGTCCGACCTTCGCGTGTCCCGCGGGACAGACGTGTCGCCCGCGGCGCGCGGTCGGCCCCGAGAACCCCGACGGATTGGGTGGCTGCTACGCGTCGTGACGCGGTCTCTGCGTTGGGGGCGAGTGGCAGCGACGCGCGGGGCGGCGAAGCCGAAAACAGGCACACGGTTGCCTCGTTCTTCGCGCGTGAGTCCTCTGCTTCGTTGCGAGCGCGAGACGTGCTGTGCGCGCCGCTGTGTGCGCACAGTGCGCGCACGGGATCTATCGCGTGTCGCTTGGATTTTTACAGACGTATCGCGGTTGGCACGCAAGTCGCAGTCGCTTCGCACATGACACACCGCCCCTCGAGCGCGCCGCGTTGGCTCGCCCTCTCCCTCGTCTCCCTCGCTCACTGCAGCCCCACAACGCCTGCGACGGACGTCGTCGCGGTCGACAGCGTGTCGCCTTCGGTCGACGTGCCCGCGACGGGCGACACGGGCGTGCGACGCTCGCTCGCCGGCTCGCCGTGCACCGAGGATGCGATGTGCGGCGGAGCGCCGCTCCGCTGCGAGCTGACGCTCAGCTCACCGGGATTCTGCACGGCGAGTTGCAACAACAACGTCTTGCAAACGCGAGAGCAAGACCAGTGCGGCGGCTCCCCGAGCACGTGCCTGAACTACGAAGACGGCGTCACGCCGGCGTTTGGACGATGCACGCGGCCGTGTACTGCGCGCGGACGCGGCATGGAAACGGGCTGCGGAATCGGGCAGGTTTGCACGGCGAACTTCTACATCACCTCCGTCAATCTCGATCGCGCTGGGTGCGCGCCGTTCTGTCGCACAGACGCGCACTGCCCCACCGGCAAACGGTGCAACCCGCGTACGGGCGTGTGCGGCGCGGGCCTCAACATGGCGTTGCTCCCCGACGGTTCGCGGTGCGAACCCACGGATCCGACCGGAGGGACGAGGCCCGGTCCGTGCCGTGGCTTTTGCGCTCCGTTCGACGGCCCAACCAACCGTGTTGGCATCTGCGTCTCGCTGGGCAACGCGGAGCTCGGCGATACGTGCCCGGACGACCCCACGAACACCACACCGCTCGCAGCGGCTGGGGACAACCTGTTTGTGTGTGGACCTCGAGACTGCAGCGAGACCCACTGCTGCCCCTCCGGCCTCGTCTGCACAGACCTCATCTCTGGCGTCGCCGGTTGCACCACGCCGACGGAGGGCACCCCGGTCATCGCGTGCACTGCCGTGCAGGACGCAGGGGCCGAAGCCGGTGTCGAAGCGGGCGTAGAGGCCGGTGTGGGCGACGCGTCCGCGGACGGCGGCTGAGCGCTGCTTGGGCTCACGGCACGCTTGGTGAGGCCGCCGTCACCCTGAATCACTCCCAAACAAGAAAGACCCACGCCAGCGCGCTCTTGATTGTGAGCGCACTCGCCATTGGGTGCTCGCCTCCGGTGACGGGCTCTGACGCCACGGCCGACGTGTGGCAAGACGCCGTTCTTTCGGACAGGGGGATGGACGGAGAGGCAGGCGCCTGCGGCGAATTCGACGGCGCGTATCTCGCGGAGACCTGTGAGATCCGTCGCGTGGGCACGACGACGCAGTGAATCGCGCAGCTCACGCGCCACCGCAACGACCGCGCGACGAGCTTCTGCTGCGACCCTAAGGGCTCACCGGGAGCTGCGGAGCGGGTCAGCGATGCAACCTGCCGATGCGACCGCATACGCACCACGAAGGGCTGACGGCGTTTGTGCGAGAGGGCTGCCTTGCGTGGCCCCACAACGAGAGCGAACGGCACCTACGACACATCGTAGTGGGCCGCAAAGCCTTCGATGTTACGCGGAGCCATGAAGCGCGCCAAGGATGCCTGCGTGCTCTAGAACCTCGCGATGAGCTGCAAGGTCCATCACATCGCCCCTGAGAAGTACCTCGTCGATGGGATTCGCGCGTTTCCCTCAGTGGGCGCAAGCGGGTTGCACGCGTGGACCCCGCGAGCGGATGCGCTGAGACACGCATGCGCGGATTGAACAAGAGCCCACCGGGGATGGGGATCTTGCAGCGGGTTCCATGGGGTCGAGCTCCATTGTGAACAGCAGGGCGGCGGTCACCGCCCATGTGCTCGCACATGGACACGCACATGAGCGAAGGCTCGCCAGAGGCTGCGCGGAGTCGCACGAGCTCGATTTTTCGGGCAAAAAAGCGCTCGGGCAAGGCTGGCACACGGATTGAGAAGGTCCGTATGACGAGAGCGGGCCGCACGGTGCGGAGGCGCTCTCGAACCTGAACGGAGAAACTCATGAGCACGTACTCGGTCGTCTTGAGCGGCGGCGGTTTTGGCTACTACTCGATCCATGCGACGATCCTCGACAGCAACGGAGGACAAGTCGCGGTGTGCACGTTCGATTGCGGCGGTGTCGGCCCCTCCAAGCTGAGCGCGCAGGGAACCATCAACTGGACCTCGGGCAGCCCGCAAGACTTCATCGGTCAGAAGATGTCGATCTGGTGCTCCGAATACGCCACGAACGCGGCGACGAAGTTCTACCAAGGCGTTGCCCCCAACAACGTTCTCGTCGGCGAGGGAACACTCCAGCTCTCCGATGTTGGTCTGGGGACACAAGGGGGAACCGGGGTCTTTCAGGCGGCTTGAAGAGAGGGGCGAAGAATGATTCTCACGATCTGGACCCACGACGGAGACCCCAAGGATTGGTACTTGGGGATCGCAGACACGCCCATTCGTTACCCCTGCCGTCCGGATGCACTCGACAGCGGTGGGGCCAAGCCTCTGGCGCAACAGTTCGTTGAGGGCGTCGTGCGCGGACTGTTCAGCCTCTTGTCGAACGGAAACCGCGACGGGTCACCCACGACGGTGCTCTCCACCCTCGGTGGCGGCTCGGGCGGCCTAGGCAAGGACGTTCAGCCTGTGACGCGATTCGTGCAGATGCCCGAGCCCGTTTCGCTCCAGCCGCTGCTGCAAGCCCAGTCGATCGTCGCCAACGACGCGGAGCTCTGGATGGGAGCGCCCGGCGAAGTCTTCGGGGACCAAGAGCTGCTCGAGGCAGCCCCCGACGAAGCAGAAGCGCTGGAGGCCGTCGCCGCGTTGTTCGCCTAGGGCTTTACCCATGAGCGCCGTTTGGGGCGAGCGGGGTCAGCGCGAGGTACCCGCTGCAAGATCCCCATCGAACGCGCTCGGTCGTACTGAGATCGACGTTGTGCCCAGCGCGATGTGCGAACTCGTGATGAAAGACGGTCGCGTGTTGCGCTTCGCGCGCTCGATTGAGCCTGCACATTCACTCAAGATTCTCGAAGCGATGGCTGCGTCCTTGATCCCGCGCGATCTTCGTCGCGCTTGAGCCCGTCGACCTGCGCAGGTGCTTCGGTTGCCTTGGCGCAATCGGTCATCTTTTTCAACCGCTCGCGCACACACTGCAAGCTGCTCTTTCACGACGCGACAGGCGTTGTGATCGTCTACAAGCGCATGGACGATCGACGCTTCATAGCCCCTCAAGCCGTCTCGCCCAATCCGTTTCGCATCGAGTACCCGCCACGCGAGAGCGTTGTGCGCTGCGCGTGTGGCCAGCGGATGCACTCCATGGGCAGCGACAGTCTGTGCAAGATCGAAGCGACGGTGAGGCCCCTCAACGCGGTGGTTCACCTTGGACCACTGGTCTGTTTTGCTACAGGTCACAGTGATTCAAATCGGACCAGCGACAGGGTACGTCCGTCACGATTTTGAGCGATTTACCAGAGAGTCGAGCTTCGGCACGGACAGTGAAGAAGGGTCTCTCCGAGCGCAGCACAGAGGCTCTCTCGAAGGCGCGCAGCAAAGGAGCACAACCATGACACTGTCCGTGAAATTTTGGGGCGTCCGAGGATCCTGCGCGAGCCCGGGCGCAGAGTTTCTCCGCTACGGCGGAAACACACCCTGCATCGAGGTCCGCGCCGGAGCGACCACCCTCGTGCTCGACGCGGGCACCGGCCTTCGCAAGCTCGGCCAGCACCTGCTCTCCAAGGGAAAGGTGGACGTGACGCTCCTGCTCTCGCACGTCCACTGGGATCACATCCAGGGGCTGCCGTTCTTCGCGCCGCTGTATGTCCCTGGCACGCGCGTTCATGTCGTCGGCGGCGCCAACCCGATGCCCCTCAGAGACTGTTTGCACCGGCAGATGAGCGCGCCGAATTTTCCCGTCGACCTTCGGGACGTCGCTGCCACCTTGACGTACTTCGAGCTCCGCGACCGGCAGAAGGCCGTGCTCGGCGACGCCGAGGTGACCGCGGTGCGCGCCAACCACCCCGACGGGGTCTACGCCTATCGCATCGAACACAAGGGCCGCGTCGTCGTGTACGCGACGGACACCGAGCACTACGCGTGCGTCGACAAGCGACTGCTCGCGCTCTGCAAAGACGCAGATGTCTTGATTTATGACACGCAATATCTACCCGAGGAGTACTCCGGTGAGCGCGGGATGTCCCGCGTCGGCTGGGGGCACTCGACCTACGAGGCCGCCGCCATCCTCGCCCAGGCGGCCAACGTGAAGGACCTCGTGCTCTTTCACCACGACCCGGATCGCACCGACGATCAGGTCGCCGCCATCGAAGCCCGTGCGAAGACGGTCTTCGCGCGGTCCGTCGCCGCGCACGAGGGGATGGAGATCGAGCTCGCCCCCGCCCGCATCCACGAGTCGACCAGCACGCACGCGGCCTGATCTGGACCTTTCACCCATTTCGTAGAGAGGGCGCTCGTGCACGCGAGAGTGCTACCGTCGTCACCGTTGATCGAGCAGTCGAACAAGCTCTCGCTCTTGCTCGACCTCGGCGCGATGCTGGCGCGCGAGGTCGAGCTCGACGCGCTACTCTCGGCGCTGTCATCGCGGATCGCCGAGGCGCTGCACGCCGAGCGCGCGACGCTCTACCTCGTCGACGACGCGAGCAACGAGCTCGTCTCGCACGTGACCACGCTCCCTGTGATCGGCCAGATCCGCTTGCCCGCAGGCAAGGGCGTCGCTGGCTACGTCGCGGAGACCGGCGAGATCGTCAACCTCCGCGACGCCGCGACGGACCCTCGGTTCTTCAGCGAGGTCGACAAGCGCACGGGGTTTCGCTCGAAGACCATGCTGACGGCGCCCATTCGCGACTCGCGCAGGGCCATTCGCGGCGTCGTTCAGGTGCTCAACAAGAGCGAGGGGACGTTTAGCGCCGAGGACGAGGCGTTCTTGCTCGCGCTCGCAGCGCAGGTCGCGCAGGCGCTCGAGGGCACCACGCTCAGGCCCGCGGCGGGCTCCGCGCGAGGCGTCTCGCTGCGAGGCCCGTTCAATCACATCGTCGGCGCGAGCGAGCCGATGCGCGTCGTGTACGAGCAGATCCAACGCGCGTCCGGCACCGACGCGACGGTGCTCTTGCGCGGCGAAACCGGCGTGGGAAAGGGCCTCTTCGCCCGCGCGATCCACGCCAACAGCCCCAAGCGCGCGTCGCGCGAGCTCGTCACCGTCGACTGCACCACGCTCCCGCCGACGCTCATCGAGAGCGAGCTGTTCGGCCACGAGAAGGGCGCCTTCACCGGCGCCGATCGACGCGTGCTCGGAAAGGTCGAGCGCGCCCACGAAGGCACGCTCTTTCTCGACGAGGTGGGAGAGCTCGCCCCCGCGGTGCAAGCCAAGCTCTTGCGCCTCGTGCAGGACAAGAGCTTCGAGCGCGTGGGCGGTCGCGCGGCGCAGCACAGCGACGTCAGGATCGTCGCGGCCACGCACAGAGACCTCGAGGCCATGGTGGCCAAGAGCGAGTTTCGTCAGGATTTATTCTACCGATTGCGCGTCGTCGAGATCACGATCCCTCCCTTGCGGTCGCGCGGCGCCGAGGAGGTCTTGCGATTGAGCGAGCACTTTCTCTCGATGTATTCGCGCAGGCACGGGCGCGGCGAGATGCAGGTCTCGCCCGCGGCGCGAAAGCTCCTCGGCGAGCACGACTGGCCTGGCAACGTCCGCGAGCTCGAGCACGCGATCGAGCGGGCCGTGGTGACCGCTCCTGCGACGAGGATCGAGCCGCAGCACCTTGGGCTCCCGCTGCGAGCGAGGGGTCGCAGCGAGCGTCCGCCCGCGCCCGCAGAGGGAGTGCACCTTCCGCTCGGGCTCTCGCTGGCCGAAGTCGAGCGACGGTACGTCAACGCCACGCTCGCCAAGATGCAGGGAAACGTCTCGCGCACCGCGCAGTCGCTGGGCATTTCGCGCAATCGCTTGAAGCGCAAGCGGTGACAGCGGGTACGTGGACGCCATTTCATCGAAGGCTGCGCCGGGGGTGGTCCTTCACGGTCGCGATCGACGAAAAGCGCGTGTAGCTCGCGATGGACGAGCTTGCCAAAGGACGCACGACGGTCTTCGGGCGAGCGTCGCTCAGCACGTCGAGTGCAAGAGCATCCCCACGCGCTCCCCTTCGGACACGAGCGCGTTGTACCGCGCGACCGCCTGCTTCGATTGCAGCCACTCGTAGCGCACGCCCGCGAGCTTCAGGCGCTCAAAGGTCTCTGGCATTGTCTCAAGCACGAGGTCCATCCCGCGCGACAGCACTACGATCGCACACCCTCGATCGATGAGCTCTTCGACCGCCTTCGGGTGGATCCCAGGCTTGTGTCTCGTGCCGCTCTCGCGCCAGTCCCATTCGCGCGCGCCGCCCGGCCAGAGGACGGCGTCCTTGAATCCATGAGTCGTCTCATCGGCGCTGCTCACCGTCACCACGCCCCACGCGATCGAGCGGACCCACATCGCGAAGATCGTAGCACCGAAGCTCAGCGCTGCAGCACCCAGCGCAGCGCGGGCAACAAGTGCGCGTCGGTCATGCGCGGGTCGTCGAAGCGCTCGGCCGCGTGCCCCAAGGTGGTCACAAACACCCGCCCCGCGCCCTCGTTGCGATACCACGCGATCGGAACGCGCTCGACGCCGTCCACTCCGAGGCACCGAAGCGCCACGCGGTTGTCCTCTCTGAAGTTGTGAAGCAAGTGGTACTCGTCTTGCCACTGGAAGCTCGCGGGCAGGCTCGTGATCGCGGGGTGATCTCCTTCGGTGAAGCACGTCGAGACCCTGGTGTTGCCGGGATGACTGCGAAACACCGCGCCGATTAAGCGAGTGTACGGCCCGCACCCGTAGGCGTCGGCGACCGCGTGAACGCCCAGCAAACCTCCTCCGCGACGAACGAAGTTCTCGAGGGCGCGAGGGGCCGGTCCGGACTCGGCGCCGAGCGGCTCGCCGGTGGTCGAGACGAGCACCACCGCACCCAAGGGCGCGAGCGAATCCTCGGTGATGCGCGCGGGGTCCTCGGTGCTCTCGGAGCTCGCGCCCAGGCGCATCGCGAGCGCGGCGATGGTCGTTGCGCCCTTCGGGATCGAGTCGTGCCGAAACCCCGTCGCTCGCGTGTAGATCAGCACGCGCAACGGGCGCTCTCCTCCGTCTCCTGTGTGGTCCACCGCGTCGAGGTCTGCAGCACACTCAGGACGCGGCCGCTCGCAGCCCGCGACGCCGAACGCGAGGACACACCACACTGCGGCTCGAAGCGTCATTCGCCGGGAATATACCACGCGAGCGACGTGCAAATCATCGCGCGTTGGCCCCAAGACGCGTTTGAAAGATGGGGCATCCACGTGCGGTCGATGGAGCCATGTTCTGCCATCACGACGCTGTCCCTCGTGTGTCGCCCTTTGCATCGGCGTTCGTCGGCTCCACGCGGACCTCCCGCGCGATCCGCGGGCACACCCCTCACCAGGGAGTCGAAGCAGTGTGGGCGATCTCCATGAGCGCCGCGACGACGAATTCTGACCGAGAGAACGCAGGAACTTGAAATGAGCCTAGCTCGCGGAGGACACACGCCCGGCTCGCGCCCGCCAAGCGAGCACCGGCCTTCTGTCCAGGAGGTGGATGTCGCTCGAACCTCATGTCTCCCTCGCGTCTCGCGCGAGGGAGACGCAGCCAGAGCGACAACGCGGTGTTGAGCCTCCACCTCGCGCGCACCGAACAGCATCGCCATCGTTGCACACGCCGCGAATCGAGCAGCGACACGGCTCTTGCTACGCCCGTCGCCGGGCCGATGTTTTGATCGAACGATCGTGAGCAAGCGTGCCAGGGTGGGCATGGGTAATGCCTCTTGAGAGATCCGGTGTGGGGTCGATAAGATTCAGCATCCAGTACGCGATCGTCGCGCTCACGCTCGTGTCATCGCCCTCACGATCCGGCGCTGGATCAACAGCGTCGAGAATGTTCGCGCCGAGCTCGCTGCAAGCGTCTTGATGATGGGCGCTGTGAGCGGCGGACGGGCGCGCACGATGAATTTACGCACCACTCTGCGATGCGCACGATGGTCGCGGCCACCCTGGGCTCCTGCCGCGGTAGCTCACGATCACCCGCTGGCGGCGGAGCTTTCGATAGAACGTGAACAGCCGCTCGAACGGAGCATTGCCCGTCGTTCGTCGCCGGCTCTGCATGCAGTGACCGGTCGCGATCGCTCTGCGGTCGAAGCCCGAAATTCAACGCGTATCGCCAACCGAAGGCGGCGCTGAGCGAGCCGGGGCTGCGCCCGGCGTCTGTGAGAGGACGGTGAGAGTTTTGCGCCGCCGAGCACTAGAAATCGTCGGTCGCTCGTGCTGTGAATGAGCACGATGAAAGCTCGCTCGTTTCTCGTGCTCGCGGCGTGGACCCTATGGGGATGTCCGCCACCGCCCGCTTCTGACGCAAGCGTGGACACCTCGCCAACTGACAGCGCGAGCGCCGACACGACGAGCCGTCCCGACGCTGCCATCGCCGACGACGCCAGCGAGATGGACGCCGCCTCCAGCGCGGACAGCGCGACGCTGGACGCGCCAGAGATGGACGTATCGCCGGGTCTGGACGTCGTTGATTCTGGCGCAGTCGACGGCGATAGCGCAGACCCGCGGGACGCGATGACCACGGCCGATGGATGCGCGACTCCGCCGATGCCTGTGCCGCCAGACGATGCCGCGACCTGTGCGAACCCCACCGTTTCGTGTGGTGGACGCTGCGTCAATTTGAACTCAGACCCGAGCAATTGCGGCAGCTGCGGAAACGCCTGCCAGGCAGGGCTGGTCTGTAGCGTGGGTTCGTGCAACTGCGCTTGTGCGCCGGGCAACACGTGCTGCTTCGACTCGTGCTTGCTCCTTCGCTACTGCTCCGACACGAGGAGCGATGCTCGCAACTGCGGCGCGTGCGGACGCGCGTGCGCCGCCGGCCAACGCTGCGCCAACGGCATGTGCCGTTGAGAGCGGCGCGACGCCGGTGAGCGTGCCCGCCGTCGCCGCGCCCGGTTGTGCGAAGCTGGGGCATGACCACAGGCGCTGACCGCGTCGGGAACGTGCGCTGTCTCGAGGCCGCATCGGACGAAAGGCTTTTTCGCGTTCGCGGCGTGGAGGGCCTGCGTCGAGGGTTCGTGCGGGGACGGCCCCTTCGCGCACAACCCGCGGTGCTACGAGTCGCTTGCCGTTCTCTCGGAGATGGCGTCGCGCATCCTCGATGTCGCGTCGCCTCTGATCGCTCGATCGGGCCCGGCGAGATCGCGGCCCAACTTCGCGTGTCGACCGCCCAAGTCGTCGCCGAGCTCGACCTGTTGTCGCGCAACGCGCTGATCGTAGGCGAGGGGCTCGCTGCGCCGAAGAGGCCACCGATCTGCCGGCCAACTCAGTATCTCCCGCGAAAACAGCGGCGAGGCCGACGGGTGAACGGGTTGTAGTCAGCGTGTGCGCGCTCGACTGAACGGGGTTGGAGGCCTTGTATCTCGCGCGACGCGTCGGGACGTAGCGTGGCAGCGTACGGCCGCCCATCAGTCCACTGTTCCCCGAACAGCAACCGTGACCGTCTCAGGCCAACGCCGCGAGCTCTGGAGGCGGCAAGGGCCCCTCGACCACGACCGCGTTGTGGTTGCAGTCCCAGACAAGGTTGCCCGTGTGGGTCGCGACACATCGGCACGGGTAGATCCCGCGTCCGGTGGTCATTTCGCCTCGCTGGTCGAGGCGATCGCACGCGCTGTTTTCGACGACGGGCGTGTCGACGTGGGCCGGGGCGGACGCGTCGCTGCTGTGGTGCGTCGCGACTGCGGTACCGGCGTCCACGCTCGCGGCCCCGCCGCTGTTCTGCCGAACCTCGACCGCTGGATCCTCGCGCGCAGCATGTGAATCGCAGGCGGCCGTGCCGGAGAGCGTCGAGCCCAGCGCGAGCGCGCGCGCGACCCGAAGCGATCGTTGAATCGAGTGCATCTCGGGCTTTTACGCGAAAATCGAGCGAGGCGCTCGCCCTTGAGGAGGGAGGAGCAGGGATGGCCCAGCCAACGACCCCGTGTTGGTCTAATGCACGGTCGGCGCGGCCCGTTTCGACGCAGCAATTACCGCTTTAACGCCGCGCGAACGACTGGATACGAGAGCGCGAGGATCGCGAGCACTACGACGCCCGCGCCTACGAGCTCGTAGGCCGAGGGCAAAGCGGTCGCGAAGAGCGCGCTCAGCAGCAGCGAGGAGATCACGCCCGAGAGCACGCTCGACGCTCGATTCACGGGCACGGTGAACGCGTTTTCTTGCGGTTCGAGGAGGACAAGCGCCCCAAATACACCGGCGAACTGCGAGCAAAGACCGGTCGCAGCGACGAGCAGCATCAGGTCTCCGTGGCGCCAGATCTCTGTAAACCCACGCGCGAGTTCGCTCCCAAATCGGCTCGGAAGGAGCGTCATCAGCGCGAGCCCGATCAAGGCCAACGGCGTCGCCACCATCTGCTCTTCGACGAAGAACGCGATCCTGCGAACGCGAGCTTCCTCCATGGAGAGGCCGCTGGACTTGGTCTGCGTCGACATCCAGCGAAGACGGACGAAATAGGCGACGAGGTAGATCGCGATCACGACGCCGGCGGCCACGGTGAGGCGCGCGCCACGGTCCTCTACGAAGCCAACGAAGAGCGCGACGAGGGCCAGCCCTGAGCCAGTCCACGACCACCAGGGGATCGTCGCAAACGCGCGCCCCGAGAGGCGATCGACGATTGGCGCCATCACCAGTACACCGCCGCGCATCAAGAGCATCGCGAACAGAATGCTGATGCCGTCAAAAGAGTACGCGAGGGTGGTGGTCAAGACGATGGCGGCCGTCGCGACGCCGGACATCAAAGTCACCAGGCGTGGGCGGGGGAGGTTGAAGGGGCCGACGCGCACGTGGAGCGCGTGCTTCCACCAGCCCATTGCGGAGAGAAAAACCAGCATTCCAACGACGGACGTCGCCGTCGCCAGGGGAAGCATCGCGGTCCCCGTCCACGCGACGCTCCGGACGCTGCCCGCATGGCCTGCGGTGATGCTCTTGGTCAACAGCGTGTACGGAACGTAGGCCGTGAAGTATCCGAGCGCGAAGAGCCAGATGCGAATCGACGTCGCTTGCGTAAGGGGTGCTGAAGCTTCTGCCGCCATGGAGCATGTTTTCACGAAGGCTCACGAAGACCAAGGGGCCGTGGCGCTTGAAAATCCAGGCGAACCGCACGCGAAACGTCTGCGTTCTCGTCGCTGTCACGGTGTCGAGCGTGCGTCTCTGGTGCCTCAGGGGTCCCACCGATCGCGACGAGATGTGTGACTGCGGCTCGTGCGACGATCGCTCACCGCCGCGCGAGCGCGAGGCGAAACGACGGATCGAACGCGCTGGTGTGCGCATAATCCGCGGGCTGACTGTCCACCGTGCGCATTCGGTGCGTCACGTGCCGCGCGAGCTCGGCGAACGAGATCGACCCGTCGGCGTTGGCGTCGATCCCGCGCTCTCCGCGCAGCGCCGCGAGGAGGCAATCGGTGAAGGTCCAGTTGCCCGTCGATTCGACGTCGCGCGTCGACGAGGTGATCGCAGCGTAGGCGCCGTCCGTGTCGTAGTCCGCGACGGCGCGCGCGATCCACCCTGAGAAGCAACAGTCGAGAAAGAGCACGGCTCTCTCTCCGTTTAAGTGTTCATCGATCATGTCGATGAGCTCGGAGCCGTACAGCCAGTCGCTCTCGTCCGTCGGGTGGCAGAAGTAGAACTCGTCGTCTTCGTCTGGATCCACGTCGCCGTGACCTGCGTAGTAAAAGACGAAGAGGCCGTCTTCTTCCATGTTTTCGAGGATTCGCGGGAGGCGACGCTTGATCGACGCAGCGGTCCCGGTGGCGTCCTCCCACAGGTGCACTTGCCCCTCGGGAACACCAGCGCGCTCGAACATCTGCGCCAACGTGCGGTGTCTCTTCCACGACGGGTTGTCCGGCTCGGCCCAGTCGTCGAGCCCAAGGCCGAGGATCACAACGTGAGTGTTCGAGGGGTTCCAGTCGGTGTTCGTCATCGGTTGCTCGGCTTTCTTATTTTCGAATCGCTGTGTCGCGACGCCGTAGATGCACTGCAGCGCGCTCGGCCATCGTAGGCGCGCTAGCGCTCGCCCGCGAAGCGCGTTTGGCGTAGGGATTGGCGCCGAGGTACGTAGATGCATAGCAAGCAGGAGCCACAGCCCACAACGCGCGAAGCGGCTCGCTACGCGTGGGGTGATCTTGTCAGCGTTCCGTCACTGTTAAGCCTGTCGCGCGTGCCGCTGGCGGTGCTCTTCGTGTTCGTCGTGAGAGACCCGACGTGGGCGGTGCTCGTGTTGGCGCTCGCCGGGTTGAGCGATGTCCTCGACGGATGGTGGGCGCGGCGGTTTAACCAATGCACCGCGATCGGCGCGCTCGTCGACGGAGCGACGGACAAAATCTTGGTTCTGTGTGTGGCATGGTCACTCTGGCACGCGCAGCTCTTGTCCCTCCAAGAGACGTTGATGTTGGGCGTTCGCGACGCGGGCGAGGTCCTCGTGACGCTCTGGGTGTCGCTTCGCCGAGACCAGCACGCGCTTCACGAAGAACAACGCGCAAACACGCTGGGAAAGCTGACGACATTTCTTCAGTTCACCGCGACGATCCTCGCGATCCTGCGGCTGCGGCACTTCGAGCTGTGCGTCGCGACCGCGGTCGCCGGCGCGATCACCGCCGTGAGCTACGCGCGACGAAGCGTGCGTGCGTGAGTCGAAAGAAGCGCTGGCCCAGGTCGCTTTAAACACTGCCGCAGCGCACGTGCGCGCTGGTGACCCAAGGCGCCGCGACGTCTTCGCCTCCCGCAGCACTGGCGTCGCGTCGTTCGCGCGGTTACCACGGAGCCACGATGACGGACCCCGACGCGCTGTCCCTCCGTGCGGCCACCCCCGACGACTACCGTTGGCTCCTGCATTTTCTCCCGCAGCTTGAGACCGGCGATCCGCTGCCCAGCGAAGAGTCGTTTCGCACACACTATCAAGGCCGGCTCTCGCTCTTCGCAGCGCCGGCCGCGGCGCCCGTCGCCATCGCCATCGTCGACGTCCTCGCCGACACCGGCTACGTCCGCGTGATCGCCGTGGACCCACACGCCCGGGGACAGGGCGTCGGACTGGCGCTGATGCGCGCGATCGCGATCGCGCTTCGTGAGCAAAAATGCAGCCATTGGTGCCTCAACGTGAAGGTCGACAACCACGTCGCCATCCGCCTGTACGAGCGCGTCGGAATGCGGCTCGCCTACCACAGCCACGCCCTGCGCTGCCCGTGGGCCGCGACGGATACGCTCCCATCGTCGACACAGCCGGTGGTCGCCCAAAGCATCACCGAGCGTGACGACCCTGCCATCGAGCGCGCGTGGTCCCTGCCCGCCGGGCAGCTCGCGGGATGGCGCGCGATGCCCGGTCAGCACTTGATCGGCCTGTCCGACCCGGGGGATCCCACCAACTTCCGCCTGGGATTTGCCAGGGCCAATCCCAGTCATCCCGGAGTGTTTCCGTTTCGCGTGTCCGATCCCACCCTCGCGCGTTCGCTGCTCGAAGCGGTCAGACCCTTGTTCGACGGCGCGCTCACGAGCGTCGGCATCGTGGTGGAGGATGACGAAGCCCTCGCGTCGTTGCTCCTCGCACACGGCGCAGAGCGCAAGATGCACCTCGCGCACCTGCGCGGCGTCATCCCATGGTGATTGCAGCGTTCACGGCGCGGGCGTGCTGACACCCCCCACCACACGCTGGCCGGGTGGGTGCGTCGTTCATGCGGTCGAGCACCCACGCGCCCGCGCTTCTTCGAGCAGAACACGCGCGAGGGCGCCGCGGTCGTCGCCAGCCGAAGCCTCGCCCGCCGGGGTTTAGAGCCGCGCGCGATCGAGCCACAAGATCCTGTGACCTCGGCGGTTGTCGCGAACAAAGAGCG
>JAUXYJ010000051.1 GCA_030694465.1 Deltaproteobacteria bacterium | reverse complement strand
TCCGGTCTTGCGGCTGATGCCGAAGCGCCTGCTCAGCGCGCTGATCGACTCGCGGGGGTTGGCCTGGACTGCCTCGATCCATTGTCGTCGTTGATCCATTGCATCGCTCGTTCTCCACGGCATCGAGAGAGCGCTGCACATGCGGACACCCTCGTCACGCAGCGCTCAGAGCCGTGGTGTCACCAACGTGCCCGGTTTGGACCAATAGCCGATACGAAGCCATGCCCGCAAACGAGGCCTTGCAGCGCTTCTTCGCGACCCGCACGTCGGCGGCGTTGGGCCTCTCGCGACGAGCCCACCAGTGCCGGTGGTTAGTAACCCCTCCGTCGACGCGGGTGCCGGGGATCTCTTCGCCGCGGTAATCCAGGGACACGGAGGCAATCTGTGTCCAATCGAAGATGGCGTCAGGGGTCGACGAGCTACGCGGGTGAGGTGATGCAGAACCCGACTGTTCAGCCGGACGGGAGCGTCTTGTTCGTCGTTCGCGAGGCCGCCAGCGCGTTCGTGCTTCGTCTGCAATTCACCGGGTCGACGCGAGTCGTCGCGAACGCTGCGCCGTGAGGTTCGTCGAGGGCCTCGCTCGGGTCTACACTCCGAGCGCTTTGACTCGTTCGAAAGACAAGCATCTGAGCGCCGTGCAGAAAATCCGCGCCGCGGTCGTCGCAGAAGTGCATCACGCGGTCGTCGCTGCGGTTCACGGCGAGCCATCGACGTTGCGTGTCGAAGGGCCTTCGGCGGTCGTCGCGGTGCTGCTTCGCGTGGTGGTGGGGCACGAGCGCCCCCTGCGTCGATCGGGCTTTCGCGTCGTCGAGTGCGTCGCGGTCGATCCCGACGACGAGCGCGGCCGGCACGGGCGTTGGCGCGCGGTGGTCCCAGAAGAGGGTACCGAATGGGAGTGGCAGCGCACGACCGGAGAGGCGCTGCAGGAGGCCGTGATGCGCGGGGACGACGTGCGACCCCGGCCGCGCCCGATCAGCGCGGTGCCCGTCGCGACCGTGCACTCGCTCGCCGCGGCGCGGCGCGCCCGATCCCGCCGTTGACCTTCGACGCTCTTTCGAGCGCGCGTCTGCCAAAACACTGCCCGTTTGCCAATCAACGCGCCTCGCGCCCGCTGGCGTGAAACGGGTGCAGGCAGCTCTGTGAGGCTCGCAGCGGTCTTGATCGTCAAGCCCGAGGCGCGAGAAGGTGGGCGGCTGTCCGTCGACTCAGACAACGTACCTCCGTGCTCGCTCCGTGGAAGCTCACCCGTTCGCCCGTTCGCCTCGCCGCAGTCGTCGACCGGCTGCTCTCGGGCCGCGCTCCTCGCACCGAGCCCCACCGATGCGATCGCCGCTGATTTCACAGGAGATACTGAGTTGAATGCTGCGTTGGACAGAGCCCTTGACGATGTACTCGCACAAGCGCTGTGTGGCCCAGATGCGAAACTGCCTGGCCTGCGCGCTGTTGTGGACGGGGCTGCACGCGCGCCCGAGATGCGACGACATCCCCTGGGGTCCCTCGACCCGGTCCCAGAGATGTCAGCACATCCATTGGACGCGCGCTGGGGGCTTTTTGGCGATGTCGTGACATCTTCGCGCTCGCAAAACGGCGACGCAGGGGATGTCGTGACATCTCAAAACGCTCAAAACCGCGACTCCTGGGATGTCGTCACATCCCCCAGCGTCCCAAACGGCGACCCAGGGGATGTGCGCACATCCCCCCCCCCGGGGGGTGTTGGCGGCCCACGCAAGGCCCAATCGCGGCTGCACAGGCGTCGGCGTCGCTGCGCCAGCGCGGTGGCGGCCGTGGCCCCTGCGGTCGGTGGGGGGCTCGCTCGTGGTGGGCTCCCTCCTTGGGTTGGTCAGGCAGCCTTCAATGGCGGTGCTGACCGCGCTGAGCGCGCGTACGAAGCGGACAGGGTGGGGGCGTGTAAGCCTGCCGCAGTGCAGCAGGGCGTTTCGAGCGATGTAGCTTCTTGAATCGATGGGCTTAGGTGCTGACCGCGGGCCTCGGTGCTGCAATCGAAACCGCGATGGTCTGCGCGAACGACGCGATCGCTAGGCAGCGCTTCGCGCTTGTTCGTGGGCGCCGCGACCCATATCTTAACAACATGGAGCATTCGACACGCGTGCTGGTGGCTTTGCTCGTATTCAACGCGGCGTGTGTCGGCCGGATCGCTGAGCCGCCCCTGACGCAAGTCGAATCCGACGCGCGGCCCGAGACGGACGCGAGTCAAGCCGACGGCTCCCCGCCAGCCGTTGTGCAGCCGTTCGCCTGCGATCCGCAGAGCGCGCCGCAGGAGGTTCCGCTTCGACGGCTCGGTCGGTCGCAGTACGTCAACTCGCTCGACGACACGCTCGCCTCGGTGGACGCTGCGCTCGCTCGGGAGATTCTCACGCAAATCAACCCGATCCTCGCGCGGTTTCCGGCCGATCACCTCGGCGCGTCCGTCGATGACAAGCACGGCGGCACCTCGCGCGCGGACCAGATCGTTCAGCAACAGCACATCGACGTCGGATACGACGTCGCGACAGAGGTGGGCCAAGCGCTCACCCGAGACGCCGCGCGGATCACGCGCGTGTTTGGTGCGTGCGCGACCGACGGCAACGCAAGCAACGACCGCGCGTGCCTCGACGGGTTTCTCGACGGCTTCGGCGCGCGCGCGCTGCGACGGCCCCTCACCGCAGAGGACAAGACCTTCTACCGCGACGCCGTCGGCGGAAGGGTGGCGCGCGAGGACCTCGCGGACCTCGTCGCGCTGCTGTTGACCGCGCCACAATTTATGTATCACGTCGAGCACGCGAGCGACGTCGTTGGGCCGCGTGCTGGGGCGTTCGCGCTCGACTCGTGGGAGCTCGCTTCGCGGCTCTCGTATCACTTTTGGCAGCGTCCGCCGGACGACGCGCTCCGCGCCGCTGCACAGTCCGGGGCGCTCGCGACAGAAGCGGGCTTCGCGCGCGAAGTGAGCCGTGTGTTTGCGGACCCGAAGACCGAGGCCGCGCTCGATCTGTTCTTTCGCGAGTACCTCTGGCTCGACAGCCTCCCTGCGTTGGACTCGCGTATCGGCGACCCCGTGTTCGACGCGTTTCGCGGAGATCTGAGGCCGACATCAGCGCTGCGCGACGCGATGATCCAAGACGTGTTGTCCGCGGCGAAGTGGACCGTGCGCAACGATCAACCGTTGGGCGCGCTGTTTACCAATCGACGGTCTTTCGCACGCGAACCGCTTCTCGCGGGGATCTACGGGAGCCCCATGTGGGACGGGACCAGCGAGCCGCCGATGTTCGCGCAGGCGGAGCGAACGGGGATGCTCGCGCGCGCCGCGCTGCTCTCGACAGGGACCGCGAACACGAGGCCCATTCTGAAGGGGGTGTTCATTCGTATCGGGTTGCTGTGCGATCGGATTCCCGCGCCGCCGAACAACGCCGCGGCGACGCCGATTCCGATGCTTGAGCGACGCACCACGCGCCAAGTCGTCGAGGCGCTCACCGAAGCGGACGGGACCCCCTGCGCGTCCTGTCACCAAACGCTGATCAACCCCCTCGGCTTCGCGTCGGAGAACTTTGACTCGCTCGGTCGCGTGCGTTCCGTGCAGCGCTTCTTCGACGAGCGGGGGACGGTCGTCGGAGAGGCGATGGTCGACACGCGAACGATGCCTCAGGTCCAGGGTTCGGACCGACAAACATCCGAGGGACTCGGAGACCTGCAGCGCATGTTGGTCGGCAGTCGGCGCCTCGAGGCGTGCTTCGCGAGGCAGTACTTTCGCTTCACGTTTGGTCGCCTCGAAGCCACAAACGGGATCGACGACTGCGCGCTCCAACGACTCAACAACGCGGCACTTGAGGGTAGGCCGCTGGGCGAAGTGCTCCGCACCGTCGCGCTCGACCCACACTTTCGAACGAGGAGCTTTCAGTGAGCGAAGACCGCATCGTAGTGACCCGGGATCGCCGTCAATTTCTTCGCGGGCTCGGCGGGTTTGCGCTGGCGCTCCCGCTGCTCCCGTCGCTGTTTCCGCGGGCGCTTGAGGCGCAGGGGATGCCGCGAAAGCGCTTCGCGCAGTTCTGCACGTTTCACGGCGGGCTGTGGCATCGCAACATGTTTCCTGCGACAAGCGCGATGGCCGAGCAGCGCGCGTACAAGAGCCGTACGGCGCGGCGCGCACCGTTGACGTTGGGTCCTCAGGGCTCGCGCGTCGGCGTCAGCCCGATCTTGAGCGCCGCGAGCACCGCGCTCACGCCCGCGTTGGTCGCGAAGATGAACGCCGTCGCGGGCCTGGATATCCCTTTTTACATCGCGCACAACACAGGGTCGTTTCTCGGAAACTACGCGCGCAACGACGGCAACGGCGGCGACGGGATGATGGTTCAGTCGCATCCGCGCGCGACGATCGACCAGCACATGGCGTGGTCTCCAGAGTTTTACGGCGCCACGACCGTGCGCAAGCGCGTGATGATCGTCGGCAATCGTCTGTCGTACTACTGGTCCAATCCTTCGACACGCTCCGGTCCCGTGCAGCAGATCGACGGCGTGGTGAACTCTCTCGAGCTCTTCGATCAGGTGTTTGGTCCGCTCACGCCGGGCCCCGCTCGAACGCCGATCGTCGATCGCGTGCTCGCGAACTATCGACGGCTGCGCATGAGCTCTGCGCGGTTGAGCGCCGACGATCGACGACGACTCGACGAGCACATGCAAGGGCTGTCCGAGCTCGAGCGCAGGCTCATGGCGACGGTCAGCTGCGGCTCGCTCACGCGTCCGGCCACGGGCAGCATCCCTATTATTCAAAGCGCCAACTATCCCCGAACCCCCGCGGATCAAGCGCAGGTCTATCGGCTGTACAACGACGTGATCGCGCTGGCGTTCGCCTGCGGTGCATCGCGCATCGCAGTGGTGGGGGCGAACCCGACGTTCAGCACGTTCGCTGGCGACTGGCATCAAGACATCGCGCACAAGGCGCACCTGCCGGGGTTGGTCGAGCAGGTCACCATCGCAGACGCACACCAGCGCTTCTTCGAGAATGTGTTTCTCGATCTCGCGACGAAGCTCGAAGCGATCACTGAAGGCTCTGGGACGGTGTTGGACAACACGCTCTTGGCCTGGTCTCAAGAGTCGGGCAACGTCACGCACGATAACTTCTCGATGCCGTTGGTCACCTTCGGCAGCGCCGCGGGCGCGCTGCGGACCGGGAGCTTCATCGACTTTCGCGAGACCGCGCGGGAGATCGGCTCTCGCTACCAGGGCACACCCGAAGCCAAATTCGCTGGCCTTTCGTGGAATCAATGGCTCGCCAACGCGATCACCGCCATGGGCATCCCGCGCGCCCAGTGGGAAGAGCCCGGCGGAGGCTGCGGCCTTCCGTTCGTCGGCGCGGACTATCGTGCGCACTACCCCGCCGCGGTCACGACAGCGTTGAGCGAGCCGCTCCCGTACCTCCTCGCGTAACCATAGATCGAGAGACCGCCATGAAGCGCGTAGCCGTCGTATTGAATGTGTGTGTGGTCGCTGCGCTCTGTGCGTGCGGCGCGCCGGAGCCGTCGCGAGACGTCGTGGTGACGGACGACGCGCGCGTCGTAGAAGACCGTCCCCTGCCCGTCGATGCGGAGATTGTGTTGGCGGACAGCTCCCTCTCGATCGACGCGACGGTGCCCGTCGACGACAGCGGAGTCGCTGCGGACGGCGCTGCGGACGGCGCTGCGGCAGACGCGCGAGGCGCCGATCGCGTCGGTGTGTTCGTCGCGCAAGGCATGATGGGTCGCACGACCGTCTCGTGCGACGACGGACGAACGTGGATCGCCAACCGCTCGGACAACGACGCGATCCGTTGCTTCACCAGCATGGTCGATTGCGATCACAACGGCGGGCGCGCGATGGGGGTGACCGCGATCGACGGCGCGTTTGTCGCGACCTGGGGCTGGGGTGAAGCAAACAGCGTCCGTCGTAGCGTCGACGGGATGCGGTGGGATCGTGTTTTGGACCGAACGGTCTTCTCGGGCATCACGTCGGACGCCGTCACTGGCACCGTGGTGGCTGTCCACAACGCGCCGAGAGTCTCGACCAACGGTGGCGCGCTGTTCGGTGCGCCCGAGACCGCGATGGGGTTTCGCGGTCACATTCGAAAGGTCGGACGCGGGGCGGGCGCGCTCGCGCGCTTCGTGGCCGCGGGCGGAGAAAACGGCGCGACCGACGGCGACGTGATGTTCAGCGCGAACGGGGCGCAGTGGCGACGCGGGACGAGCGTTCCGTCGGTGTGCGGGCAGGGCGTCGCGGGCATCGGCGCGAGCGAGACGCTCACAGTGATCACCCACGGATCGGGTCTCGTGTGTGTCTCGAGTGACAGCGGCGAACGGTGGACTTCCGCCATGGTCCCCGGGATGACCTTCGAGTCCAACGTGCTCTGGCTCGGGACCGAGTTTGTCTCTTGGGGCCGCACGATGGCAGGCGGCGTGATCGCGCGAAGCCCCGACGGCCTTCGCTGGACCACGACCGTGCTCTCCGCGCGAAACTCCGATGGATCGCGCGCGACGACGCCACGGGTCAACACCGTCGCGCGCAGCAGCGCGGGCACCATGGTCACCGTCCACGGCGAGTGGCAACAGTGGTACGCGATGCAGAAGTTTTATCGGAGCACGGATGGGGTCACGTGGGACGCGCTGCCCGCCAGCGCGTTTGTGGGCAGCCACCCGATCTCGCACATCGCGTACGGGACGCTCGCGCGCGGCGGCGTATGTCCGTGACGCGTGGCCTGTGGCGCGGCCGTGTCGCTCGATCGGGTGCAGGGCCGTGGGGCGATTGTGCGCCGCGCGTGTGTCGGCACAGGTGACACACTTTTCCGATGGAAGAGACCGAGTGTCCTTGCTGCAAAATCACTGGTCGTTTGCGACTTCGGCGCGCACTTTGGCTGACGCTTACGGCTACCCGCGCCAAGATCCCCATCGAACGCGCTCGGTTGGACCTCTGCGACGCTCGTGTGATGAGCCAATCACCACGCAGATGCACACGCTGGCAGCGCTAAGCGCTGCTTGACGCATCCGCCACATCGCTCGCTCAGGCGCACACCATTCCGCCGACGACGCTTTCGGGCTGACGGCACCGGCCATGGGATCGGCGCTCGGTGTACGTGTTTCACGCGGATGGACACGTTGTGTTTCGAGCCTTCGATCGAGGGAGATGCAGACCGTCGAGCCCATCGGCGAGAACGCTAGCCCTGCCGTTCATTCGCCACGGTTTTGGTTTGAAACGGGGTCGGAACCATCGTCCTCGGACTGGAGCACGGCCCAGCCGATCTCGGGGCGCAGACACAGACTCTCCGGTTCCTGCCGCACGCCGACGAGGCCTGCAACAAACTGCATAGGGAAAGTCTCACCGAGGTAGATCCACTTGAATGGAGCCCTCGACGGCAGGCGCGGAAAATCGTCCCTTCCAGGGCCTTCGTGCCACAGACCTGTGATTCCCAGCCACCGGTTTCGAATCAGCCGCGGCCCTTTGGCATCCTCGACATACTGCAGCCTGATTCCCACATCGTCCTTGTATGCCATCATGATTCGCGTAGCGAACTTGGTGCGCGGATTGTCGAGGTACGGGAAGAGGTTGAGTATCCATCCGCTCACGTGGGGGGATCCGCTACCTCGCGCATCGTCCCACTTGTAGATCGATCTCCAGAACGCCTGATCGACCGTGCCGGCGGCGGTCGCGACGATCTTCTCGAGAATTGGCGTCAGCGCATTCACCCACCAGTCCAGCCCGAGTCTGCGCAACTCCTGCATGCGACGGACGATGGACTTCCAATCTTCGACAGTGCCCTCTAACGTGATGGTGGGTATGCCACAGCGGGTGCGCATTTCGTAGTCGAAGAACGCCTGCATGGTGTCCAGGAGCGCGACCTCCGACGCGGCGCGCGCCACCTCGTCGGTAGTCGAGAAGTCTGCGAGGATCAGCCCGTGCATCTCGCCAATGTGGTCATGGATTGCACGAGAAAACTCAGAGAAGACCTCCGGCCACCGGTTGTCCGGCGAGCCCATGATGAAGTCGTCTCGGCTGACCTTGATGGTGAGTTTGTCGTCATGACGCAGGATCTGCCTCCGCACTTCCTCTGCGTTCATGTTCACGTGGTGCGCGACCCCTTGCAGCAACGTCAGCCAGACGACGTCAGGCGAGAGGACGAGCGGCCGATGCTCGGCGAAGGCGTCGTGCAACGCGGCAATGAGGGGGTGAGATTGTACCGTCGCCACGAGCGGCCCTTGCGCTCGTGTGCACGCCTGGATCCGCTCGCTCACCAGAAACTCCGCAACCGCGTGCTGGTATGGAACTTCCGTGAGTGGCGTCGTGGCCGGTGTCACGTCGGATACACGGAACGTTCGGGCATTTTGAGCTTCCCTCGATTTTGTCTGGGAATTCGTCACAGTTTGGTCTCGCTTTCTAGGAGTTCGATCGCGATGGCGACGGGCTTGATGAGCTCAACGCCACCGCGAAGGGTGACAGCGCTGAGACGACTCCTCGAAGGTCTCCCCGCTTGACCGCCTAACTCTACAATCCATCGCACCGCGTCGGCCATCGAAGGAAAGTCGTCAGGGATGGTCTCGGTCCGCTTGGAATAGTTTCTCTTCATCAGCATGAGTGCACCAAGCTCAGACGAGGTGAACTCGGCGTCGGCTGCTGCGTCCGGCTGTGTCCGCGCAAGTACACAAAGGCGCTCGATTTGTGCTGCGGTTACCGCGGCCAGGATGGCCCACGTGAGGACACGTTCCGACGCGCGCAGCTGCGATTACTCAACGCGACATGCGCCAGACCTCCATACGCGATGCAGGTCTTCAATTTTTCAACGGTGCGTATATCCCGCGAGAATCACATCGTACTCGCTGCGTGAGCCCGCGTGGTTCCGTTGTGGTGAGCGCTCTGCTGAGTTGCGCGCATGCGAAGTCGCAACCCTGTCATCGAGTCTCGCTGGCGCGAACGTGTCGCGCGCTGGCGTGCGAGTGGCCTGAGCGACGCTCGATTTGCAGCCCAACACACTCTCTCCGTGACGTCACTCACGCGGTGGGCATCGCGCTTGAGCACGCCCGCGCCGAGCTCGCCAGCGTTCGTGCCGGTGGTTCGCGCGCAGCATCCGGTGCCTTCGTGCGCTTGGAAGCGCATCCCCCAGCGATGAGCAGAGATGAAATCCATCAGCGAAAATACAGACGATCTTTCGTTCCTTGGGGTTCCGACGATCGTGTCCTGACCTGACAAACCCGAGCAGGTCGAACACCGATGCGTGTCGATCACGACGCTCATTGTGGACGCGTTCGGCGTGCTCGCGCTGCAAGCAGGTCGCCGATGGCAGGGTCGACCGACGGGCGGGCGATCGTCGCATTGCGGGCGCGCTCTCTGCGAAACAGCAGTGCACGTCACGCCAGCAAGAGCCCTTCGAGCGCGATCATTTCCGTGAGCGCGAGGCTGCGCTCGCTCTTGGGATCCGCGTCGATCGCAGCACGAAGCACGCGCGTGAGCCCCGTCGCGTCACCTTCACTCAAGCGCCACCGTTGCAGCCATTCTTGGAGCCGCGCGGGAAGCTTGCCGCTGCCTGCGATCTGCGCGGCGATCATCGCCGTCAACGACTCGCGCGAAAACGCCACGTTGTATCTCAGGACCGAGGTCATCACGCGCGAGCTGTGCTCTGGTGATCGAACAACGAACTGTTCGATCGCGAGCAAAACACGCGCGCGCTCGCTCGCCCGCGCCGAGCGTAAGCCCTGCATCGCCTTGCTGAGCGTGAGCACCATCGCGTCGTCGCGCTCGTGAACGACCAGCGCGTCGAGCGTGTCCGTCACACGCTCAAGGCGGCGCGCTTTCTCGACGGTCGACACCTTCTGCGCTTGCTCGTCGAGCGCGCGCAGGAGCGACTCGCGAAACGTGGCGTCGATCGACGTCGCGCTCACCACCGGCGCGTCGTCGGGATCGAAGCCGGCCTTGCCGATCAGCACGCGTAGCTTCAGCGCTTGCTTGTCCCGAAGCGCGGTGTTGCCCGCCGCCTTGCCTGCGATCACGAGCACTGGCGAGGCGAGACCCAGCGCCTTCCACTCGACGAGCTTCGCGTTGCCCGGCGAGATCGCGCCGTCGCTGCGCTGCCAATACATGCCTGCGACCCACGGCTGCGACGGGTCGATTCGCGCGTTTTTCGCGCGCTCATGCGGAACCAGCACGAACTCACGCAGGCTTGAGCGAAGCGTGTAGTCATCGCTCAGACTCCAGGGACGGAAGTAGCCGGAACTACTGGACTTGGTCGCTTCTGGTGTCGCGACGTAGAGCACGCGCACACGGGGTCCTCGACAGGCCTGATAGAAAACGTCATCGATCAGCCTCGTGTCGCGTGGGTCTCGTGCGCCGCAGCGCGAAGGTGTGGCGCTCACAAAGACAATCACGTGGCGGATCGTGCCGGCAAGGGAGATGCGCGGCGAGGGCTCGGACTTGTCGAGCAGACACAGGTACTTTCTACGCGAATTCGCAGGCTAAACGTCGCACGCGATTGCCGTGTGATGGTTTCTACGCTGCGCGCGATCGTTCGCAGGTCGCACGCGGCCATCGTGTGGAGCTTGCAGCGCATCGCGAGGCTCCAGAGCACGCAGGCGTGGGGATCTTGCAGCGGGACCATCGAACCGGAGACGACGGTTTCGTTGCGGATCGAATGAGCACGCATTCAAGATCACCATGCCTGCGCCTCACCTTGGCCCTCTGCGCGCGACGCTCAACTCGACGATCACCAGCGTCGAGATCACTGCGATTTCGCCCACGAAGTAGGCCACGCCGAGCCAGGTCAACGAGCTGCGGAGCCAAAACACCAGGCTCAACGTGCACACGCAGTACAACGCGTTTGCGGCGGCGATGCCGAGCAGCCATGGGGCGCCCGCAGCGCGAACACGACATGTCAGCGAGTACACGGCGAAGCACGCTGCGACGACCGAGAGCGGGAGGAGAATGTGTTTCGGCATTCCGAACCAGGGCTCGAACGTGGTCAGGAGCGTTCCGAGCAGGACGGCGGTGACGACAGCACCGAGTCCGTCGAGCAAGAACAGTCGCTCGACGGTCAGCGGTGCGAGGATCAATCGGATTGACTTCATGGGAGGTCGCGTCACCGTAGGTGCTGGCCGGCGGCTGCGCCTTGACGTGCGTCAAAATCAGCGACGACTACGGACGCGGCTGAGAGTCTCCTGCGTCATGCCGAGGTACGAAGCGATGTGGCCCAGGCCGACGCGCTGGGTGATGCCGGGAAAGCGCGCGAGCAGGTGCTCGTAGCGATCGTTGGCAGACAAGAAGAGCATCCCTTCGAAGCGCTCGACGAGCTCTGCGTACAGGTGCTGGCTGATCTTTCGAACCAGTCGCTCGTGTTCGGGGTGGTCCGCGAGAAATGCTTCCATCTCGACGCTGTCGAGCACGAAGCACTCGGTGTCTTCGAGGGCGTCGATGCCGTACCGCGACTCTCTGCCGTGGACGATGCTGTCGATCGCCCCGACGACGCCGTCTTCGAGCGCGTAGTGCGCGTCGATCTCCCTTGACTCGACCACGTGAAACGAGCGGAGGAGCCCTGATGTCACCAGGTACAAGCGCGTCGAGCGCTCACCGGGCTCTAGGATGCGTGCGCCCTTCTCAACGCTTCGCGGCGCGAGGATCGGAGCGAAGGCCGAGCGGGCGGCGCGGAGGAGCTCCTTCATGACGTCGGCGTGCGCTTTCGCTTCACTGCGCTTCACCGGAAAATACCACGAGAAACCCGGATCGTGCGCCCTACGTATCGGCTGCGCTCGACGCATCCAGGGTTCGCTGTCGAATCGCGCCGCGATGCTCGCGGCTCCGAGGATGGCCCCTCACGCAACGCCGAGCATTCGTTCGGCCATGATCCCCAACGCTGAACCCCCCTCGCGACGCCCGGCATCGCGCTCGCTTCTCTGCGCGTCGTGTGACCATGGACACGGTCGTGGTGGGCTGAGTCGCGCCCGAAGCAGACGACTGCGCGCCGCACCCTCCGAGAAACACCAACAAGCAGAGCGTCATCGCTTTGGAGGTTTGCACGAACGACAGCCTATCGCAGGTCGCCACATGGAGGCAGACGTCCCGCTCGCGTCGAACAGGATGTACGCCGCGCTTCCGTGCACGTCCGCACAGAGCGTGCAGCCCATGACCCGCGCCTCGCGCGCGACGCAATTCGCGCTTCTCGCGGTGAACGCAGCAACGACCGCCTGACGTTCGTAGTCTAGTATCCGACGCTGCAATGAAGCGCTGTCCGTTCTGTGCCGAAGAGATTCAAGACGCTGCGATCAAGTGTCGCTTCTGCGGCGAGATGCTCAACGGCGCCCTCGCGAGCGCCTCGCCTGTCGCGGGCGGCTCGCCCGTTGGGGGTGCAGCCCCCGTCGCGTATGCAGCGCCCGCCGTGACCCGCGCTGGCGCTCCTGCGGGGCAGGCCGAGCTCGCCATCCAGGGAGCGCGGCCGATCTACGGCGGTAGCCCCTCGCGAAAGGCGTACCTCAGCCGCTACCTGCTCAGCCTCACGCTCGCCGTGGCCGCGCTGGGTCTGGGGGCTTTCGCCGCGGCGTCGTCAGAGTCTTCGTGGTGGGTGGGAGTCGCCATCGCCGCTGCGGTCGCGCTCTTGTCCGCACTGGTGCTCGGCGCGGTGACGGAGCTGCGGCGGCGCTCGACGCGCTATCAAATCTCGACGCGACGCATCGACGTCGAGTCGGGTCTGCTCACCACCCGCATCGACACGCTTGAATTGTGGCGCGTGCGAGACTTGGAGTTCTCGCAGTCGCTGCCCGAGAAGATCCTCGGGATCGGGCAGATCGCCGTCCTGACCCACGAAGAGCAGAACCACCGACTGATGCTCATCGGGCTTTACGACACACGAAAGCTCTTCGAAGAGCTCAAGACCGCCGTCGAAATCGCCAGACAAACCCGCAACATCGTCGGCATCGTCCAGTGAGCGCTCGCGCGACGGGGGCGCAGCACCGGACCGACGCACGGTCTGGTCGTCGCTACGCGCGCTTGGCCGCACGACGCTTCGCGCGCGTCATCAGGGTGCGTCGCGTCGCGGCCAACAGCGTCACCCGCGGGTCGCCCTCGGCGAGACCGTCGATCCAGCGCAGCAAGCGCTCTTCTGCGCGCGGCGCTTTGGCAGCGAGCAGGGCGGTCGCGAGCGTGGTCAGGGATCGATCTGCGCGCCCGTCGGCGATCGCGACGAGCAGCGGCGCGGTGCGCCCTTTGATTTGATGGGCACACGCGAGGGACGTCAGCGCTTTCAAGCGCTTGGGGTCCTTGAGCCTGTGATCCGAGAGGGTCTTCGACGGCTTCGCGAGCAGGCGCGTGAGCGCCGCGAGGATGGGCGCGGTCGCGCTGGCGACGAGAGGCTCAGGGTCCTCGGACTTCGCCAACGTCAGCGTGAGCAGCGCGATCGCTTCGTCGAGGCAGTTGTCCATCGCGAGCGCAGAGACCGCTGCGCGACCGAGCGCATCACGGCCCGCGGGCGAGAGCTTTCGCAAATCCAGGTGCGGAAGGACGCTGGCTGCGATCGCGCCATTTTTCTTCGCAAGGCGCACGGCGAGCAGGCCGTGTGTGAGCGCTTGGCGCGCGTTGCTCTCTGCGCGGTCCGCGACGAGCGCTTCGATCTTCGCCGCGAGCTTGAGGTCGCTGGGGCGGGCGTCTACTTTGGGTGGAGTGATCGTCTCGACCGACTCGTCCAGCGCCGCGGCCAACGCCGCGAGGGTGCTGCCGTTGACCCCACGCGCCACACACACGGTCGCTTCGTCGCCGACGTAGCCGACGTCGTCCAACAGCGCGCGCAATCCCTGAATTTGCTCGTCTTTTGGCGCTGTCTGCGCGGCGCGCGTAAACACCCAAAGCAGCGGCGTGGGCAACGCTCGATCACGCCACGACGTGAGCTTCAGACGCTGATTGTTCATCACTTTTGCGCCGGCGAAGGGAGCAAACACCGCGGCGATCACGGGCTGCGACGGGTCTTCGTCTGCGTCGGCGATGCCCGTGTACTGAACGACAAACTGGTACTCGCGCTTGCTCGACCGAAACGTGCGGTCTTTGGTCACGCGGTCCAGCTCGAAGGACGGAAGGGTTCCCCACGAGAACGCGCTGCCTGCGAGAAGCACACGCACCCGTGGGCGGCCGCTCGGGTCTCGCGCGCCCTCTACGCGCATGCGCTCGGGGTCTCGCTCGGCCACGGGCTTTTTGCATTCTGCGATCGCGCGCGTCCGTTGTCGCAGCACGTCGGTCAGCTCCGCGCGCTCGTCGAAAGGCTCGTCAAAGAGGGCTAGCGCGGCCTCTGTGCTGACCGCATCGACGTCGATTGCGCAGCGAAAATGCAGAAAAGATTCGCTCGCCTCGACGCCCATCACTGTGCCGTTGAAGACCGCGCGCACAGCCCCCTTCGCGATCGGCTCGTTGCACCTTCGGCAGCGTGCGCGCCCCGAAGGGCTGCGTTCGATTTGGGTGATCATGACCGCGGTGAGAATACCCGCACTGCGACAGGCACAGGGCTGCCGAGGATCCCTGCGGTTCTCGAGCGAGCGCGCGCGTCGCGTTCAGTGGGGCGCGTAGAACGTGAGCGCGCCGCTCGGCGCATGCACGTGGACGCCATCGTTCACAGGCGATCCTGTGTTGGCGATCGATGAACATCGCCGCGACTACTCGGCTCGCATCATGAGGGGGTAGGTGACGGTCACGACCGACGACGCTGGGGCAAAGGTCCACCGCCGAAACGCGTCACTCGCGCAGCGGCCGAGCAGCGCGTCGCCCATGTCGTTCGAGTCAATCATTGCGCCGAGCACCGCGCCGTTTGGGTCGATGACAAAACGCACCGCGACGCGCCCGGCAGCGGAGGCGTTGCGCACGAGCGCTTGCTCGAAGCAGTGCCGGATCTCTCCGAGGTGTTGCTGCACGACCCGGCGAATGCTGTCCGGTGACCGCCCGTTGTCTGCGCTGGGCGCGCACGTCTCCAGGCTCTCGGCAGGTCGACCGCATACGCGCAGATGGCCGCTCGTGCGAACCGATGGCCCACCTGTCGCGCGGTCACGCAGACGAGCACCCGCGCTGGCAGCGGGCGACATTCGCTCTCCGTACGCGCCGGCGCCGAAGTTCGCGAAACCGTAGGTGCCGAACCCGATCGAGCCGTCACAACCGCACGCGCTGATGCTCTCTTCACCACGGCCGTGCGAGGCGACCCCGCCGCCAAGACCGCCGAAGCCAAACGAGTCCGCGATCGTCTCGCCCAGGGACGACGTCCCCACGACGCTGTCGTTGGGCGCGCGGAGGGCGTCGAACGCGGTGTCAAAGCGCCCAGGACGAAAGGCGCCCAGCGCCGCAAAGATTCCACGCGACGCGACCGCCTCGCGGCTGGACACACGCGGCCGGTGACTCTCGGACATATCACCACGCGCCCGCCGGGCATTCGTTCGCGCATGGCTCGGCCGGGCGTTGGCAGCGCCCGGAGCCGGCTCGTCGTCTTCACCTCGCGCGCCGCGCGTGTCGCTGCCCCGCGCGTCGATGCTGTGCGCGTCCGGCGCCCGTGACGACCTGGCGAGCCTGTGCGAGATCCACTGGTACCGATCGCTCTGTGCTTCGTTCGCGAGCATCGGGTGAAAGGGGTGATCCGTCACCACGGTCGCTGTGCCCAGCGCACTGGCGACGATCGTCACGCTCAGGAGCGCTTTTGCAAACGTGCGATCGATCTTGCGGCGCTGCACAACGGCACGCGGCGCCGCCACCTTGCGCACGACGAGATCGAGCGCTCCGAGCGCCACCGTCGCATGCGACGCCAGCGCGAACGCCTCGCCCGCTGAGACCGGCGTCGGGCAGATCCACCACGCGCCGCGGGACTGCTGAACACAGGTCCACGAACGCGACGTTGTGAGCGTCTCTGCACCGAACAGCGATTCGCCATCGACGAAGACATCCGCCGCACGATCCGCAGGGTCTGCGCTGACGACAAAGCGCTCGTTGGCGCCGAGGTGCCTGACAAACAGGATCTGCGCTCCCCAGCGCAGGACGACCTCGACGAGCTCACCACGCGCGGCGTCGAGATCGCAGGGCTCAACCTCGGTTCGACGGTGCAAAACGTAGCGGATGTCGTCGTTCATTCGCATCGTGGCGAGTGATGACAGCGCGCACGCGCCGGGGTTCCGAGAAAATTTGCGCGCGGTCAACGGACGGTCGGACGACGCGGATCCGATCGGAGAGGACCTCCCGACAGCGGTCGGTCAAGCACGCGTCGGTTGAGGGTGACTCGATGGCCCGTTGCGACCGCGCCGCGTTCGGCACCCCCGTTGCACCGCGCGTTCTCCTGTGTTTTCACAGGCGATTCTGTGTTGATTCGGATGCAAGTAGATGGCGCTTGAAGAGGTCTCTCCGCGAGCCCCCCGCGAGCTCAGAGTTCTGCTCTTCGCGCACCTCGCCCAAAAGGGCTGAGAGCGCATCCAAGAACCATGGTCTCTGAGCGCGTTGGCGAGGTTGGTGTTGGGTCCTGCACGGGGATCTTCGAAGTCCAAAGAGACGGACCCGCGAGCGTGCGTTCGTGTGGAGATTCCGTAGCGCTTCGTAGCCTCTGAGCGCCGTGCGCCCTAAGTCACAGCCTGAGCGATGCTTCGTTGAGACGCTTGGCCGTGTGCGCCAACTTGCGCTCGGGATCGCGCACTCGCTTCTCCGCGTTCTCCTTCGAAACAGCAGGCGAAGGCCCGTACGGGTTGTGGCATCCTCCGCCGCCTCCACTGAGACCCTCTTCATGACCGAGACACGTTTCGCGAGCCCAACCCCAACAACATCGGCTCTCATTCTCCGCGAGTACCTCCAACGCGACGCTCCGCTTCGAGAGAGCTCGGTCGCGCTCTGGATGAGCACCGTGGGCGCGACAAGCATGGTCGTGTGCCTCGCGCTGTCAGTGAAGATCGGCTGGAGGCTCTCTGCGTTTCTCGTCGCGTTTCTCGCAGTGGTCACCGGATACTACGCAGCGCTGCGCGTGGCGCTGAAGCGTGGCTGGTATCACCGGGTGATTCCCTGGGTAAACGTGCTGTTCGAGGTCTCGATCCCGTCGCTAATCTTTGTGATCGACGTGAAGCTCCAGAGCGCCGAGTACGCACTCACCGCGCCGCCGCTCGCGATCTGGGGTTCGCTCGTCGCGCTGAGCGGCCTGCGAACGAGCCGCCCCCTCGCCCTCGCCGCGGGCTTCATCGCGGCGACCGAGTACCTCTTGTTGTACTTCTTCGTCGCGCGACCGCTGCTGCCTGCGCACACGCTCGTGACGCTGGGCACCGAGATGATGCTCACCCGCACGTTTCTGCTCTTTTGCGCGGGGATCGTGACGGCCATCTTCGCCGGGCACCTCACGCGCAAAGCAGAAGAGGCCCTCGCGTCGGTCCGCGAGCGCGACTGGATGGGCAAGTACATTCTGCACGAGCGCATCGGAACCGGCGGAATGGCCGAGGTTTTTCGCGCGACCTACTCGCCCGAAGGCGGCTTCGAGAAGCGCGTCGCCATCAAGCGCGTGCTCCCTTCGCTCGCCAGAGACGGCGAGTTCGTCGCGATGTTTCGCGCCGAGGCCGAGCTAGGATCGTGGCTCGCGCACCCGAACATCGTGCAGATCTTGGACCTCGGATCGCACGACGGGTCGCTGTACCTTGCGATGGAGTTCATCGACGGTGTGACGCTCAAGCGCATCATCAAGGCGCACCCCAACGGGATGTCCCCCCGCGCGGTCGCCGTCATCGCCCTGGCGATCGGCAGGGCGCTCAAGTACACACACGCATTCAAAAAGCAGGGAGAGTTGCTGGGTCTCGTCCACCGAGATGTGAACCCGCCCAACGTCCTTCTGTCCAAGATGGGCGAGGTGAAGCTCTCGGATTTCGGCATCGCGCACGCTGCAGACAACGACGAGACCGTTCGTGGAAAGCTCTCTTATCTCGCGCCCGAACAAGCTGCGCGCAAGACCGTCGACGGCCGTGCGGACCTCTTCGCGCTCGGGCTCACCCTGCACGAGTGCCTCACGGGCAAACCCGTCTTCGAGATGGAGCCTGTCGTCGCGATGCATTTCGTTCAGACTGAGCGCGTCCCCGACGTACGCGAGGTCAACCCCCACGTCCCCGAGGCGCTCGCGAAGGTCGTCTATCAGCTCACCGAGATCGACCCCAAGCGCCGCTTCGAGAGCGCCGCGTCGCTCATCGCCGCCCTGCTACTTCTGCCCGAAGATTGCGCGCCGAACGCGCTCGGCGAGTCCGAGCTCGCTCAGAGCGTGGCCCGCTCGCTCGAAGCGCGCGTCCCGAGCCTCGAGCCCCGTCGTCCCCCGCCGCTGCGGGACGAAGCGACAACAATGGTTCGCAAGGTCAAGTGACCGCTTCAGCCGTCGAGCTTCTCGAGCGTCACCACACGTTGCGCCGCGGGGAGCGTCGCGAGCTGCTCCTTCGCGTTCGAGCGCGCCTCGCAGGTGGCTTCTCTCTCGTTGGCGGTTGAGCGTCGCCTTCTGCCGCGCTCACGATCGCGCGCGAACGGTCAGCACGCACGGGCCGATCGTGATCCGGTCGCCGTCGCGCAGCGCGCGCTTGTTGATCGGATCGCCGTTGACCTGTGTGCCGGTCGCGCTGCCCAGATCGATGATCGACAGCACGCCTTCGTCGTTTTCAATCACCGCGTGCAGGCGCGAGACCTGCTCGGACGAGAGCAGGATTTGCGCGGTGCCGATTCTGCCGATCTTGATCACGGGCTGATCGATCGCGACCTCGCGCGCAGGCTCGCCAGGCTCTTCGACGATGATCGCGAGGGGGGCCAGGGGTGTGGGCGACGGAGGAGGCCCAATCGCACACACGTACATCGCGTCCTCGATCCTCGCGAACATCGCGACCGCCGCGCCGCGCTCGGCAGCGTCGCGCCGAACGGTCCAGAACATCGTCAGCAGCCCGATCGCAGAGCCGGCCAGCGGCGGCCCGAGCAGCGGACGACGCGCGAGATCCGCGGCCACGACCGCGAACAGGCACGCCCCAACCGCCGCCATCGCGCGACGCGCCCAACGTCCTTTGCGTGCGTCGTCGAACGCCACGATGAAAGCAGATCTCAGCCGCTGCTTCACCACCTCGGGATCGATCGTCGCCGCCGAAGCGCGATAGTCCTCGGCTTGGTCCTGTCGCAACGCAGAGCCGTCGAGCACCCTCGTGAGCGCCACGTTCGTCGCGGCGCACAGAGGCCCGTCGCTGACTTGCGCGAGCTTTTTCGCGCGCTGGACGTCTCCGAGCATGAGCAGCTTGTTGATCTGCTTCGCGAACTCCCCTTCGTGAATGCGTTGGCTGAACACCACGAACACGTACGGACCGATCAGAACCAGACCGACGACGAGCGCGCCCCAGTGAAGCGCGAAGTCGACACCCGAGTCCATTTCACGAGTGTAACCCTTGTGGCGCAAACCCGCGTGCGCGGGTGCTTCGCGAAACAACTCACGAGCCTTGCTCAGTCCGCGGCGAGCGGGCGATGATCAGCGATGTTCGCCATTCTGATGCTCTTTAAGCCCACGAAATGCTCGCGTTGCATGGAGGTGATGGACGCCGGACAGATCGCGATGCGAGGCTTCGGAACGTTCGGGGCAGCGATGGCAACGCAGGTCTTCTATCACCCGATGTGCGCCGCAGACGTGGATGCGTCACGGACGCACTTGACGTTGGTGGACAACAAAACTGCCTTTTCTGATCGCGATCAGGTCGAGGCACTTTGTCGTCAGCGATTGCAGGGAAAAAAGGCGCTCTCCGAAGCCCGAGCGAAGGCCAAACGATCGGGAAAGTCGGTGGAGACTCCGAGCGTTGAACCGGCCCGGGATCGCAAGGGACGGCCGCGTGTCCGTGTGTTTCTCGCGGGCAGCTTGTTCTCTGAGCGCGAGCGGGTGAACGAGCTGGCCAGCGTCGCGCCCGAGCTTTGCTTCGCGTCCGCGTTGAGAGAGTACGTCTTTCTCGAGTTTGTAAAGATTACGCGAGCCCCCTTGGACGACGACCCGTCACAACCCGTGATCGGCGCGGTGTTTGCCTCGATCACAACCGTGCGACTGATGCCGGTGCAAAAAGACAAGTTCGCCGCGTGGAAGACGCTCGGCGTCGGGACTCCTTTGCTGTGGGTCATCGACTTTCGAAACGACCAGGCGCTCGTGGACAAACGCGTGTTGGAGCTGCGGGCTGCTCTCGAATCTGCGGGGTACGTCGGCGACGAAGCGCAGGTCGTGGTGAGCGCGCGAATCGACGCGGCAGCACTGCAGGCCCTCGTGCTCGCAATGGACGAGGGGCTGGGACTGCTCGCAGGCCATCGAGATGCTGTGGACCCTGCAAAAAATGCAGCAGATCAGCTAGCGAGCGTTTTGGAATCCCGCGATACCGGGGCCTACGCAGCGACGATCCACGCCGCAAAGCGCTGCGTCCGGGGCGCGCATGCAACGGTGAAGACGCGACTGGTGCAAGACGCTTTGCGTGCGGCCGCGCACGGTCCGGCTGTCACGGTGGCGCTCGAGTTGTTGCTGGCGATGTACGAGGCCGGAGTGACGAGTTTTCCGCTCGCTGCCCGCGAGGTCACGCTTGAGAGAGTGCCTGCGATCGTGGACGAGCTCGTGATGAATCCTGGCGCGCTTCGCGCTTTTCCGCCTGCGTTGGACACGGCGATGCGGCTCCTTGAGCGCCTCGAATTTCGCGGAAGGTGGGGGCTGCTCTTGCCTGCATATTGTGCGGCAAAGCTCACAGAGACGCGACGCAAGGCGCTCGAGGCATGGCTCGTTCGGTGCTCTGATCGGACAACGCAAGCGTCTCTTCGGTCGTGGGCCGAGTCACTCAGCGACAAACAAGCAGAGCGAAGAGCGAGCGCGCTGGCGCTGGTCGCGAGCATGGAAGAGGCCTGTCGCGAGGTTGAAATCGCTTCCGTCGTGGCGCGGCCAACGGTGGCTGCTCTCGCGCCGAGCGACGGCCGCGTACCGTCGAAATCGACTGTGAATTAAGCGATGAAGTTGTCCCAGCTTGAGATGGACCGAGAGATCTTAAGATCAGTCGCGGTCTCCTCCGCGAAGGAGAGCAGGTGAAGTTCGCTTGGATCCGCGTAGAGAAGGCCTAGATCGCCGGCGTTTGCGCCGCGCGCTGCGCTACGCGCGGACTCATCGTGAGGACCAGAGCGCGGCGAAGGCGGCGAGCGCGAACGCAATGGCCGCGCCCACGACACCGGCGCGCGCCGTCAAGGGCACGCTGCCGTCCTTCGATGGACGCGCGCGTGATCGCGCGAGGTGCGAACCGCCGTGTGTACCCGCGTCGTGCAGCCGGTGATTGCGGGCAGGCGAGATGGCCCCGATGCCGGTGATCAAGATCGGCGCCTCCTCGCTGCCTCGCAACACTCTGCAAGTGGTGATTGTGCGATAGCCTCCGTCGCCGAGCTCCGGCGGCAGCGGCTCGTGCGAGCAGCGGCCGTTCACTGTGATTTCGTGGCCCGCTTCGATGACCGCCTGCCAGGCATCACGCGTGACCTTCGCGGTACGCATCGCGACGCCGTCGGACTGCGCGAGGTGTGCGTGCGCCTCGAGCCACGTCGCTTGCTCGCTTAGGGATTGTCCCACGTGACGCCGCCCGCGCGCGTGCGCCTTGGTCGCGTGCAAGAACGTCGCGAGCTGCGCGAGTCCCTGTCGTTCGCGCTGCAGTTTCGCCGCGTCGGGCCCCTGCTTCTCGCGCAGCTGCTGCTTGATGACAGAGAGCCGCTCACCGAGCGCGATGAGGTCGCCCTCGACCGCCTCCACGACACGTTGGCTGCGCTCTGCGAGGGTGTCTGCGTGGATGTGCTCCGAGAGAACCAGCACCTTGCCCTGCGCGTCCTCGATGAAGAAGTCCACGCAGCCTCGCTCTGTGGGGCGCCCAGACCATTGATCGCGGATGTCCCAGTAGACGCAAGGGCGATCGCTGTGTGGGGCCTGGAGCGTTCGCTGGGCGACGACGACCTTTCCGCGCAGCGTCGTGTACTCGGATCGAAGCGCCGAATCGCTCGTGTTGCTCACCGCGCGAGAGTGTAGCCCACGTCCCGGCGGTGACGCTCGTGTCCGACCCGCACGACATCACCGGGCGATCTTTGCGTCTCGACCACGAGCAACGTCGCTTTGAAGCGCACGCTGGCTCATTGGGGCGTGGCGCTGACGTCGACGCGGTAGCAGCGGATTCCGCCGTTGTGGTCGACGACCCAAAGGGCATCGCCCACGCACCACAAACGCAGCCCCCACTTGCCGCGACGCGCCGGCGTCTTGACGCGGGCCACGCGAAGGAAGTGGCCCTCTACAACGGCGTAAAAGACGAGCCAATTTCCAAGCAGGCACGCGATGCAACGTTGCTGCTTCCACAGCACCATCCACGGATATTCCGTGGGCGTCGGGAGGGTCGTCGCGAGGACTCCTCGCGCGACGTCGATCACTTCGAGCACGCCGCCGTTCGCGCCGCACGCCAGCGAAGCGGCTCTCGTCACGGGGGCAGCAGAGACCACCACAAACGGGTCCAGCTCGAAGATAAGCTTGCTCGAACGACCGAAGCCCTCTTCGAGCACGATCACCGGCGAAGACTCGGGCGCGTCGATCCGAACGAGCGCGTGCTTCGTGGCTGTGCCTGCGACCTCGCGCAGCGCATAGCGCTCGCTCGGCTTTGAATCCATGTGCAGCGCCATGACGGCGCTCGGCGCCGACGCGTCCTCGATGAAGTCGAATTTCGCAGAGCTCAGCGGATGCTCTGTCACTCTTTTCTTCGCGGCCATGACGGGATAGCAGCATGCGTTCTGCGTGCGTTGCAACGGCGTGTTCCACTGTCACGAGGCCGCGAGTCAGCACTGGCCCGCAACCCGCGCGGCGCACGTCGCGCACGCGTTGGCACGGTCGACCCACTCGTCGGACAGGGCTGCTTCGCGGACCCTCTCGATGGCGCGAAGTCGAAGCGCGCCCGGGTCGGAAGTGTCTGGGCTCGAACCAGCGCTTGCTGCGGTGGGCGACGTGTTAGTGCGCTCCGACGGTCGGCACGAGGAGTGACAGAAGCGCGGATTTTGCCTCGATTGTCTGCTCATTCGCTCGCATCCTCGGAGCGCTCATCCAACGATGCCTGACTCTTCGCAGCCATTCCACTGCGCGATCGCCCGCACGATCAGCGGACCGCAGCGGTCTCGATCGTCAAGCCCGACGAGCAAGCGGGCCGGGGGGATGTCCATCGCTGCGACAACGTACCTCCGTGCTCGCTCCGTAGAAGGTCACGCGCTCGACCCTTCGTTGCACGATGCGGGCTCTCACTCGGGCAGCTGTTCGGGCTCTGCGCCGGAGACAGCAGCGTGGCGCCCCTCGCGATCCCGCGGTGTCGGTCTACCGCGCTGCGCCCTCGACGCTCCCCGAGAGACAAGAACGTCCAACGCCCTGCGGTCGAGCACGCGCGAGATGCCATTGACCCGATCGCCCGTTGCCTCGTGTGCGTCCACAGCACTCTGCGACCGCGCTGTACCGTGCGTTCGCCGCTGTTTTCACAGGCGATCCTGAGCGGGTGTACTCAGCGTGCTCACCCTAGCAGCGCGATCTCGCCTGCTCAACGACAGTGCACTGTCGGCGCGCCGAGAGAGCACTTTCGTCGCAAACCCCTGCAGATTCACTCGCGAACGCGAACCAGGCTCCCTGCGCTCGCCGCACGCACGCTGCTCGTTCTCGCTCAGGACACGCCCAAGAGACGAGCGTCCGGGCGCGTGCCGATCGCGTTCTGCTTGGATTTTCACTCGTACAATCAGAGTCACGATGAGGGCTCGTCTGCCGGTCGTGCGCGCTGCCGATTGTGCAGCCTGTGTGCCTTGCAGTGCCGCATCCCGGTTCCCAGCTTACGGGTAGCACCCCCACGTTTGCGTCACGAGCCGCGGCCGCTCTCGGGCTCGGGCGACGCGCTCGCACGGGGTGCCGTAGAGACGCACTGTGCCCTGTGCTGCATCAACCCAATCCCAGCCTTCACGATGGCTCGTGTCGCGCGGAATGGTGCCGATACTTGGTGCCTGCATCGCCCACGCGTCGGGTTCGTCCGTGCCCTCCGCAGCGCGCCCGACACAGTACGCCGGGTGCAAGATGGCTCGCTCGGCTGCGAGCAGAAGCTCGTCGCGATCAAGCACAAAATCGTACCAGGTCGCAGGACCGTCGCGACGCGCCAGTCCTCCCGCTTCTGCGTACGCCTCCAAGATGTCTCGCAGGACGGTACTTCCGTCCGCTGCAAGACGCGGCCCCACCACGAGCGTCGGAAAGCCCTCGCGACGAAACTGGGCCACGCGTTGATAGTGCCAATCGCGCGGCCCTGGACTCCACGCATACTCGCCGCGGCACTCGTTGACGATGCCGAGGCTGGTCAAGAGGACGACGCGCGGGTGCACGTCCTCGGGCAAAGCTCGAAGCGCGCGCACCGCGGCCTCGATCGACTGGCTGATGGGGCCGCTCGGGCGCGCGATGAACTCTTCTTCGTTCATGTATCGCAGCGCGCTGGATGCGCCGTCATCCGCGATCGGGCTGAGGATCGAGTCGCTCCAGGGGCATCGAAACCTCGGTGTTCCTCGGTCCTCCACAGGCCAGGGTGTCGCACCCACGAGCGCATTGGCTCCGAGCGACGGAAGAAATGATCGGACCCAGGCGAGCTGCTCGCGGTCGTAGTAGCGTCCGTACGGTGGGTCGTCGCCAGGGCGGTGGATCGTTGAAATGTTGCTCTTCTCGTAGACGAGAACGAAGGCAGGGCGCGTCCCGCGCACAGGCATCTCGCAGGGAACACGCAGCCCCGTCTTCGCGCCGCACGACAGGGCGAGCGCAAACAGAAGCGCTGCGCACCACCAAGAGTTTCTTCGACGCGTGGCCATGGCAGCGCTCCGATCAGTAGTCCCAGAGGGTGTGGACGTTCGTTCCGTACGAGCATGAACCCACTGGAGTGCTCGGCGAGAACCAACCGCGCCAGTGCCGCTCCGTCGTCCAGTTGCCCCAGGCGTCGACGGCACGCCACTCGACCTCATAGTCGGCGTTGGCCATGTTCGAGTCCATGCGCCACGGCGACGGGGTGATGCACGGGCCGTCTTGAAGCTCGCGCTCTTCGAGCAGCACGTTCGAGGGGTAGTCGTACACGCGTACGCGCACGATGGAGCTTCGCGGCTGCGTGCACACATCGCTGAACTGCCCCGTGATCGGAGCGCAAATCGTCGGAATCTGCGGGTTGCCTTCGGCCGCAGAGTGTCCCCAGCCGCACGACGGAGTGACCGTGGTGCTGGAAATGGTGGGCGGCACATTGTCGACGACGTTGATGTTCTGCACGGTCGACGCCGCCAAGCGCCCCGATGGGACGTACAGTCCGATCCGCGGTTGCGGACCCGAAGGCGTCGGAGGAACGCGCGCTCGCAGCGTCGCGCTCGCGCCCGTGCGCCAATCGACGCCGCCACCCGACTCAATCGACCAGTGCATCGTCGCGCCGGACGCAGACGTGGTTCCGGTGACCGGTACGAGCGCGCCCACGAACCCGTCCGGGTTGAGCTTGCACTCCACCGTCGTCGGGGCGCTCGTGATCGTCGCCGTCGGCCTCGGAACGAGCTGCAAGCGGAGCTCGAGCCGGAGCCAGGTCGGGATCGAGTCATCTGGGCGGAATCGCAAGGTGAGGTTCAGCAGACTGCCCCCATCGAAGTGACCCGTAGCAGTGTCGGCCATTGGACGCGCGATGCGAGGCGAGCCGTTTACAGTGGTTTGCACCTGCGAGACCGTCGAGGGCAGCTCGATAGAGATGTTGGGCGAAGCGCCGCCGACTGTGTACGCACCGCGCCAGAAGTTCTCGAGGAGCAGGCGCGAGTCGGTCACAGTGTATCCGCTTGCGACTACCGAATTTCCCGCGGGTTGCTGCAGTTCGAGCAACGTCATCGTGAAACGTCCGTTGCTGATGTCCACGAAGGCCTCTCCGGTCAGCGGCATCACCGGTGGTGACGACGTTCCGTCTTCGATCACAAGACGTGTCGTGGCCAGAACCGTTGCCTCGTAGCCGTTTCGCGTGATGCCCGGATCATTGTTGGGCACGGCGATCCCCGAAAATGGCCGAGCGTTGATGCTTGCCGCCGGGATAAAGCACGCGAATGGAGCAACGCCACCCGCGAGAAAGAACCCTCCCGAAGGACTCGACGGGTCCGACGAGCCAAACGTGCGCCCGAGCATCCTCGCAGCGCCAAACATGTTGGCGTATCGACCTAGCAATCGTTGGCCTTCCAGCGTCGCGCTGGCCTGGTCGGGCGCTTGAACGATGTACTCTTGCAGACACAGTGGATGCGGCTCTGCCTTGGGGCAGCGCAAGTCTGTGAACAACGAGAGCAGGGCGTTGCCTGGGTCGTAGTTGCAGCTTCGATCCAGTGGGTTGGTGTGGGGGCACACCGTCGCGCGGTCCATCATTGTCCCTGGTGGCAATCCTGTGCGGAAGTAGTTCACGACTTGCCGAGGAATCGGCGCTCCAGGGGCGATCCCGACGAAGGTTCGAATCCGTTCGTCAGTCATGAAACACCCGTCGATCGGCCACACCGTGATGCCCGCCACGGGCGGCTGAATGCAAGCATTCGGCGTGGTGACGTTGTCACCCGCAGGCCCCGCGCAGAAGTAGTCCTTCACCTGCCCGAACGCGTCGATCGCTGGCTGACTGACCCCGATCCATCGCGTGTTGGGGCGCGACGAGCAAAACGCTTGGCAGGGCATTCCCGGCGGAGCCAGCCCAGGAATCTTGTCGGTGCAGATCGGCACGCCGCTCTCGCCCTCGCACCACTTCTCAGGAAAGCAGTTTCCGCAGCGCACCGTGCCGCTCACGCGCCAATCAGGCAGCGGCTGCATCCCGTGGATGCTCGCGTCGCCCCCGTCGGGCACCTCAAGTCCCGTCTTCGCTCCGCATGCAATAAGCATCCACGCGGTCAGTATCCCTGCAAATATCCACGTAATTCGTTGGTGGGGGGCACGTACTATGCCAACGCAACCCAGTTCGATTGTGCGAACTCATTTCTGCGACCTCCTCTTGCAACACCGCCCCGAAGGTCCGCCATTCGTCCCTCCCCGAGAGCCAAGTTGCACCGGGAATATGCCACCCGCGAGTTGCTCTCGCAAGGCAACGTGTGAGTCGATCCGCTCACTCAAGGAGCCAACGTTGCCAACACCGGCGATCCTGAGCAGGAGACCGGATTCGACCACGAACGCCGCAGCATTTGTGCGCTCGAAACGCGTACGACCTGCTTCGATCGCACGGAGTCCATCGTGCTTCAGGGCTGGTCCCTCGCGCCTTCGTTTGCGTGCTGAAGGCTCCCGTGTCGGCGCACGTCGCGCAGGACGCCCCCTGTCACATCGTTGCGCTTCGGGCAGCCGTAAGCGACACCGCTGGGGTTGCACACCATGAGCAAGCCTCCGTCCAAGCGCGCGTCCACGGTACCCGTGACGTCATTCGAGCATCCTGTCAGTGTTTCTGCAGGCAGACCGGGGTTTGTCCGCGTCCGAGGCGCGCGCGAAAACAACCTCCGCGACGTGTCTGTGGACATCCCGCGCGACGCGCTGGTGGTCTTCACGGGGGTCTCTGGGTCGGGCAAGTCCTCGCTCGCGTTCGGGACGCTCTACGCCGAAGCCCAGCGCCGCTACCTCGAGTCCGTCTCGCCCTACGCGCGCCGACTCTTCGACCAGATGCCGGTCCCCGCGGTGGACGACATCGTGGGCCTCCCGCCGGCGGTCGCACTGCAACAGCAGCGCGGGACGCCCACCACGCGCTCGTCGGTCGGGAGCGTCACGACCCTGTCCAACCTCCTGCGCATGCTCTTCTCTCGCGCAGGAACGTACCCACCCAATCAACCGCTGCTCTACGCCGAGGCGTTCTCTCCCAACACGCCGGAGGGCGCGTGCCCGACGTGCCACGGTCTCGGCCGCGTGTACGAGGTCACCGAGCGCTCGCTCGTCCCGGACGATTCGCTGACCATTCGCGAGCGCGCCGTCGCAGCGTGGCCGACGGCGTGGGGCGGGCAAAACCAGCGGGACATTCTGGTCACACTTGGGCACGACGTGGACCGTCCCTGGCGCGAACTCCCGAAGAAGCTCCGCGCGTGGATTCTCTTCACCGACGAGCAGCCGGTGGTCCCCGTGTACGCCGGAATGACCCCGGACGAGACGAGACGCGCCGTCGCGCGCAACGCCGAGCCCAGCTACATGGGCACCTTCACCAGCGCCAAGCGCCACGTGTTGCACACGTTTTCAAACTCGCAGAGCGCGGCCATGAAGAAGCGCGCCCTGTCGTTTATGGTCGGCGGCGACTGCGCGAGCTGCCACGGAAAACAGCTGCGCCCCGAGTCGCTCTCCGTCACCTTCGCCGGCTACAACATCGCGGATCTCTCGCGACTGTCCCTCGATCGACTGGCGGTGTTGCTCGCGCCGTACGCCTCGGGTGCGCGCACGACCCACGACGCGAAGCAGCACCCCGAGCGCGCCTTGGTCGCGCGACAGATCGCCGAAGACGCGGTCGCGCGGCTCGCCGTCTTGCGCGATCTCGGTCTGGGATACCTCTCGCTCGATCGCAGCACGCCCACGCTTTCGCCAGGCGAATTGCAGCGACTGCGGCTCGCCACGCAGGTGCGTTCTAACCTCTTCGGCGTCGTGTACGTCCTGGATGAGCCCTCGGCGGGGCTGCACCCCGCGGACACCGAAGCGCTGCTTCGCGCGCTCGATCGCCTGAAGGCCTCGGGCAACTCGCTCTTCGTCGTCGAGCACGAGATGGCAGTGATTCGTCGCGCGGACTGGATCGTCGACGTCGGACCCGCCGCCGGTGAGCGCGGCGGACAGGTGCTGTACAGCGGTCCGCCAGAGGGCCTTCGCGCGGTCGAAGCCTCGGAGACCCGCAGGCACTTGTTCGCGAAGGGACCGGTCGCCCCGAGGACGCCACGCGCGCCCAAGGGCTGGCTCGCGCTCGAAGGCGTCACGCGCAACAACCTGCGGGCGCTGGACGTGTCGTTTCCGCTCGGGACGCTCACGAGCGTCACGGGCGTCTCGGGCTCGGGAAAATCCAGCCTGGTGAGCCAGGCGCTGGTCCAGCTGGTCGCCGCTGCGTTGGGATCGCACGCCGCGCACGACGACGAGACCGACGAGAGCGATCTCGTCGCGCTCGACGCATCGGTGCCCATCGGCGGGCGAATTCGCAGTGGAATCGAGCACTTCACGCGCTTGGTTCAAGTGGATCAACGGCCCATCGGACGGACGCCGCGGTCTAATCTCGCGACGTACACCGGCCTGTTCGACGCGATCCGCAAGCTCTTCGCGGGGACGAAGTCCGCGAAGGCCAAGGGCTACGACGCGGGGCGCTTCTCGTTTAACGTCGCGAAGGGACGGTGCGCCAACTGCGAAGGCGAAGGGGTTGTCTCTGTCGAAATGCTGTTTCTTCCCAGCGTGTACGCGCCGTGCCCTGCTTGTCAGGGCGCCCGGTACAACCCGGACACGCTGCGGGTGCTGTACCGCGAGAAGTCCATCGCGGACGTGCTTCGCTTGACCGTCGATGACGCGCACACCTTCTTTTCGGACGACTCCACAGTGCAGCGCGCGCTTCACGTCGTGCGCGAGGTGGGGCTCGGGTACCTGCGCCTCGGTCAGCCGGCGACGGAGCTGTCCGGCGGAGAGGCCCAACGAATCAAGCTGGCCACCGAGCTCCAGCGCGCGCAACGCGGGGACAACTTGTACGTCCTGGACGAACCGACGACGGGCCTGCACCCGGCGGACGTCGAGCGCCTGCTCGCGCAGCTCGATCGACTTGTGACCGCGGGAAACACGGTGATCGTGGTCGAGCACGACATGCGCGTCGTCGCCGCGAGCGATTGGGTCATCGATGTGGGTCCGGGCGCGGGAGAGCAGGGCGGCGCGGTCGTGTTTGCTGGCCCGCCGTCGAAGCTCGCCACGCGCAAAGCGAGCCGAACGGCGCCGTACCTCGCTGCGTTTCTCGCGGGCTCGGCGGCGTAGCGGGCCACACGTCCGTCCGCACACTCCTCGCGAAGCTCGCATCGCATGTGCCCGTACGGGATTGAATCGTTGCTGCGATTTCAATGGCGCTCGCGTCCGCGCGTCCAGCGTCCAGCGTCCTGTGCGCGACGCTGCGCCGATCACGAGGGTCCAACGCGACGCCCGCAAAGATCCCGCGCGCCGCGCGCTCCGACGGGGGTGTGATCGCAGATTGTGCGCAGCGACCGCGCTGCGCGGCAATCGGTTCAGCGCCAGCGAACTCCCGCGCCCGTCACGATCCCGAAGAGTCGTCCGTGCGTCGCTCGCGCGTGGCAGTGCATGCACGTGGCGATTCGTCCCGATGCTGTGATGTCCCCGCGCGGATCGACGGTGGCGTACGTCCAGCCTTCGTCGGTCGCTGCCGTCACGGGCCCACGAAGCATCACAAAGAGCCCGTTAAACGCCCCTGGCTGCACACAGCGCGTCGATCCACTCTCACCCGTGGCGCATTGCCCGTGCCAGCCCCCCGCCGTGATCGCCTCGGTCGTCGCGACCTCGCGAGGTGCCCAGGACTCTTTCACGAGGACCTGTCCGAGGACATCGCGGTGCTCGAGGTACGCAGCCCGATCGCTCGCATAGAGAAAGTACACCTTGCGTCCGTGCGGTCCGTTGCCGCCTGGATCGAGCAGCGGGCGGCTCGACGGCGGAAGCAAACAGTCCATCGGCGCCCAGCGCTGGTAGTCATCGACCCGTCCAAAGGTCAGGTACTCCTCAGCGGCCGCGTTGATTGATTGTGTCATGTTGGCCTGCGCCCCGCCGATCCCGCCGATCCCGCCGATCCCGCCGTCGCGACGATAGACGGTAAACGGTTCTGCGCAACCAGAGCCGCTCTGTCCCCACAGCCAGGGACGCGCGGCGAGCTCCGCGTGCGTGAGGGGCGTGCTCGGCTGCCCGCCACTGGGTCGCATCCAAGCAAATCCGCGCGGGCTATGGCCCACGATGCAGCCGATCTTTCTCGCGAACAGCGGCGGAAGGGGAGCCTCGGCCAGCATCGCTGCGTCGTCGTGCGGGACCGCTGCGTCCGGGGCGACGTGCGCAAGGTTGGGCCGTGGCTGCGCGGGCGCGCGTACGGACCGGGTCGGCGTGAGCCTCACGCACCCGCTGACGAGGAGCGCGGCGAGCGCGATCGAGCAGCGCGGGAGGGTAAGCGTGGGCGGTGTCGGATCGGTACGATGAGCCATGGTGGGTGCTCCTCTGACGGGCGGCGTGGTCCGATGGGTCTCCCACACATCACATCGACGGCCCACGTTCGATGAAGCGCTTGCTGCTCTGCTATGTCCTCGATCGATCCGGTCGCGTAGCAGGCGATGCGCTAGGCACGCCGTCCGTCGAGTCGCTCCCAGCGAAGCGGCCGACCCAACGTCTTCGAGCCAACGCCAACTCGGTATCTCCTGCGAAAACAGCGGCGATCGCATCGATGGGCCGCGGGGCGGGACGAGAGCGCCCATGACGTTGAGCCAGGATTCGATCGAAGGTGTGGCTCACTTCACCGCGCGTACCAACGACGATGGTCCGTGGGATCCCACGGCACGTACGCGAGTGTGCTGGACAGCGGGCACAGCGGGCGTGTCGCGCGAGACCCCTTCCCCCCGCGCAAGGAGCGCGCGAGCGGCATGACACGAGCTAACATCGTGCGGACACTCACGACTTCAATGGGTCACCCAAGGAGCGAGAACTTAGGTGAATTCTCTAAGAGAGTCCGTTGGTTATCGCAGTCTGTCGCCAAGGGCGCGTGCGCTCGCGACAGCGCGCGAGGGTGCATGGACGGCGGACGGAAAGCGCGGCATTGTCGTGTTCGTGAGTTCGAAGACTCGTCACCCTTCGGCGAATGTTCGGCTGGGGGGGCGTGTTGCACGAGCGATGCTTTCGCACATGGTTTGCGAAGATGGCTCCTGGGGTGCGCCTACGGCTGGTCATGGGAAGTCGCAGAGAGATCGGAGTGCATCATGCGATTGTTCAACCGCGAAGTGTTTGTTGGCACGGCGTTCGTAACGGAGCAGTTTACCTCGGCAGACTTCAACAGCATGCTGGGTGCGGCGGACTCGTTTGCGATTCAGTACGTGAGTCGGCGCTCGAGCTTCGCGTGCTGGGGCAATCAGCTCATTGATCTCATGGATGTTCGATGAGCGAAGTCGGAGCGCGCGCGCTCGTGTGGGCAAGCGCTACGATCGCGATGCAGCTCGCTTCGTGTCGCAATTCCGCAACGACCGCAGCGAACTCTCCGACAGATTCGAGCGCAATCGCGCGGTCTTCGGTTGCACTCACGCTGGCAGACGCTGCAGTCGATCGCGCGCTTGACGTGGCTCACCCGCCGGACGAACGTGATGTTGTCGGAGCAGACGGCATCGCGCGGAGGCGTGGTGGCTGGACTCGCATCGATTTTCTAGATCGGTTTGACGGAGTTCGATATGCGTACCGACGGTGCGCGCCCCCTACAGAACCGCGCTCATTCTACTGGCTTGTGTACATGTTTGACGCGTACGGCGCGGTCCAGTCGCTTCGTGTGTCGTACGAACGCGACGCTCCCGCAGACATGTACTTCCCTGCGGAGCCTCAGGGCACGATCCAGGTTACACGCGCGCGCCTATCGGCAACGGAAGAGCGCTGCGTCATCGCCGCGATGCGCTTCGCTTCGATGCCCTCCGTCTCGACAGAGCCGTTCACCATCGCACATGCCGTGATTCGATGAGCGCGATACAATCTCTGGGCGCTCCTGTCATCCATGGGCGGTCTCGTGTTCAAAGAAGCGCCTGCTTCTGGTTCGAGCCCGGCACGTGTGCCGGCAATCCTACTGGCAAACGACCCAAAGCCCAGACGGTGAGTCGTCGCGTTCGATCGATCTCTCTCAGATCGCCTCATTTTGGGCGTTTCAGCTCATCGACCCGTTTCCGGACTTGTGATCAGCAGGGCATTGGGTTTGGCACGGAGGTCTCATCATGCGGTTGCACATCGTTGTGTGGAAGTTGAGTTCAGTTTTACTCTGCACGTGTTTCTCTGCGTGTACTCGCACCCATCCCAGGCTCGAGTCAGGCAACACACGCGTCGCGTCAAGAGCCATCGCTAACGAACGCGTGAACGCCGTATCCCGCACGCAGCCCACAAGGCGCATTCGCGTCTCGCCGCGCGACGCTCCGAACGATTCCATGACAGTGCAAGTCATCGAGGCGAACGTTGGAGTCCTGGTGCCCGATGAGCTGCGCGCGACTACGCGGCCGCTTCCGCCGCGCTTCGAGATCGACTCCTTTGACACATTTGTGCAGCTGCGGCTTCGTGCGCAGCCTGCGGTGCTCGCACAATGTCGGCCCCTGAGCGACAGGCAATTCGACGGCTTTAGTAAGTTCGCAGTGGTGATCGATCCGAACGGGACCGTTCGGTCGGTCGCTCACTACGTTCCGATTGCGGTCGCCGACGCCAATCCATCACAACCGGCGTTTGTGGAGTGTGTGCGCTCAGTGCTACTCGCGATCCAAATGCCCCCGACGGGCTACGCGTACCCTCTTTTGGACGTGATTCCTCACATCGCTCGCCGGGCTTGCTGGTGGCCCGTAGAGCGGGCCGCAGTGTGCAACGAGATTCCGACCCGAGAGATGCCAGGCGCGGATTCGACCGAGTTGGTTGGCAGCGTCGAACCGGTCACACCGACCACCGCGCGCGATCAGTGAGCTGCTCCATTGCCGCGAGGGTGTGCGCGCTGAACGGGTGTGATTGCGAAACGCGCGACCGCGCCGCGCGGCCCCCACCCGCGCTGCCGCGCGCCCTGAGGAGAACGACGGTCGGCGCCGGGCTGCGGCCCCCACCCGCGCTGCCGCGCGTCCGCCTGCGCTTCGAACGCTGGCCGCGAGCTACCGATCGCTCTATCTAACTCGGTATCTCCTGCGAAAACAGCGGCGAACCCACACTGCGGCGAGGCGACGGGCGATCGGGTCAAAGACAGCGGATGCGTACGCGACGGACACATGGGACGCCCCAAGTGACCGTCGCAGCGCACGAATCGCCGCGTGGTGCTCGGAGTTGCGGGCGCCGGGGGATATTTCTTTCGCGCGACGCCGTTTCGGTCGAAGAACAGCGCTCAAGGGCATCAATCAATGGGGTCCGCGGGTGGCCGAGCGGGCGTAGGGCATCAATCAATGGGTTGGGTTGATTGGGAGGTGGGCGGAGGGCGTTAATCAATGGGTCCGGCGGGTGTGGAGCAGCCCTGAGGGCATTGATTCATGGGGTCCGCGGGTGGCCGAGCGGGCGGAGGGCATTGATTGATAGAAACGGGTCACCGCGGCGTCGCTTTGCACTGGAGCCCTTGGGTCACTTTCGGGCGGACGGTGGCGCGGGGCGTTCAGCGGTGATCCCATGGGCGGCGCGCGGTGCGATGAGCGCAGCGTGGGAGCACGGCCGAGCGCGTGACTTTGCGCCGAGCGAGCACGGAGGTACGTTGTCTGTGCGACGGACAGCCGCCGACTTTCTCGCGCGTCGGGCTTGACGATCAAGACAGCTGCGAGCCTCCCGCGTCGTTGGTGATACGCTCGCAAACCTGACCATGCGACGAACGCTCATTCCACGGGTTTGCACTGCGATGCTGATTGCGAACCTCGCGGCGTGCGACGGTCGGATCCAGGGCGCGAGCGACGTCCAAACACCGGACGTTGTCACGCGCGACGCGACCATGGACAGCGGCGTTGTGGACGCCATGGCGTTCGACAGTCGCGTGGTCGAAGACGCCGACGCCGACGCGACGGGCGCGGACAGCGCGATGATCGATGTTGTGGCGACGGATGAGAGCGTTGCACCGGACGTCCATCGCGCCGATGCCACGCTGGACACGGCCGCTCCGCTACGATGCAGAACGGGCTTCTGCCAGAGTGAGTTCACGTTTCGTCAGCAGACCAACGGGATGCCCTTGCCGAGCGAACCCACGGGCAACGGGTACATCCGCGTGAATTTTCCGAGTCACAGTCGCGTCGCGACGCCTGTCGCGAGCACCGTGGCCGACGCAACGTCGGCGAGCGCGTGGTGGCTCTACGCAGAAGACGGGACGCTCGTTGCGAGCATCGAAGACGACCTCGGAGGATTTCATCCGAACCTCCTCGACGCCCCCGAGGTCAACGACAGCGCCAACGCGAACTACGCGCGATTTCGGTTCGTGCGCGAGTGGGTCGCCGCGTTTCGTCCGTTTGGTCCCTTCGTCGATCCGCGGAGCCGTGGAAACAACCACATGCCTGAGTACGACCGCTTCGTACTCCAGGGCACCTATCGTTGGCGCTATCACAACCGCGCGAACATCTCCGTGCGGCTCGAGTGCGGCTTGATCCGCGCATCGAGCGGACACGGCGACGTGGACCGGGTCATCGCTCCCAACGAGACCGTCGAGCTCATGCTGCAGATCCGCGCAAATCCGGCGGACGCGTTCGACAACTACAAGATCAACACCAACGGGTATTGAGCGCGACCGAGACGATGGAGCCCCGAGCGCCGCACGACGGCGCAGTGTCGTGATGCGTGCGCGACTGAGCGGGGTTGGAGGTCCTATGCCCCCTCCGATCACGCAGGGGTGCATCCGCATGCGGCCCAGCAGGCCGCGCTCACGCAGTCCCTCGGGGTTGTCGCGCGGGTCCACCACGAGGCCTGTGCCAACGTTGGCAGGCACTCGGCCAACGTTGGCAGGCGCTCGGCCAACGTTGGCAGGCGCTCGGCCAACGTTGGCTGGCGCTCGGCCAACGTTGGCTGGCGCTCGGCCAACGTTGGCAGCGAGTGCGGGCGGCGACGCGAGTCACCCGAAGCGCCGGTGCGCTTCGCGGCTCGTGAGCGCGCGGGCCACGATCGTCCCGTCGGGGCGAGCGCGCGCGGTCGTATCGACCATCTGACGACTGCGCGGAGGAATCGCTGGATTCAACCGCCCTTGCTCGATGTCTAGGAGCACTCCGTCGGTGAGCGCCTCGTGCCAGTGCGCGTTCTCACGCTGCTCCGAGATGCTCGTCAGGTCGCCGGGGCCGATCGTACGAACCCGTGTCTGGCGCAGGATAAACCTCCCCGGCTCTTCGCTCAGTCGGTCCCAATGCGTCACGCGAAAGCGCCCCGAGAGCACCCTGTGCGCGGTCACGGAGTTGAAGTGACAGTGCGGAGGATCCGTGCGCCCAGCACGAAAGAAGAACACGCGAATCGCCGCGCCGTCGTCGTGCGGAAGGGTGTTCAACTGCGGGACGACGACCACCGAAGTACCTCGCGTCACGTGCGGAGCGCGACGACGCAGCGCCTCGAGCGTGATCGCAGCGGAGAGCTCGTCGACCGTCACGCGCTCCATGATCGGTCCGATCTGCTCCTGCCAATCCGTCTGCGTGATCTCAGCGCGGCGCAGTCGCTGACCGAGGCGAAGCGCGTCCGTGAGCATCGACAGCGGATGGCTCTGCGCAAAGGCCGTGAGCGAGCGGCTCGACACCGAGAAGACTCCCAGCGAGAGCACGGTTTCGAGAAAGGTTCGGCGAGAGGTCCAGGTTGACATCGGTAGGGGAAACAACGACTCCGTTCGCGCGTCACGGTACCACCCTCCGCGCAGCGAACCCCCTCAGTGGGACGGCACGCTGCGAGAGGCACGAGAGATCCAAGCGTCGCGTACGCGCAGTGTATTCCACGGGGCGCGCGGCGCGCGACGGGCGAAGCGCGTTCGTGGTAGCCGGAGCGAGATGCGCTCATTCATCATCGACCCTCTCTCGCCTGCGCTCTCCATCGATCCGGTCGCCCGCATCGATCTGGCGGCGGCGCCGTCCTTCGATCGAGACGGCAATCTGGTGCTGATCGAACGCCAGTGGGACCAAGGGCTGCTCGTGATTCACCGCGCGCGGGCAGGCGCTGGGTGGCAGCGCGAAACCGAGACGACGCTCAAGGGCTTCAGGAGCGCTCCTGTGGGAGTCGCCGTCGATCCGACGCGGGGGCGCATCGCCGCGGGGATGAAGACCGCGAAGCTCTTCGAAGAAGGTGCCACGTCGAGCAGCGTTTCGTTTTTGTCTGTGAAATATCAGCTCGAATGGTGTTCGTTGGGCTTCAGCCCGAGCGGCGCATCGCTCGCGATCGGCGACGGCGGCTACGTGGCTCCGAAGCAGCGCAACGTGCACGTGTGCGACGCCTCGACCGGCGAAAAGCGCGCGACGATCAAGACCGACGAGTGGCATTTCTCGCACGTCGCGATGCTCGACGACGACCTCGTCGTCTGCAGAGGGCTGGCGTTCGACTGGGACTTCGATGACGCCGAGCGCAGCGGCGAGCAAGTCATCGCCTGCTACGACGTCGCGACGAAGCGCGCGCGGTGGCGTCGCGCGCAGCGCACTGGGCAGTGCTTCTCCGTGGACAACGCGCGCAAGCTCACCTGGCTGACGACCGAGACCGCTCCGTTCGCGTGGGACGCCCACGTCGCGATCGACGCCGATGGAACCATCGCGTACGAAATCAAGTACAGCGGCGGATACGAGCCTTCAGTGTCTCCTCCGGTCGCCGTGGGGAGCTCGTTGCTCGTGCTGTCGGTGACCTCACGCGATGCGAAGCACGAACGCACGCTTGTCCTCGACGTCGAAGCGCAGCGCGTCGTCGCGACGCTGAACAACGCGACGAAGATGGAGTTCGTCGAACGTCCGCCCGCTGTCCACGCGGACACCGCGCGCTTCGCCGCCGTGTGCGAGCGAAACCACACCCTGTTGTGGGAGCTCGCCCAACGGTAACCGAGCACATCGCGGACGAGGTCGCGCCTCTCGTCGACGCGATGAACGCCGACGAGCGTGCGTCCTTTGCCGACGAAGAGCAGTCGCGGAGACGACTGCGGGCGCTCGTGGAGGACGCGGCCGCGTGGGGGGACGTCGAGGTGTTTGGCTGTTGGTCGGGCGACGAGCTGGCCGAGGCTGTGCGCACGGAGTTCGTGGCGTCGTCGTGGTTCACCGAACAGCTCACGCCCATCGAAGAGCGCGTGCGATACGTCGTGAACGCACGGTGATGCTCCCCCTGCGCGGACGACGTTGACCGTGCCCGCCCAATACCGTTAAGAGCCCGCGAGAGCCGTGAGCGAACAGAATCGGCTCCGCAGCGGCCGGAGCCGAGCCCAACGCGCGTTCGATCGCCTATCCTCCTCGCATTCGATGCGCTCCTCTGACGAACTCCGCGACCTCTCCGCGACCGAGACTGCCGCGCTTATTCGATCTCGCGCGATTTCGCCCCTCGAGGTGCTCGACGCCGCGATCACACGCGCAGAAGCCGCGCGCGGGCTGAACCCGTTGGTCACCGAGACCTTCGAGCGCGCTCGGGCTCGCGCCCGCTCGGTCGACCCTTCGCTTCCGCTCGCTGGCGTCCCGTTTGCCGTAAAAGACCTCGCTCACGTCGCGGGAGTTCCGACCGCTTGGGGATCGCGCGGTGCAAACGGCTTTGTTCCAAAGAAGAGCGAGCCGTTTGTCTTGAAGCTCGAGGCGCTCGGATTGTTGAGCATCGGCAAGAGCGCGACGCCCGAGCTCGGCCTGACGGGGACGACCGAGGCACTGCTGCGCGGACCGTGTCGCAACCCCTGGGATCGCACGCGATCGGTGGGCGGATCTTCAGGCGGGGCGGCGTGCCTAGTCGCCGCGGGCGTCTTGCCGATGGCCCACGCGAGCGACGGCGGCGGATCGATTCGAATCCCGGCGGCGTGCGCGGGTCTGGTGGGTTTGAAGCCAACCCGCGGCCTCATCGACCTAGAGGGATCGAACCTCCTTCCCGTGAACATCGCGGTGAACGGAGTGGTCACCAGGACCGTGGCCGATCAGTCTGCGTTCTACGACGCGATCGGGCTCGCTCCAGCCCGGAGCGCGTGCGCGAAACCACCGCTGAGGATCGGGCTGTTCACGACGTCGACGAGCGGACGCCCAGTCGCGAACGAGGTGCGCGACGCCATCGTCGCGGCGGGCAAGCTCTGCGAGTCGCTCGGGCATCGGGTCGAAGAGCTCGCGTGTCCGTTCGCCGAGCAAGACGTCGATGACTTTCTGTCGTATTGGGCGTTGGTCGCGTGGATCCAGCTGCGCACCGCGCGCTTGATGATGTCACGTCAGTTCGAACCGTCGAAGGTGGAGCCGTGGACCCACGGGATGGCCAACCATTTCGCTCGGCAGAAGCTCACAGTGCTGCGCGCGGTCAGCCGACTGCGAGGGTTCGGCCGTCGGTACGGCGAAGTGATGCAGCGCTTCGACGTGATCGTGAACATGGTGACCGCGGATGTGCCCCCGAAGTTGGGCTACCTCGCGCCAGACATCGACTTCGACACGCATTTCGAGCGCCTGCGCACATGGCTTCCCGTCACGGGTTTGTGGAACGCCGCGGGCGCGCCTGCGATCACGCTGCCCCTCGGCCGCAACGCACAGGATCTTCCCATCGGAATCCAATTTGGCGCGAAGCCTGGCGACGACCGATTGTTGCTCGAGCTCGCGGCAACCCTCGAGGAGGCTGCGCCCTGGCCGCGCGTGGCACCGGCCGAGCGCTGGACGAAGTGAGTCTGGTCCGTCGGCGACGCGTGTTCGATCGGTTCGGGCGGGCCGCAGTCAGTGGATGCGTGCCCGACTGACCGCGGTTGGAGGGCCTATCCTCCGAGCGCTACCGCAGGGTGCGCGTGCTTTCACGCAGAACCGGGGCGGCGCGCGAAGCACCAGTGCGGGCTGCGTCGCTGTCACGAGTGTCGAGGTGCGTTGTCGTCATCGCTTCGTCGGACTGTCGCAGATGCGCCTGCAATGGCCAACGCCACTCACGGCATCGGTGAGAGGTTCGTGCGATTCGAGCAGCGCTGCTGCGCCCGCTTCACGCGCGGATCCGCGGACGGGCGCGCACGAGCGCCTCTGCCCACTGATCGTACGCGGCCGCCGATGGATGCAGCCCGTCGGGCGCCCACATCGATTGATCTGCTTGCGATCGCATCAACGACGTCAGGTTCAGCCACGCGCCGCGGACGCGCGCGACCTCTTCGCGCAGGATGTCGTTGAATGCACGGACGCGCGCGAGCGTCGCCTGGGAGTCGCCGAACGTCGCGCCCGTCGGCGAGCGCGGCCACTCGGGCTGCGGGAGGGCGATGATGTTCTGCGCCTGCGTTTCTGCAGCGAGAACGCTCTCGAGGATCGCGCGCACGTCTCGGCGGTACGCCTCGTCCGTGCCGCCGCGCACGATGTTGTTCGCCCCGATGGCCAACGTCACGATCGTCGGCCGAACCCGCGAGAGCACGGCGAGCTCGCGCTGGATCACGTCCCCCGTCGTGAAGCCGTTGACCGCGGGATTGTCGAGATCGATCGACAAGCCGCCCGCCCGCCACCGGTCCGCCGCGCGCGCCGCGAAGCTCTCGGCCGGCGTCGCTCCTGTGCCCGCGGTAAACGAGTCTCCGAGCGAGACATAGCGCTCGACCGTCGCGCTCGACGCGTCTCCGCTGCTGTGGCTGTCCTCGACGAGCGCGGCGTCCGCGGGCGCCACGGGGCCCGGGCGACACGCGAGCGAGCCGAGCCCCAACACGGTGAGCATCGATCGACGAGAGAAGCGCTGCACGATGTCGACTGGAAGGTACACCCGACCGCGCCGATCGGAAGGGCTGTGTCGCGCGATCGCGGAAGCGTCCTCAGAAGTGTGCGCGCTGTCCACGGACAAAACCGTGAGCTGCATGCGCGCGGTACGCGGCGGCGACACCGCGGATCGCTACGCGCCTGCGACGAGCCTGGCGTCGACCTCGCAGGACTCGTGCGCGCTGCAGAGCAACGGCGATGTCCGCTGCTGGGGACCCACGATCGCGGCGAACGTGGGACGCTGGCTTCTACGTCGAAGACAGCGGCCCGACGTCTCAGTCCCGCATGCGATCGATGCGGTAGACGCTGGTGAGCTCGTAGTCGCGGTACCGTCCGGGCGCTTCGCGGTTCTGTCCGGGGTAGCTCGCGGTGAGCGCGGTCGACGACGCCCGATCGGTCCAGCCGATGAAGATCGCGCTGTGGGTGACGTTTCCGTACGAGTGATTGATGAAGTGAATCCAGTCGCCGGGCCGCAGCTGCTCGGCGCTCGCGTACCGCCCGCGTCGATCACCGCTGAACACCGTCGAAAACGGCCCCCCTGCCTGTCGATAGGTCGCGCTCAGCCACGTGTAGCAAGAGCCGCGAATCACCACTTCGTCATCGATGAGCGTGCGCGCGGTGGCGAGCACTCGGCGCGCTCCTCCGGTCGATTGCTGCTCGGCCGAGACGACTCGGTCTCGATCCGAAGGCGGCGCGGCGATGGCTTCTCGCGGCGCGATCGCGGGTTGCGCGACGATCGTGAGGGGACGCTCTACCTCGCGCTGCACGATCCGCGTGTCCGCACCCGTGGCGCCACGCGCGGTGGTGGTCGCCGCGCAGCGAGCGCTCGAGAGCGCGAGGACCAGCGTGAAGAGTCGACGAAGATCGCACCGCACGAAGCTGCGTACGGTCGCCCGAGGCAGCTTCTCCCTTCGCCCGCGCCAACGTTGGCACGACGCTCGACGCGCTCGATGACCGCACAAGCGTGAAGCGCGCGCGTGGCCGAGCGCGTGGCGCACGTGTGTCCTTGCGCAGCGGCCACCGCGCGCCACGCGCCCGACGGGAGCACTTCGACGGGCTCGGCCGCGTTGGGACAACTCAGTATCTCCTGTGAAATCAGCGGCAATTGCATCCGTAGCGCGAGGTGACCGAGCGCGACCGCGCAACGCTCGCGTGCAGTCCCGCCTCGGACGCAGCGCCCGCTGACTCGATCGCGGCTCCCCTGCCCTCTTGCGCACCTCTCGCGTGTGAGCTTTGCCCGTGTGCGCCGCTGCGAATCAAGCTGCTACCCTTGGCCTCGGTCATGAATCCGCACCCGTATCGAGAAGCTCTCACTGTCGACTCGTGGCGCGCGCGCTTCTCTCGTGCGTTGTCCACGCGCTTCGGACTGCGTCTGCACATGACCGCGGTGCTGGTGTTGGTGCTCGGCAGCGGAGTGCTCGTCGCGCGCCTTCTGCGTTCGATCACAGCGTCGATGCCGCTGCGCTACGCGATCGCGACGGTGGTCGGGTACGGTGTGTTCTTCGTCGTGCTGCGCCTGTGGGCGCGGTATCTCTTGGGCTCGCTGCAGGCCGAGGCTCCTGCCGAGGTCACTCCCCCGATGGCTGCGGTCGTCGTCAGCCAAATCGGCGAGCCCGACGAGGCCGCTGCGCACAAGGTCCAGGGAGGCTCGTGGATTGGCGATGTGGGATCCGTCGATCTCTCGCCGGGCGTGCCGCACGGCTGGTCCCACCACAGCTCCAACGCGACGCCGAACATCGACGTTGGCGTGTCTTCTTCTGGCGGTGATTCTGTCAGCAGCGGAGGAAGCTCGAGCAGCTTCAGCTTCGATGGCGACGGTGAGGGGCTCGTCGCCATCATCGTCGTCGCGCTGATCGCCCTCGTGGCGGCCGTCGTGCTCGGCGCCGCGGTGTGGTGCATCTGGGAGGCGCCGATCATCCTCAGCGAAGTGCTCTTCGAGGTGGTCCTCGCGGGGGCGCTCGCGCGGGCGGCTCGGCGGGCTCCCGACCGCGGATGGTCGCGCACGCTGCTCACGCACACGTGGAAGCCCGCTCTCGCGGTGTTCTTCGTGGCGGTCGCGGTGGGTGCCGGCGTTCAAGCGGTCTGTCCGACCGCGAGCACGATGCGCGAGGCGCTGAACATGTGCGTCTTTGAGCACGGCGCTGCCTCTAGGACCGAAGCCCGCTGATCCGTGACCGGGACGCGATGCCGTTGAACGCCGCGGGCGATCACGGCGCGCGGCGGCAGCCGATGCGCTCGGTCGCGACCACGACGTCGTCGTACAAGATCGTCTGGTCGTCGCTCACAGTGAGGCCGCGCGACTGGAGGACCATGCGCTTCGCGGCGCTGCTGTCCCGCTCGTAGTACGCGTCGAGGAAGATCTCTTTGAAGAGCACGTCGTCGCTCGTCCTGAAGTTGAACCCTTCGAAGGGCGCTGGCGGCGTGCACGCGCTGAACGCGCAGCCTCCCTCGTGAAACGTCGCGCGCAGCCAGGTGCCGACCGGGCGCATCGGAGCGTACGAGCCGACTTGTCGATCGTTGATCCAGAACGTGAGCGATCCGTCGTTTGCGCCGACCGCGTTCGCCTGCGCGCCGATCTCGATGCAAAACCACTCGTTGCGCGGAAACGGCGCCTGCGTCCGGGGCTGAAACACGTTGCCGTAGTAGTACGTCGTGCCCTGATCGCCCGCGCATCCGGGGGTCGCGCTGCCGTCGTTGCAGCGGCCCGAACGCATGCGGTGCCAGTAGGTGTAGAAGTTGAAGACGTCATCGTTGGTCGCGTCGAAGTCGAACCAGAACCCCTGGTCTCCGCGCGGGACGGTGTTGGCGAGGCCGCTGCTCGAGAACGCCGCGGTGCCCGCCGAGACCCTCACCCAATGGTGAGGATTCGGCGCGATCGTCGGAAACCGCGCGTGAAACCGCCAGAACATCTGCGGAACTCGCCGTCGAAACGCGAACCTCGGCGACGCAGAGATGTACTGCGTTGCCTGGAGGTGCGCGCGGGTGACGGTCGAGCGCAGATAGCGCGTTCCGCCGTGAGCGGTCGCGCCTTGTTCGAGGTGGAGGTACTGCGTGTCCGCGCGAGGCGCGTCCCATCGCCCCCAGCCTGACTCGAAGTCGTCGTGAAACAGCACCGTCGGCGCGCCGGCGATCCCGCGGTCCTCGGGAAAGCGATCGCGAAGCCATCCGCTCGGCGCCGACGCGTCCGGGTCGGGACCCCCACTGTCCGCCGCAAGGATCACCCCAACGTCGCTCGTGGACTGGACGTCTGCGCTCGGGCTGGCGTCGGGCGAAGAAGAGCTCACGTCGGCGTTCGTGGCTCCGTCGAACGGCGGGCTCGTCGTCGAACAAGCGAGCAGCGAACAGCTGATCCACAAAAGCTCGTATCGGGAGCGTCGCATGCGCGGATTGTCATCCGACGCGCATCCGAGCGCACGCACTCTCTTGTCGATCCTCGCGTCTTTGTCGCCGTCCTGGCTGTACGCGCGGAGCGTGATCGTCGACCCTGCTCGCCCATGAGCGAGTACGACTTCGATCTGTTCACCCTCGGCGCAGGCTCAGGCGGCGTCGCCGCGAGTCGCCGCGCAGGCTCGTATGGCGCGCGCGTGGCCATCTGTGAAGACAGTCGCGTGGGAGGGACGTGCGTGATCCGCGGGTGTGTTCCGAAGAAGCTCTTGGTGTACGGAGCTCAGTTCGCGGAGTCCTTCAGCGACGCCATGGGCTTCGGCTGGAGCGCCGCGACGCCCTCGTTCGACTGGGGCGCGCTCGTCGCCGCGAAGGACCGCGAAGTGGACCGCCTCAACGCGATCTACCTTCGATTGCTCAGGGACTCTGGCGTCACGCTCATCGAGGGCCGCGGCCGCGTCCTCGACGCTCACACCGTCGAGGTCGACGGTCGCCGCTACACCGCAGCGAACATCCTCGTCGCCACCGGGTCGAGCCCCATCCTGCCGCCCGTGAAGGGAATCGAGCACGCGATCACCTCCAACGAAGCCCTCTCGCTCCCGTCGCTGCCGCAGCGGGTCGTGATCGTCGGCGGCGGATACATCGCCGTCGAGTTCGCAGGGATCTTCAACGCCCTGGGCGCCAGGGTCACGCTGCTCATCCGCGGCGAGTCCATTCTGCGCGGATTCGACCAGGATCTCTGCACGTTTCTCACCGGTGAGCTTCGCAAAAAGGGCGTCGAGATCCGCTGCGAGACCTTCGTCCAAGACATCGAACGACACGCCGACATGCTCAACGTCATGACCCGCGCGGGCGAAGAGATCAGCGCAGACGTGGTGTTGTACGCGACGGGCCGCGCTCCGAATACGAAGGGACTCGGCCTCGAGGCGTGCGGCGTATCGCTCTCGGACAACGGCGCCGTGGTCGTGGACGATTTCTCGCGCACAGCGGTCCCGAGCATCTACGCCGTCGGCGACTGCACCGACCGGGTCAACCTGACGCCGGTCGCGATCCGCGAGGGCCGCGCCGTCGCGGAGTCGATCTTCAACAACAACCCGACTCGCGTGGACCATCGCAACATCGCGTCCGCTGTGTTTAGCCAGCCCCCCGCAGCGACGGTCGGGCTCACCGAGGCAGAGGCCCGCGTTCAGCACGGCGCGATCGACGTGTACGTGACCAACTTTCGCGGGATGAAGCACTCGCTCACCGGCCGGGACGAGCGGACGCTCATGAAGCTCGTCGTGGCGCGAAGCGACGACAAGGTGCTCGGAATCCACATGGTCGGCGCGGACGCCCCGGAGATCATCCAGGGCCTCGCCGTCGCGATTCAATGCGGCGCAACCAAAGCGCAGCTCGACGCCACGGTGGCGATCCATCCGACGGCCGCCGAGGAGTTCGTCACGCTGCGCGATCGACGACCGGACCCCGAGCCACACCCGTGACCGACGTGCGTCGGCGTCGCGCGAGACCCTCCCTCGTTCGTCGCTGCGTGTTCGATGGAGACCTCGTCTCTGCCGAGCGCGACGCGGCTCTGGGACCGCTGCTCGAGGCTCAGCGAGCGCGGGCTCGATCAAGGCCCCACGTTGCGATCGCGCCCCATGCGCCAGTCGTCTGCCCAGAACGATCACGGCCCGTCCAACGCACGAGGCGAATCGGCGGGCGCTACGCGGGTGCGGCGCGAGACGCGTCCGCCCCGGCGTCACGTGTCCCTAGCGCGCTCTGCGCCGAAGAGAAGCGAGCGCTCGTCGTCGCACCCATTGAGCGAGAGAGCCATCAGCGACCGTCGCATCGGGTGAAGGGAGGCGCGCATGACCAGAGCGTACACCGGCCGCGCGCGACCCCGTCGCCCTTCACCGCGCCGCGCCCGTCGGTCACGAACACCAGCGATCCCACGGTCCCGCGCGTTCTTCGCGCGTAGCTGAGCACCGCGCTCTGCACGCGCACAACGCCGTCCATGTCCCCGAGCCCCTCGAACGCCGACAGCACCACCCGCTCGACAGCGCCCACACGAACCCTCGGCAAGGTCAGCAACGTCTCGAACGAAACACTCCTCGCGGACGACATGGATAGCGCACAAGTCAGGGCTCGCAGAAGGCCCCGCGGTTGCGAGGACGTCCACCGCCCGTCGGTCAAGCACGGCGACGCACTCTCCCGTTCTGCCACCTCGCGCGCGGACTCGACGCGGCCGCGTCGCGCGGCAATTCACGATGGGATCGCTCGCTTGTTTCTCAGGCGATCCGAAGTGGGCTGAGGGGACGTGCTCGCCACTGCCCAGTTGTAACGCATCGAGCGAGCGCCTCGTTCGTCGTGGGTCACGTACGGTGATACCCTGCGCACCGTGCAAGGAACGTCACTGGCCAACACTTCGCTGCGCCTCGCGGGATGGCAATTCGAAACGGGGGTGCCGACCGTGAAGAAATTCGTCGGCTTGGCCGTCCCGCACACCAGCAACTGGGACGGGCTGTTGCTGATTGCGCTGACGCGGAGCATCGGACTGAAGATGCGTTGGATGATCAAAGACGCGTGGGTCAAAGGCCCTCTCTCTGCGCCGATGCGCAGCCTCGGTGCAGTCGCCATCAATCGTTCGCACGCGACCAACGTCGTCGATCAGATGGTCGCGCTCTTCGCAAAAGAAGAAGAGCTCGCGCTCTTCATTCCTCCCGAGGGAACGCGCTCGCGGGCTGAGACCTGGAAGTCGGGCTTCTACCACATCGCACGCGGCGCCAATGTTCCCGTGGTCCCAGGCTACTTGGACTTCGCGCGAAAGAGAGCTGGGCTCGGACCTCCCATCACGATGACCGGCGATGTTTCGGCAGACATGGACAAGATCCGCGCGTTCTACGCAGAGAAGAGTCCAACGCCATTCGACCCGTCGCAGTTCGGTCCGATTCGCCTGCGCGAAGAGCTGGCAGCGAACGTCGGCGCGAAGTAGCCGCGCCCGAGCTTCGTGCTTCCCCTCGCGGGTTACGGTGCCAACTCCGCATTGCCTCAGAAAACAGAGACGGATCGCATCGTGATCTGCTGCGAGCGGCCACGAGTCCATCGCGACCGGCGGCGCCTTCGGATCCGTCACCGCTCTGAAGTCGGTACCCAACGCAGCGGCTCTCGTTCGTGTGCGTTGGGGCCCCGTGGGTCGAGGTCGTCGCTTTCGATGGCCAAGCCCCTCGATGCCCACGCAGAGGACCTCGGCCGCACCCTCGACGACTTGCACGTCGACCGCGTCGCGCGTGCTCCACGGGTCGTCTTCACGCGTTCGGCGACCACCGCAGCGTGGGCGTCGTGGCCAAGCTCGCGCTCAACGTAATCAGCGGCCGTGATTCAAGTGAAGGACTCGAATCTTGCCCGAGCCATCGACGGCTGCGCGCGCGACGCGTGCCTTCATCGACGACGCCATCGCCTCGCAGTGCGCGACCCACGAACCCCTGAAGCGCCGAGAGCAACGCTCTGCGTCACAGCTTCATTAGGCGCGCCTAGTGATTTGCAGCTGCAATTCAACAGGCGAACAAAAGTCATGCCGGCCATGCGTCATGCGATTCGAGCGCCTGTTCGCCAACTCGGTATCCCCCGTGAAACCCAAAGGGCGAACCGACGGCGCGGCGGGGTGGGCCGATCGCGGCGCGGTCGCAAAGGGCTGAGGGCGCAGACGAAGCGACGGGTGATCGGGCCGCAGTCTGCGGATGCGTGGGCGACTGAGCGGGGTTTAGAGGTCCTATGCTCCTGAGCATGGTGGTCACGCGTGCCGCGATGACATGGGTCGCTGCGGTGTTGGCGCAGAGAGGGCGAGGCTGCGGCAGGTGACTCAGCTCGCCGAGAAGAAGAGCGAGGGCCTTGGTGGCGAAGCCCTTGCCCCAGTGCGGGCGCGCGATGAAGTAGCCGACAAAGTTCTTGCTGTCACGATGGAAGCGGCTGATCGTGCCGACGATTTCCACGCCCTCTTTTCCCTCAAGAATCATCACACGCGGGACGACGATCGAAGAAGAGTGTTTCTGATCCGGGTCGTTCAGGTCCGCAAAGATTGTTTTCCATGTGGCAAAGAAAATCTCGCGCGGGCGAGGCTTGGTGCCGGCCATCAGGTTGGTGGCGGGGTCGAGCTGCTGCGTGAAGAGCGTTTCGAGGTCGGCTGGGGTTGTGAGGCGGAGGTGCATGGGTGAGTGCGTGACTGAGAAGCGTTGCGGAAACAAACAAGTCAGCAGCCGCTCGCATCATACGACTCATTCGGCAAGCCACAATTCCCCCGGCATCCAGCCGTGAAAGTCGGCTTCTCTGGCCCGGTCGAAGTCTCGACGCTGGGGCTCAGGCGGCGCTGAGGATCACCCGATCACAAGCACCAACCCGAAGCCACTGCTGCATGACAGACGATTCCCGAACCAGAGAACCATTCAAACCCGAGCCCAACCCCTTAGCCTCTTCCTCCAGCACCTCGCCAAGCGTCGCATCGTTTTCGATGGCGCGATGGGCACGGCCGCACATGCCGCGAATCTTCATGTCGAGAAGGACTACTGGGGCAAGGAAACCTACCCACAAATCCTCGTCAAGAGCCGCCCAGACCTCATCCAATCGATCCACGAGAGTTTTCTCGCAAACACAGTATCTGCTGTGAAAACACCGGCGATCGCATCAGTGGGGCGCGGCGCGATGCGATGCGCGGCGCGGTCGCAATGGGCCGACGGGAGGTACTATCCTCCTCCGATCACGCAAGAGCGCATCGCCATGCGGCCCAGCAGGCCGCGCTCACGCAGGCCCTCGGGGTTGTCGCGCGGGTCCACCACGAGGTCTGTGCCAACGTTGGCAGGCGCTCGGCCAACGTTGGCAGGCGCTCGGCCAACGTTGGCAGCGAGTGCGGGCGGCGACGCGATCGTTCCACCCCGCTGCACCGTGTGTTCGCCGGTGTTTTCACAGGCGATCCTGTGTGGGCTTTCTTCGATCGACACACACTCTCGCAGCGCTCTTGAAAACAGGCTCTCAGTCTCGCTGGTATCCCAAGAAGAACGTGAGCCCCCCGGAGAAAGGCCCGAGCAAGCTGCGAAAGTAAAACGCGGCGCCGAGGTCTGCTTCGACACCCCAATTCATCGAGGAACGCACGCCGCTAGCGTAGCGGTTGCGGGGCGCGTGGACGCCGAGGCGCAGCGTTCCCCCGAGCATCGCGGCGTTGCTGTTGCCAAAGCCTGCTGCGAAGAGCGGACCGACCGCCACGCTCAGGCGGTCTGCAAGCGTCACGTCGAAGAACGCGTTGAGCCGACCGTAGCCTCCGACCACAATGGTCGCGCCCGACGCTTGTACATCCACGGCGAAGCGATCGTTGATCTGCACGCCGACCCGCGCGTAGATCCCAAGCCCCGCGCCAAGCGGGGTGACCGATTCGATGCGAAGAAAGCCTCCGTGCGTGCCGATTCCGAAGCGAAACCGTGGCCCCTCACGGGACGAGGTCGTGACGGGCACAGGCGAATTCAAGACAGGTGGGGCGCTCGGCGTTTGCGATGGCGCGGGCGCGGGCGCGGGCGCTTGAAAGGCGTGCGCGCGCGAGGGTGCGACGGTCACCGCGAGCGCGAGGCTGCCCGCGAACAGGAGTGTGGCGTGCGCGGGACAACAGCGTGCCTCCACGGCACACAGGAGCCCGAAGGGGGTTGGCGCGAGAGGGCGATCAGGACAAACGGTGCTGGATTTCTTCATGGATTCTCACAGAGATGACACGGCGATGTGCCGGCGTTCGTGCTCGCTCAGCACAGAGCATGCCGCCGGTCTTCACGCGAACGAACATGCCTGAACTTGGCCACAGTTTCGGAGGCTAAGACCTCCGACCGCGGCCGGTCGGTGCACGCGTGCGCTCTCGGCGACCCGGTCGCCCGTTGCATCGTCTGCGCGCTCAGCCCTTGGCGACCGCGGCGCGCTCGGCCCACCCCGCCGCACCGTGCATTCGCCGGTGTTTTCACAGGCGATCCTGTGTGGGCGACCGCGCATTTCAACGCGCTGCGATCGACCGAGGCTCGAGGGTCATGCGCGTGCCGGGCGCGTCGCCGTCGGGCTCGCTCGTGGCGAGAACAAGGGCGGTGAGCAGGTCGTTGCGGGTGGCGAGCGCAGACTCGGGCGCGGCGCGCATCGATGAGCCCGTAGACGATCTCGTTGACGTCCGCGAGCGCGGGGCGCGGGCGCTGCACGCTGGCGAGCCGACGGGCGATCGGGCCGCAGTCAGCGGATGCGTGGGCGACTGAACGGGGTTGGATGGCCTAGCCTCCGAAGCACAATGCGCCGCAGCGCCCGCGCGCTCGAGGGCTCTCTGCTTTCCGAGCGGCGACGCCGGTCCAATGGGGGTCGTCTTGCCGCGAAATGCGTGGGATTCTACGGTCGATGCAACGTAAGGCGATACGGGCTCTGGTCGCGGTCTTCGGCTTTTCCTTCGCCGGATGCGTGCAGAGCGTCACACTTCCGCTGGCCGTCGGCCCCTCGGCGCCGCTGCGCGACCGCATGGCGCAGTATCGCGACTTCGCTCCGCGACGAGTGAGCGTGACCTTGTATCGAGACGGGCTCGGAGAGACCACCGTCGATTCGCAGCTGCATCTGGCCAACGACACGATCGTCTACGATTCGGCGGACCTCCTGCCGCTTGTGGCGCGAACGTCCATGACCGCGCAGCACATCGCGAGCGCGCGAAGGTCGACTCGCGTGGGCTGCGGCTTGCTTGGCGGCGGCCTCGCCGCGGTTGGGCTCGGCACTCTGGCTTTTTTCGGAGGAGCTAGCCTGCCCTGGAGTATCACCGCGTTGGCCGTCTCTACAGGGCTGCTTGCGTTTACTGCGATCGCCATGCTCGTCGCGGGCCCGATCATGCTGGTCATCGCCGCGGCGAGCAGCCGCGACGCGATGTTGGTGTTTGACGATGACTTTCGCAGCAACCTGGGCCTGTGCGAGGGACCCTCGGGAGTCCAGGATTGCCTCCGCGGTTCGCAGGTGCCACGCCCGACGCCCGAGCCGGCCCCTAGCGAGGTTCGGCTAGACGCCACGAACGGTCGAATGCCGTTCTTCCGCCTGCGATTCTGAGCAGGGAACCGGATTTCGGTACGAAAATGCACATCCGCAGGAAAATCACTAGCGGTGTCAACACCCAAGCAACAACACGCTCGGCTCACGGCCAGAGGTCGAGCCTCCGGCCTTTGCGCGACGCAACGTCGCGAAACGGCCTCGGCGTTCGCCGGGCCTTCCCGAGGACCGTGATCGAGACGCACTTCACCAACACCATTGAACGCTGAGAGCCTCGATGAAACGCGCGCAGATCGCAGCCCTTCGAATGGGTCGGATCGCAACCCTTCGCGAAGGCCAACTCAGCATCACTTGTGAAATCAGCGGCGAACGCATCGGTGCGGGGGGGGTGGGCCGATCGCGGCGCGGTCGCAAAGGGCCCTAGGGCGCAGACGAGGCGACGGGCGAGCGGGTGGCCCACAGCGGATGCGTGAGCGACCCAGCGCGGTTGGATGGTCTATTCCTCTACCACTGCAGGAACAGGTCACGACTCGCCGCGTCAGTTCTCAAAATCAGCCATCATTGTGTCAGTGATTTTCCCATGACGCGGATGAAAATCGTATTTCATAACGGGTGATGTGGGCCTTGCAGCGCATCGCGAGGCTCCAGAGCACGCAGGCGTCCTTTGCACTCTCTCGTTGGGGGTCTACGCAATGCGGCCGTCTCGCACAGCGTATGCGCATCGCTCAGTGCCTCGCGCGCATCGGTGAAGGATTGACGCGCATGAGCGTTGCGCAACGCCGTGCGAATTTGCTTCATCGTGTGTCCCTCCCCGCGCTCCCCGCGCAAGGGGTACCCGGCGACGTCGCCGGGTTCACAGGGTGGGAGCTCTTCAAGCACGCGGCCAAGGGAGGACGCACCTATCGGCGCTGCCTTCTCTGCGGCCTCGGTCGACACCCGAGCCCTCCCCTGGGACCACAGAATGGCGGTGGTATGACAGCCGGAGGTTCAGCCACCTGCACTCTGCCTTCGATCACGACACTCACTCTGCGGACGTCACAGCCGCAGTCCATGACCCAGTCGATGAGCTGCGGACTGACTCGTAAAATCGTAGTCGGCACAACGTGCTCCCACGGTCGGACTACGGGATGCTCGCTCAATCGCCTCCTGCGCGCCTCGTACTGCGCGACAACGCGTATGAACTCAGGATCCAGCGCAATCCTCGGACGGTTTGCAAACTCGGGCAGCCTCGCGAGGCCCGGGACGTCGATGCCGAGTTCTGATCCAGTAAATCCGGCGTGGCCGCTGCGATGGGGGGTCTGCTCGTACTGATCTCGAAAGTGAGCAACGGCAAAAATGAATGGCATCACCGCTTCAAGCTGATGGCCACCCAAGGCACGGGCATCTGGCGGACCGACAGGCATCAAAGAAATGATCTCGCCATGGTGGCCATCGGTGCCCATCCCCATATGGACGCTCCCCCGGATGTGACCCGCGCTTGTCCGCAGGCTCACACGATACACCTCACCACGACTATCCAACGAATTCCTTTCATCCTGGGAAAACGCCTCTAGTCCCACATCTCCAACCCGCGCCGTCTCTTGCGCGATGGACTCAACCCGATCGCCGTGCGTGCACATCCACGGCACAAGGGTCTCAGCCCACGCTACCGTCTGCCCATCAAGCTCGACAGGGCCCACGGACCTGCACGGCGGGCCACCCTCTTCTCGATCACCAGAGGCATCGGTCAGCAAAACATCTGTGTCTACTGCGTGAGCGTCTGCATGTGCCTGCGCTCCGGCTGTGCCTGTGTGCTCACGTGCGCCCAGATCCACAGGACGTGTGCAGTTCACCGCCACGCCAAGAAGAGCAACCGCAACCGCAAGGGCATAGAGGCTCGTCTGTTTCATCGACGGGACCCTCCGCAATCTGCTCGGATACAATCGATTGAGCGTTGTGCGGTCTTGTGCAGCGATCTGCACGGGTGCTTGCAATGTGCTCATTCTCAATGACCGAAGTGTCCGTGTCAGAGGAATTGGTACCACCTCGATATCCCCCGTGAAACCAAAGGGGCGAACCGACGGCGCGGCGGGGCAGGGCCGACCGCGGCGCGGGCACGCGAGCGACAGCGATGCCACGCTGCACGGCGTGGAGAATCGACGCTCGACCGGCGCACGTCTCTTTACGGCGCATCCTCGGAGTATCCTCGCGCTCATGCGCGTCGAAAGCTCGTTTGTAGCCGCGATCGGAGTCCTCACGTTTGCTGCAAATTCGCAGGCGCAGTCAGCGTCCCCGCGATTCGACGCTACGCAGGCGAGCGTCGCGCATTCGCTTTGCGCGGGCCGCGCGCGATGCTCACTTGAATCTGTGCTCGCGGTGGGACCCGACGCGCAGGGCGCTCCACGCGCGGTGGTGCGCATTCGCGTCGGTCCGTCGACGTGCCAGGACCAGCGGCCCTACCGCGATTGGCTCGTGCGCTCGGTCCGCGGTCGCGTTCAACCGCTGCGCGAGCTGGTTCGTGGCGACTTACCTTGCCTCGAATGGCATCCAACCCACTGGACCCTCGCCGGCGGAACCATCGTCTTTCATCATGGCGGGATGGGTGCCCCCTACGACGTCGGTTCGCTGGGAGCTGAGCGTGCGGTGCACCTGTCGTTGGACACGCTCACCGTCGTCGCGCACTTCGCAGGAGCCGTGCCGTTGCCGTTGCCGTTGCCCAGCGGCCGATCGCTTCCCGCGCGCGGGCCGCTCTTGGTCCTCTCGATGGAGCACGAGAGCGCGCTGTACTAGCCAAGCGCGAAATGCTTGCAATATACCGCGCGAAGGTGACGGACACGGTGTGCACACACGCCGCGCGAGTCCAGCGAATTCAGCGGCGATCGCATCGATGGGGCGCTGCGGGGTGGACCGATCGCGGCGCGGTCGCAAAGGGCTGAGGGCGACGACGAGGCAACGGGTGAACGGGTCGACGACTGCGGATGCGTGGGCGACGGACCGAGGTTGGAGGGCCTATCCTCCGAAGCACAATGCGCCGCTGCTCCCGCGCGCCCTTACTGCGATCGATGCCGCTTTCGCCAACGAGCGAGCTCGGTGTCGAGCGGTTCGTAGCCCGATTTCCACGCGGGACCGTAGGTCGCGTCGAGCCAACGGATCGCGCCCTGGCTCGCGGTCTCTCGCAGCGCGTCGAGCAGGATCTTCTGTCGACGCTGGTTTGTAGACTCGAGCAGCAGCGACAAGCATCGCTCGAACGTGCCCTGTGGCTCTTGCGCGTTGGCCCAACGGAGCACCGCCCAAAACGCGTTGACCGGCTCCTGCCCTCCCCTCGAACGCTCGGCCTCGAACCATCGCGCGAGCCGCGCTCGATCGTAGACAGTCCGACTCGCGAGCAGCGACGTGCACAGCTCGAGCTCGCCTCGCTCGAAGAGCTCGTCCCAGAGCTCGATGAGCTTCGCGTCGGATCGCTCTGTGCGGCCCCACGCCGCGAAATTCGCCCGAAACGAGGTCCACCCGCGCCAGTCTCGCGCATCCCGCGTTCGGACGTCTTCGAGCATCGCGTCCGCGTACCGCTGCGCCGGGTGCCCGCGCTCACGAAACTCTCCGCCGTCGAAGTGCTCGTCTAGCCCGTCGACCAGCGCCGAGAGAGCCGCTTCGTTTACACGATGGACGCTCAACAAGGGGCAGTCGTCCCCGACGTAGCCCGCGATGTCGAGCCTCGCCCTCACCGCGGCGATCGACGCGGAGCCGAGCTTTTTCGGGGGCGTTCCTGAGACCAGCACGAGAGGCCGCGGCGCGCCGAGCACGCGGAGCTGCCACAGCCGCGACTCGCGTTCGATCGGCTTCTTCGCGTCGACCATGTACACGTGCGCGACGATCGGCTGCGTCGGATCTTCGCCAGGCACGACCTCCCAGCCCTTCGCCGGTTCGATGAAGAAGTACTCGCGCTTGCTCGACGCCCAGAGGCGCTGGGCGCGGAGCACCCTCCAGAAGCGCGCGTCGACGCCCCCTCCGTGAACGATCACCCGCACCACGGGCCTGCCCGCCGCGTCGCTCATGGGCTCGATGACGCAGTCGTCCTCGAGCGCGCGCTTCGGCGCGACGCCGATCATTGCGCCGAGCGCGTCCTCTCCGACAGACCACCGCGCATCCCGCCGCCCCTGGCGCGCGAGCTGTCGCCGCCTGGCCCGTTGCTCGAGCGTCTCTCGGTCGGGGATCGTCAGCGTCGTGCTCTCGAGCGCGCGCACAAACGAATCGACGCTGATCGCCATGGCGCACGCGGGGTGCAGCAGCGCCTCGCTCTTGCCAACGTCGCTGGCGACGAGGGCCGCGAGCTCGCCCTCCTTCAGCACCGACGCGCAGCGTTCGCAGGCAGAATCCGTGGTCAACAGCAGAAATCGCATCGGTGGCGCTGCTCGCTTCGACACTATACTCCATCGATGCGACGCATTCATCTCGCCGCGCTCGCGGCGATCGCGATTAGCTCCGCGCACTGCGCAGGTACGACACGCCGCTCGACGCTTCAGCCGAATGTTCAGGCGGTGGGGCGCGATGCGCCCACGGAGCTTGAGCAGATGCTCGCGTCACAGGCGCCCGAGGCGCTCGAGACGCGCGCCAACGCGAGGACCGAACAACGAGGCACCCTCGGAGCGCGACCGCGTCGCGTCAGCACGACCCCCTTCGAACACCCTTACGCCGTGCTGTTGCAGCAAGGAGAGCGCGTGCAGATCGACCTGCACGCCAGCTACGACACCGTCCTTCGCGTGGTCGCGCCAGACGGCCAGGAGCGGGAGAACGACGATGTCTCCGAGGGCGTGCTTGATTCACGGCTGACCTTCACCGCGGAGGCTTCGGGCGTCTATCGCGTGATCGCGACGTCGTTCAACCACACCGATCGTGGCGATTACAGGCTCGAGATCGCGCGCGGCTCGGCGGTGAACCAAGCGACGCGCCCTGCAGGACCGCCCGCGGATCGCCGAGGATCGTCGCCCATCGCCGACCGCGCGGACGTCGCGTCCGATCTCAACAGCACCACCACGCAAAGGACCTTTCGCTTCGAGGCTCGTCGCGGAGACTGGCTCGTGCTCGAGACGCACCACGCTGCGTTCGACACGGTGCTCGAGCTGCGCGGCCCGACCGGAGAGTCCTGGCAAAACGATGACGGCGTCTCGGGAGACCTCCACTCGCGGCTCGCCCTCGTCGCCCCCAGCGACGGAAGCTACGTGGCCGCCGTCCGCGGATACCGCCCGAACATGGTCGGCGCATTCAAGCTGCGGTTCAGCCAACTTCCGGGCGCGAGGAGAGGCGACCCCAACGCGCGCGTGGCGGGGCCGCGAGGGCGCGGGCTTCTGTACGGTGTGTTTCTCGGGATTCGCGACTATGGGGGCGAGTCGAGCAACCTTCCGCACTGCGACGAGGACGCGACCGAGCTCGCGCGTACGCTTCACGAACGCGGGATGATGCCGACGAGTCGACAGCTCGTACTCACCAACGCGCAGGTCACGCCGGCGGCTTCGAGCGCGGCGATCCGGCAGTTTGTGGGTCAGCTCGAAGAAGACGACGTGCTCTTGATCTTCTACTCGGGGCACGGCCGACAGGTGCGCGGGACCGTGAGCCCGACAGAGCCCGACGGGATGGACGAGACCATCGCCCTGCGCGGCGGCGGGATCACCGACGACGAGATGGCCGCGATGCTCGCGCCCGCGCGAGGCACGGTGATCCTCGCGCTCGACAGCTGTTACAGCGGCGGATTCGCGCGAGACGTGATCAATGGCCCGCGCCGGATCGGCATGTTCGCGAGCGACGAGGACATGCTCAGCCAGGTGGCGCAGCGCTTCAGCGCAGGGGGCTACCTCTCGTACTGGCTGCGCACCGGGCTGTCCGGAGAGGCCGATCGCAACCGCGACGGGCTCTTGCTGCTCGGGGAGCTCAGCGACTACGTGCTCGATCGATTCGCGCAGTTTCGCGGGCGCATCCAGACGACGAGCAACGGAGATTTCTCGACGCAGCAGCACCCGAGGATCGAGCGCGGGAGCGTCGAGCCTGGCGCGCTGATCCTGCGGCTCCCCGAGTGAACGCGACGACGATGCGCGACGACGACACGCGCGGCGCTCGGGTGAGTGATCCCCGTGAGGGATGCGCTCGAGCCCGAGCGCGTATGCTCGGCGGCCCTGATGGATCAATCGCTGCGAGCCCCGTTTCAACCAGCGGTCCAGTATCGGGTCGCGCTGGTCGCGCTGCTGGCGCTGGCAAACGCGTCGCTCGCTGCCTGCAGGCAGGGCACTCGATCCGCGAACACCGCGAACACCTCGGGCTCGGACAGCGCGCGCAGCGCCACAGGACAGACCGCGATGCTGCAGCCGTTTTCTCTGCGATTTCTCAGAGGACAAGCGCCATTCGTGTACGACTACACCACGTGGCTCACCAACGTGCGCCGGCTCGATCACGCGCAGTTCATGGTGTCGATCGAAGACGCGGACGTCGAGCGCTACGAGGTCCAGGGCAATCCCTCTGGATGCGCCCGCTTCGTGCTCACAAGCGCGGCCGCAGCGCGGCTCCAGGCAGCAGGCTCGGAGATCAGGGAGGTGCCCGTCGTCGTGATGCTCGGCGGTGAGCTCGTGTACGCCGCAAAGGAGTACCTCCGCTACGGAGCGGCTGCCATCAGGTTTCCGGTCGTCCATCGTGACCAGCTCGGGGATCGAGCGCTCGAGGTGTGCGGCGGGCTCGGCGGGGTGTCCGAAGACCAAGCGCGCGTGCTGGATCGCGCGGAGCTTCGGGAGCACTTTCGCAGGACAAACCGCCTCGTCGCGCGGTAGTTCGCAGCCTGCGCGCTGCGATTGGAGCTGCGATGACCGACCCCAGACGCGCGCCGAGTCACTGTCGAGACCTCGTCGTCCAAGCCCCTCGATCGTGGGCGCTCGACCGGGAACGTTGGTAACACTTTTGCCGGTGACCTCGGTGCCACAGACCGGGCGAGCGGGTGACATAGACTGGCCACGTTGGTTACACAAACCCGGGACCTTGGTTACACAAACCGGGCATCGAGGTAACAGTGTCCGAGCAGCTCGGCGACACGAACCGTGTTTGGACCGGTGCGAAACCCGCGCATAGAGAATCGAGTCACACGAAGCGCCTCGCTCACCAGTGCAAGCTGCCTCACACAATACGCGGGCCCTGGGAGGGGGAGCGCTACCCCTCGAGCGCGCGGATGTACTCGGCCACTGCGTCGTCGATCGAAGTGTCGACGTCTACGCGACGCAACGCGTACGACAGCTGCCGCGCGCAGAGCGTTTGGCTTGCACCAAAGCGATGACTCAACGCACGAACCGTCTCGGGGACGTTGAGCGCCGTGAGCTCATGCGCGACCCGCGCAGCCTCGGACTGAGGCACCAACAACTCCGCTGCAAACGCGTTGGCTCGCTGCTCGGTATGCTTGGGCGCGCGAACAGACTTCGCCTCGACGAAGGGAATCACGATTCCGAGATCCACGAGCAAGTGACACAGCTCATGAGCAAGCGTCGCGCGTCGGCCCAATGCGCCCTGCGCATGCTCGCCAAACGTGTTGACTACGATCGAGGCAGCGCCGCTCGGGTGGAGGGCGCACATCGCGTCCACCTCGGGTTGATCGACGGAGACGCTTCGCACGAACACGCCAAGCGCAGTGAGCTCAGCATCGAGATCGATGCGGTCGGTCTCAGGAATCTTACGCTCTTCGCGATACCAACGCGCGAGCGTATAGCCCTGCTCGTAGCGTCGCATCGCCGCGACATCCGCAGCGCCAATATGTGCGACTGCGCGCTTTCGCAACAACGACAGTGGGTCTCGATCGGCTTCGGTCTCTTCACGCAATGCGTCGAAGAACGGGGCGAGATCGACGAGCGAGACCCGCTCCGACACCATCCGTGCCGCGACCGCAAAGCGCTCGGCAGATGGCTCTCCAGCAGCACCCTGCATGAGCTTGCTCACCTGCTCGTGATCGCGACCACTCGCGATCACCAACTGAGCGACCACGTCGAGCTTCGACCGCTCGGCCCACGCCAGGCAAACGGACACGCTGCGCGAATCCGTGAGGGCGCTCAGTCGCGCTGCGATGGCGTCTCCCAGGGATACCAGGGTCTCGCTGACCTCCTGCCAAGGCACATCGACGCTTACGTTCGCTGCGCTCACGCGCGCCCATCGCTCGCTGCGCCGCGCGACGAACAGCTTCGGTGCAAGCGCGCCACGGAGCGCGCGCGACAGATCGTGGCTTCGGAGATACCCGAGCAGCTGCGCTTCTTCGACGTCACGAACCGCCTCCGAGGCGTCGTCCCAACGTGCTTCTGCGACCTCTCGAACGCAATCGAGCGGCTCATCGAGTCCCAGCGGATCGCTGCCAATTTCGTGCTCGAGATACCGCCAGTGTCGCGCGAGAAACTCGAGCAGCTCGATCCAGGGCCAGCTTTCGCTGTCGTGCGCTCCGTGCGGCCAGACTTCGTGATTCGCAACAGTAGCGCCCAACCACCCGCGGGTCGCAAGCATGGGCTGATCCGCCGCAGCTTCTTGCCACGTCAGCGAGAAGCCAAGGGTGGTTGTGTGGCCGATGAATTGCGTTGTCATTTCCAACCTCGCGTCGATGCGAGCCACTTGTTCATAGCATCGAGCTGCCCACGGCGATCAAACCACTCTTCCATCTGTTGACGCTCTCGTCTCGTGAGCGCATCCAGGAGCTTCGCGTCGGTCTCAGGAAACGCGTGAAACGACCGTCCAAGATTCGTCGGCTCGGCGCGATACAAAACGCGCTCGTGCATGATCCAGATCGCGTCGGGATGCGTGCCTGCAGACCTTGGGTCCCGCCATTCGAACCGATTCGCGTCGTTGAGCGCAGCCCTCGCGTCCGAGCGCCCAACGGTGTTCGGGCATGTCGTCACCACCCGACCGTTCATGCGTTTGAAGCTCGGCGTTGCCCCCTGCGGCGCGTGCTTTCGACGCTCCCACGGCTCGCCGGCGTCGTAGTCGTACTCCACAAAACGCCTTGGACTACGTGGCTTTCCCCGAAGTCGAGCCGCGACTCCGCCGCGATATTCTCGCGTTTGCCGATACCTACACCGCGGGCGGCTTCGCAGCCTTCTTCTTCGCCGTGGGCTTCTTCACGGTGCTGCGAAAGAGCGCGTCGAACACCTGCGGATGACCGTCGTCCCCGACGCTCTTCGCGGCGCGCCGAAGGACCGAGAGGGCCGT
>JAUXYJ010000044.1 GCA_030694465.1 Deltaproteobacteria bacterium | reverse complement strand
CCTCATGAAACGCACTCGATTTACTCATTACACCGCAGCCCAGCGTGAGGCATTCCTCGCCGCGTTTGCTAGCAGCAACCCGGTCCGCACAAGCCTTCGCGCGAGAGCACCAGATCGCGAACACGACGTTCTCGACTTGGCGAAATGCCCGCAACAAACGCCCTCCGCAATCGCCTCCGCGCAAGATCGTTCCGGTCGTGTTTGAGCCAGTAGCGCGGGTCGAACTCGCGCTCGCCAACGGCCGAACGCTGCGCTTTCAAGCGAGTATGGACACTGCAAATCTCCTCGCCATTCTCCATTGCGTGGATCCCTCAGGATCCTGATTCCGCCAGGCCGCGCGATCTTCGTGGCACGCGAGCCCGTCGACATGCGCAGATCCTTCGATTGCCTCGTCGCGGTCGCGCGCGATGAGCTCGCCATCGACGTGCTGCGCGCAGTGATCGTCATCCCGCGTCGACGGAGGGGTTACGGCAATTCAGTGATTTCTGATGCGCTAGCCCTGGGTCGCTGCCGGCACAATGCGAGAGGGGATTCCGCTCATCACCAATGACAGAAAGTTTGCGAACTTCCTGCGGGCAATCGGCTATCTTGTGGAGGGCTTCTGATGAGCGCTTACAACATCGTGGGAGGCGTGTCGGCGACATGTCCCCAGTGTCGGGCCAAGGTTTTGGTCGGAGTTCAGTTCAAGTTCGGAGCGACATGGCAGTATCGCTACGTCGTTGGCGATGCCCTCCGTTGGGGCGGCAACGATGTGGGAACACCGAGCCGCGTGCGCGTCGTTGCGGACGGAGCCGCAGATGCCCCTTGCCCTGCTTGTGGCTACGCAAGTGACTGGGACTTCTACGTCTTCATCGAGCATGACCACATCACCGGAGTTCGCGAGGCCGACGGGACCTACGACTTCGTTCGCGCCGGCAGTGCGTATCTGGATCTTGGCGACGGCTCGGCAAGTCCTGCCTCGGGCTAAACTCGAGCAGCCTAGGTTCACCGTCCGAGCACGTCACACGTCCCGTCTCTCCCGGTGCCTAGGCTTTGCCTGCACGTGGACACCACGCGCAGTACCCGGTGCAACACCCCCCATGGCTGCAGCGTGAGGGCAGGCTTGCGACGCTTGCCTCATGAAACGCACTCGATTTACTCGCTACACCGCAGCCATGGGGATGTTGCAGCGGGTACATAAACTTCCGTAGTGGTCTCGCAAGACTGAGCGGCCGGTTTGGCGATGGCATCATCGGTGCTCAGGCCGTGGAACTCGGCATCCCCGTGATTACGAACGATACCGAGTTCGCCGCTGCCGTCATCGCGGCTGGCAGAATCGTGAGGTGACCATGAGCCTAATGGACTACTACCAACCCTCTGAATCCCACCAATGCCCACGCTGCGGCAATCCGCTGTCAAACTGGCAAGGCAAAGACGCATCGAACGGGCTGTTTGTCTGGGCGCAAGGCATCCCAGCTCCGATCGACCAGCTGGTCGATGACGACATCACCCTCGAGATCGAGCTGCGGGATAAACGCCGCTTACCTCCGGAATTCACGATTTATTCGTACTCGTGTCCAGAACACCAGCCCGTTGAGGCGTTCTGTGAGTGTCAGGACGGCGTGTGGGTCCGCACGGAGATCCGGCCCGCCCGATGAGCCTTCCCCAAGATTCGCGGCGGCAACTCGCTTGTCTACCAGAGAGCCGACAGGAAAATAGCTAAGCGGCGCGATCACACCCCACCACGATTGGGATGGCGCGCTCCGCACGATGTCCGTTGCGCGTGGCGGCGCGGTCCAGTGGGAGCAGAGCGTGGATCGCGACGCGAGCACGCGCTGGCCGACGAGCGTCACCACTGCTCCGCACGACCGCGCTGCGGACACCGCGACCATCACGCACGATCTCTCGGGTCGGCTGAGCCACGTCACCAATCCCAAGCTCAGCTATGACTTGGTGCGTACCCGCTGCAACATCCCCACCCCCCACAGCTCATTGCTCAATCCGCGCTTGCGTATCGCTGCGTATGAGCTCGCGGGGTCCAGGCGTGCAGCCCGCTTGCGCCCACATTGGGCACCGCGCGAATCACATCGACGAGGCATTTCTCTGGGTCGACGTTGGTGATCTTGCAGCTCATCGCGAGGCTCCAGAGCACGCAGGCGTCCTGTGCGCTCTTCATGTTTCCGCGAAAGATCAAACGCTTTGCGGCCGACACGCGATGTGTCGAAGATGGCGCTCGCTTTCGTTGTGGGTCCACGCAATGCGGCCATCTCGCACAAACGCCGTCAGCCCTTCGTGGTGCGTATGGGCATAGCTCCGGCCCCTCCGCAAAAACTCACGCGTCATCACCCAGGGTTTGCCGCAACGTGGCGCGAAGAATGGGCAGGGCGGCCACGTCCTTCGGACGATTCGCGAACTCCTTGGTCCTGATCAAGCGCGCGAGGGTAAGGGTCCGCACCGAGAGCCCCTCCAACTCCATCACGAGTGAATCCCCGAGCAGCGCGGCGTAGTCAGAACCCCGCTCGATCGCCCCCAGAACATCCTAGGGCTCCCAACGTTGTCCGCAGCAACAGATGCCCCGGTCCCTCAAGCAGCGCCGCGGTGGGCCGCAATTCACGCGAGTCTGCTCGAAACATCGCGTCAATTCCGCCGAGTACATCGAGCCGCTTTGCTACGTTTTCTGGCGTCCGCGAGTGCACAATATCCAGATCGAAGGTCGCCACGGGTGCCCCATGCAGCACCGCGCAAACGCCGCCCACCACAATGAACTCGACCTCGCGCGCACAGGCGCTGCAGCAACTCAACGAGCGGAAGACTTGCGGGCATTGCGCACCCTCTCCGCCAGCTCCATCTGTGCCGCCAGGTGACTCAGCCGCTCGCGCGGCGTCAGCGTAAGAAACCAACGGATCAGCGTGAGATCCACACCGTTCTCGTCCTCGTCCGCCGGCGGCGGCTCGTTTAACAACTCCGAGTCCCTCATACGCTGCTCCAGTCTAAGCCCAATCCCTCTCCCGCGCCCACACATGCTCATCCAGGGCCGGATCTGCCTCTTTCAGCAGCGCGATCTCCCCGGTTTTATCCCAACGAAGTCACCCTTTGTATGGAGCTAAACCGTCACGTCCCACGCTGTCGCCCTGCCCACAGCCCCCAAGAACTTCCCCGGCCGCCCGCTGTCGTACCCTTTTCCCAATGCCCCCACGCGCGCCGCTCGCCCTCTCCGCCCTGCTCGCCTTGGCCCTCGCCCAGTGTAAGCCTGCTACGCAGCCCTCTGCGCCCGCCCTTCCCGCTGCGCCTGTGGCCGCACCCGACGTAGACCCTGCCCGCGTGCGTGCGCTCGCCGCTGCGATCAACCAGTTTGGCTTGGCGCTCTTTGCTCAGCGGCCGCCCATGGCAAACACCCTGCTCTCGCCCTATGACCTCGCCCGCGCGCTGTTGCTGGTCGAGCGCGGCAGCGACGGAGTGACCCGCGCCGAGCTCTCGCGGGTGCTGCATCTCGAGCCTGGGCAAGACCTCACACAAGCGCTGCCGTCGTTGCAGCGGGCGCTTGAGCGCTCGGCGCAGAGGCCAGGGTTTGCCCTCGCCAGCGCAGCCCGCGTATGGCCCGGAGCGAATTTTACCGTGTTGCCAGACTACCAGCGGGACGCCCTGCGGCTGTGGGGCGCGCCAGTGGTCTCGCTGGACTACGCGCGCGACCCCGAGGCGCAGCGGCGCACGATCAATGGCTGGGTGTCCGAGCAGACCCACGCGAAGATCCCCGAGCTTCTCCCGCCGGGAGCGGTGACCGGGCAGACCACGTTGGTGCTCACGAGCGCGGTGTACTTTCTCGGGCGCTGGGCGACGGTGTTTGAGCCCGGAGAGACCCGGGATGAGCCTTTTTTTCTGGGAGATGGCCGGGCCAAGCAGGTGCCTACGATGCATGGGCAGGTCCAGGGGCACTTTGTGCAAGATGGCAACGCGCGGCTGTTTGAGCTGCCGTACGAGGGGGACGAGCTGGCGATGGACTTGGTGATCCCGGTGCCGGGGGCGAGGCTGTCCGAGGTGCTCCCGAGGGTCAGCGCGCAGGCGCTCGAGGCGTGGGCCATTGCGGCGAGCCCAATGTCTCTGCGCGTGGTCTTGCCGAAGGTCTCGTTGCGGCAGTCGTCCGGGCTGCGTGAGCCCCTCGAGGCCCTGGGCGCACAGTCGCTCTTTGCGCAGCCCGATCTGCGAAGGCTCACGGCGGGAGAGGCCCCCACGGTGAGCCAAGTGCTCCACGAGGTCTACCTCGACCTCAACGAGCGCGGAACCGAGGCCGCCGCCGCCACCGCCGTCACCGTCCTCGGTCACGGTGGCGGGACCCCGCCCGCGAGCTTCGTGCTCAACCAGCCCTTCGTGTTCGCGCTGCGGCACCGCCCGACAAGCCTCGTGCTCTTTGTGGGCCACGTGGCCGACCCCGCGCCCAGCCTCCCGGCAGAGCCCACCCCAGGGGGGCCGTTTGCCGCAGACGCCGTGGACCCGCTGCAGCCACGGGGCGGGACACCCATGAGCCTCCGTGGCGCGAGGTTCCCGCGCATGCGGATCCTGCCGCTCACGGGGCACGGCGCGCTGGACCCCTTGCTGGCGCGGCGAGTGCTCTTGCGCAACCTTGGGGTCTTTCGGATGTGCCACGAGCGGGCCGCCTCGCAAAATCCCCTGGCGATCGGCAGGGTGACCCTGCACTTCACGATCACCCGCGCGGGGACCGTCCGAGACGCACACGCCGACGGGGACTACCCGGTCCGCACGGCGATGGCGTGCATGCAGACGGCGGTGAGCCGCTTGGCGTTTCCGATCGAGTCCCGGGGCGAGACCGCGCTGGATTTTACCATGGTGTTTGTGCCCACCGAGTGAGCTCGTTGTGGCGCGCGCTTGCTCAGCGCAAGACCGCGGTGCCGGGCTGCCAGACCCACGAGCCCCCGCCAGAGCACACGGTCGTTGTGGACTGCAGCCTGAGCACCACGTTGCCCGCGGGCTGCGCGGCAAACGTGTACGTGTTGGTCACCGTGCGCGGAGTGAGACCCGAGCCGCCGGGCCAGCCAAAGGTGCCGACGACGAGGCCGTTGACCAGGACGTTCCAGGTGAGGGGCTGGCCCACGGCGCAGGTCGCGGTCTGGTCAATCATCGTGAAGCTCAGGTCGAGCCGCGTGGTCGGGGCCATGCGCGAGAAGGTCTCGGTGATAAAATCCCCGTTGCGAAAGTACCGCGGGCCCGCTCCGATGGATGACAGCGTCCCCGCCGGAGTCACCCCGACCGCAGATCCTCCCGACGGAAACGCCACCGTCGTCGACGCCACACACGCCCCCGCCACGCACGCCGCGCCCGCAGCGCACACCACGCCGCACGCGCCGCAGTGGGTCGTGGTGTTCGTCGTGTTGGTCTCGCAGCCGTTGGCCGCATTGCCGTCACAGTTGCCAAAGCCCGCGGTGCACCCGGCGATCACACAGGTCCCCGCGGTGCAGCTCGGCGTGCCGTTGGCGACCGTGCAGACCCTGCCACACGCGCCGCAGCTCGCGAGGGTCGTGTTGGTGTTGACCTCGCAGCCGTTGGCGGCGTTGCCGTCGCAGTTGGCGAAGCCCGTAGTGCACGCGGCGACCGCACAGGTCCCCGCAGTGCAGCTCGGCGTGCCGTTGGCGACCGCGCACACCCTGCCACAGGCGCCACAGCTCGCGAGGGTCGTGTTGAGGTTGGTCTCGCAGCCGTTGACTGGGTTGCCGTCGCAGTTGCCGAAGCCCGTAGTGCACGCGCCAAGCGCACACATGCCCATCGCGCACACCGAAGACGCGTTGGCGGCCGAGCATGTGCGGCCACATGTTCCGCAGTTTGACACGGTGGTGTTGAGGTTGACCTCGCAGCCGTTGGCGGGGTTGCCGTCGCAGTCGGCGAAGCCCACGTTGCACGCGCCAAGACCGCACACGCCCAGCGTGCACGAGGTGGTCGCGTTGGGCAGCGCCGGGCAGGAGCGTCCACACATCCCGCAGCTTGAGACCGTGGTGTTGGTGTCGGTCTCACAGCCGTTGGCGGCGTTGGCGTCACAATCGGCAAACCCCGCGTTGCACGCGCCGAGTCCACAGCTGCCCGCGGTGCATGCCGCGGCCGCGTTGGGAGCTGCCGCGCACATCGTGTCGCACGCGCCACAGTGCATAGTGCTGGTCTGGGGGTCGACGCAGGCCAACATCCCGCCCACCGTGCAGCGCGCGCGTGGGGCGAGGCACTCGATCGCACAGGCTCCCGCGACGCACATCTGGCCCAGAGGGCACACGGACCCGCACGCGCCACAGTGCATCGTGCTGGTCTGCGGGTCGATGCACACTTCGCCGCAGCGCAGCAGGCCGACAGGGCACAGAGGCGCGCTGTCGGTCGCTGTGACGTCGCGCGCGGTGTCCTCTGAGGCGTCCAGCATCGAGACGTCGGACGCGGCGTCCGGCGCACTGTCGTTGGACGAATCTTCGAGCACATCGAGGGGGCTTTGCGTGTGGTCACGCGCTGCGTCGTCCGTGCGAGCGTCGGTGGTGGGCAGGTCTCCTCCACATCCGACGGCCCACAAGGCACCGAGCGTGGCAGCTGCAAATAAGCGAGAGGTCATCCGAGGGCTCCTTGCGGACGAGCAGAGCACATGGAGGCTCCACCGCAAAGCGCAGAGACCGAAGGCACCCTCCTCGCGGAAGGCTGCGCTTCGATCCATGGGTTCCCCCCCAGACGCTCAGGCCCCCCGACCTTCGCGCTTGCCCTTCAGAGCCAACGCTTAGTTGGCTTCGTAGCGCATGTTGAAGATCATGCCGCCGCTGGCGTTAAGCGCGTCTGAGAAGAGCACGCCGACGCCGCGCGGGGTCTGGAGCCCAGACAAGCGCGATCCACGGTTGGCCGAGTCCAGCCCGCCCACGGTCGATCCGGGAGTGATCGGGATAACGCCGCGGCAATCAACGCCGGTGCCGGAGCCGTCGTCGTTGCAAGCGATCTGTGCGCTGGTCTGCGCGCTGCGGGCATACATGACCGGGTCAAACAGCGTGGGGCTGCTCGAGAAAAGACGACGCGTAAAGAGCGCGCCGGGGTCGCTGCGGCAGGTGCTGAAGAGCTGACGCGTCGCGGTGGCGCCGCAGGTCAGGTACCAACGGGCGTGCTCGGCGCCGCCGGTTCCGCCGCAGGTGCCTGCGGTGAGGCTGGACGTCGACGTGAGCGTGGTGTTGCCCGTGTTGCCCGTGCCGCTGATGCGGGTGGTGTTAAACACACGCGCGACGCTGTCCTGGACGTACTGGGCGTGCAGGGTGAAGTTGCCCGTGCCGCAGCCGCTGACCGAGACATAGTATGTTCCGGCAGTGAAATAGCCCGCAGTGCGTGACTGCAAGCCGCTGGTGAAGCCGCCGCCGGTGCCGCATCCTGCGTCGTCGTTGCAGAGCCCTGCCGCCGCGAAGCCGTTGGCTGCCTGCGCGGGGACCGCGGTCCCTGCCGCGTCGGTGATAAACAGCGACGTGTCGTACGACGATCCCGCTGTATCAAAATAGACCACACCGGGGGTGGTCAGCGTATAGCGGTACCATACGTTGCCTGCGCTCGAACAACCGCAGGTGACCGTGGGGCCGTCGCGGGTCGCGTCGGTCGTGCTGCCGGTGAGGGTGATCTCACGCATGGGGCTGAGCGCGATGAGCGTGGCCGAGAGCCGCGCGTCGTTGCGGGGGCGGCATACGCCGGTCACGCACTGGTTGGCTGCGCTGCATGCGTTGCCGCAGGCTCCGCAGTTGGCGTTGTCGGTCTGAAAGGTTGTCACTGCGACGCAGCGACCGCCACACGAGGTGGTTCCTGGGCCGCAGAGGGAGTTGCACACGCCTGCGCTGCAGGTCGCGGGGGCTGTGCACGCCGTCGCACAGCGGCCACAGTTCGCGGTGTCGGTCTGGGTGTTGACACACGCGCCGCCGCAGAGCGTTTGCCCACGGGGGCAAGCGCACACGCCTGCGGTGCAGGTCTGGCCGGTGCCACAGCGGGTGGCACAGCGACCACAGTTGGCCTCGTCCGTGGCGGTGTCCACGCAGGTTCCGCCGCATGCGGTGCGCCCTGTGGGGCATGCACAGCGACCTGCGGTGCAGCTCTGACCGGCGGCGCACGCGGTGCCACAGGCGCCGCAGTTGGCGTCGTCCGACTGGACGTCAATGCAGGTCATCGTTCCGGCGACGGTGCACAGACGCCGTGGCGCAGCGCAGGTCGCGCGGCAGGTGCCGGCCATGCAGGCCTCGGTCGGGCCGCACGCGGTGCCGCATGCGCCACAGTTCGAGTTGTCCGTCTGCGTGTCGATGCAGCTCGCGACGCCACCGGCGGTGCAGCGCGTCAGGCCCACGGGGCACGCAGTGGCCTGGCACGTGCCAGCCATGCAGGTCTCGCCGGCAGCACACATGTTGCCGCACGCGCCACAGTTCATCGCGTTGGTCTGCGTGTTGATGCAGGTCATCGTCGCGCCCGCGGGGGTGCAGTCGGTCTCGCCCGCGGGGCAGACGCGCATCGCGACACAGGCGCCAGCCATGCAGCGCTGCGCTGCGGTGCACATCGTGCCGCATGCGCCACAGTTGGCGCTGTCGGTCTGTGCGTTCACACAGCCACCGCCACACATGATCTCGGGCGCCGTACAGGTCACGAGCGCTCTGCAGGTGCCTGCCATACAGGCTTCGCCCGCCGCGCACGCGTTGCCACACGAGCCACAGTTGAGCGCGTTGGTCTGCGTGTCGACGCAGGCCCCAGCGCAGGTCATCTCGCCCGCGCCACAGGTGGGGCCCGAGTCCATGGGCGGCACGGTGACGTCGTCTGGCGGCATGGTCACGTCTGGGGGGGATGTGACGTCCATGGGGGGCACGACGACGTCGGGCTGTACGGACGCTTCACGGCCGCTGTCACGGTTGGTCGTCACGTCGGGTGCGGGCTCGGCCCCGCCGCAGGCTGCGAGGCCTGCGAGCGCGAGGCTCGGCATAAGATAACGAAGCTGTTTCATGCGTGTGGTTTTCTCTCTCTCGAAAGGGATGAACTGCCGAGGGAGCGCCTTGGCAGTTGAGGTGTGTCGGGATCGCCCTCCAGCGCTCCACTGAGCGCTACCTTCGCAGACTCGCTGGCGGATGACAACTTAGGCCCCCAGCCCAAGCGCGCCGATCAGAGAGTGCATGGGCAGTGAGGCGATGAACCGGTTTAGATGTGATGCCGTTTTATCCTGCGAATTGTCAGATGAATGTGCTTTTACGTGTCGGCGAATGTGTATATTTCGCGCTCGTAATTTGTGTCACACGGGGGTCTGGATCCACCTGAGGGCGCCGGCCGCGCCGCGTCCGACGGTGACGAGCTGCGCGGGAGCACGCGCTGCCCAGGGCACTCGTCCGCATGGCGCGCCAGCTTCACTGCGCGCGCGACCACGGTCTCGTCGGTGAGCGGGACGAGGCCAAAGACGCTGGGGTTGTGCTTGTGCAGCGAGAGCGCGCGGAGGGCTGCTTTTTGCGCAGGCATCCCCGTGTCAAAGTTGCTGTACCACGCGAGCCGTGCGGCGCGTGATGGGGCCGCTTGCTGGTCGCAGAGGGCATACACGCGGTCTCGCTCGCCTCGGGCAAACCAGCAATCGAGCGGGGATTGTCCAAGCGACTGAGAGCTCTCTGCGCCCTAAGGCCCAGCGGGCTTTGGGCAGCCATGGAGAGACGAGCGTGGCTGCGTGGGAGGTCATCGCGCGAGGGTAGCGCAGAGGCGCTGCGGGGTGTCACCCGGCGACGTCGCCGGGGTCCCTTAGGGGCCCCGAGGCGCTCAGGCGCGGGCGAGCAGCGCGGTGAGGTCTGTGAAGGGGACCTGGTCGGGTGCGCCGTGGGCAAAGTGGTACGCGTGGGGGCCGTCTTCGCCCAGCGCAGCGAGGGTGGACGAGCAGGTGCCATAGCCGGGCGTGTGGATGCAGAGCGCTTGCAGGGCGTGGCGCCACGGGGCGGGCAAGGGGCTGTCGGGGTCGTCGGGCAGCAGGTGGGCTTCGGGCAGGGAGGTGTCGCCAAGCGCCTCGCGGAGGGCGCGCGAGAGCTCGGGCCAGGGGCTGTCGATCCATGGGCGAATGCGCTGAGCAAATCGCTCGGTCTTCGGAAACAACGGAGAGTCCAGCCGGTCGTTGGCGAGCACATAGAGCCCGGGTTCGAGGGGCACATGCTCGATGCCATCGGGGCGCGCGTAGAGCACCACGAGCTCACGGCCGTCCCCGAGGACGAGATTAAACGGAGGGTACTCGCTGGGGTCGATTTCAAAGAGCGCGCCGAGGGCTTCGTCAAACGAGGTAGCGCTCAGGGCTGCGCGGACGACCTCGCCGCGCGAGCGGGCGTTTTCGGGCGGCGGGAGGTGGGTGCGCTGGTTGGTGAGCCCCACGAAGAGACCGGCTTGGGAGAGGCCCATCCAGGTTCCGCCCTTGTGATCGAGGCCACCGATGGCGCCGGTGTGAGGGTCGAGCACTTGGGGCGGCGTGGCGGGGCGCGCATAAAACTCGTCGCGGTTGGCGGCGACCACGAGCGAGTGGTCTTCGCGCAATTGGTGAAGCAGGGCGATGGTGCACATAGAGGGCTCTCGCGGGGGTTTGAGGGGGTGTGAGTGGGTTGATCTGGGCGATCGCGCCCAAGGAGTTAGGGCTGCGGTGCATTGCAGTCTCTACGCGCCCCGTCTACAAACGCAGGGGCGTAGAGGGTGTCGCCCAAAATGCGAGGGCTCAGAGAACCTTTGGTCCTGGGCGCTTTCGTACAGCGGGCTACGGCACAGCGCGGGAGTAACGGTCCTCCGGCGAGTGATATCGAGCGGCGCGAACGCATCGCCGCGGAGGTTGAGGTCAACGGTGATACAGCAATGGCTGGGGCTACTGGCGCAGAGTGTGACGCAGGGTGGCAGCGAGGCGAGCGTAAGGCTCCCGAATTTGCACTCCGAGGGCGTGCGATTTGTGGGCGGGCTGAGCGGCGCGAATGTGCTCTCGATCGGGCTCGCGGTGTGTGTGATCGGGATTGTCTTTGGGTTGCTGGTCTTGCGCCAGGTCCGAGACATGCCGGTGCATCGCTCGATGCGCGAGATCTCTGAGCTTATCTACGAGACTTGCAAAGCGTACTTGTGGCAGCAGGCCAAGTACATTTTGTTTCTCGAGATCTTTATCGGAGTCGTCGTTGTCGCGTATTTTGCAGCGATTGAGCGCCTTGATGCCTTAAAGATCTTAGCGATCCTGCTCTTCTCATTCTTGGGAATCGCCGGGAGTCTGTTAGTGAGCTGGTTTGGCATTCGGGTCAACACCTTTGCCAACTCGCGCGCTGCGTTTGCCAGCCTCGAGGGCAAGCCCTACCCGGTGCACGCGGTCCCGCTGCGGGCTGGGATCAGCATCGGGGCGCTCTTGATCTCGGTCGAGCTCTTGATCTTGCTTGGGATCATGCTCTTCATGCCGCAGGACTACGCGGGGCCGTGCTTTATTGGCTTCGCGATCGGCGAGTCTCTCGGCGCGGTGGCCTTGCGAATCGCTGGCGGAATCTTCACGAAGATCGCGGACATCGGCGCGGATCTGATGAAGATTGTGTACAACATTGACGAAGACGACGCGCGCAACCCGGGCGTGATCGCCGACTGCGCGGGGGACAACGCGGGCGACTCGGTGGGTCCTACGGCGGACGGCTTTGAGACCTACGGGGTGACCTCGGTGGCGCTCATCGTGTTTATCACCAAGGTGGTCGACGACACGACGGTGCAGATCCAGCTGCTCACGTGGCTCTTTGCGCTGGCGTCGACGATGGTCGTGAGCTCGATCGTGTCGTACATGATCAACGCGGCGTTGGTAAAGAGCCGCTATCTCCGTGCAAAGACAATGGATTTTGAAGCGCCCTTGACGACTCTGGTGCGCATGACCTCGGCGATTTCGATTGTCGTTACCTTCGGAGTGTCTGCGTTTTTGATCCCGAATGTGGGCGGAAACAAGGACCTCTGGTGGCAGCTCTCGTTGATTGTCGGGTGTGGCACGCTGGCCGGGGCGCTCATCCCTGAGGTGATCAAGGTGTTTACCTCGACCACGAGCGCCCACGTGAGAGAGACCCTCGAGGCGAGCGAAGAGGGTGGGGCCTCGCTCAACGTGTTGGCCGGTCTTACCGCCGGAAACTTTAGCGCGTTCTGGATGGGCGTGGTCTTTGTGGGGCTCATGGGCACGGTGAGCTATGTGAGCTCGATGGGGCTCCGCGAGCTGATCCCGTTGGCCGACGGCGCTGCGGCGTCCGTGTTTGCGTTGGGCTTGTTGGCCTTTGGGTTTTTGACCATGGGGCCGGTGACCATCGCGGTGGATTCGTACGGTCCGGTGACGGACAACGCGCAATCGGTCTTTGAATTGTCTCAGATTGAGAAGATCTCGGATATCTCAAGTGAGATCAAGCGAGACTTCGGGTTTGTTGCAGACTTCGAAGCGGGCAAGCACTTTCTCGAAGAGAACGACGGCGCGGGCAACACGTTTAAAGCCACGGCCAAGCCGGTCTTGATTGGGACCGCGGTGGTGGGCGCGATGACGCTGATCTTCTCGATCGTGTTGGACCTCACCGATCGGCTCAATAGCGAGCAATTGCGCTATCTTTCGGTGACAAATACCCCGTTCTTGCTGGGCTTGATCATGGGCGGCGCGGTGATCCATTGGTTCGCCGGGGCCTCGACGCAGGCGGTGTCGACCGGGGCGTTTCGTGCGGTCGAGTTTATCAAGGCTAACATCAAGTTGGATACGGACAAGCCCGCGAGCGTCGAGGACAGCCGCAAGGTCGTCGAGATCTGTACGATCTACGCGCAGCGCGGGATGACCAATATTTTCTTCGCGATTTTTCTCGGAACGCTTGCGTTTGCCTTCGCCGATGCCTTCTTCTTTGTGGGCTATTTGATCTCGATGGCGATCGTGGGTCTGTATCAGTCGTTGTTTATGGCCAACGCGGGGGGGGCTTGGGACAACGCCAAGAAGGTCGTCGAGGTTGAGCTCAAAAAGAAGAACACGCCGTTGCACGCGGCGTGTGTCGTCGGCGACACCGTCGGGGACCCCTTCAAGGACACGGCCTCGGTCGCGATGAACCCGGTGATCAAGTTCACGACGCTCTTCGGTCTGTTGGCCGCGGGCATGGGTCACGAGATGAGCAAGACCGCAGACGGGCGCGTCGCGGCGCATGTGCTGGCGTTGATGCTCTTTGGTGGCATGTGCTATTTCGTGTGGCGGTCTTTTTACCGCATGCGCATCCGCAGCCACCAGGTGGCACCCCTCGCGCAAGTCGTGCCTCATCAAGGGCCCACGCCGTATCGCCACGAGTCCGTCAATCAGCGCATCTCGACGGCGCCGCTGGTCCCCGATGCTGTGCGCGCGGCGGCGGCGAGTGAGTCCGGCTCTGAGGGCTCTGGCGAAGCGAGCCCAGACGAGCCTCCGGCGGGCTGAGGGTGTGTGGGGGATTGCACACTGTGCGGCGTGGACTGTGAAGCCCATGTCACGAGTGTGCAGTGTGGTTCGCAGCGTGGGCGGCGAGCGTGACCGCGAGGGACGTGCGGGGTGCGTGTTGTCAACTCGGTGGGATGTCCTGCAAATTTGCAGACAGAGTGAGCAATGTGTGCGTTGCTTCGGTGTGGATTCTGTCGCGTTGGGGACGCTGGACTCGGGGGCTCTGCACAAAACTGGGTGAGGCACAAGGATTGCTGCAACGCTGACGACCGGAGGCCCTATGGCACATCGAAGCGTTGTGTTGTTGCTCGGTACTTTGTTGAGTGTGACCTGTCCGCAGGTGGCGTTGGCGCAGAGCCCCGCCCTGGCGCGTGCGCGTGCGGCGACGCCTGAGGTGGCCGTGGTGCTCACCCGAGAGGGCGTGTTTGCGACGCCGTCGGAGTGTGTGCGCGCGGGGCAAGAGCTTGTCGACGCGCAGCGTGTCGACGTGGATGGTGACGGCGACCTGGACATGGTCGCGCTCGTGGAGCTGTCGGAGGGTGCGGACGTGACGCGCGCAGGGCGTGGCGCCGTGGTGCTCTTTGCAGAGCCCCAGGGGTGGCGTGCGCTCACCGTGGCGAGCGTCGCGGCGATGCCCTTTGAGAATGGTTACAATTGGGGCCCTGTTGTGCGTGGGCGCCAGGGTGCGAGCGCTGCGCTTGAGCTCTTGTACTCGGCGGCGGATGCTGGGCGCTTTGCCGAGGCTTCGTACTGGGTGCGTCCGGACGGGGCCACGCTTCGGGTGACCCGAAAAGAGCCCGCGCAAGCGGTGGTGGCCAGGGCGCGAGGGCGTGGGGCCCAGCGCGCGGCGCGAGCCTCACGGGCGACCCCAGACGCGGGCTAGCGTGTAGCCACCGAGGGGGCGTTGGGGAGAGCGCGCTGTGTGAGTGCGCGGAGTGCGCGATGGGGTCAGCGGGGGCGCAGGGCCAGGGTGCGCCCGAGGAGGGCGACGAAGCTGGGGGCGTGGAGCAGGGCAGGGGCTTCGCCGAGCTCTTGGATGGGGGCGGCGGCGAGGGTGTGAGAGGACTCGAAGCGCTGGGCGGCCACGGGAGCGGTGGGCTCGGGGAGGGGCTCGGCGAGGGGGCTCACGAAGGAAGGGACCGAGAGGTCGGGCTTGGCGAGCGAGCGAAACTCGAGGGACACCGGCGGGGGGGCCACGCTGCGGCGCACCAGCGGGATGGACTCTTCGACGGGCACGGGCTGAGGGCGCGGCTCAGAGACCTGGGGCAGGGGGGAGGGGCGGGGGATGTGCAGGTCCACCGGGGAGTGCTCGGACGAGGGCGGGAGGGCGCTCGCGAGGGGAGAGCTCTCGAGCTCAAGAGGCGTCGCGTCGAGCGAGACCGCGAGGGGGCTGGGCACGGGGGGCGCGGGGATGGGCGCGACCTCGTGGGAGGGGACGACAAACTCGCTGCCGCTGTCGGGCGAGGGGACCGCCGCGGCCACAGGGACGGGCGAGGGGACCAGCGGAAAGGGGACCGAGTCAGGCGCGTCGAGGTCTGTGTCGAGCCCAAGCGTGGGGGCGTCAAAAGCGGTGTCGATCTGGTCGAGCGCGAGGGGGCCCGGTGCGTCGAGCTCTTCGACGTAGTCTTCTTCGTAGTCTTCGTCGTCGTCAAAATCGAGGTCTGGGAGCTCGTCGGATACGCCGCCCTTGGACACATAGGCCGAGCTGCGGGTGGGCTTGGCGAGGGTTGCGCGGGGAGGCGCGATGACCGGGGGAGGGGCTGGGACCACCGCTGCGGGCTGCGCTTCGAGCGTGACCTCGGGGGCCGCTGAGCTCTCAGGAGGCACAGGGCTGACCACGGGGGCGGCAGGCGCGACGGGCGCAGAGAGGGGCGCTTTAACCGCGAGGGGCGCTTGAGTCACCGGCGGAGGGGCGGGCGCAGCGGTCGCGAGGGGCGCCGCTGCTGCGAGGGCTACGCGCGCGCGCGGCTCGGTGGCGCGCTGGCGGACACGGCCCAGGAGGGTCTCGAGGAGAGAGATTTGGTCATCGGTGTTCATGAGGCCACCTGAGAGGGGAGGTGCACTGCGGCGGCGAGCGTCGCGAGGGTGTGGGCCGAGGGGGTGCGCGCGAGGGCGCAGACGGTGGGGTCCGCGAGGACCACGCAGGGCTCGGGCTCGCCCGCGAGCACTTGCGCGTGCACGGGGGTCGCGGTGAGCGCGGTGATCAGCGCGGCGACGAGCTTTCCCACGAGGGTGGTCACTGCGGACGAGGGCTGCGCGCCGGGGGCATCGCAGAGGCGCGCGGCCAAGAGGTCTCCGTGGCGCTCAAAGAGCACGTGACCGAGGCCATAGCGTGCAAACGCAGCGTTGATGGCGTAGGCGATGTCTTCGGGCCCGCAGTCTCTTACGGGGCCGTCGAGCGCTTCGCGGGCTGCTGCCTCGAGGGCCGGCGCGAGGCTGTGTACGAGGGCGGCGTGGGCGGTCTCGGAGCTCGACGCGAGGAGGGCCTCAAGGGCGCTTGCGGGCAGGGCGAGCAGCGGTTGCTGGTGCTGCGAGAGCAAGCGGCCGCGCGGATAGTCCGCGATGAGAGCGCCACGAAGGTCAACGGGTCGTACAGACATTGCGCGCAACGATAGATCGCGAAGGGGTGTTGGCGTCAATTCTTCGTGTGTTTTGTGGTGTCACGCGCGCAAAAAAAACGCGATGAGCCGGGGTGCCTTCTCGCGTTGGGGGTGCGCACTGCGCAGTGTAGGGCGCGGGCAAATCGTGACATAACGCGGTCGGTGATGTGCTCGGTTGCGCAGAGAGAGAAGACTACAATGCGTGTGTTTTTGCAGGCAATGGTGCTTACTTCGCTCGTGAGCGCGAGCGCGCTAGGCCAGGGCGCCCAGAGCTTTGTGCGGGGCGAAGAGATCCCGCTGGACGCGCGCAGGCCCGAGCCGGGGGGCGGGAGCGTGAGCGCGGTGAGGGTCCCCCTGAGGGTCCATCAGGGCGCCGGCGTGAGCGAGCGCGAGCTGCGCGAGACCCTCGCGGACGCCGAGCGCGCGTTTGATTTGCTGGTCCACCGCATGGGGTTCGCCGCGCCGTTGCCCGACGGGACCCGTGGGGGCTCGCCGGCGCTGGATGTGTACGTTGTGCGGGCGCTTGAGGGCGGAGACGCCGTGCGGGTCGAGCCTGACGCGTTGGCCTATGGCGAGCCCTGGGATCGGTCGCCCGCGGTGATCTCTTTGCGTGCGGGGCTCGAGCCCAGGGCGCGGCTGCGAGCGCTCACCGAGGGCATGGCGCAGGCGTCGCTGTGGGGCAGCGATGCGCGGGCTCCGAGGGCGTGGCGCGTGGGATTTGCTGCGGCGATCGCGGCGCGGGCGCTGGGCGAGGGCGCGAGCGAAGAGGCGCTCGAGCGCGCGGCGCAGGACCCCGGGGCGGGGATCTTTGAGCGGCCGTGGTCTCGGCCCTCGGTCGCGCGGCCAGGGGCTGTCACGGCCTCGCCGGTGGCTGCGAGGAGTGACGAGCGAGCGCGGGGCGGGGCGGTGTTCTTTGACTGGCTCGATGCGCGGTTTGACAACGGGTCGTTTGCGCTCTGGCGCGGTCTCGCGACGGGGGCGGTGGGCTGGACCGAGGGCGGGGCGAGCACGCTGAGCGACGAGCCTGATGTGTTTGATCTCTTGCGGAGGCTCTTGCGGAGTGAGCAGGGGGGCTTGGACGAATTTATTAGTGATTTCGCGGTAGTACGCGGGTTGACGGGCTCGCCCGGTGATCGCTTTGACTCGGTGGGCTGGCGCGAGGGGCCGAGCCTGGCGCCCAGGCCCCTGCGCGAGGTGTCGTATCGACAGCTTCCGTTGTGGGCGCAGCCCGAGACCCCTTTGGCGAGCACCGGGGCGGCGTATGTCTCGGTGGACACGCGGGGGCTGCGCGAGGGGACCATGTCCGTGTGGTTTCATGGCGCGCCGTGGCGGCGCTGGCGTGTGGTCGCGGTGCGCTTGGACGCGTTTGACCGCGAGCGTGGGCGCGCCCCGTCGCCGCCCGTGAACGACGGCGAGTGGGCTACGGCGATGGAGCTCGACTCGCACGACGCGCGGGTGATGTTTGTGATCGTGAACCTCGGGGACGAGCGCTATGACCCCGAGCACGTGCTGCCCCGCGATGGGCTCTTTGCGCTCAACGTGGTCTTGCGCAACGCGCGCAACGAGTGACCCGGCGACGTCGCCGGGTGCAGAGCGCCAGCGCGCAGAGGGCCGCGACGGTGGGGCTGGGTGCCGCAAATCGTCGGCTGAGTGTCACGTTGCAGTGTGCCCTCGCGATCGGGGCCCACGGCGGCGGACGGATCGCGAGCGAGCGCTCGCACTGGGCCTGACCGAGGCGCACGCGCACGGTGAGCGTTTGGCCTGCGGTGCCAGGGTGGGCGCGGACGCGGAGCTCGGTGCGGCCCAGGGTGAGCGCTCGCGGGGGCTCGTCGAGGGCGCCGTGCGTGACCGTGACCTCGGGCAGCGCGGTGGACTCGGTGGGGTGGCCTTGGGCGAGGGCGGCGAGGGCGAGGGAGACGGGCTCGCCCGGAGTGAGCTGCGCGGTGGCGGGCGAGAGCGTGCACGTGCTGGGTGGGGCGCTGGGCACGGGGGCCAGGGCGGCGGCGAGGTCGATGGGGCCCCAGCCGGCGGTGGGGCTCCAGGCAGAGGACGACGCGGTGGCGCGGGCGACGAGGGCTTGGGGCGAGAGGTCTGGGAGGGTGGACCACAAGCGCGCGAGCGCGGCGGCGGCGATGGGGGTGGCGACGCTGGTCCCACGTGCGAGCGTGTAGGGCGGGGGCGATTGTGACGGTGGGGAGCTTGGGGCTTGGGAGGATTGGGCGGCGAGGACCCAGCCTCCGGGGGCGGCGAGGTCTGGGCGCAGGCGGTGGAGCCGGTCGGGGCCCCGGCCCGAGAACTCGGCGGTGCCATCGGGGCGCGTGGGGAGGTCGGGCAGGGGCGGGGAGCGAGGGCGAGACGTGGTGGCAGAGATCACCACGGCGCCCGGCACTGAGCATGGGACAGTGAGGGATTGGTCAGCGGATCCGTCGGGGAGGGTCGCGGTGTTGTCTTGTGCGTAGAGGTCCACGGTGGCGTCGCCTCGGGCGATGAGCTCCCAGGGGCCGTGCTCGGTCGTGGGGGCAGCGGAGGGCGCGCTCGGGCGGCGTGTCACGATCACCGCGGCGCTGTGGACTGCGGTGCCCTGGCGGAGAGAACTTCCGAGCGAATCGGCAGGGGGCGGGGCAGCGTCGAGGGTGAGCCCGACGTGCCACTGGGCGATGAGAAAACCCTGCGATTGCCCTGAGCTTACCCAGGGGGTCTGGGTGCCATTGGGCGCGCGCAGGGCGAGCTCAAGGGGGCCCTCGTGGGCGACCGAGAGCTCGGCGGACTGGGTGGGGTCGAGGTGGGTCTCAAAGCGCAGGGCGTGGGTGGCGCGCGGGCGAATGTGGGCGCGTTGGTGGGCGGGGCGGGCGCCGAGGTTTCCGGCGGCGAGGGCGAGGAGTCGGCGGGCGGGAGGGGCGAAGCGCAGGGCGAGGGCGCGCTCGAGGGGGGTGTTTCCGTCGTGGGTTCCGCGGGCGCTGGCGAGGGCGAGGACCACGATCACGGGGAGGTCCCCTGCGCGGTCGAGTGCAAAATCTACGGCGGACACAATGGCGTGGTCGTCGGCTCCTTGGGGGCCGCCCACAGCGGCGAGCACGAGCGTGGCCTCGGGCGCGATGCCGGCCCAGGCGGGGGCGCTCTGGGGGTCATGCCCAGCGGCGAGAGAAGCCACGAACGTGCCGTGCCCCTCGAGATCACGAGGCAAATCCCTGGGACTTTGTGCGAGGGTCTCTCTCAGAGCGTCCCTGGACCACACCGCACCGCCGAAGCGTGTCTCGAGGGCGGGTTGCTCGCCGCGCAGCGCGCCAGAGGTGTCCAGCGCCCACGCGACGCGGCCTCTGAGCGCGGGGTGCTGCAGGTCAAACCCGGTGTCTACGATCGCGAGGACGACGCCCTGTCCAGCGCGCCCACCGGCGAGCTCAAACGCGGGGACCCCGAGCTGCGCGAGGGCCGCGTCGCTCTGTCCCTGCCGCAGGGTGTGCGCGAGGGGCGTTCGTGTGCGCGTGAGCCCTGGGAGGCCATGGTCGCGGTGGAAGCTAAGAGGCACCAAGACAAGCGTCGCGAGGGCGAGGGAGCGAAGTCGGGTTGACAATTGGTAATTCACGATGGTACCTCGCTCGGTCCTAACGCGGACGGTGCGCAGCGCGCATCGGGCAATGAGTCCATTCATCCGCACATCACATAGAAATTTGTCAGGAGTTCTCGATGGGCAAGGGCGATCGTCGTCATTCAAACAAGATGCGCCAGCGTGATTCGCAGCGGAAGCTGAAGGCTCGCATCAAGAAGCGCATCGTGGACGCTAAAGATGCTGCGAAGGCCGTTGTGGCCAAGCCAGAGAAGAAGCGCGCGCCGCGTGCGAAGGCAGCTCCCGCGAGCTAGCCACGCAGCGGTGTGTTGCTTGGGTGGGCCACGCTAGTCATCTTGGGGGGCAAACAACTCGCGGGCGTTAAAGCTCAGCGGAACCACGTGAAACTCAGCGTCTTGCGTTCGCGCGCCGAACGTGAGGGTCCGCAGGTGGTCTTCGGCGCACTGCGCGACGTGGGCCATTTGGCCGTGGCCGTGTGTCTCTGAGAGGACACGGTGGGCGGCCTGCAAAATGCGTCCATCGCGAGAGAGCGTAAAGCGAAGCTCAATGCGGCCCTCGAGCTCGGGGGCGTGCTCGCTGTGGCGGTTAAAGCACGAGGCGAAGCCGGTCTGGCCGAGCTGCAAGATGGCCTCGATGGGGGTCGCGACGACGACGGGCTGGGCGCTGGGCTGCGCGAGGGGCTGGCGCGTAGGGGCCGCTGTCGGGGGCGAGACGGGAGCGATCGCGATCGCGAGATCCCGAGTGATTTCAAAGGATTGCGAGGTAAACGGGCGCACCGTAACCTGGGCAAACGCCGAGGCGATGCACGCGCGCAGGGCAGGGGCCAGGGGGGCTCCACGGAGGTCTGTGCTCTGGGTGAGGGCGAAGGCGCCGGTAGAGCCCGTGAAGGCCCCCGTGAGGCGCGCGGCGGGGGCCTGGGGGCCAAGGCACGCGCGGGCCTGGGAGAGGGCAGGGGCGAGGGCGCGCTCGGTGGCGCGTGCCCCTGGGGCGGCGCGCATGCGGCGCTGGGGGAGTGTTGTGGGGGACGTAGCGGACGCGGACTGGGTCTCGGCGCAGTGAGACAAGAGCGCGCTCAGGGCGAGCGAGAGGGCGGCGCGGAGGGGCAGGGCAGAGGTCACCGCGTGGCACCAAAATCGAGCGGGATGGTGACCGAGGCCGGGCCTCCGGTGGGGGGCGGGAGGACGAACGTGCTGAAGGTCGAGCGGATGCAGCCCGAGACTTCTTGCATGCGGGCGGGGCTTCCGGCGCGGGTGGACGGGAGGGTCGAGATGTCGGTCAGGCGTCCCTCGGGGTGGACGACGAAGGTGACGCTGACGCGCCCGGCCAGGGTGGGATCTTGGCTGGATTGCCGGCTGAAACACTGGCTGAGCGCGGGCATACGCGCGCGGATCGAGGCCATGGTGAGCGTGGAGTCAATCTGTCCCGTGCGAGGCGCTGGGGTGCTGGTCGCGGTCTGCACGGTGCTTGAGGGCGTCCCGATCGCGAAGGCAAACGGCACCGAGAGCTCGATGGGTGCCGCGCCGGGGCGCGCCGGAAACGTGGTGGCGCGGACGAGCCCCTCGAGGCAGCGGGCGAGGTCGCTGGCGCGCTCGGGGGCGCCGGCCTCGGCGAGGGTGGTGCTCGACGCGTGGGTGACGAGCCCGACCGAGTCTACGGTGAACCGAACGCGGGTCCGCACTCGGAGCGTGGGGTCATGAGCGAGCTGCGATTGAAAGCAGCCGCGGATCTCTTCGCTCCTTGCGCGCAGCACGTTGTTTACGACGCGCCCGTTGAGCTCGTGCTCGGTGTCTGCGGTCGCGGGAGTAGTGGCCGGCGTGGTGGCTGGCGTGGTGGCTGGCGTGGTGCTGACGAGCGTGTGGGTCGCGAGGTAGCGCGCCCTGCGAAAGGGCGGGACGATGGCCTCGCCAAACGCGAGCCGGACACACTCTCGTTGCTCGGTGCTTAGGGTGTCTGCTTGGACGCCTTCGACGGTGAAGTGCCCGGACTCGCCCACGAAAGCTCCTTGCACTTCGAGCGGCGAATTCGCTGACGAAATGCATCGCTGGGCGCTCTCCGCGGCGCGCTCGAGGGCGCGGCGGACGGCGCTCCGTCGCGGGCGATTGCGCAGTTCACTCTGCGTGGTGGCGAGTGTGGTGGCTGCGGTGGACTGGGTCTCGGCGCAGGCGACGAGCGAGAGGGCAGCCAAGGTGAGTACAAGCGATCGCATGGGTGCGCGGATGGTACCGCGCGGCGCGGTGAGCTCAAGTGCGCGAGTGTACGAAGGGCGCTTCGGTGAGCGTGTGTGACGCTTGGTTTGCGTAGGGTGTCTGTCAAAACGCTAAGTACATGAGCCTATTCGCACGCGGTGATGGCCGAATCTCTGCGAAGCACCACTGCGCGCTAGCGGGGCGCGGGGCCAGGAGTTGCCGCGGATTGCGACCTGAAGCTAAACGGATAACGGAAGTCAGCTCCCTGGCTTCCGGGTCGCAGTTGAAAGGTGAGTGTCTGGACTAGGCGCTCGAGACATCGTCCCACGTCGTGCGCGCGCTCAGCATCGCCCGTGAGCTCTCCGATCCAGTGCTGCGTGTCGCCTCGGACGCTCCCCGAGGCCAAGATGGTAAACTGTACTCCGACCAGCATCCGCAGCGTCGGATCGCGGTCGAGCTGTGTTTGGTAGCAGCTGTGAATGTCCTCCCGCCGCGCGCGAAGCGCATCGCCCACAGCGTGCGGGTCCACGTCCCAGTCTCCGCTGCTCGCTGCGTGCGGAGCGCTCGTGAAAGTGTAAATCGCGGCGTGCTGTGCGTTGCGAAACGCCGGCACGCTGGCCTCGCCGAATGCGCGCTGGACGCACGCGCGCTGGGCTTGATCGAGTGTCACGGGGAGCACGCGCTCGGCGGTGAAGCGCCCAGTCTCGCCCGCGAAGGCGCCCTGCACTTCGACGGGCGAATTTGCAGGCGAGACACAGCGCTGGGCGCTCTCGGCGGCGCGCTCCAGAGCCTGGCGGACGGCGCTGCGTCGTGGGCGGTTGCGCAGGGCGCTCTGCGTGGTGGCGGCCGTGGTCTGTGTGACTGGTGTTGTGGCGCAGGCCGCGAGCGCCAGCGTAGCCAAGGTAGGTCCAAGCGATCGCATCACGGCGGCGGAGGGTACGCTGCGGTGCGGAGAGCTCAAGCGCGCTCGTACACGAACGCGTCGTCGCGGTAGTCGACTCGGATGGAGTCACCGGCGTGCCAGACCCCGGCGACGATCTCTTTGGCCAAGGGATTTTGCACGTGGCGCATGATCACGCGCTTGAGCGGGCGGGCACCAAACGCGGGCTCGTAGCCGAGCTCGGTGAGCTGTTGGCGGGCGTCGGCGGTGACGTCGATGGTGATTTGGTTTTCGCGCAGGAGCCTTTGCAGCTGGCGGAGCTGGATGTCCACGATGCCGCGGAGGTCGGGTTTGCTCAGGCGGTTAAAGACCACCTGGTTGTCAATGCGGTTGAGAAACTCAGGGCGGAAGAACTTCTTGAGCTCTTCGAGCACGGTCCTTTTGACGGTCTCTTCGTCGGCGCCGCTGTCCGAGGCCTCGAGGATCTTCAGGGCCCCCACGTTGCTCGTGAGGATCACCACGGTGTTTGAGAAGTTGGTCAACCGTCCGCGCGAGTCGGTCAAGCGTCCGTCGTCGAGCACTTGCAAGAGCACGTTGAAGACATCGGGGTGCGCTTTCTCGACTTCGTCAAAGAGCACGACCGAGTAGGGGCGACGACGCACGGCCTCGGTGAGCATGCCGCCGGCCTCGCTGTCGACGTAGCCTGGGGGCGAGCCAAGCAAGCGCGCGACCATGTGTTTCTCCATGAATTCGCTCATGTCCAAGCGAACGAGCGCGGCCTCGTCGTCGAAGAGAAACTCGGCGAGGGCTTTTGCGAGCTCGGTTTTTCCGACGCCGGTAGGTCCGAGAAAAAAGAAGCTCCCGATGGGCTTTTTGGGGTCGCGCACACCGACGCGTCCTGCTTGGACTGCGTCTGCGATGACCCGCAGCGCTTGGTCTTGGCCCACGACGCGTTCGCGCAATCGGGCCTCCATTTGCTTGAGTCTTTCGTTTTCGCTCTCGAGCATTTTGGACACGGGGATGCCGGTCCATTGTTCGACCACTTGCGCGACGCGCTCTTCGGAGACAAAGGGCTGCAGCAAGAGCGTGCCCTCTTGGCCAAGCGCGTGCTCGGCGTCGAGCAATTTTTTCTCGCTCGGAGGCAGCTCTGTGAGCGAAATCGCTGATGCACGCGAGGTGTCTTTGGTGGCCACCGCGCGGTCTCTCTCTGCGCGCAGAGCTAGCACCGAGTCTCTCGCGACGCGCGCGGCAGCGAGCAGCCCTCGTTGGCGGTCCCACATCGGGCGCAGGGTCGCGAGGCGATCGCGCACGGTGGTGAGCTCGGCTTCGACCGCGGCGCGGGCGATGTTGGACGCTGGGTCTTCGTCGTCAATGAGCGCGCGGTGTTGCCCTTCGAGCGTGAGCAATCGCTGGTCGAGCTGGTCGAGCTCAAGCGGGCCCGTGTCGAGCGCGAGGCGTGTTTGCGCTGCAGATTCGTCGAGCAAATCAATCGCGGGGTCGGGCAGGGCGCGCTCGCCAAGGTAGCGCTTGGCGAACTTGACCGAGGCCACGACGGCGGGGTCTGCGATGCGCACGCCGTGGTAGCTCTCGTAGGACTCGACGAGGCCGCGGACGATCTCGGTGGCGTACGCGAGGGTGGGCTCTTCGACCTCGATGGGCGCGAACAAGCGCGAGAGCGCGGGGTCGCTGTCGATGTGCTTTTTGTATCCGTCGGGCGTCGTGGTCCCGAGGATCTGGATCTCTCCGCGGGCGAGCGCGGGCTTGAGCAAATCTACTGCGCCCGAGCCGGTCGCTTGGTTTGCAAAGAGCGTGTGCAGGTCGTCGATCACGAGCACGATGGTCTCGGTGGCGTTTTGTGCTGCGACGAGCACCTGACGCAGCCGGTCTTCGAGCTCGCCACGCAGCTTGGCGCCCGCGATGAGCAAGCCCATGTCGAGCTGAAAGAGTCTTGTGTCTTTGAGCAAATCCGGCGCGCCACCCGACGCGAGGCGTGACGCGATGGCGCGGGCGATGGTGCGCTTGCCCACGCCGGGCTCGCCGACGAGCACCGGGTTGTTCTTTTGCCTGCGCGCGATGACCTGCATGACACGGCGGATTTCGGCGTCGCGCCCCACGATGCGGTCAAAGCGTGATGACTCGGCGCTCATGTCGCGGGTGAAGCGATGGAGGGCGTCTGCGTCGGCAGCGGGGCCCGCGACCGAGCCCTGCCCGCGGCCCTCGCCGGGGACCTCGGTGACGGTGGGCGCGGTGGGCTCGGGGACGGTCTTGAGCGCATTGCGGACGCGGTTTTCGTCGAGGTCGACCGAGCGCAAGACGGCGCCCAAGAGCCCGGTGGCCTCGGTCGAGAGCGTGACGAGCAGATGGCGAACGCGGACGGGCGTGGCGTCGCGGGTCGCTTCGGACTCGGCCCGTGCGGCGAGGGCGAGCAGGCGTGGCGAGACAAACGCGACGGCGTTGGGGATCTGGGTCAAGCGACGCAGGACGGACTCGCACTCGACGAGGACATCGCCGGGGTCAACACCTGCGGTCTCGAGGACTTTCTGCACATAGGTGTCGCGATCGACCAAGCGATAAAACAGGTGGATCGGGTCGACCTCGAGGTGAGATCGCTCGTCTGCGAGCGCTTGCGCGCCGGTCACTGCGGTCTTGGCGTCCCCTGCGTAGCCCTCAAGGCGCCATGCTCGTTGCGTCGTCATGGTGGCGGAGGATACACGCGGCGATTGGCGGGTGGGATGCTTCGTGCGTGTGCAATCGCTTCGGGCGGGGGGTGTCGCGCGCGAGAGCGTCGTCAGGGCATGCAGGGTGTGGGGCTGTCGGCGCCGCGGGGGTCGTTGATTCGGTAGGCGACGCAGCGCATCCCGGCGGGGCACATTTGGCTCGGGCCTGTGGGTAGACACGTGCTTCCGGTGCAGGGGACTGCGCCACAGAACTCGCTGCAGGGGCGCGAGGTGACGGGCTCAAACGAGCGGGTCCCGGTGCAGCGCTGCGGGCCATCGCAGGGGGATGGCGCGAGGCAGGCCTGTGTGGCGTCGGGGGTCCCGTTCCCGGTGTCTCCGGGGCCGGTGGCTTGACCACAGGCTCCGAGGGTTGTGATCGCGATGAGCGCGAAGAGGGCGGCGTGTCTGAGTGCTCGCATGGGACACGCAGTGTTTGCTAACCCGCAGGGTTTTGCCAGAGGGTGTGTGCGGATCAGTATTCCCACTCGGCGCCGACGGCGAGGGGCGCGAGGAGGGCGGGGTCTTGCGCAGCGATCTCGATGTCGAGCTGCCCGCAGATTTGCAGGGCGATGGCGTAGAAGAGCTCTTGGTCCGAGGGGTGCCCTGCGGCGACCAGGCGCTCGGCGGTGTTCTTCTCGGTGAGGGCCTCGCGCACGACCGTGGTCTTGGTCACCGAGATGCCTTCGAGCATGCTGGCGGGGTTGTCGAAGAGCTTGTCGAAGCTGCCAATCTTTTTGCCCAGGGCGGTGTGTTGGCCTTCGGGGACGAGGTCTTTCGAGGCCTCGGTGCGGCTCGTGTGGCCGTAGTGGGTGTACGCGTAGCCGTCTGAGAAGGCCCAGCCCGCGAGCGCGAGCGCGCCAAACTCGTCAAGAAACGGAGCGGGGTTGAGGTGATATCCGGTGTGCGTTTGCAGCACGCGGATGGTGGCGGTGGTGTCGGACTTTGCGATGACTTGGCTTAGGTATGCGGCGCCCATAGAGGGCTCGGTGTATCGAGCTTTTGTGGGGTGAAGGCAAGAGATCTGCGATGGGAGCGCAGAGAGAAATGAGTGCAAAAACAGCGGCGAATTGTCTGCGCGAGGTGCACCGTTTGCGCATATGATCAGCGAGCGTGTCGGGCCCTGAGCGAGTCCCCTTCGCGCAGCAGTGTCCCTGTGCACACGGGCGCTGTGGGTGTGTTGCCCTGGGTTGCCCTGCGCACGCACGGACCCGCGTGACGATCCCCTGTGCAATGGGCGCGTGGCTGTGCGCTGCACGCGGTGGCACGCGGGTCGCAGTGCCCCTGCGCTCATGTGGACAAGCGTGTTGGCGTTGATTCCGGCCTTGGTGAGCGCGGGGTTGTTTGTGGTGACGGTGCGGTTGCGTCGGGGGTGACGCTGAGCGGGCGCATCTGTTAGACCCTCGCGCTACCGATGACACAGCAAGGTCGCGCGCGCGCATGTGCCAACATTGCCCTGGCCAAATACTGGGGAAAATCTGACGAAACCCTCAACCTCCCCGCGGTCCCCTCGCTCTCGATCACGCTCGACGCGCTGGTCACCGAGACCGTCGTGACCCTTGACCCGGGGCTGTTTGAAGACGAGGTGCTCTTTGATGGCGTGGTGCGCAGTGGCGACGACGCCACCCGTGCCCGCGAGATGCTTGGGCGCATCCGTGAGCGCGCGGGCAGCGCGGTGTGCGCGCGAGTTGAGACGGTGAATCACTTTCCGACCGCGTCGGGGCTGGCGTCGAGCGCGTCGGGGTTTGCGGCCCTCGCGGCGGCAGGGGCAAGCGCGTATGGGGTCGACGCTCCGCTTGAGCTCTTGTCCGCGTGGGCGCGTCGGTCGAGCGCCTCGGCCGCCCGGTCGCTCTATGGTGGCTTTGTCGAGCTGTCCGCGGGGCTCCCCGGCGATGACTCGCTCTCGGCGCGCGTGGTCGCCGACGCACACCACTGGGACGTGTGCGTGGTGATCGCCCTGGCCTCGCTTGAGCGCAAAAAGACCTCGTCGCGCGACGGCATGCTCGAGACCGCGCGGACCTCGCCGTTTTATCCCGCGTGGCTCGCGTGTGCGCCGGGGTACTTTCTCGAGGTGCGCGAGGGCGTGCTCGCCCGGGACCTCGAGCGCGTGGGCGAGGCCATGGAGGCCAGCACCTTCGCCATGCACGCCAGCGCCCTCGCGGCGCGCCCCGCGGTGCGCTACTACGCCGCCGCCACGGCGGTCTTGCTCGACTGCGTAGAGTCCCTGCGCGCCCGCGGGATCGCGGCGTACAGCACCATGGACGCGGGCCCTCACGTGAAGGTCCTGTGCATGGCCGGGGACGCCCTCGCGGTGCGCGACGCCCTGGTCGCGAGCGGCGGCGCGGTGGACGTGCGCATCGCGCGCCCTGGGCCTGGGCTCACCCGATGAGCGAGACCCGTGTGTACGCTCGCGCGCCGGGCAAAGTGATGATCGCGGGCGAATACGCGGTGCTCGATGGGTGCACTTCGCTCGTGATGGCCGTGGATCGCTACGCGACCGCGGTGGCCTCGCGCGAGGCGCTCGACCCCGCGCAGGGCTGGGAGACACCCGAGCTGACGGAGACGCTGGCGCTTGCGGGCTGGGACCGGGTTCCGTCGGTGCGGGTCAAGCCAGGGACGCTCTTTGAGGGCACGCGCAAGCTGGGCCTGGGCTCGAGCGCGGCCATGTGTGTCGCGGGCTTGGCCGCGGCGACCGCGTGCGTCGAGGGAGGCTCTGCGCTCGACCGTGAGTCTCTCGCGAGGCTGTCCCGGCGAGGGCACCGCGCGGCGCAGGGCGGGGGCAGCGGCGTGGACGTGCTCGCGAGCGCCCTGGGCGGCGTGCTCGCAGTGACGCTGGGCACAGACCCGGACGAGGTGCAGACCGAGGCGCTGGCGTGGCCTGCGGGGGTGCACTGGCGCGTGCTGTGGACTGGGGAGCCGGTGAGCACCAAGCACTTTGTCGCGCGGGTGAGGGCGCTGGGCAGTGATGACCCTGCGGGCTACCGCGAGGCGCTGGGGGCCGTGCGGAGCGCCGCCGAAGGGGCCCTCGGTGCGATGCGCACGGGAGACAGCGCGGGGCTTATCGAGGCGCTGGGCGAGCACGGGCGCGCGATGAAGCACCTGGGCCGCCGCGCAGGGATCGCGATTGTGACCGACGCGATGCGCACCTTGGCCGAGCGGGGACGCGCGCTCGGGGTCGCGGTCAAGCCCAGCGGCGCGGGCGGCGGCGACATTGTGTTGGCCGTGAGCGAGAGCGTCTCGGCGCTCGACGCGCTGGGTGAGCAAGCGCGCGCGCTCGGAGTGGTCCCGGTCGCGATGGGGCTCGATGCGCACGGCGCGCGGGTGATCTCGGCGGACGAAGCGGCAGAGAGCCTTGCGGACTAGCGCGGGCTCACGCAGGCTGCGGGCCGAAGCATGACGCACGACGCGGACGCCGAGTCCGGGCCCCAAGGGCACCTCGAAGTGGTTGACGCCGGCGCAGTACCCGCAGGGGTGCGCGCAGGGCAAGAGGCTGTGCATGCCTCGGAGGGCGCTGCAGAGAGTGCCCCTGAGAGCGCGCTAGAGGTCACTGGAGACGCCCTGGCGTCGGCCCTGGGACAGGCAGACGTGGCGCAGGGGCAAGCCCGCCGCAAGCCCGCTGCGAGCGCGTGGGCCAAGCGCGAGAGTCCGCAACAGAGCGGGATGGTCGACCGGCAGGTGGGGTTGCTGGTGGGCGAGGCTCCGCTGCTGGCGGTGCTGTGGCCGGACCTGTCTGCGCAAGAGCTCTTAGAGGGCGCCAAGCCTTCGCCCGAGCTCTTTGCGCGGCGCTTTGGCGAGCTTCAGTCGTCGATTGATCTGTTTGCGCGCCGTGGGTACGAGCAGCGCAACCAAGCGGCGGTGGCGCAGCGGGCGCTCGATCGTCGGCGCGCGGTCTTGGCCCAGTCGGTCTCGTTGCCGAGTGACGCGGCGAACGAGCTCTTGTGCGACGCGGCGGTGAGCGAGCTGAGCGCGCACCGGGACCAGGCGTTTGTGGCGTGGGCCCTGGCGCTGGCCGGGGCTGCGCGCAGCTTGTTTGCGAATGATTTGTCTCGGGTGGACGAAGAGGCTGCCAAGCGTGGGCTCGCGAGGGATCGTGCGAGGGCGCTGCTCGATGGGGCAGGGGTGAGATTGCATGACACGCGGGCGAGGGCGTGGAGCGCGTGTCACGGGCTCCCCAACGCGCCGTCGAGCTTGGATGCCGCGGGCTTGGCGCTCTTAGAGCACCCGACGCATGGGTACAGCGCGATCAAGCGTGGGGACGTGGGCGAGTGGTTGCGGGCGAACGAGGCTCCGGTGGCGATCACCGAGGTCGCGGACGAGGTGCGGCGGTTGAGCGAGGGGACCGCGAGCGAGGCGCACGTGGTGCACACGATGGCCTGGCTCTTTGGGCGCACAGAAATTCGCGCGGGGCACAAGCTGGTACGCAGCCCGAGTGAGCTGGGCCCGGCGGTGCGCGCGGGCGAGGTGAGCCTCGATGACCTCGCGCGGGGTGCACGAGAGAAGTCCCTGGGCGCTTGGCTACGTCGCGCGGGGTGGAGCGCGGCGGCGGCAGCGGCAGACGCGCTCGGTCGCGGTGAGGCCCTGGGGATCGAGCGCCTGGCGTGGTCCCTTGGCGAGCCTCTGCGGGTGGGCGAGCTTGCCTTCAACGACCCGTTGACCCTCGGAAAGACCGTGCTCGATGCGCGGGCGACCGCTGCGCTGCGCAGCGAGCTTCAGCAGTGTTTTACCCGCGGCGAGCTCTTGGCGTGGCTCGAATCTCTGCCCACCTCGCAGCGGGACGAGTGGTGGATCGAGAGGCTTAAGCGCGCGAAAGAGCGAGGGTTTTCGGACACGCGTGCGCTGTGGGCGGGGATCTATCGTGCGGCGGGCCCGGGCACCGCGCTCAGGGTGCAGAGCGAGCAGGGCGCCAGCGTAGAGCTCACTTCGCTGCGGCAGCTCACGGCGACGCTTGAGCTTGTGGGCCTGTGGGACGGGCTCAAGGCGCACTATCGCTCGGGAGAGCTCTTGGCGTGGATCACGGTGACCTCGCCCGAGCACGACCTCGTAGAGCAAGAGCGCCTTGAGGACGAAGACAGCGCGGTCAACGAACTGCTCTGGGAGCTCGGGCACACGGGCTTGGTGATCGAGTGGGGGCGCGAAGACCTCGCCCTCACGTCGCTCGAGGACATCGTGCGGGCGTACCGTCGCGACTGGCGCTGGTTTGAGAGCCAACTGCGCCGCGGGTATGTCCTGCGCTGGATCGAGCGGTTTTATGGCAAGCGGCTCTGCGGCGGGGTGGAGCTTGGGCTGTTGGTCGAGCGGCTGCGGGGCGAGATGGCGGGGCTCCCGGCAGGGATGGCTGCGCTCAAGTGTGCGCTGTTGTGCGGGCTACGGCAGCTGCCCTTGGACCCGTGCGAGCCTGGGGACGCGGCCACGGTGGTGGGCTACCTGGGGGTGAGCGGGCGGGCGGGCCGCGAGGCCGACTGGGAGGCGCTGCGCTCGCACATGACGTGGGGCGCGGGGCACCTGTGGGTGGCGCAGCTTCCCGAGGTCAAAGCGAGCACGCTCCCGCTCTTGATGCGCAGCGCGTTTGCAGCGAGCCCGAGTGATCACCGCGACGCGCCGGACCGGCTGTTTCGGGCGCTGGCGATGTCGTTGGGCTCTCCGGTGCTCTCGCCCGCGCTCGCGGCGCGCATGGGGCAGCTAACCCTCGTGCCCACGGCCCCCACGGCCCCCACGGCAGCGCCCACGGTGGCGCCCACGCCCGAGTCCGCGCCACAGACCCCCCCCACGACCGAGCCGGTCAACCCGTTTGCACCACCCCCTGCGAAGCGCGCGCGTGGCTCTAAGGGGGTCTTTGTGGTCTCGGTGCTTGCGCTGGGGGCGATGGTCGGCGCGGCGGTGTATTATCGTGCGTTTTTGCAGGGAGTATACAAGTGGCTTGTGGCCTCTCGGTCGGGGCAGCGTGTGCCCGTGAGCCCGACGGCGTTGACCGGATGCGTGCTCACGGGGGCGCGGTTTGACCTCGGCCGTGGAGCGCTCGCCGAGCGGGGGCTGCATGCCGTGTCACAGCGGGGCGCGGTGAGCGTCGCGTGGGTCACGCTCGCCGAGTCCCTCGGTGGCGCGCGCATCGCTCCCAACGGGACGATCGAGCGTCAGGCCGACACCGACGCCCTCTCGAGCATTGGGCGCGAGCAGACCCGCACGATCCACAGGGCCTACGCGGTCGCGACGGCCGTGGGCGCGCCGCTGCGGGTCACCGCGGATCAGCTCGTGACGGGAGACACACGGCGTGAGGTCGTGGCGTGTGGCGCGCGTGCGTGGCCACAGCAGCTTCCTGCGACGCGTGGGACTTCACGCGCACAACGTGAGCGCGCGGTGCGCGACCCGTGGCAAGCGATCACCGCGGGGACGGCGGCGCTGGACTCCACGTTTTTTTGCCGAACCGCGGGGACAGAGGCCCCGTTTGTGATCTCTGCGCGCGGCGAGGTGACCCCACGGGGAGCGCTCGACAAGGCACAGATTTGGGTGAGTGATGACGGCGAGCGCAACGCGCGATCGCTAGGAAATTGGCCCGTCGATATCGCGCGCGTGGGACGAGGGCCCGAGGTGATGGCCGCGTTGCGTGACGAGGGCCCGAGCAGCGCCGAAGGAGACCGCCGAGGGACCCTGCAGGGGGTTACGGTGGCGCGGCTCGACCGGATGTACGCGTGGCTGTGGGACACGACGTCGCGCACGGTAGACGCGGTGATGCTCTCGCACAACGGGGCTCCGGGCCCTGCGCGGATGGCTCTCGGAAACGCCGAGGCGGTGATCGCGTGGGTCGACCAGGCGCCTCCGCAGCGGGCGTTGTTTTTGGCGCGCTTGGGTCTCGACCGTCGCAACACGGTGCAGCGTGTTGAACCACTCGGACGCACGGTGGACGACCCGGTGGCGCCCAGCGTGGTCTCGCTCGTCGACGGCGGGTGGCTGCTCGCGTGGGCCCAGCGCGCGGGGACCTCGCGGGTGCGCAGCGCGTGGGTGCAGCGCTATGATCGGGCCCTGCGGTCTCAGGCGGCACCGCTCGAAGTGCTGCCCGGAGTGAGCGTGCTCACCGCGCGGCTCGCGTATGACAATCTCGGCGCATTTACGGTGGTCTACGTGGTGGACGACGCGGCGAAGACCGTGGGCGCGGTCCAGGGCCGCTGTCCGTAGGGGCTCCCGTGCGGGTGCGATGCGAGAGGGCCACGGGGTTGCGCAAGAGAGCGCGCGGCGTAGTGGGCTCTTGCTCACTGGGCACTGGCGACGCTCGCACGCGCGTAGGTGCACGGCACCTACGGCAGCGGGCCAAGTGATTCTGTGTGCGAAAGTGCAGGGTTGCGTGAAGAGCACAGTGGGCCCCGCGCCCGATGGACGCTGCGCAATGCGCTCTGGCGACGCTCGCACGCGCGTATGCACACGGTGCATACGGCGCGCTCATGTCCCTGGACCCAGTGGGCCGGGCTCTCACTTGGGACCCACTGGGCGAGTGTGGACTTGATTTACCTCGCTGCGGCGGTGGCACTGCGCGTCCGGCGAGTCGCTAACGCATCGCATGCAAGCGCTACGCGCCAGCATGCGACGCTCGCTCCTCGGCGGTCGCTCCGTGCTTTTTCCCGCCGCAGCCATC
>JAUXYJ010000048.1 GCA_030694465.1 Deltaproteobacteria bacterium | reverse complement strand
GGGACCTTCGCAAGCGTTTGTCACGCTAGGCTTTCGCACCGAGCCGGGCGCCTGGATAGGTGGGTCGGTCACAACAGGTCTGGATCTCAACGGCGACGGGATCGCAGATTCCGTGGTCTATATGGGGTTGAGGGTGATCCTGTTTGGCAGTCTGGACCGCCGCTTCACCTACGCCAACGCGTGGACTCGGGAGTTTGGAGACATTGTTGCGTTGGCGGACTTGGACGGCGACGGGATCACCGAGTTCGCCGGATCTGCGGAAGGCGGACCGGGTGAACCGAGTTATCAGAAAGTGTGCTCGGGGAGGTTCTTGTTGGGCGATCGGTTTGCCCGGTGCGTACCCGTGGGATCTCGAAATGCGGCGTGGCTCGCACCGCTCTTGGGGCTGCCCGGAGGGCGTGCCGTGGTGTTTGTTGAATCTGAGCTTGACAATGAGTTCCACAGTATGGCCCAGCCCTGTGAGATCACAGGGTGGACCGTGCGGTGTTTGCGCCCGGTGCGTTGGCTCTCGGTCAATCATGGTGATGGGGACCATTTGCTCGGCTGCCACGCGGGGGTGATCACGGACCAGTGCGAGGGGCACTCGCCCGAGAGTATCCGCCCGGACAGGTGGTGGTGAGCGCAAGCGCGCTCTCAGAGGGTGCCGCGGGGCGAGACACAGGGGCGGTCACTCAGTCGTAGTCTACCGAGTCCGGGAGGTCTTGTGCGCGGGCTTCGAAGCGCGCGCGGATGCCCGCTTGGGCGCGCTCGGTGTGCAGCAAGAATCCCTCGGGCGTGGCCACGAGCTCACGCGCGCGGGCGAGCTCGTCGGCGGGCCAGTCTTCGACCACGATCTCGAAGATCCCGTAGTCAAAGGGCTCGCCGGGTGCAGCCGTCTTGAGCACCATGCGCTCGCGCTTGCCCTCGCGAAGCAGCTCAAGCGTGCGGTGATGGCAGAAAGGGTTGTTGCCGATGCGCCCCAAGAACACGTGCGAGGTCCACGAGCAGCCGGCCAAGCAGTCCTCGGCGTAGTAGCACGTGCGGCAGAAGCCCCAGAGGTCTTCGACGGTGCGCTCGCGGGTAAACCTCAGGGGCTCGGAGCGCTCCCAGATGTCCTTGAGGGTCTCGTCGCGGAGGTTTCCGCCGGTGTACTCGCGCGTGGGGAGCGAGGGGCAGCCCTTGATCGCCCCGTTGGCCTCGATGCCCAGGGTCATGCGCCCGGCGCCGCATGAGCTCATGTGGCCGCGGGGCATGTTGCCGCGCAACATGGTCTCGTAGGGGCCAAAATAACCGATGTCATTGCCGGGCCAAATGCGCACGCGCGCTGCGTCGGCCTTCTTTTTGATACGATACAAAACCGCCATGGTCTCGAGCACCTGAAAGGGCTCAAGCAACAGGTCCGGCTCATCCGCCGCGCGCCCCATGGGCACGGTCTGCGACACCTGCCACGCATGAACCCCCGCTTGGACCAGCAGGTCAAACGTGTCCTCGATCTGCGTGAGCCCCGGCCGGGTGATCTGTGTGTTCACGCTCACCGGGATCCCCGCGGCCTTGAGCGATTTGAGCGCACGAAAAGCAGCCTTCCACGAGCCCTTCACGCCACGGAGTGCGTCGTGCATAGGCTCGAGCCCGTCGATACTCACGCTCACCGAGCGAAAGCCCACGGCCTTCATCGCCCGGGCTTTCTCGTCGTCGAGATTGCGCCCTCCCGTGGTCATGGTGAGCTCCATGCCCTTGTCCGCGATGGCCTTGGCGATCACCAGCCAGTCTTTGCGCAAGTACGCCTCGCCCCCGATGAGCGTGACCTCTTTGACCCCCATCGCGTGCATCTGGTCCACAAGGTCCAGTGACTCGCGGGTGTCGAGCTCATCGGGCCTTGAGCGCCCCGCGCGAGAGCCACAGTGCCTGCACGCGAGGTCGCACTGCAGGGTGAGCTCCCAGACCGCGTACAGGGGCCGCCAGTACTGGTCCACGGGTCTGGCGCCTTGGGCGAGCGGCAAGTGCCTGCGGCCGGGCGCTGCCTTGGGGGCGATCGGCAAGAGCTTGGGGCGCGGGCCCAGCGGCGATTCGGTGTCTTTCACGGTCGGTGTCTCCTGGTGAGTGCTCAGAGCCTAGCAACACGCGGGGTGGGCGAGGCTTTGATCTTCGTGGGCCACACCGTCGCGGGGCGCGATGGGCGCCGGGGTCTTAGACCGCGACCGGCGCCGGAGGAGCCCCGTAGCGGGGCGCAGGGCCCCCGTCGGAGTCACCCGCGTCCATGGGCGGCGGCGGAGGTGCGCCGTACTCGGGCGCGGGCCCAGGATCGCCGTAGAGCGCGCCGATCGTTCCCTCGTCCATCGCGTCGGGGCGGGCGTCGGCGGTCACTTGGCCGTCGCGGTCGCCCGACGTGGTGCTAGCGCACGCGCCGAGGGTCAAGCTGGCGCCCACGGCGAGCATGGCGCTGCGCGAGAGCCGGTGCGAGAGCGACGGAGCCGACGCTACGCTGAGCCGCTGGGCCTCGGTGATCGCGGTGCCACAGAAGGGGCACTGCGGGTCCGTGGCGCGGACATGGCGCGCGCACTGGGTGCAGGGGATGTGCGTGTGTCTTGCCATTGGGGTTCAGCCCGCGTCCGGTGCGGGCACGCCGCCGTAGCGTGCACCTGGGGAGCCGTCGTCGGTGGGGCCCGCGTCCACGGGGGGCGGGGCTCCGTACATCGCGACGATCTGCGAGTCGGGCTGCTCTTGCGCGTCCACGGCGGCAGAGTCCGCGGCGGCGTCGGTGCCGGGGCTGGCCGGAGCACACGCGCTGGCGACCACGGTGGTACCAAAGGCAAAGAGCGCGGCGCGGCCCAAGCGGGCGGTGGTGCTCGGGACAGCGCGTCGCTGCGCGTCGGGCGAGAGGGTGGTGCCACAGAAGGGGCAGGCGCCATCGCTTACGCGCACATGGCGGCCGCAGTGTTCACAGGGGACGAGGGTCTTCATGGGGAGTCTCCTAAGTAATTGAAATAATTGAGTGAAACTAGGCTACCTGGGGCGGGGGGGCGCCGTAGCGGGTGCCCGGAGCGCCGTCGGCGTCCCCGGCGTCGATGGGCGCAGGTGACCCATAGAGCGCCGCGTTGCCGCCGTCGTCGGGCCCGGGGCCCGTGTCGGCTTGGGCAGAGTCTCGGCCGGCGTCCACGGGTGCGGGTGCGCCGTAGAGCGCCATCGAGCCGCCGTCGTCGGGGCCAGGAGCGCTGTCGGCACCTGCGTCCACGGGGACGGGGGCGCCGTAGAGGGCCATGGCGCCGCCATCATCGGGCGGGGTGCTGGTGTCTGCGGTCTGCGCGTCGGAGCCACCGTCGGTGCCGGGCGTGCCGGGGCTGCACGCGGCGAGGGCGAGAGTGGTGGCAAACACAAACGTGGCGTTGCGGCCGAGGCGCGCGCCGGGGGTCGTTGCGCTCACCGGGGTGACGTGGGTGAGGGCGGTGCCACAGAAGGGGCAGGCGCTGTCACTTGAGCGCACATGGCGACCACACGAAGAGCAGGGAACAAGAGCAATGCGTGTCATAAGAAATTCTCCGTTGATGATTAGATTGTAGTAGTCAATTTGCAGCGCAAACGAGCGATCACTCGTCGCGCGGGGGGATCCCGTACGGCGGCGCGACGCCAGCGTCTTCGGGGGGCGGCTGGCCGTACGCGGCGATCGAGATGTCGGGCTGCTGCATGGTGTCTTGCATGGCGCTGTCGGCCTGGGTCTGCGCGTCTGCGGCTGCGTCGCCGCCGTCGCCCTGGCCCATCGAGGTGCTCGCGCAGCCGGTGCTGAGCGCGAGGGTCGCGCCAAAAGCTGCGAGCGCCGCGCGGCTCATGCGGCGCGAGGGCAGGGTGTACTCGAACGCTGCAAACGCGGCGGGAAGGGCGGATGCACAAAATGGGCAAGCCGAATCCGAGGTGCGCACATGGCGACCACAGTACGGGCACGGTCTAAACGTCGCGCTCATGACAAGAAAATCCCTCTCGATGAAGTGTGAAAAACCTGAAAATAACCTTACAGAACACTATTGTGAGATCCAGCCTTCGCCGCTCTCGACCACTTCGCGTGCGCGCTTGAGCTCGTCGGCGGGCCAGTCCTCGACGACGATCTCAAAGATCCCGTGGTCAAAGGGCTCGCCGGGGGCGGCTTGGGTGCGCACGACGCGCTCGCGCTTGCCTTCGCGCAAAAACTCCAGGGCGCGGTGGTGGCAAAAAGGGTTGTTTCCGGCTTTGCCAAAGAGCACGTGCGTGGTCCACGAGCAGCCCCCGCGGCACGTGTCGTTGTAGTAACAGTCGCGGCAATAGCCCCACAGATCATCCACGGTGCGGTCGCGGGTGTATCGCAACGGCTTGGATTTTTCCCAGATGTCCTTGAGGGACTGGTCGCGGATGTTTCCGCCGGCCCAGTCCGCGGTGGGGAGCGACGGGCAGCCCTTGATGGTCCCGTCGGCCTCGATGCCGAGCGTCGAGCGACCGGCGCCACACGAGGCCATGTGCCCGCGCGGGAGCGTGCCTCGCAGCACCGACTCGTAGGGCCCAAAATAGCCAATGTTATTTCCGGGCCAGAGCCGCACTTTGCGTGGCTTTGCCCTGGCCTGAATGCGCGCGAGCATGGGCATCACTTCGAGCGTCTGCCAGGGCTCGATGAGCAGGTCGGGCTCGTCGGCCGCGCGGCCCATGGCCACGGTGAGCTGCACCTGCCACGAGTGAATCCCCGCGTCCGCGAGGGCATCAAACGTGGGCTCGATCTCTTTGAGCGCCGGGCGCGAGACCTGTGTGTTCGCGCTAAACGGGATGCCCGCGCGCTTGAGGTTCTCCATCGCTTCAAACGCGGACTTCCACGAGCCCTTGACCCCGCGGAGCTGGTCATGGACCGACTCGAGCCCATCAACGCTCACGCTCACAGACAAGAGCCCCGCTTCTTTGCCCGCGACACAGCGCTCGTACGTGAGATTGCGCCCGCCGGTGGTCATCGAACAAATCATCCCGCGACGACGAATCTCGCGGACAATGTCCAGCCAATCTTCGCGGAGGTAAGCTTCTCCGCCGATGAGCGTGACCTCTTTGACCCCGAGCTCATACATCTGCCGGACCATGTCCATGCACTCTTCGGTGCTGAGCTCGTCGGGCCGCGCGCGCCCCGCACGCGAGCCGCAGTGACGGCACGCGAGATCACATTGCAGTGTGATTTCCCAGACAGCATAGATCGGTCGCCAGTACTCATCGATGGGCCGCGCCGCGTCGGCGAGCGGCAGATTGCGCCGCGCAGGCGCCGCTTTGGGAGCGATGGGGAGCAGTCGTGGGCGGGGGCCAATGTCTGTCATGCGGTTCTCGGTGGGGGAATAAGGGGCAGCCGGTGAGGGCGAAGGTGTCGTTGCTGTGTCACACTGGGCCACAGCGATCGCGCCGTTGCGTGAGTCTGCAGGGCAGCGAAATCACTGGGTTCTTATGGTCGCCAGCGAGTGCGCGGGACATAGTAGCAAGGGTGAGACCAGCGGTGCGGAGTCCACGGCACATTCTGCAACTGCGGAGAGTCAGCCGCGGCAGAGCTGTCGCGCGAGCTGTCGAGTGATCGCGTCGAGGTCTGTGCGCGCGATGTCTTGGAGCACCCCTAAGAGCGACGGCGGGACCTCGCGATGGGACAACATCGCGAGGGCTTGACCGCGGCTCTCGAGCGCAGGGCACGTGAGCGCGACCCAGAGCACGCGCGCTTGCATCGTGGGCGAGAGCCACCACGGTGCGTTCTCGCGTGGGTCTCCGAGCAAGAGGGCCATGAGCTCACGGTGTGCGCTGTCGGTGTGGCTCGCGGTGGCGAGCTTGTCGCAGAGCCGATCGATCAGCGCGTCCCTTCGGCGCGCAGCGTGGGCGCGCTCGACCGCGGAGAGGGCCGCGAGGCGACCTTCGGCCTGGGTGCGCTCGGCCACCGCGAGGGTCTCGTGAGCCAACAGCCTGAGCAATTGCAGCAAGACCGCGTGGTCCAGCGCGCCTGCGCTCGCGTCCCCCAGCGTAAATGCGCTCGCGTCCCCCAGCGCAAATGCGCTCGCGTCCCATTGCGCGACGGCGTGCTCGGTTGCCGCGAGAACGCCGAGAGCGCTCGCTGCGGCGATGGACACCACGCGCGCGCTGCTGGCTCGCCACGTTGTGCGCCCTGCTCCGTCGTCGGCTAGCCCATCGGCGCCGCCCAGGGCAAGCCAGCGCCAGAGCGCACCGGTGAAAGCGCTCGCGCGGCCCCACAGAGAGATCAGGTGCTCGGCGACCGCGCGCAGGTGCTCGAGCTCTGCGCGCTTTGCGCCCGCGGTGGCGAGCACGAGCGCGTGGTCGAGCCCCTCGGGACACTCGCGTCCCGAGAGCCAACGCTGCCATTGTGAATCAGGTTCACAGAGCGCGCGCGCGTCCGCACCGCCTGCGTCACACCACGCACGATACGCTGCTTTTTCGCGGGCCGAAGCTCCTCGCGCGGCGCGCACGTGGGCTGACAGCGCCAGGGCCAGCGCGATCGCAGAGTGCTCGTCCCGGTAGGGCCGCTCGACCAGGGTCCGCGCGCTGGGCCCGCGGAGGTCGTCGTTGGGTCCAAGCAGGGCGCCCATGAGCGCGTACACGGTCCCCAGGCCGGGTCTTCGGCCCATGGCGCGGGCGCTCACTTCGGCCAACACTTCGCGCTGCGCGTGGCCTCTTGCCGAGACCACCAGCGCGCTCCAGACGCAGTCCGCGATGGCATCGCTTGCGCTGTCGCTCGCATGCAAGAGCGCCTGCCGACGTGGCGCGTTTGACGCCGAGGTGACCGCGACGCTGCGCCAGACCTCGGGCAGATCCGAGGGGTGTGGCAGCGCCCAGCTCATCGCGTGCTCGCGCTCGGCGGAGCGGCCTGCCGCAGCGTCTTTGCGCGATCTAAGCGTGTGTAAAGATCGCGGTCTTCGATGCTCAGCAGGTCGAGGGCAGGGTGGTGCAGCGAGGGCTGGGCGCCGCAGCCGCGCTGCGCCCAATCGGGCGCGGGGAGGGCGAGGGCGGCGGCGTAGATCCGGGCTGCTGTCCCGGGGCAACCGAGGCCGAGGGCACCGTCGCCGAGGTCTGCCGCGGTGACGCGCAGGACGCGGAGATCCCAGCGAGAGTCCATGCGAAAGGGCGGCGTCGCGCGGGCTCGCTCGTCACGGATCCAGCGGGCAGTCTCTGCGGTCGATTGCGTCTGTGCGCTGCAGCCCTCGTGCGAAGACCACAGCGTCGCGCGCGGGCAGATCGCCCCTTGGACCCACTGCGAGAGCATCGCCGGGGTCTCTGCGAGCACCGCTTGGCTCGCGTCGCGAGAGTCCAGCGCCAAGCGCAGCCGCCGCGTGCGCCCTAGTCCTGGGGTGCGATCGATGCGCAATGACGGAGCCTGCGCGCTCGCCCAATCCCACGCCCAGCCCGAGCTGGCCCAGCCTGGGTTGAGCAGCAGCACGTCGGTCCGCACGCCCTCGACCTGTTGCAAGTACAACATCGGAAACAGCAGGTGATCATAGCTCGCGAGCACCAGGGCCCGCTGGGGCGCCGAGGTGAGCGCCCGGTGCGCCAAGCGCCGCACAAGGCCCGAAGGGCGGCCTTGGACAAACGCGAGCGCGAGCCCCGCAAGCACAGTCAAAGACCAGAGCCGCGCCGGGGCGCGAGGGTTTTGTATGCGTGCGCCGAGGGTCTGCGCGAGCGAGGCGATCCCAGGGGCCGCGAGGACGACCGGGAGCAAGAGATAGCCGCCAAAATCGGGGTTGTTGAGCCGCAGAGGATGATTGGCTGCGAGCATGGCCATCCCCACGACGAGGGCGAAGAGCGTGGGGCCAGACCCGCGCAGCGCTGGGGTGTGTGTGCGGGCTGTGTAGCGCAGGGCGAGGGCTCCGACGAGGACCCAGGGGAGCGTCCCGTCGGCGAGCAGAGAGCCCGTCAACACTATGAAATGATTGATGAAATCAGAGGCTGACACGGACACGTTGACGGCAAAATCGCGCGCGGTGATCACCCGGATGAGCGAGGCGAGGTCGCGGGGGGCGTCCCAGACGAGGGTCGCGCGCGTACGGTGCTGCGCTGAGAGGGCGTAGCTGTACGAGAGGGCGCAGCCGAGGGCGGCCGTGAGCACGAGCCATCCCCGCGTGCGCCAGCGGGTGATGGCGGTCACGTGGGGGGCCTCAGGCGAGCGCTCGGGGCTCCAGAGGGCTGCGCTTGCTTGGAGCGCCACGATGGGGTTGGTGGCGCCCGCGAGGCCCCACAGCAGGCCCGAGAGGGCGGTCCATCGGGGAGCGTGCGCGCGTGCAGCGCTCTGTAGGGCGATCGCGGCCGTGGCGAGGGCCGTGGCCAACGCGTAGACCTCGACGCGGGTGCTCACTTCGCGGACACGGGGGAGGGCGGTGAGCAGGGCGAGGGTGGCCAGCCAGGGGCCCACGTGGCGGGCCTTGGGGGCGCGGGCGAGGCTGAGCACGAGCGCCACGGCGAGCGGGGCGATCGAGAGCATCGTGAGCCAGACGAGCGGGGCTCCGGGCAAGCGGGTGAGCAGCCACCCCAGGAGCGTGTGGGTGGGATGCCCTGGGGGGTGAGCCCAGCCCGCGCGGACGGCGACGAGCGCGAACTCGGCGCTGTCGAACCCGTCGAGGTCAAAGCTTGCCCCGAGCGAGAGAGACACCCCGGCGAGGGCGCACCCCAGCGCGCAGAGCCCAGCGAGCGAGCGCGGAGGGCTTGTCGCTGGGGGCTCGGGCTCGGGGGCGGGCTCGGGGGCGCTCATGGGGTTAGGTGCTGCGGCGCTGGGCGGCGCGCTCGGCGGCGAGCACGAGGCCACCGAGAAGAGAGACCGCGAGGTACACGACAAAGAAGAGCAGCGAGGCGGTGACTGCGGCCGCGGGAGAGACCCCGTGTGGCGCGAAAAAGTGTGCAAACGCGGCCTCGCGCTGACCGAGCCCGCCGGGGGTGAGTGGGATGTAGCTCACGAGCACGACGGCGGGGACCACGCGCGCGCAGGTCATGAGCGTCGCGTTGGGCGAGAGGGCCATGACGAGCGGGGCGACGGTGGTTACGATCAGCGCTTGGACTAGGACGGAGAGGGCGAGGGCGAGGGCGGGGCCAGACCAAGAGCGCGGGATGGGCAGCTCGGCGAGGAGCTTTCCGGCGACGGGGAGCGCGGCGACGCGGGCGCGGAGCGCGGGTGAGCGGGCGAGCTGTTGTGGGAGCACGAACAACACGGCGCTGAGGACCCCGGTCGCGAGGGCCCCCAGGGCGAGGGCGCGCTCGACGATGCTGACCGAGGACCCCGCGGGCGCGAGGACAAACGCGATCCCGGCGACGAGCAAGAGCCCACACAGGCCGAGCAAGCGCTCGATGAGCAAGACCAGGTAGCTCGTGCGGGTGTCGGGCAGGCACTCTGCGACGCGCCACCCGCGGACGGCGTCGCCGGCGAGCCCGGAGGGTAGAATATTAAAGTACAGCGCGACGAGGTAGGTGCGTAACAGCATGAACTGCGTGGGCATTCGCTGGGGATTCGCGCCATAGGCGTGCAACAACACGCGCCAACGAAGAGAGGCCAGCGTGACCGAGAAGAGCATGCTCGAGATCGAGAGCAACAGCTCGCGGGGGCCCACGAGGGCAAAGCCTCGCTGCATGGACGCGAGGTTGACCTTGCGCGCGAGATAGACCAGCGGGAGCACCGCGCAGAGGACTCGGACGAAGGTGCCCAACGGGCTCTTCCACAGGGCACCGAGCGTCGAGCGCTTGGCGTCGGGCGTGGGAGAGGTCACGTCGGTCGCATCGCTTCGTGGAGTAGAGGCGACTGTGCCAGGGGCCATGGGCGGTGCGTGCTCTTGAGTTTTCGGATCGAAGGGATCTTTGGGGATGCGCAGAGACGCAGGCGAGCGCGAAGGGGTCAGAACGTGATGCGCACGGTCTCGAGCTCGCCGGGGCGAACGTTGATGCGGCGATTTTGCGTTCCGCGTGCGGGGTTGACACAGACGATGGTGTGGCCGCCGGGGGCGATCGACGCGATGTTCACTGGGGTCTCGCCATACGAGCGGCCATCGACGGTGACGTTGCACCAAGGGGTCGCGCCAATGCGCAGCCGGCCCGGGGTGCGATCGACGCTGGGCGTGCTCGATGGGCGAGTCAACCGCAGCTCGTGAAGATCAAAGGTCTGCCCTGGCCGTGCGCGAACAGTCCGCGCGAGGGTCTCGTACCCGGGGGCCGCGAAGGACACGCGCAGCACGCGGTTGGCCGCGATGCGAACGTGGTAGGGCGAGCCGGTCTGCACGGTCCGATCGCCCACCGAGAGGATCGCGTTGGCGGGCTCAATCGTGGCGTTGAGCCACGCTTCGTCCGCGGCGAGCGGGCGCTGGGTGAGCGTGATCTCTCGGCGCTCAACCTGGCCCTCGGCGCCCATAAACGTAAAGGTCTCGTCTTGGCTGTCGGGCTGCCGGACCATCACCGTGTGCTCGATGCCTGGCGCAAGCTGAGGCACCGTCACGGGAGTCACGCCCTCGATGGGCCGGCCATCGACGATGACCTGCGCTCCACGCGGCGTGGTGGTGAGCTCAAGCACCACAAACGAGTCTGCTTGCGCGCGACGCAGCTCTGCGGTCACACGCTCGCGTGCGTTTTGCGTTCGAAGCGAGAAATCTCTGACAAATGGCTGAAATCCGTTCGCGGTCAGCCGCACGTTGACCCGCGCACCGGGGCCTGTCGGGAGCCCCGTGAGGGTGTGCGGTGTGCGGTGCGGTGTGACCCCACCGTTGACCCAAATCGAGGCGCCTGGCGGCGTGCTCTGGAGCTCAATGCTGCCAGAGTTCATCGCGGCCAACCGGGCGGTCTCTTGTGCGCGTTTGCGCTCGCCAAACGCGATGAACCCACCCGCCCCAGCGGCGATCATGAGCACCATGCTCGCGGCCGCGACGTACGGGATTTTCGAGGGTGGCGGTGCGGGCGCATAGCTCGAGAGCGAGCCACCCATCGTGCCCGCGGCGGTGTATTCTTGCGGCTCTTCAAACGCGAGCACGTCGGCGAGCTGCTTGCCCTCCATGAGGGCCTCGCGCTGGGCGGCGAGGCGCTCTTCGAAGAGCATCTGCATCCAGTTGCCGAGAGACAGATTGGATACGGGGATTTGCTCTGTGCGCGCGACGTACTCGAGGTCGCCCTGGAGCTCGCGGCCGTTTTGGTAGCGCTCGCGATAGTCTTTGGCGAGGGCCTTGAGGATCACCGCTTCGAGCGCGGGGGAGATCCTCGGGTTGACCATGGAGGGCGCGGGATACTCGCCCTCTGTGATCATTCGCAGGGTCTCGGTCTCGTCTTTGCCGCGAAACAACCGGCGCCCCGTGCAGAGCTCAAACAGCACGACGCCGAGCGAGAAGATGTCGCTGCGCGCGTCGAGGTCATCGCCGCGGGCCTGCTCGGGCGACATGTACGGGATCTTGCCCTTGAGCTGCCCGACCTTGGTGTTGTGCTCGTTTTCGGCTGCGCGTTCGCGCTCGTTTTCGGCTGCGCGTTCGGCAGGGGTCCCGGACTCGTCGCCTTCGGCGCGCGTGTGTCGTGTCGCTTTGGCGATGCCAAAGTCCACCAGCTTCACGTCACCGGTAAACGTCACGAGGATATTCTGCGGCGAAATATCTCGGTGAACGATGTTGAGCGGCGCGCCGTTGAGGTCGCGCTTGTCGTGCGCGTAGGCCAGCCCAGCCGCCACGCCTGCGACGATGGCCATCGCGTGCTCGATGGGAAATTCAGTGACCGATTTGGGCTTCATCGACCGGACGATCGAGCGCAAATCTTCGCCGTGGATGTGCTCCATGGCGATGAAGTACGAGCCCTCGGCTTGGCCAACGTCGAAGATCGTGACGATGTTTGGATGTGCAAAAGTGGCCGCCACGCGGGCCTCTTGCAGAAACATCGTGATGAAGCCCTGATCCTTGGACATGTCCGGGAGGATCCGCTTGATCACGACGAGCTTTTCAAACCCAGCGACCGAGCGATGGAGCGCGAGAAAGAGCTCTGCCATGCCGCCCTGCGCCAAGCGACGGAGCAGCGTGTACTTGCCAAACCGTCGCGGGAGCACGTCGTTTGGCGCGACGACACCAGGCTGCGATGCACCATCCGCTGTAGAAGCAGGCTCGTTTCCAGGGGCAGGGTTCGTCACAGAGGTCCTCGAATGAAGCAGCGGAGCGCGGGCGATTGTGTGAGCTGTGAAGTGCCTGGGTACTTAGGGGGTCCCTCTGAGGGAGAATCCCACCAAGCGTGACTCGCTTGCTTGGCTACTTCGCAGCGATCCTAACGTAAGAGCGTGTGTTCGACTTCTGCATTGGGTGCGCTAGTCGATGCACATAACCGCAGTCATACCAGCAACCGAGGCAGCGTGGCGGGATTGCTTCGCTGCGAAGGGCTCCGATTGGACCCTCGGAGTGGCCAGGATGCGTGGGCCCATGCTGTGGGGACCGGGTAAAAATCGCACGGACGCGGGCACTCATCGGTGCGCAGGGCATGGTCGATAGATCTGAGACACTGGGTCCAGAAACTGAAGCTGTCCGGGCGTGCAACGTGAATTGCCCCCGGAATTCGTGGTGTGTGTGCTGTGCGTGTTGTGCTGAGGCGTGGTTCGCGCGATCCGTGGCGCCGCGAGCGGAATCTGAACCACTTGGCCGGCCTCGGACGCCGTGACGGTGAACTCGCCGCGCTTGTTGCGAAACACCGCATATCCGACGCGCTCTTCGCCCACTGGGACCTCAAGCTCGCACGGGGTCGCGGCGCACACAGGGGTGTCTCCGTCGCGCAGAAACACCTGGGCTCCCGCGGGCCTTGTGACAAATCGGAGCGTGACTTTGGCCGACACTGCGGGCTGCGCGACGGACGGCACTGTAGAAGCGTCGGCGGCGCCCGTCTGGGTCTGAGCGACCGCGGCGTCGCTGGTTGCCTCTGGTGTCCGTGTCGTGGTGATCCCGCGGTCGGTCTGCGTGCTCGTGGAGGACGCGTTGAGCGCGATGGCGGCGCCCGCCAAGATGACCGCTGCGCCGAGGCCGATGCCGAGGATTAGCGAGGATCGGCTGTTCTTTTGGCGAGAGACTTCAACGGTCTGGTTGGTGACAAACGCGCCGGTGTTTGTGCTTGAGATCAGACCGATGTCGCCGGTGGGGCGAACGGGCGCGGTGAGAATGGCAGACACCGCGGTGGGGCGGCCGCCGTCACGCACGCGCACGAGATCTTCGCCGAGCTCTTGCATGCTCTGAAAGCGTTGATCGGGGTTTTTGGCCAGCGCTTTGGCGATCACCGCTTCGTACTCTGAGGTGATGTGGGCCTGGGGATTGACCGTGAGAATGGCCGGAGCGGGCTCGTACAAATGCTGCGTGAGGATGCCCATGAAAGAGTCGCCCGCGAAGGGTGTGCGACCACAGGCCATCTCGTACAAAATGATCCCCACCGCGTAGATGTCCACGCGATGATCGATGGACGCGCCCTTGGCTTGCTCGGGGGACATGTACTCGGGAGTCCCGAAGATCATGCCGGTCTGCGTGAGTTTTTTTCCGCCCTCGGCGCCGGAGAGGTCTTTCATTTGCGCGATGCCGAAGTCGACGATTTTTACGACCTCGCGGCCATCTTCGGAGCGGAGCAAAAAGATGTTCTCTGGCTTTAAATCCCGGTGAACGATGCCCTTCGCGTGGGCCGCCCCGAGCGCGCGTGTGACCTGAATCGCGATGTTGAGCGCGCGTGAGAGCTCGATGGTGCCGTCGACCTGGAGCACGTCCGCGAGGTCCGTACCGACAAGCATCTCCATCACGATGTAGAAGCTGCCCTCGTCGGTGCCTCCGTAGTCGCTCACGTCCAGGACGTTCTCGTGCTTGATTCGCCCCGCGCTCTTTGCCTCTTGGGTAAACCGCGCCACGATGTCTTGGCGGTGGGCGAAGTCCTCTTTGAGAATCTTGATCGCGACGGGCTTCTCGATCCGCGTGTCGAGGGCCGCATAGACCACCCCCATGCCGCCCTCCCCAAGGCGCCGGAGAATGCTGTAGCGACCCGCGATCATCCGCCCTGTGTGGTCAATGTCGGTCGACGTATGGGACTGAGCTTCAATGCTCATTGCGCTGCTCTCCCGCGCAAACATTCAGAAGCAACGAGCGAGTTCGTCTCGAGACGATCGCTCAAACCACAGCGCCTTCTGGCCCGACTCCGCGATGCGCGGGCGAATGTGCAGATAAAATTCATGCGCTACTTCAAGAACTCAATGGGTCAACTGAGGCTAGCATCGCGGCTTTCGCTCGGTCAATTCAACGGCGGACTGTGGGGTGACGTCGACACGAGAGATCTCGGCGTCTGGCGTGGCGGTGAGAGTGTGCGAAATGGCACGATTTTAAGCGTACTGTAGGCGGGTGAAGTCTCTTCCCTCGATTGCGCTGCTGCCACCCGATGTAGCCAACCAAATCGCCGCCGGCGAGGTCGTCGAGCGACCCGCGAGCATTGTGAAAGAGCTTGTCGAGAACAGCCTCGATGCGGGCGCTCGTACGATCACTGTGTCCGTCGATGGCGGCGGTCTCGCGAGGCTCTCGGTCACTGACGACGGCGGCGGGATGAACCGCGAAGACCTCGCGCTCTCGGTCGTGCGTCACGCGACCAGTAAGATTCGTTCGGCCGAAGATCTCTTTGGTGTCGCGAGCTATGGGTTTCGGGGTGAAGCGCTCGCGTCGATTGGTTCGGTCTCGCGCTTGACGCTGACCTCGCGCACGGCGGATGCCGACGAGGGCTGGGAGGTGCGTCTCGAGGGCAACGCGTCGCCGCAGGTGCGTCCCGTCGGATGTGCGGTTGGCACTACGGTGACCATCGAAGATTTGTTCTTCAACACGCCCGCGAGGCGAAAGTTCTTGCGGACCGTGCAGACCGAGTGGGCCGCGTGCGCGGACGTGGTCGCGCGGCTCGCGTTGCCTCGCCCGAACGTGCGATTTGTCCTGCGAAAAGACGGCAAAACACTGCGCGAATACCTTCGCCGAGACACCATCGCCGAGCGGGTCCAAGAGCTCTGGTCCGACGACACGCTGACCAGCATCGATGGCTACCGTGGCTCTGTGCGTGTGCAGGCTTTCTTAGGGCCTCCGGAGCGAGCCCGGTCAGGGACCGCGGGGATCGCGGTCTATGTCAACCAGCGGTTTGTGAAAGACAAGCTGCTCTTGCGTGCGATTTCGCAGGCGTATGGCTCTACGCTCGATGGCGGACGCTACCCGCCCGGCGCGATGCTCATTGAGGTCCCCGCGGCGCAGCTCGATGTCAACGTGCACCCGCAGAAGGCCGAGGTGCGATTTGCTCAGCAAAACGAGGTGTTTTCTGCGGTGCTGACCCTGCTGCGTGACGGGCTCGCGACCGCTCCCTGGGCTCGCAGCCTCGTGGGAGCGCCCACTGAGCGCGCGCGTGATGACGGCTGGGACGCGCGGTTTTCGGGGGTTCCGTATGCGCCCGCGCCCACGCATGCACCGCGCCCGTACAACCTCTTGCCCAGCGATCTGGGCGAGACTCGACCTCTCTTTGAGCGTCCTCGTGCGGAGTCCACGGATGCCGAGACTCCCGAGCGCTCCGTGATCACAGCTGCCAGCGAAACCGCCGACGAAGTAGACCCCTGGGGGCTCGCCGGGGCCTCCATCGCCCTGCGCGCGCTCCCCACGCCGGACACCTCCGTCGTGCCCGCCCCCGAAGACGCTGAGCGTGAATATTCTGTTTATTCTCCAGCCGTCTCGCTCCCGTCCGATGTCGGCTTACCCGAGCGAACCACCTTCGCGAGCCTGCGCTTTGTCGCGCAGGTCCGACGGATGTTCTTTGTGTGCGAGACCGACTGGGGGCTCGTCATGCTTGATCAACACGCTGCCGCCGAGCGCTTGGTCTTCGATCGCCTGCGCCGCGCGTATGCGCTCCGCGACGTGCGCGTTCAGCCCTTGTTGGTGCACGAGACTCTCGAAGCCAGCGCGCGCGAAGTGGCCCTCGCAGAAGAGCACCGTGCAGCGCTCGAATCGATCGGCTTTGAGCTCACACCCATCGGCCCCAATACGCTCGCGGTTCGCGCGGTACCCGCGCTGCTCGTGCGCGCCGACCCGCGACGACTCGCGCGGGACGTGCTCGCAGAGTTTGCGCGTCAGGGCAGTGATTTCTCTCGCGCTTTGGATTTGGTCTTGGCCACCATGGCGTGCCACGGGAGCATCCGTGCCGGAGACGACGTCGCGCCCGAAGAGGCCCGAGCGCTCTTGGCGAGCCTCGATGACTGTGACTTCGGAGGGCACTGTCCCCACGGGCGCCCCGTTGTCTGGTCCATGAAATGGTCTGAGCTTGAGCGCAAAGTAGGGCGCTAGGCTCGGTCAGCCTGGCGGCCACCCATGCGCGCGCCCCGCGAGGAGGTGCACGTGCAGGTGATGCACCGTCTGCCCGCCGTCGATGCCCGTGTTAATCACCGTGCGGTAGCCCGCATGCGCGACACCGAGCGACTCGGCCAACGTCGCGACAGTGCGCAGGCAGTGTCCCAAGAGCGCCTCGTCGTCGGGCGTTGAGTGCGCGAGCGAGGTCATGTGCGCCTTGGGAATCACCAGGACATGCACTGGGCTTTGCGGGTTGATGTCGTGAAAGGCCAACACACGCTCGTCTTCGTACGCGAGCTTGGCGGGGATGGTCTTTGCGACGATCTTGCAGAACAAACAATGAGCTTCCATGGTCGCGCAGAGTACAACGAGCGGACACTGCAGCGCAGAGTCGTAGATCGTGATAGCTAGGGCAGCGTTTTGGCTGACAACCTGCGACCCCAGTGACCTCTCTCTTTTACCAAACGTACCCAAGCTCCCACTGCGCGTAGTCATGCGTTTTTCTCGTCCTGCAGCGCCTTTGCTCTGGCTGATCGCGATGGCCTTCGCGAGACCAGTCCACGCGCAGCAGAGCGAGCCCGGGATTGCCGCGGGGCGCACTCATGTGCTGCGCTCGGTCCGCATCGAGCCCGCGTTGCCCGGAGAAAACCCATGGGAACGTGTCGGGGCATCTCCGGGCTCGACGGTCACAGACGACGACCTGCAGGGCTGCATCGAGCGCGCCGTCGCGAGCGGGACCTTTGCCGAAGTCCGCGCCTCCATTGGCCCCTCGGGCGACGGGATCGAGCTGCTCTTGACCGGGCAGCGCCGCCAGCGAATCCAGAGCATTTCGTTGCGCGGGGTCGATCTACGCGCTGCCGAGACGGTGCGCTCAGACCTGGGTTTGTCCGTCGCGACGTGGACCACCGACGCACAGCGCCGTGAGGCCGAGCAGCGGCTGCGTGTCAGCTATCAAGCCGCTGGGTATCATCGCGCGAGCGTCCACATTGAGCCCCGCCGAACAGCCCGCGGCGATGACGTCTCGCTTGAGATCGTAGTGTCCGAAGGAGAGGCCACACGCATGCGACACGTGCGGCTCGTCGGACCCGATATTCGCCGTGAATTGGCAGGCCAAGTGTGTGACGCCCTCGCGCTGCGTGTGGTGCGCGCAGAGGAGGGACTTCTTGAGTGCTCGCCGCTCATCGGCAGAGGGGACATCTCGGACGCGCGGGGTCGTCGCGCGATCGCCGAGCAGGTCGCAGCGGGCCTGCGCTCGCTTCGGTACTTCAACGCGCGACTCGAAGATCCACGCGAAGCAGCCGTCGTTGGCAACGCGCGCTCAGAGGTCGATCTCGAGTTTGCTGTGCGCGTTGGGCCGCGATTCGAGATTCTTGTCGTGGGCGCTGACCACTTTCCGGATCACGAAGTGCGTGACGCCATGCGCATCGACGATGAGCGCATCGTGGATGAGACCACCGCGTCGGTGCTCGCCTCACGCATCCGAGAGTTCTACGCGCGACGGGCTTTTCTCGACGCGCGCGCAGAGATCTCGCTTCGCGCGTTGGCCGCAGACCGCGTTGTGCTGACCGTCCATGTGCGCGAAGGGCAGCCCGTCTATGTGCGCAGCGTGGCATTCGAGGGTGCCCACGCGCTCTCGTACCGCGCATTGCGCGACATTCTTGACGAGCAGCTCCGAACCGAGCTCCCAGGCGGCGGGCTCATTGTGTCGCCCACGCCGAGCGAATCGCGTGTGACCGATGGGCTCAACACAGGCTCTTCGGGGGCGCCGCGCTTGCCCATGGTGTTGCGCCCCGAGCAGACGTTCGTGGGCGAGGTCTACCAAGACGCAGCCCGCCGGATGACCGCGCGCTACCACGAGCAGGGCTATCTCGACGCTGAAGTGACCCTTGAGCGCGTCCCTGTGCGCGGCCGCGACGAGGTGGGACGCGTGGTGCTTGACGTGGTCTTTCACACGCAAGAGCGCGCGCTCGTGAGCTTCGATGAGCTGCGCTTCGAGGGCAACGACGCGATGTCGTCTGCCACCCTCGCGCGACACGCAGAGCTGCGCTTGGGCGGGCCGGTTTCGCTCTCGGCGGTCTCGGGCGCGCGCGACCGAATTATCGAGCAATATCGAGAGCTTGGATACAACTTCGTGCGGGTTGTCTCGGCGGTGGATCGCTCGCCAGACGGGGCCCACGCGCGCGTCCGGTACACCATCAACGAGGGCTCGCTCGTACGTGTCTCGCGCGTCGAGATCCGCGGGCTCATTGATCTGCCGCGACAGCTCGCGTACGTGCGTCTGTCACTGCACGAGGGAGACATTTTTAGGCCCTCGCTCGCGCGCGAGTCCCAGCGTCGCTTGGCCGAGCTTGGGTACTTCTCGGGGGTCGCGATCGCGCTGGCGGACCCCGACGTCGAGAGCTCTGCAAAGACGCTGATCGTTCAGCTCAACGAGGCCAGCGGCGCGATCGAGGGCCGCGTGGGCGCTTCGCTCTTTGAGCCTCTGCGTGGCAGCGTTCAGTACACGCGGCGCAATGTGCTGCGCTCGGGCATCGCGCTCTCGGGGTCCCTGCAGGCTGGCATTGTGTATCCCCTGGCAGGGCTCGCGGACGCGGTGTTTCGTCGCAACCTCGATTCGCTTCAGTTCTATCAGCGAATTCGCGGTCGAATCGCGGTCTCTCTGCAGCTCCCGCCGTTGCTCTTAGCCGGCGCAGACGTGCGCCCCGCGCTCGATCTCTCGGGCACTCGCTCGGTCGAACGCCAGTTTGCCATCACGAGCGGCCTGCTCTCGGCCTCTGCGTCGTTGCGCCCGCAGCGAGGCCTGACGATCACTCCCGTTGCAGATTTGCAGATCAACGAGCTCGAGCTCTTCGGCGCGGACTCGATCAACACGGTGCTGACGGACCCCACGGTGCCGCCCTCCGAGCAGCTGCGTCTTGGGCGCTTGTTGCTCCTCCCGCAGGGAGTGACCGCGCTCACCGCGGGGCGCGTGACGGTGTCCGTGGATGGCCGCGATCAGGTGTTTAACCCCCAGCGCGGCGTGTTCTTTTCGGGGATGCTCGAGCTCGTGGGCATGCTGGCTTTTATCGAGCGCACGAGCACGGCTCCGACGGCCACGCCGCAGACGCCGCCGGGCAGCACCCTGCGCACGACGCTGTCGTTTTCGGGGTACGTGTCGCCGTCGTTTGGTGTGCTCGGGACCTGGACTTTTGCAAGCAATCTTCGTGTGGGACTCAACGTTACGTTTGACCCATGCAATCGTGTGACGTACCCCAATCGCCAGTTCTTCTTGGGGGGCGCAGACACGATGCGAGGCTGGCTTCAGGACGCGATGATCCCGTCGGATGTGCTCGCGCCGCCGAGGGACTCGGGGTGCAGCAACCTGCCTGCCGGGATGCCGCCGACGGCCGCGGTCTTGCTCACCCAGCGCGGGGGCGACGCGTTTGTTCTGTGGCGCAATGAGCTCAGGGTCCCGCTCGGTGGCTCGGGGCTCGCGCTGGATCTCTTTGTCGACATGGGCAACCTCTGGAAAGAGCTGCGCAATGTCTTCTCTGCGTTTGCCGTTCGGATCTCGCCCGGCATCGGCGTCCGATACATCTCGCCCATCGGCCCTGTGGGCATCGACCTCGGGATCAACCCGACGCCCTACCAATTTCAATCCGGAACGAGCACTGTCACCGAGCCCACCGTGGTGCTGTCGTTCTCGATTGGCTCGGTATAGTCCAAGCCGTTGTGCGCTCAGCTCTCGTGTGAGCTGATGTATCGCTCGGCTTCGATCGCTGCCATGCAGCCCGTGCCCGCGGCGGTCACCGCTTGGCGATAGACGTGGTCTTGGACATCGCCGCATGCGTAGACCGCCTCAAGCGAGGTCTGCGCGGTACCGGGGACCGTGCGAATGTAGCCGTTGTCATGAAGGTCGATTTGGCCTTTGAAAATGCCGCTCGAAGGCACATGACCGATCGCGATAAAGACTCCGCCGATTTCGCGCTCCGTGAGCTCACCGGTCTGCGTGTTGCGCAGACGCACGGCGCGGAGTCGCTGCTCTTCGACCCCGAGAAACTCGTCGATCTCTTGGTTCCACAAGAACTTGATGTTTTTGTGGTTCATCGCCCGATCTTGCATGATCTTGCTCGCGCGGAGCTCTTCGCGACGATGTACGACCGTCACGCTCTTCACGATGTTTGCGAGGTACACAGCCTCTTCCATCGCCGTGTCACCGCCACCGATCACCATGACGTGCTCTTCGCGAAAGAGCGTCCCGTCGCACGTGGCGCACGCTGAGACACCGTAATTTTGCAGCTCTTTCTCGCCTTTTGCGCCGGTGTACTTCGCCACCGCGCCGGTCGAAATGATCACCGTGCGCGCCTCGATCACGTCGGGCTCGCTCTCGATCCAGACCTTCTTTACGGGTCCGGCGAGCTCGCATCGCACGACGTCCTCGGTCTTAAACTCAGTCCCAAATCGCTCGGCCTGCGCGCGAAACCGCTCCATGAGCTTGGGCCCAGTGATTCCGTCCGGAAACCCTGGGTAGTTCTCGACCTCGGTGGTGATCATCAGCTGGCCACCGGGCTGGTGGTCCACGTTGAGACCTTCGATCACGAGGGGCTTGAGGTTGGCGCGCGCTGCATAGATCGCAGCGGTGAGTCCGGCAGGTCCGCTGCCAATGATAATGACGTTTCTCATGGTGACGTTGGGGCCACCGTATAGCGCGTACGCTTCAAAATCGGGAGGTCTCTTCGGTCACTTCTTTGGGGGCGCCGCAGATGTTCAGCGCGCACGAGACCCAAGGTGTGGGGTCAGAGCTCTGCGGCCAACCGGCGGACCGCGCTCGTGATCGCACCCTGCAAAACTTCACGACGAATGCTCTCGTCGTCCCGCACACTCCGCATGACTCTACGGGTCTCAAGGGTCGCACGTACCGCGCCGCGCCCGTCGGTGACCACCAGCGAGAGCTCACATCGCGCGAGCGAGCCCTCGACGTCGTGACGAATCTCAAGCGAGCGCACGTTGGCGTTGAGCACGACGCTCCCGCCGCTTGGCTGCCATCGCAGCCGCGCTTCGTGCGAGACCGCGTCGCTGAGCGCGTTGATCACCGCGGTGCGATCGGCGGCCCCTTGGGTCCATCCAGCGCTGGCCATCAGCGGCACGACGGCCTGCACGCGCGCTGTCACGCGACGCTGTGGAGCCCTCGCTTGGACGGCGTCTGGGCCGATGACAAAAGTGAGCGCGGCGGCGAGCGCTGTCGCCAGCCATGGCGAGCCCAACCGGCGCGTTCGCACGCGTGTGTTTGTCAAACGAGTCTCTTGGATCATCGCTCTGCCTCCGCTGTGAGTGCTGCGTGGCTCTTGGCGAGGGGCTCACAGGGTCTGTGATGTGCCCAACGCGTGAGAGCCTCGAATGGCGCCCGCCGCGTGTCCGATGCGTTGGATGCATCGGTGTGTGGGGCGCTCTGAGACGGGTAGCAGCCAATCAGAGCCAGCGTGAAGAAAACCGCGCGTTTTGGTGGGATACGGTCACACACCCGCGGGCGGCGCGGTGGACTCATCGACGCGCTGGATCAGTGAGACCGCGCCCACGACGATGGCAGGCAAGAGCACGATGGGCAGTCCTGGGATGAGCGCCAACAGAGACACGCCAGTGCCGAGGCCAAGCACGACGCGCTTGTGCGTTCCCATCCAAGCGAGGCGCTGTCGAAGCCCTAGACCGCGACGCGCCAAGGGCCAATCGAGCGCGTCAAACGCAAGCGAGAGCGCCGCGACGATCACTCCCAACGCACCAAAGAGCCAGGACAACGGGGCAAACAGCAACGCGAGCGCGGCGAGGAGAAGCTGCGGTAGGGCAAAGATCGCCATGCCGCCAAGGGCCACGCGGATCGAGCGCCAGGTTGTGACAAGTCCAGAAGTCTTGGGGACCTCGAAGCGGTCCACGCGACCGGCCAGCGCGTCCATCGCGGGAGCGCTCAGCGGCGGAACGAGCACGGCCGTGAGCACCAAGACGACCACGAAGAGCGCGATCACCGCGAGGAGCTTGGCGAGCCAGAGCTCGGCGCTCCCGAGAGCGCCTGCGTGTGTCACCTGAGAAGCGCGCGCGATGAGCCAGTCATAGAGCCGTCCTGCTCCGAGCCCAAACGCGCTCGCGACGACAACAATCATCGCGCTGGGCACCAGCGAGAGAAGCCACAGCGAGGGAGTTGTGGCGACGGTCTTGAGGCCCACCAAGGGCGCGCTCAGTCCCCACGCGAACAGCGAAGCGGTCTGTTTGATACGGTGGGTCTTGGCGGGAGTGTTCATCGCGGGTGCTCTCTGTGGTTCTGCATGCATGACATGTAAAAATAATCAATTAAATAAGACTGAGCGCTGCCCTCGACGCCTGGATGCCAAAATCGTTGGCTGCGTGGCCCTGGTGGCGTGAAACTACCTTGGGGGGCCTTGACGTGCCATGAGGGAAGGTGTGCACTCTTTGCCTACATGAACCTTCTTGGTCGCCAGCTGCTTCTTCGCGCTTGGGTGAGACTTTGAAGGTCGCAGTGTGGTAGAGAAGCGACGAAATCTCTTGGGCGTTCCTTGGCTGTTTACAGGGCGCAAAGAATCTTCAACGAGCGGAGTGGAGAATCGGATGACAACGATGCTGGGACGTGGATGGATGGTTGCGGTGCTCGTCGGTGCGCAAGCGATGAGCTGTGCTCCGGGGACTGAGCCGACAGAAGAGAACAACAACCCGGACTTTGTCTCGGACGAGGTCACCGATGTCTCTCACACGATCGTAAAAAACCAGACCATTGGCAATTGCTGGGCTTACGCCACGGCCACCTGGGCTGAGTCGTTGCATCGTCGGTGGGCCGAGGCCAACGCGACCACGAGCATCTCGGCGACCACCTACCGCAACGCTGAGATTAATATCTCGGAGTCGTGGATCACGTTCTGGGATTGGTACGGCAAGGTCTCGGGGACGGCCACGGGCGTGACCACCACCAACGGACGGAGCGAAGTGTCCACCGGTGGTTGGTGGGACTCGGGTTCGGACACGCTGCGCCGCCGTGGTGTGGTGTTCGAGGCGGACTTTATCCCCGAAGAGGCCAACGCACAGAGCTCACAGCGCCAGCGCTCTGCGCTCGCCGCGCTGAATACCGAGCTCAACATGGGCGGACGGCTCGCGACAGCGGCCGATCGCGCAGACCGCACCAAGGTCTTCACCGTATTGATGGACGTTTGGCAGCTCAACGAGGGTGTCCGCAGCACGATGCTTCGTGTGTACGGCGCGACCGGCAGCGGCACCGTCCTGAGCAGCACCACCACGGACCTCGGGTTCGTCCGCAAGGCGCGCGACATTCGTGTGCGCACCCCCGTGCTCCGCAGCGGCCGTGTTGTCATGCAGGACACCAACCTTGAGGCCGTGACTCCGGGTGGGACCTACGCGTGGCGCAACGCGAGCTACTCGACCTACACGAGCGGCCAGACCAGCTTTCACCAGCGCGTGATGCGTGCCCTCAACGAGGGCGCACCGGTGCTGATCTCTTGGCTTGTGGATTTCAATCTTCGCCAAGGCGCTGTGTTCTCGATCCCGATGCCCGTGCCGGCCCCCGGCCGCCAGGGCGGACACTTGACCGTGCTCGAAGACTACGAAGTGACAGTGCGTCAGCCAGGACAGCCTGAGCGTATTCTGCGCGCTGGCGAGATGGCCACTCGCGCGGACATGGACCTCGCGGTTCGGTTCGGCTCGATCAATTTCTATCGCATCAAGAACTCGTGGGGCACAGGTCTAGACCCGAGCATGACGGGCAACTTCATGGGCTACTACGACCTGCACCTCAACTACCTCAACGGTCCGATCCGTTGGACCGAGGGCATGAGCACACGAGACCGCACGCCGCTCTCGACCGTGGTGATGCCGCCCGGTTTCTGAGCGAGATTGCTGCTGCGGGGGCGATGGCGATGGGGGACTCTCGGGGGTGTGATTGCGCGGTCGAGTGACAGTGCGATGCACCATTTGGCTCAGAGGCTCGTATAACCCCTCTGTGACTAGGCCATTCTCTCGCACCCACGCGCTCACCGTGGCGCTTGTTTTGTCTCTGCCCGTCGTTGCATGGGCGATCCCTCCACGCGCTCACCGTGGCGCCCAAACGCGGCGCCCGCGCAGTGATGCCGGAGCCCCCGTGGACGCCAGCGCGCGGCCCCCTGCGACGCCTCCGCAAGCGACCCGTGACGCGGGCGTGGCGGATGCTGCGGTGGTCGTGGTTCCGCCCGGAGCGAGCGCGCCCAATCGCGCGTACACGGCAGAGCAGATCGCGGCGGGCGTGCAGTCTTTTTACAACCGCACAACGGATTTTGCCGCGGATTTTGTGCAGCGAAACCGTGTCGCAGCGACCAACAACGAGACCGTCTCGTCGGGGCGCGTCGAGTTTCGGCGGCCCGGTCGCATGCGCTGGGAGTATGCGCAGCCCGTCGGAAACCTCGTGGTGTCCGATGGCACCACGCTCTGGACACACGAGCCCGCGCGCAGGCAAGCGTTTCAGGCCAACTTGGCGCAATCGCAGCTCCCGACCGCGCTCTCGTTCTTGATGGGCAGCGGAAATCTCTCGACGGATTTTACCGCGCGACGCATCCCGATGACTGGCCGATGGGCGAACTTCTATGGGCTCGAGCTTACGCCGCGCGCGCCCAACCCGAGCTTCTCGCGCTTGGTCTTGATCGTTGAGCCACAGAACTATCAGGTCGCTGAAGCGGGTGTCATCGATGCGCAAAATAACCAAAATCGCTTCGCGTTTACTAACACTCGGGTCAACCTGAACCCGCCCGTGAGCAGGTTTCAGTGGACCCCGCCGGCCGGAACGACCGTGATTCGACCCTGAAAATTCGCAGAGATTTTTCAGATCATCGCGATCAAGTTTCACGCGCAGCGCGCTGGTCCAGCCAGAGGGGCTCTCCGAGCGTTGTGACCGGATGATGAGACCGTGCCCATCGCGCGCGGTTCGTTCATAATGGCCCTCCAATGCGAGCTCGCTGGACCCCTGCTTACTTTTCTCTCTGTGCCCTTGCTGCTTCGGCCTGCACGGCGCCGCCCTCTCCGGTCGAAGACGTCTCGACGGCGGACGTCACCCAAGAAGACCGCCTCGCGTCGCCTGATGTGACCGTCGAGGAGGCCTCTCTCGATGCGACCGCGCGAGACAGCGGAGACGCCAGCGCGGACGGTGACGTGGCCGACGCTCACAGCGACGCGGGCCCTGTCACGCCGGTCGATCGAGACTTCTGCGCCACGGGGCGAGAGGTCCCTGGGCTGACTGTTCCCGATGGGTTCTGCGTGCGAAAATACAGCGATGTGCGCCTCGCACGCGTGATGGCCCTCGCGCCCAATGGGGACCTGTTTGTCGCGGCTCCGACCAACGCGAACGCTACGGGGCTGAGCGGTGGGCCCGGCGCGATCGTGGTGCTGCACGACGACGAGCGCGACGGCGTGATCGAGCAGACGGTCTTCGCGGCGGATGTGCCCAACGTCCACGGGATGGTCTTTGCCGAGGGCTATTTGTATTTTACCAATGATCGCGAGGTCTTGCGTACGCCGTACGTCACCGGGCAGCGCCGCGAGACCCTAGCCATGCGCGAGTTTGTGATCGGTGGCATGGTGCCCGATGGCATGGGCGGCACGCGCGTGGATCCGCTGACCGACCGATTTGGCGCGGGCGGGAGGCAGACCCATGGGCTTGCGCGCTCGGTCTCGGGGAGGCTGTTTGCGACCCGCGGCGAGTACAGCTCGTGCTCGGTGGGCGCGGGCGGCGCGCGCGCGGTCCCGACGGGCGAGGTGTACGCGCTGGGCATGCACTCGCTCACGCGAGCGCTGCACGGATTTCGCAATCCGATGTATGCGCGGTGCCATTTTTCGCGGGATTTGTGCATGGTCGCAGAGCTCGGCGAGGACCAGACGACCGGCGCGGTCGAGAAGCTCTTGGTGGTGCCCGCAGAGCCCGCGTGGATGGGCTACCCGTGCTGCTATCAGCGCGGTGTGGGCCCCGCGAGCGCGAGCGGAATGTGCAGTGACGTGCGCCAAGAAGAGGTCTCGATTCCGATCGGTGACACGCCCTTTGGCTTCGATTGGGAGCGCGGACGGTGGCCGGCTCCGTATCGCAACGGGGTCTTCGTCGCGCTCCACGGCAGCTTCTACACAGGAGGCTTTGGCGGCGCGGGGATCGTGTATTTTCCCACGGATCCTGCGACCGGCGTCCCCATGCGGCAGAGCGCAGTGCGCTTTGTCGAGGCCACCAACGGCAGGCCCATGCCCTCGCTTCAGCGCCCAACGGACGTCGTGTTTGCGCCCGACGGCCGCATGTTTGTCTCGGACGACTACGGCGGGGGGGTCTACATGATCGCGCCGCGGTTTGTGCGCTAGCGACAAGCGCGGGCCCCGCGCAAGGTGTTCGCTTTGAGCGCATTGCGGTGCGTGGTTTGCGCTGCGAATGAACACAGATTGTGTGCTTTCATCGCTCGACGCGTGGGCGCGCATCGCGCATTCTTCGGGGACTTATGAAGCGTGATCTTGCGGCTCCGTCGTGTGCGTTGCTCTTGGCTCTTGGCGTCGCTGCGTGCTCGCCGCGCAACCCCGTGGCGGACGTCGTGGACGCGAGCGACAGCGCGAGCGATTCGGACGCGGTGATGGTGCTCGATGTGCTCGAAGACGTGCGCGATGCGGGGGATACGGCGACGTCGCCGGATGGTGCGGACGCGAGCGGGGATGCGCGCGTGTATGACCCGCGCTGTGTCACTCGGAGGCCCACGGTGGGTGACGGCGTGGGCAGCGGGAGTGACCGCTGCGAGGGTGTGACGCCGCCGCAGAGCGGGATGGGCGCGACGTGGTGTTCGCTCGGGACGGATGTGCCGGGGCTGCGGGCGCCGACGGGGTTCTGTGTGCGGCGCTATGCGAGCGTGGGGCTTCCGCGCGTGATGGCGCTCGCGCCCAACGGGGACCTGTTTATCGCCTCGCCAAGCGGAACCACCGCCGCCGGAGACAGCGGAGGCCGCGGCGCCATTGTGGTGCTGCACGATGACAACCGTGACGGCGTCGCCGAGCAGAGCACCTTCGCGATGGGCGGGCTCGAGACTGTGCATGGGCTAGCTTTTCAGCAGGGATTTTTGTACTTCGCGACGCAAGACAGCGTGCAACGGACGCCCTACGTGGTGGGCCAACGAAGCGAGCAAGCGGGGCGACGTGAGTTCTTGGCAGGGGGCTCGATGGGAGACCCGCTGGGCGCGCAGCTTCAGCGCGGCGGGCGCTGGACCCATGGCCTCGCGGCGAGCGTCAACAACCGTGTCTTGGTGACCCGCGGCGAGTACAGCTCGTGCTCGGTGGGGCCCGATGGTCGCGCGGCGCCGGGCATCGGCGAGATCTACGAGGTCGCCCCCCGCGCGCTCAACCGTGTGATGAGCGGCTTTCGCAATCCGATGTATGCCCGCTGCCATTTTTGCAAGGATTTGTGCATGGCCGCAGAGCTGGGCGAGGACCAGACCACCGGCGCGGTCGAGAGCTTGGTGGTGATCGATCGTGAGCGCTGGATGGGCTATCCGTGCTGCTATCAGCGCGGCGTGGGTCCGCAAGCTTCAACGGGGCTGTGTGAGTGCGTCGATGAGCCCGCGGCCAAGATTAATCTTGGCGACACGCCTTTTGGCTTTGATTGGGAGCGCGGCGCGTGGCCTGCGCCGTTTGCCAACGGGCTCTTTGTGGCGCTGCACGGGAGCTTTTACCTCGCGAACTATCAGGGCGCGGGCGTTGTGTTTTTGCAGACCCATCCCAGCACGGGGGTCCCACTTGCGGGCACGCCTACGCGGTTTCTTGAGGGGACCACAGGGCAGGCGACCCCGTCGCTTCAGCGGCCGAGCGACGTCGTGTTTGCGCGCGACGGGCGCATGTTTGTCTCAGACGACCGCGGGGGCGCAGTGTACTGGGTCGCGCCGACGACGTTTCGTCAGTAAATTCGCTAGTGATTGAGCGCGTCGCTCAGGGTGTACTCGGTGCGTCTTGCGAGCTCACGCCATCGCCACGCGAGCCCGCGTTCGCGTCCTCGTTGCGCTCGCTCGCTGCGCGCGCCGGGGTCTTGCGAGAGCGCTCTCATCGCGTCTCTCAGCGCATCGGGGCAGCCTGGTGGGACGAGCAAGACGGCGTCGCCTGCGATCCACGGGATTCCGCCCACGTGGGTCGCGATGCAAGGCAAGCCCGCACACATCGCCTCGATGAGCGCTGTGGGTGCGCTGTCTTGCAGCGATGGCAGCACGAAGAGATCCGCGGCGGCGAGCCAGCGATCGCGTGTGTGAGCCTGCTGCGCACCGACGAAGTGCACGCGGCCCTGGCTCTGGGCTGCGAGCGCTGCGCGCAGCGGCCCGTCACCCACAACGACGCACTGGGTGCTCGTGGGGAGCTGCTGCATCGCGCGCACGAGGACCTCGAGCCCTTTGGCCTCGACGCAGCGCGCGACGCACAGCACGAGCGTGTGATCTTGCTGCAAATTCAGTGACGCTCGTGTGCTCTCGCGTGTCGCGCGGATCTCGGCAGACAGCGGCTCGGCGCCCATGGGGTGGTCCCACGCGTGTGGATGTCCTGCCCACGAGGGATCGAGTCCGTCGCGAAGGGACGGGTGAACAAACTGGATGCTCGTGCAGCGCTGAGCGATCGCGCGTTGCAGTGCGCGAGGCATGTGGGCGAGCGCGTGTTGGTCGCTCCCGTGCACGATCGCGTGATGAGGGCGGCCGGCGCGATGGACCGCGGCCGCGAGCGCCGAGGGCAGGGCGAAGTGCGAAATGAGCGCGTCACAGTCACGCAGGTGTCGCTGCACAGCGCGCGTGATTACGTAGGTAAATCGCAGACCAAGTGCAAGTGAGCGGGCAAGCTCACCTGAGCGCGCGCGGAGCCGATGGGGCGCCCCCGCGCCGTAGAAGAGGGTGTTGTGGTCGCGCGCTCCGTAGTCCAGCGGGAAGAGCGCTGTGGACGAGAGCGTGTGGGGGGATCCTGCGCTCGAGGGGGCCTGGGCGAAGAGCACCGTGTGCGTGTGGCCGCGGAGGGCGAGGGCGTGCGTGAGGGCGTAGGCAAACGCGCCCGCGGTTGGGTCGTGGGTGTGAGGCCACGAGGTTGTCACCACGCCAATGTGCATACTCGCGAGGGAGCTAGCATGATGCACTCTGCACGTGGGCCGCGAAGGGCCTGCGCAGTGGCGGAGCGTGCTCGACGCCACTGGCAGAACCTTCGCGAACGGGAGAAAAAGAACCGGCCGCACAGCGAGGGGGAGGGGGGGAGCTCCTCGAAGATACGGCCGGGTTGACTTAGACGTCGGCGGTCTCGGTGGAGGGGGAGCAACCGAGTACCGCCGCGTGCAGAGCTATAATGCAGAGCGCGTGCCAACGATAGAATCCTCACGAAATGCTGGAAAACTCACGAGAGCACTTCGGTCAAGATTGCAATTTTGCAAGAGCTAGATTGCACCGATGTTTCTGGCGTGCAAAGCGGCTCGGCGTGCGGTGGTCAAGAGACGCGAGGCATCGGGTGTGCGGGCGTGGTGTGATGTCCGCGAAGTGTGATCGGAGCGCAAAACGAGAGGGTACAGACGCGCGGGGCTTGGGGTAGATTGCGCGCATGTTTAAGAAAGTGCTCATTGCGAATCGCGGCGAAATCGCTGCGCGGATTGCGCGGACTTGCAAGCGACTGGGCGTCGCGACTGTAGGGATTCACAGCGAGGCGGACGAGGGCGCGCTTCACACGCAGGCGGTGGATGTCTCGGTCTTGGTGGGGCCCGCGGCGGTTAAAGACTCGTATCTCAACATTGAGAAGATCTTGGCGATCGCGAAGGAGCAGGGCGCAGACGCGGTGCACCCAGGCTATGGGCTCTTGAGCGAGAAAAAGCACTTTGCCCAGGCGGTGATCGACGCGGGGTTGACCTGGATTGGGCCTCCGGTGAGCGCGCTTGAGCTCTTGGGGGACAAGCTGCGGTCGAGCGAGACGGCGTTGAAAGTGGGTGTTCCGCTCGTGCCTGGGTCGCCAGGGCCCGTAGAGACGCTTGAAGAGGCTCGCGCGGTCGCGGCGATGTATGGCTACCCGTTGCTGGTCAAGCCCGTGGGCGGAGGCGGAGGCATCGGGATGACCATCGCCAAGGACGAAGCGGCGCTGGAGAAAGCGCTCGAGTCCGCGAAGAACCGTGGGGCCTCGGCGTTCGGTGACGCGCGCGTGTTTGTGCAGCGTTATGTGCTCGCCCCGCGGCACATCGAGGTGCAGCTCTTTGCCGACGCGCACGGCACGGTGGTCGCGCTTGGCGAGCGTGAGTGCAGCGTGCAGCGAAGGCACCAGAAGATTATCGAAGAGTCTCCGGCGCCCGCTTTTCTCAATCGCGAAGATGGCGCGGCCAAGCGCAAAGAGATCTTGGACTGCGCGGTGCGCCTGGCGCGCGAGGCGGGCTATGTGGGCGCGGGGACCGCAGAGTTCATCTGGGAAGACGCGCGCGGTGAGTACTATTTCTTAGAGGTCAATTGCAGGCTCCAGGTCGAGCACCCGGTGACCGAGGCGGTCACGGGTTTGGACCTTGTCGAGTGGCAGCTGCGCGTGGCCTGCGGCGAGAAATTGCCCGAGTCCTGGGCCACGCTTGAGCCCAAGGGGCACGCGATCGAGTGCCGTATTTATGCAGAGGACCCTGCCAAGGGGTTTATCCCAAAGCCCGGCGCGGTGGACGAGCTGCGGTGGCCCGAGGGCGAGGGCATCCGCGTGGATGCGGGAGTCTTGGCAGGGGGCCGCGTGACCCCGTACTACGACCCCATGATCGCCAAAATGATCACCCACGCGAAGGACCGCCCGAGCGCGATCGCGCTGTGCAAAGAGGCTCTCGCGAACACGCACCTCGCGCCCATCGTGACCAACACGAGCTTTCTGAGAGAGCTGGTCGCGAGCGATGAGTTTGCGCGGGGCGTGTGCGATACGGGCTTTGCCGAGATCTTTGCGAAGCGCGCGAAGGCTGGCTAAGGTCGCGAAGGCGGCCATTTGCGCTGCAGTGAGCCGCACCGACGCGCGATGCAGCAGGCGTGGGGAGCAGTGGGTGCGGTCTTGCGGCGAGTACCCGTTCAATGTGAGCGATGTCGCCGGGCCCATGAGCAACTTCGGCTCACTAACCAACAGTCTAGAACAGGGCGGATCATGAGCCGCTCTGAATCGCAGAGCTATAGGTGAAGGGCTTGAGCACCCGAGCAGTTGAAGGACGCTTTGTCATCGCCATTTCGGTTGGCGTGGTTGTTCGTATGCAGGGCGGCCACACTTGGTTCCTTCGTTCCCTCAACTATCGCCCCTACAAGCTCGAAGGCACGCCCCGCGTCGACCGCGTACATCAGGCCCCGCGCCCCTTCGAAGCCGCAGTTGAGAGCCGCTAAAGCCTGCCCTGTACGTGTCGCAAGAACCACCACATTCGGCTTACTCACTGCTTCCTCGACAGAGGAGCTGCTAGTCATCAAACCATGGATCAATCCAGCGGTTGTCCAGTCGCCGCTTCCCGCCGCGTCACGTAGCTCTGGTGCTGCGAACGCGGGAAGGTCATGCCATGCACCCACGCGCCCATTGCTGCGGACACGGAGTCTGAGTCCTTTGGCACCAAGTGTCTCGACCTCGATCGGGACCTTCGCCTTCGCGATCACGTCGTGGACACCTTCAATCCGGTCATTCGAATACTTCACGACGTGAGCAACCTTCAGGCATTCTGCGAAGAGCCGTTCGTCTTTGATTCCTGACGGCTCGAACACGACGAGCGCACCGTTTGCGCGGCTTTTCTTTGCAATCTCGAGCGTCCCAGGCGCAACGCGATCGAAGTAGAACACCGAGTGAGAGGGCAGCTTCGCGGCGATCTTCGCAGCGTCAGCAGTTAGCAACGGTCGATAAGCTGGCAGCATCGCGCCGCAAACGGGACACGTTCGCGAAAATCGGTGGCGAGGCCGTCCCTTGGCATCCAGATAGTTCTCTTGAACAATGATTGGCGTTCCTCGGCCAAGCTCAACCTGGAGCAGCTTCGTTTTGACCCCAGATTTTCTGAGGTCGGCCACAAGCTCGTTGCCGGCGTGATCGTCGCCAATACGACCTACCGCGGTCGCATCCCAACCGAAATACGCCAAGATGCTCAGGACATTTCCGCACGATCCGCCTGCAAAACGTTTCTCCGTCGCGCCGGTCCCAACCAAATTTCGAATCACGTCAAGAACAATGAACCCAGTTCCTACGCAACTGAGTTCGGGGTCTTCACTCGGCATAACATTCTCCAGAAAGCCACATTGTATACAGCTTCCTCGGTACGGCGTTCGTCGACACGAGGCCATATCCCTGGGACTCGACGTGAGCAACGCCCACGGTCACCTTCGGCTCTCTTCTGCCGAGTTCGTATGCTGCCAGTAGCACGCCCATAGACGCCAGTTTTGAGGACATTGCAGACAGCGCGATCTTGCAGCCACCCAGTGGCTTGAGTGCAAGGTCGTAGTGACGGATGGAGCGCATGAGTTGTCGATACACCTCGAAGGGGTTGGACTCGGCGGCGTAGATGATGTTGCGCGGCTCCACGCGGAGCTGGTCAAAGAGCAGCTCGCGGTACTCAATCATGATGGAATCTCCCTCTCTAGGGTCCTGCGCTGGCGAGGGCAGCAGCGGGCAGATCTCGTCTGGCGCGACAAACTGGTTGATCCGCTCCAACTGTGCGAGCTGGCGCTTCCCCAAAACAGGGATCCAGATCTTCGGCTGGCCGCTCGTCGACTCGCTCTCCAGGGCGGCTGCCGCAAACCCGAAGAGGTAACTCGCGCTCTCTTCAAGCCCCTCCTCGACGATGGCACCATCGATCGCGGGAGAGTGCGAGACGATGACGTGCAGATTGCGCTTCTCGTCGTCCTTCGCTTCACCGTCGAACAGCGCAAGGAGCTTCGCCAAGAGCGGCATGTAGAGGCTCCGAGGCAACGCGCTGATGTCCACGACGACGTCCGTATAGGAGCGAAACTCGGCCGACGACGCGAACTCCTGGGCGATGCTACGAGCACCGATTCTGCGATTGTCATCGGAGAACATCTTGATGTCCCTGTGCCCGATCGTGCCGCGTCCCTGAACCAGCTTCTCGAGTCGCTCGCCATTCGCCGTGCGCTGGGCCACGTAGATCTGCGACGGCGACTCCGCGCCCTCATCGAACGCAATCAGCGCGACGTCGCGCGTGCCCTCTCCACCGAGGCTGAGCACCCGTTCGATGCCGTCGCACATGCGCGCATCGAATCCATGTCCGAGCACGAAGAGCAGGTTCCGCTTCCGCTCGGCCAAGAAGGCCTTCCAGAACTCGTCGAACCCGTCGCCATCGCGAAGAAAGTAGTCGCGCCAGCGAAGCGAATCAGGGGTCATAGCAGGGTCTCCGACTTCGAGGGCCGGTAGCCCTTTTCCGCCCACGTGATGAACTCGCGGAGCGGCTTCTCGCGGAAGCCGCCGAACTGCAGCGGCAGCTCATACTTCGGACAGAGGAGACGATTGAGGTAGAGCACCATGTAGCGGTTGCCCTTGACCTTGTAGTCCACCTCCGCGTGCAGGAGGTTGTGAGCGATTGCCGTTCCGAGCATCGACGCGAACGCGGCAGTCGGTGGGCTCTTCGCGAGGTGCGCCGCGTCGAGAAGCGTCTCTCGCTCCTGCATGAGAATCGCGATGCCCGTGACGCCGGGTGAGTACGGAGCGTTGGGTTGGTGCGTCACGTCGCGACAGAACTGACCAACGGCGTCCAGGAAGCGCAGCACGTCTCGACCATTCTTCGCGCGGCGCGGCAGATCCTTGACGCGCGTGTCATATGCGCCTTCGAGAATGCGCTGCTGCCGCTCGGGAGCGAGTCGCGGACTGCGCCTCATCACGGCCGCCGCCAGGGATTCCTCGAAGAGGTCGCCAGCGAGCCGAATGAACTGCTCCACGTTGAAGGAGCCGAGGCTCGCGAGCTTGCTCAGGCCGAAGTAGTAGGGGAAGCCGAACTCTTTGCTCAGGAACAGTTCGGCCGCAGCGCGAACGTCGGACTCGTCCTTGTCGTCGAGTTCCTCCGTGCTCAGCGGCTTGAGCAGGAGGTTCATCTGCTTCTTGCCCTGTTGCCGCGCGATCAAGATCTCAAGCGTGCGCCACTTGATGAGCTGGTGGCGAAGCGTGCCCTCAACGTCCGCGCGCGACTTCACCCAGTCGGCGTACTGAGCCTTGTTGGCTGCAAGGATCTCGACGCGCTTCCGAACGACATCAAGCGCAGCCTGCGTCTTCTCCTGCCACGCCGGCGCATCAAGATCGGCCTCGATGGTGGGGGCGAATGCATCCGGCGCGTTGGCGCCAGCTGACTCGGAGGCCATGCGGGCCCGCCGTTCGGCGATTAGCTTCACTGCCGGTTCGAAGCGTCCCTTCTTCCACTCGTGCTCGAGGTTGATCACGAGATGGTCACGACCACTCAGTGCGCCGGAAGCCAACAACTCGTCGGTAGAGAGCGCCTCGAACCGTTCCGCCAACCAGACCGTCGACCGCGAGCGTTGATCGACGACGACTTCGAGCAACGCCGCTCGTTGCGTCGGCGCGAGCTTCTGCATGTCGTCGAAAGTGATGAGCCACCGCGTGTCGAACGGCTTTCCATCGAGCTGGATGCAGTTGGCATCGAGCAGCAGCACTGAGAGCAGCGCGTCGTGCCCCGAGGGGCCGACTCCCTCTGGTGACAGAAGGGTGTCGATGAGGTCGGCGACGCCTTGCTCGACCGTCTCAGCCCAGCGTTGGACAGCAACACCGTCACAAGGAAAGGACAGGCCCGGAACGTGATCGTTGGGTGGGGCGACGAGGGTCAGACGCGAGAGGTCGTCGGGGAAGCGAAGACCTCGGGCAATAAGGATAGCGCGAAGCGCACCGAGGATCACGCGGGCATCGATCAGCGCGAGGAGGAGGCGCTTGGCGCGCGCGGACTTCAGTTCCACATCGGCCAGGGCGGGAAACGTCCGTCCGCAGGGCAGCATCACCGAGAGCACGTTGACGTCGTGGTCCGACACGGCGCCCAACCCCTTCAGCTTGCCGAAGAGTTCCTTGACCGCGTCGTTGCCCTTCATCGCCACGAGGTGTTGCAAGACCGAGGGCGTGAAGAGCTTGAGGAGCGACGTCTTGCCGCCACCGGGCGCGCTTCGAATGAACAGCGGGCGTCCCGTCAGTGCGTCCTCGGGGAGTAGGTCAAGCACGCCGTATCCGAACAGGCGCAGGAAGTCGGCGTCTGAGTCGATGCTCTCGGCAGTCTGCAGCCGGAAGGGGTTGCGCACGTCCTTCATGCTTCCCTCCGGTGGCGACTCACTCGGGGGAACAAGGGCCTGACGGATTCGCTGTCTTCGACCCAGAGCAGGAAGATCGAGTTGTTGGGCGTGTTGTGGTGAAGGACGAGAGGCAGACCTCCGGCGGCGAAGCCGAACCTCAAGTCGGAGCCACCCTTCTTGGTGTGTTCGTCTTCGACAGAAGCGTCGTAGTACTTCTTGATCACGTCGATCATCGAGCCGTCGTCGGACGCCTTGAGCGAGAGGTCCCCGGCGATCCGCTGCACGCACAGCACGGTGGCTTCGATGCCGTGCTTCTTCCTGACGATCTCGGCGCCCGCGTGGATGTTGGCCAGCGCTTGCTCCGTGGCGACGTACAGGACGATGACGAGCCGGGTCGTGGGGAAGGAGACCACGGACTTCCATGCATCGCTGGATTGGATCCTTTCGATGAACTTGGAGACCTTTCCATTCGCCTTGTCGCCGTCTGCCATCAGGCAGCTCGTGCCACTCGCGGAGAAGTCATCCAGCAGGATGAGCGCCGGCGCGGCATCGTTGTGGCCGCGCTTCTCGAGCCACGCGCGGATCTCGTGCACCTTCTCGTCGGAGACCTCATAGCCGGTGAAGATCTGCTCGTGGCTCAGTTCCTTATTACTGCGCCGGAAGAGGTCGACCCGTGCACCGTCGCTGAGCCCGAAGAACAGACTCGATCCCTCGAGCCGTTTGAACGCCTCGGTGCCAAGGACCTGGCTGACGCGGAACGGAGGAAGCGTCGCATCCTTCGCAGCTTGCTCGATGAACAGAGGTCGGATCACATCTGGGTACGCGATAGCCGAAAAGTGAGCCATCTCGGCGTGCGACAAGAAGACGAGCCGACTCAGGACGAACGCATACGCGGCCTTGCGCTCATCCATCGACACGAACTGCTCAAGCCACAGCGCGAGGCTCTCCACGAAGCGCATGCCGGGGCTGAATTGTTGGTACTCGTCGTACTTGAGGGCGGCGAGTGCCTGGAGCACGGGCCTCTCTCGAGCGACGTCCTCGGGCGTCCATTCCATGACGTTGGCGAGCAGGCGTTCGGCCAGTGCATCTCTCATCGCGCGGAGCCCTCCTTCCACGTGAAGGTTCCAACACCCCCGCGAGCATTGATCGCGCGGAGATAGAGCAACGTTGCATCTGGACCGGAGACGCCGCGCGGCGCGAGATTCCAGCATGTGTCGTCCAAGCTCGAGACCTCGTCGACGCTCAGCGACATGGGCTCGGCGAGCAGTGCGTAGTCGTTGCCGGGCCATGCGCCTCGGTCACCGATGCACAACACCTCGCGAGCTTCGCCGACCTGCTCACGCAACCAGGACACTAGCGAGCCCTTGCCAGGTCGAGCACCCAGCACGTCGAGCGAGTGCGATGAGACGACGATGCGCACGCCCGCCCCATCGAGCGGCGCGAGGCGCGACATCACGTGGGCCGCGAGCGCGTCGGTCCTCGTGGCGCCTTTGGGCTCGACGGTAATTTGCTGCGGCCGCGGCGTGATCTTGGCGGTTGCCGTCAACCAAGCGTCGTCCGACAGGAGCGACTGCGCGCGCGTCAACGCGGGGTCGCTCGGTTCGTCCGTCTTCGGCAAGGCGTCGTCGGCGAGAGCGCCGATGGCCGTTCCGTTGTAGTAGCCGATGTGGACGCGGGCCCAGAGCTTGCGATCGAGCACCTTCTGAAGCTCCTCGCGCACGGACTTCCCTCGGCCGGTTGCGATCCCGAGGTGGAGTCCGGCCTTGAGCAGGCGCGAGCACTCGGCAACGACGTCGTCCCGAAGTCCGCCGAACCGATCGTCTTTGGTGCAAAGCGTGCCGTCGTAGTCGAGGGCCACTGCGCCGACCTTGGCGGTGCGCGCGCGGGCGAGGAACCGCTTGAGACCCTCCTGGAACGCCTTGCCCTCGTGTGTGGCTCCGGGCGACGCCCAGAGCTTTCGCTGGATTGGTGCATCGAACGCCGGCCGAACATGCGGCGGCGTGAGTCGGTACAGCTTGCGGCCGAACTCCGGCACATGCGGCCGACCGGGATCCTGTTTGCGTATCACGCCGATGCAGTGGACGAGATGAAGCGCCTGGATGAGGAGGTCGATCGTACCATCGGGCCCATCAAGAGAGGTCTCGAGGCGAACGACCCGGATGCTCTTGGGAAAGAGCTTCAAGGTCGAATCCGCGATGGCCGCGGTCCCCGGTGTAACGAGTGCGACGACTACGGTTTCGGCGGCTCGCTTGGCGAGCCACAGATGCCTCCCGTGCCCGAAGTTCCGGTAGTCCGCGAGCTGCGCGGCTGCGAGGGCCGACTCGTTGATCTTCGACTCGAGGTCGGTGGCGACGGGTGAGCCCCAGCCACCATGGAGGACCTGCACCATCTGACGATCCTCGAAAATGGCTCCATCGACCGCCTTGCGTGGAGCTTTCGAGACTGTGACCTCGAAGCCGTAGGCACGCGCGACGAGCGCACACGTCGCGAGCAAGCTATTCGTGGCGAGGTAGCCATCCTTGCCCGCGGGGGCGTCGGCTGCGAACATGCGGGCTCGCCCATACAACGTAGCCGCCTCGTTCAGCGGGTTCGTTGCGCTCATAGTTACTACAGCGATGGCGGGCGTCTCCTCAGTGATAGCCACTTTGAACGCCGCAAGGGCGTCCTTGTTCTTGCCCGAGGCTGAAGCTAGAAAAACGGCGGCGCGGTGGAGCCCTGCTGGCAGCATCAATACATCAAGCGGTGTCGTGAACAGCGCTGGCCGTCGATGGCGGGCACGGTGAAGCAGCGTCGTCATATGGCAGGCCGTCGAAGAGCCACCAGAACCGATCGCAACCAGCGGCAAATCTGAGGCGTCGTCGACAAACCGCGAGAGCTCCGTCATGTCGCGGGACAGAGCCCAGGTGAGGGTGTCCCCCAGAACAGCCAACTCGCTCGCGAACGCCTTACCCATTGTAGCCTCCGACGTATCGCTGCTTGCCAGTCAACACACAGTCTTTGCCGTCAAAAAAACGCAACCTGGTGGACGTGGATCGGCCGCGGTTGGGCCAGAGGATTGATGTTTGTTTTTGAAGTTGTGTGCATGTTGGTCATTCGCGCGATTTGGTTCCGCACGCAGAAGGTTTACGCTTCGCGTCAGTCTCCCATCAAGTTTTGATCAGTGGAATCTAGTGAAACCCCTCCGTCGTCGCGGGATGACGCGGTGGGTATGCATTGTTGGGCGCCAACGTTGTCGTCCATGGCCCAAGGATCGCTTTATCAATCTCTGTCCCCGCGATTGGGCTCACGCACAAACCCACCTCGTCGCTACAGAACTCGTGCGCGAATTGGTCCCATCAGCGTTGCGCTGGCTGATCAGAAAAAGTGAGCGCGCCCTCAGCCAGTCGGGCACGCGTAAGGGTTGCAGCAAGCGAGCGCCGAGGGGAACCACGCCCAATCAAGCAGCGGATACTCCGTGGTGGTGCATGAGCGCTCGCACCCGCCGCCGCGCCCTCTCCCCGCTGTTTCGCAGGAAATAGCCATTGGATGGCCCGTTTCGCACCTCGGAGGTGCGCTTTGGGCAATCCGATCGCCCGTTTCTCACCTCGGAGGTGCGCTTAGGGGCGATCCGATGGCCCCATGTCATGGTCCGAGGTGCGCTTTGGGCGATCCGATCGCTACAGAGTGATCCACCGTGGCACACTCTGACCCATTCAATCGCTTCCGGCGCACCTCGGACGTAGGGTCAAAGCGATCCGATCGCTCCTGCGGTCACCAAGACCCCCCATGCC
>JAUXYJ010000030.1 GCA_030694465.1 Deltaproteobacteria bacterium | reverse complement strand
TCCGGTCTTGCGGCTGATGCCGAAGCGCCTGCTCAGCGCGCTGATCGACTCGCGGGGGTTGGCCTGGACTGCCTCGATCCATTGTCGTCGTTGATCCATTGCATCGCTCGTTCTCCACGGCATCGAGAGAGCGCTGCACATTCGGACACCCTCGTCACGCAGCGCTCAGAGCCGTGGTGTCACCAACGTGCCCGGTTTGGACCGGCGCGCGTGCAGCCCCGTCCACAACAGCGCCCGCAGGCCACGCAGTTTCGCATCTGGGCCACACAGCCCTGCGCGAGTACATCGGCAAGGGCTCTGTCCAACGCAGCACTCAACGCAGGATCTCTTGTGAAAAACAGCGGCGATCGCATCGGTGGGGCTGCGGTGCGATGAGCGCGACCCGAGAGCAACGGGCTGAGGGCGCAGACGAGGCGACGAGCGATCGGGCCGCAGTCAGCGGATGCGTGCGCGACGGAACGGGGTTCGAGGGCCTTGTATCTTGGGGTGCGTCGACCGCTCGCATGTTCTCGCGCGCAGAGGCGTACACTCGCGCGATGTCGACGGGGCCGCCACGCTCGCCGTACATCGTCTCTCGCGCGTATGACTGCGCGTTCTTCCTCGCGCCTCCAGCGCTCGCGCTCGCGCTCGGCGTCGCGCTTGCGCGCATGAGTCTGGCCTCGCAGCCGCGTGCGCTCGGGGGGCAGCGGCTCTCGCTCCAAGAGCTCGCGCTCGGGACGCTCGTCCACGCGCACCTGGTCGCGGTCTTTCTACGGAGCCATGGAAATCCCGCGGTGTTTCGTCGTCATCGCGCGCGCTTTCTGCTCGCGCCGCTCGTGCTCTTTACGGCGATCGTGTCGTCTCCCACCTTCGCGATCGCCGCGCTCGTTGTCGCGACGTTTTGGGACGTCTATCACTCGGGCGCGCAGACCTTTGGCCTCGCGCGAATTTATGACCGCAACGCAGGCAACGATCTTCGCGCGGGGCGCTGGCTCGACTTTGGGCTTCAGCAGGTGCTCTACGCAGGGCCAGTGCTCGCGGGGGCGACGACATTGGATCACTTCGAGCCCTTTCTTCGCTTCGAGGCGGTGGGGCTTGACCGGCTCGCGCGGGTTCCGTCGGCGATCGACTCGGTGCATCGCGCGATGGCGCTCGTGTTGCTCGGGCTTGGCGCGCTCTACCTCGTGTTCTATGTCGCTTCGTACTGGCGACTCGCGCGGCGGGGCCATCGCATCAGCGCGCCCAAGGTCTTTCTCATGGTGAGCACCGGCGCGTGCTCGATCGTAGCGTGGGGCTTCAACCCCTTCGCGCAGGCGTTCTTCATCATGAACCTCTTTCACGCGGTGCAGTACCTTGCGCTCGTGTGGTCCTCCGAGGGGCGGAGGATCTTCTCGCCTTCCCGACGTCGCGTGGGCTTTGTGCTCCTGGCCTCGCTCCTCGGTGCCTACGGCGTGCTCGGGATGCTCGCGGACAACACGCAGCAGAGCCTCGGCGTCGGGCTATGGTCCGTCGCGCTCACGATCTCGATCGTTCACTACTGGTACGACGGCTTTATCTGGTCCGTCGCGCGCAACGAAATCTAACGAAGAGCGCGGACATCGATGGCGTGCGGATCGTCGCTCGCGACGACGTCCATCGAGCGCGTCATCTGGAACTGGGCGCTCTGGCGCTGCTCCGGCGACGAGCGCGCCTTCGAGTCGAGGGTCAGCTCGATGGCCCGAGAGGGCGGAGAAAGCGTCGCGCGAGCCATTCGAGAACCGGAGGATTTCATGCTGCCTATCGGCTCCTGAACAACGAATCGACGCAGAGGCACGGAGCGCTTCAATCGCTCGCAGCACCGCTGCACGGTGCGAAGGGCAGTCGTTGGCTAGTGTTCCTGTTGATCCTTCTCGCCCCGAGCATGACCGCAGCGTTTGCCGTGCGCGTAACCGTGCCCTGACCAAGGGGGCGCTCAGCGATTGGCCCAGCGAAGCAGCTCGCCTTCGAGCGCGCTGTAGTTCATGGCCTCGCCGAGGTTGTGCGCGGTCAGGTTGTAGACAAACCGGCGCTGTCCGGTCTCATCCACGACGACCACGTCGCGCACGGTCGAGAGCCACTGGGTCTGCACGTTGGCGGTCGTCGTATCGAGAACGAGCGGGAGCGTCTCCATCCCGACCAAGAGCGTGGGGTTGGCCTCGCTGCCGATCGTCGCGACGACCACGATTTGCACGGGGCGACGCAGGCCCGCCCGCGCGTTGAACTCACGTTGCATTCGGCCCAGGTGCACGACCTGGGTGGCACAGTACGTTCAGGTCGCGGTCGCGAAGTACCACGCCGTGACCCTTCCGCGCAGCGCGCGGGGCGAGACGTCCATGCGATGGGTCGTTGAATGGGTGTTCAAGTCCGGCAGCACGAAATCCGCTGGAAAGAACGGCGCATCCGCGTCCCCGCCGCCCTCCGCACGCGCCACGTCTCCCGCAGCGTCCGCGCCCACGTCCGCGCGCACGTCGAGATCACCGAGAGCGTCCGTCGAACCGTCGGACATCGTCGCGACGTCCGTGTCGCTCGCGACGTCCACGTCCGCGTCGCTCGCGACGTCTTCACGTGTTGCATCGACGCTGGCCACGTCGATCACGTCGGGCGCGTCGGGCGCGTCGGACGCCACGGTCGAAGGCCGGCAGCCGGCGAGCCACGCGGCGCCGACAACGGAGCATAGAATCAAGCGAGCACTCATGGCTTCGCACTGTAGTCGAGCATTGGCCCCGCGTCCGCTGCGGGCTTTCATATCGTCGTCGCGACCGTCGCTTCGGGTCCGTCTAGGCCCGTCGCCACCGGCGCCGCGCCCATCGGGAGCGCTTCGCAGGTCTGCCCCTCGAGCCGGGTCACGGCGTAGGGCAACGACGAGGTCGCGAAGCCGAGCGAGAACGTCGCCGTCGTGGTCGTGGAGACCGAGACCGACACGAGGAACCTGCGCGGCATCATGGCGAGGTTCGAGAGCGTGCAGCGCACCAACGGTCACCGAGTAGAAGAGCCCTGCGCCTTCCGTCGTGTTGCAGCCGAGCGGCGTGGGACCGTTGCCTTCGTCTACGAGAGGACGAGGATCGGAAACTGAACGCCGGTGAGTGCGTTCGCCGCTGTTTTCATGGGCGATACGGAGTTCGCGCGAAGAGTTCTCGTCACGTTGTGAAGAGCACACCGTGGGCGTCAGCGAGGGATGTCTCCGAACGTGTCGGTCAGGCGCTCTTCGCGCGCGATGGCCACCGCACGGTAGTGGCGCTCGCTCACGATCACGGCGAGCATCACGACGAGGGCGTGCGCTGTCGGGATCGCGTATCCCAACGCCCGCGGGAGGTAGTCTTCGCGGCCTCCGAAGGCGACCATCAACGCGAGCGGGATCGCGTCGACGAAGACGCGACCGAGCACAGCGCGCCGCGTGTGCGAGAGCGCGGCGGCGTAGTCCGTGGTCAACGCGACAGTCGAGCCTCGCCACTGGTGTCGGCCGAGGACGAACGAGACCACTACCGCGGCGAGCATCAAGACTGCCGGGAGGTTGCGCGTGGGGTCCGGATCGTTGGAGACCGCGATCCACGCGTAGATCCAGAGCGAGACGGTGCTGAAGAAGCTCAGCGGAGAGATCCCGTGCCCGACGAGCGCGGTGAGGTGCACGGGCCAGGGAGGCCCAGCGCTCACCTCCTGCTCTCGCGTGTGTTCGAGCGCGCGAAAGGGTCCCTGCGCGGTCATGCTTCCGTCGCGCACCCGCACTTTGCGCGCGGGCCAATCACGGCGGAGCTGCACGCGCGTCGCGAACGCAGCGTAGAGGGCAACGAGGCAGACGAGCGAGGCGCCTAACAACAACAGTTCTTTCATGGCTCAGCGTTCCGCCGGGAGTATAGCGCGGTACGGTACTGCGCCAACGCACGACAAGCAGGCTCGCGACCGGGCGGACCGACGTGCGCCAAGGATGCCACGGGCGCTTCGACAAAAATCTCGGAGGGGCCCTCGTTTTGCTAGGCCTAAGGTCCAAGCGGATCGCAGCGGTCTTGATCGTCAAGCCCGACGAGCTCGAAGTTCGTGTGCTGTCCGTCGCTCAGAGACCCTACCTCCATGCTCGCTCCGTGGCAGGTCACGCGCTCGGCCGTGCTGATCCGCGATGCCCTTCCGTCGAAGACGCCTCCGGCTCGGCCCTTCCTTGCACGATGCGAGCGAGCTCTCGGGCAGTCGTTCGGGCTCTGCGCCGGAGACGGCAGCGTGGCGACCCTTGGCGATCCTGCGGTGTCGGCCTGCCACGCTTCGTCCCAACGCTCCCCAAGATACAAGGACCCCCAACGCCCTGCGGTGGAGCACAGCTCCTCTTGCGCCGACCCACCGTGCCGTGTTCGCGTCGCGCGCGTGGGCCCAATGCTGCGGCGTCGCGCGCGGCTCGCCGTGTATCACCGATGCGATCGCCCGCTCAATTCTCAGGCGATACTGATTTTTGGCCGAGATCAGCGCGTCGGCGTCTCCAGTGAGCAACAACGTCGGACCTCCGCGCAGACGTCGTGTTTGGCACCCGTGAGGCTTCACGGGCTCTGCAATGGCGATCGCGCGCCACGCGTTGAGAATGTCCGGTCGATCGCGCACCTTGCGCCGGACCTCGCGGACTGATCTTCACGGGCGCGTCGCAATTTGTGAGAAGTCTGTAAGTGCGCGACCAATCGCTGAGTACACCACCGCATGAACCACACATTTGCACGGTACGGTCTCGCCGCCGCTCTCTCGCTCTCCCTCGCCGCGTGCGGCCCGCTCTCGGTTTCGCCGGGTGACGGCAGCGCAGTCGATGGCGCTGTGGACGACGGAGCGACACAGGGAATGTGCAGCGCACCGATCCCACTGATGGACAGCGACGCGGACGCCGTGTGGACCGTGGATTTCGCGCGCGCGCAGAGCGGCTATGTCGGCGTGATCGCGACCCGCGCAGGCGAAGTCTACGCGCAGGCGTATGACCGCAGCTGGGCGGCTGTGGGCGAGCGACTCGCGCTCCCCTCGGTGCTGTCTGCGGTTGCAGGCTCGCGGCAACAGCCGACGGTGGCCTTCGAGGCCGAGCGCGGCGCGATCACCTACGGATCCTCGCTGCACGAAGTCACGATGAGCCCGACTGGCGCGCTGTCGCTGGTTCGCAGCTTCGTCGCCGAGCAGGGCGCGACCCGCTTTTCGCTGCTCGGCGCGTGGCCGCGCACCGATGGTCTCGGCCGCCTTCACGTCACGGCGATCACGACCGACGGAAGCGCGTGGACTGCAGCGGACGGACGCTTTGCCCTCACGTCCGCGAGCACGCAAGACGCGCGGTTCTACGACGCAGCCGTGCAGTTTCCCACGACCTACTCGGACTACCTCGCTTTTGACACCGTGCCTCGTCGCGCCAGCAACAACGACGTGCGCGTTCGAAAGTACATCCCTGGCCACGGAATGATGCTCCTCAGCACCGAGCGCACCGAGCGCGGCACGATGCTCGCTGCCCCCGTGCGTGTGGGCGACTCCCTGTGGCGATTGCACTATCAGTTCGGCGAACCCGCGATGGCGCTCAGCGCAGGACTCTCGTTGGTTGAGCACAACTCCGCGAGCGGCGCGACCCTCACGCGCACCGCGATCGAAGACAACGGCATGGTGCTCAGCGGCGCGATCGCCTCGCGCGAGGGCAACACCGACGCGACGCGATTGCTCCTCGCGTGGACGCGCGCGGAGCGACCGTCACCGATGGCAAACGAGGTGGTCGTGCAGTGGGGAGCCAGCGGCGCGCGTGCAGTGATCGCGCGGTCGGCGTTCTCGCCGGTGTTCCACGGCGCGTGGGTCGAGACGAGCGATACGCGCGGGTGGATTGTGTACGGGCTCTACGACACCGCCGCGAGCCCGCGCCGCCGCATCTTCGCGCAGTGCGTCTCGCGCTGAGCGTGCACAAAGCCGCTCTTGCCGATGCGCCTTCCCGCTGCCGAAGTCCTGAGCCAAGGTCCGTTCGCTGGCGTCACGAGCGCCGCGGCGTGGCCTTGACAAACGGGACGCTCGCAAATGCAGTGGCGTCGCGCGGGATGAACTCCGTGCCGCTCGTCGCACGTCGATTAACGCGTGCGCGTGCGGGGGCGCATCTCGCGTATCGCGTGGCAGCACATCACCGCGACGACATCATCAGCCATCGCGCGAGTGGTGCACGGTGCTTAGGGAACCTGTCGTGCGCCCGACACCGCGATTGTCCAAGGTGACCACTGAGAAGTGATTCGTGATTCGCGTGAGAAAATTCAGCAAAAATCGCGATAGATGGAGACGGTTCCGTCGCGAGCGTGGGGCATGAGTGTTGTGTTGGTCCTCTGCTGGGCAAACACTCAATGGTTGCGTAGGAGCGTACGACGGTGGTCGCGAACTGTGGGTGGCATACTGTGCTTCCGCACTGTCGTTTCCCCCGGTCTTTCATTGAGTTGTACGCTCTCGTTTTATGAATGAAACGATACCAACACGGGTTGCTCCAAGCGATGAGTACGAGGCCAACGCGGTCGCGGTTGGGCAACATGTGCGTCATCGGGACAAACACGTTGCGCGCGGCGCGGTGCTCGCGATGATGCCCATGACGTTGATCGCGCTGATCGCGACCATTGCGTTGTTGTTGAACGCAGAACCGGCGTTGGGCCCGATCGCGGCTGTGCTTCCGGCGTTGTGGATGGTGGGGACGCTGTATCTCGCACTCACGCGCGCCGTAGTTCGCACAGCGGTCACTGATGCACACGTTGAAGTGAACTGGGGGCCGAAGGCGGTGAGCGTTCCGCTGGGAGCGATCACGAGCTGCGAGGTGGACGCGGCCCAAGGTGGGCTGCGGCTCGGGATTCAAGTGTGGGCGCTCAAAGGTTCGGTCCTGCTCAAGTGGAAGGACGGGCAAAAAGACAGGGCATTTCAGTTTCCAGCCGAGGACCCAGTGCTGCTTGTCGCGAACATCAAGGCGGCAATGAACTCGGCTGCGAACGCACCGAACACTGGCGTGCGCGCAGAGGTCGCTGTTGGAGCCTCATCCCCCAACACTGCACTGGATGCCCCGGATGCCCCTGTCTCTGCAGATGTGGAGAAGCGGGCTACTTCGTCTGACTGACCACCCTCGTGAAGGGGAACCTTAGGGGGGTCGAGGGAGCCAATGCCCGTGAGGATGGGACCTCCAACGCCCTCCGGTGGAGCACCGCTCCCTTTGCGGCAACCCACGGTGCCGAGTTCGCGTTGCGCGTGGGCCCAATGCTACCGCGCCGCGCGCTACTCGCATCGCTCCGCGCGTGTCGAACCAGGCTGCGCGCGGGCGCTGCGATCACTCGTTCGCTCCAGATCCTGAGGTGATCGAGGATGCGCACGATCCACGCGCTGGCCGCTCTGCGCTCGCTTCTCTTCGCGCATCCACTGGCTCGACACACGCTGCGTCCGCGTCTGGCGGCGCTGAAAGTACCCCCCTGCCCCTCCACGGCGAGCCGGGCGCGAAGACCCCCTTCGCAGCTCGAACGAAACGGCTCAGCAACCAATGGCCGCACCGCCACCGCCGGCAGCACGCGATCGCACACGCTCGCCGCAGTGCCGGCGTCGAAACAGTTCGGGCTTTCTCCATCTCCGCCGTGCCATCGCTCGCCGCGAGTCCAAGCGCTCGCCGCGCGGTTGCATCGCTGAAGGCAGGCCTTCTGCTGTACTTGCGTGGCTCCTGCGCGTGAGTGCTCAGCTCTCGTGCGCGACGCAGGTGACAACGCCGGACGGAGAGAACTTCACGGCGAGGAGCTCATCGGTGACCGCGGGACCAATGGGTGTCTCGAAAACGGGCATGGGCATTCTTCGCACACATCACCCACGACGTGCGCATTGCCAAGCCGAACGTAGCCTCCGTCCTCGCGGTCGATGGCATCGGCTACAGCAGCCGCACGCCTCCCCGCGCCTCGCGCAAAACCAGCGCCCTCTCGATTGCCTTTTGTCGCGCGTTTCACAACCGCCGCATGACTCCCCTCATTCCGCCGACGCCGGGGGACGGATCGCGATGACGCCCGCAGTCCGCTGCGCGCCCAAACCCCTCACTCCCGGACGGCGTACAGCTCCGCCACCGCGCGATTGAAATCTCGCGCGAGAGGGTCCGCCCTGGTTTCGGTGGTCTGACTCGCCCAGCCGAGCTCGAGGCTGAAGAGCCCCTGCTCATCGAGGCCGCCGTCGCCTCCGCCTCCCGGTGATCGGTCGCCCGCGACCTCACCGATGTGGAAGGCCAGGGGGTCGGCCATGTCCCCCCAGCCGTCCACCCAAGCGATGGCCCGGCCGAAGCGAGCGCGCCTCCAGGGCACGACCCACAAGAGCGAGCGCACACACTCCGTGGAGCCTCGGCCGACGACGAGTCGTACTCGACACCCGAACGCTCCAACGAAGAGCGCGGCGCTGACGACGAACAGCGAGAGCTTTGAAGCCCCGAACGCGCTTCCGACGGCCCAGACCAGGACCGATACGCCGGCCGCACTGCCGAGGCCGAGGCCAAATGGGATTCCGTCCAGGCTCGTGAGCACCAGCCGATCGGGCCGGGAGCGGATTCGCACGGAGCTCAACGCGCCGAACATCGCGCCCACAAAGAGCGGCTCGACCGCCAACCCGATGAACGACACCCAGGACACAAAGGACAAGACCGCCACGACCGAGGGCACATTCGACATGCCTCTACCGTTGGCTCCCAAAGTTGGGTACACAACCAATCAACATGCCTCGTCCATCCATGCGTGAGGAACGACGACAGCAGCTGGTCGTGGCCTTCGAGGAGGTGCTGGGTGAGCTCGGCTACGAGGGAGCGACGGTGGCGCGCCTCGCGGAGGTCGCTCACCTCAGCCCGGGGCTCGTTCATCACTACTTCCGAGACAAAGACGAGCTGACCGAGGAGCTGTTGACCCACCTCGTGCGCAAGCTCGTTCGGCGATTGGCACGGGCGCGGGACCTGCCGACGTTGCTCGACACGGCCCTCTCTCTCGGCCCGAACTCGGACACGCGCGCCGCGAGGGCGTGGGTTGGAGTCTTCGCCGAGTCGATGCGCCGGCCCGATCTACGCCGCCTCCTCCAGGTCACGCTCGGTCGCTTCCAGCGCGCACTTCAGCGCACGGGCGCCGACGACGAGCAAGCGCTCTTGCTGATCGCGCTCACGACGGGCTTCCTCGTGCTCGGCGCGATCGACCCGCGCTTCACCGGCGGCCGCGCAGCCGAGCTCGCGCGGCGCGTTCGGCTGGAGCCGAAAGGGAGCGGCCACACAGATGCCACGAGCGAGTAAGTCAACGAGTCAACCGTGCGTCCCCGGATTCTAACTCAGTATCTCCTGTGAAATCAGCGGCGATCGCATCGCTGAGGTGGGGCGCGATGAGCGCGGCCTGGGAGCAACGGGCCGACGACTGCGGCGAGGCGACGGGTGAACGGGGTTGGGTGTACTATTCCTCCAAGGCCCTGGCCTTTCTCTCGCAGCGAAAGGAGCTGCGGGTAGCGTTCGGAGAGCTGCTCGCCACGCACAGGATCGACGTGAGCGCGCCGACTCAGATCGAGCCGCTGCTCGAGCGCGGGGTGGACCGCAAGACCAAAGACTCCGAGGGCGTCTCGGTCGCGGGCAACACGTCGTTGCAGAGCGACGCTGACATCAACGCGTTGCTCGAAGAAAAAGCCGGCGAGAAGCTCTTGTCGATGGACGTGTTCAACGGGCGCGAGGGCCGATCGATGAAGGCCGACGAGGTGCGAAAGCCCCTGCAGCGCGGAGAGCTGCGTCGGATCACGGCGATGCTGCGAGCGCGCAAGCTCAACCCGCACACGACCATGGCGGGACGGTCGCTCGTGTCCGTGGCGATCGGCGTGGGCGACGCCGATCTGCTGGCGTTTCTCAGCGCGCTCGGGCTGCTGCTCGGCGCGGAGGATCGCCGCTCGCGATGGCGCTGCGCGACGGACCAGGGCGCGCCGCTGCTCTCGAAGCTGCTCGATTGGTACGACGAAGACGGCGCGCTGGCTCATCGTGCTCCGCGCAGACGTCAACCGCCGAGCGCTGAACGGAACGTCCCCGCTGCACCGCGCGCGGTCGAGAACTGGTGGGGCGCCGAGGCGCTCGCGCGCGCTGCGCTTGCTCGACGACATCCTGCGAAGGATGGAGCGGCACCAGTACAAGAAGCGCCAGCTCTTTCGCAGGCTCGAAGTGTCCACGCGCACGCTCTAGCGCGCACGGTCAGCCGATCGAGCGCCCCCCGTTCGCGATCACATCGGCGTGAAGCGAATGAGCGAGCCGGTCTGCACCGCGCCCGCCGTGTTGAACGACACGGGGATCCCCTCGGTTCCTGCGAGGTTCTCGATGCCGATCGTCGCGCTGTTGCCGGTCGCGCGGTCCATGTCCATCCCCGGCGTGACGTCGCAGTACACGAACTCGATCACGTTCGTGGTCTCGTGGAGCTTGATCTGAAAGGTCACCCGCGGAGAGGTCGCCGAGAAGAACGTCCACGCGTCCCACTGGGCGATGAAGCGTCGGCTCGGCATCATTCCGGCGATTCCCGTGCGCACGACGCCCATGCCCGCGGTCGTCGGCGCGAGGTCGTCCCAAAACGCCGCGAGCACGCCGTTCGGGGCGCTGCCCGTGGGAATGATGGAGTTGAACGAAGAGGATGACCCGGCGCCCGTCATTCCCGCCGCGGCGAGCACGATGTGCCCGTTCGACGAGACGTAGTACGCGCCCGCCGGCGCGCCGAAGTAGTTGAGCGTGAACGGCAGCGCTGCGTACGCCGAGGCCGAGTCATCGTTCGCGACGCCCATCACCGGCGCCGCGCCCATCGGGAGCGCTTCGCAGGTCTGCCCCTCGAGCCGGGTCACGGCGTAGGGCAACGACGAGGTCGCGAAGCCGAGCGAGAACGTCGCCGCCGTCGTCGTGGAGCTCGAGACCGACACGAGGTACGTGCGCGGCATCATGGCGAGGTTCGAGAGCGTTAACGTCTGCGCGGTGGCGCCCGAGGTCGTCGCGTTGGCAGCGCACGTGGTGGACGTGCACGTGTCGAGCACGCGCATCACAACGTCTTGCGGCGGCGCGCCCATCCCGCGGGTGAGGGTCAACGTCCCGCGCTGGTTGGCCGGAACGGTCACCGAGTAGAACAGCTGCGCCCCGCCGCCGGTCACGCAGGTCGTCGGGCGATCGCCGCCAACCGCGGTGTCGCCAGTGACCATTGTGCTCGCGGCGATCGTCTGCGCCGTCGCGCACGACGCGTTCGCGGCGACCATGCTCGTGCCGGTCAGCGCGACGGTGAACTGTGCTGGGACGCTCGCAGACGAGCTTCCGACCTCGACGAGGTACGTTCGCGCGGCGGCCGACGAGTTCACGATGTCCGTCGTGACGGGGGCGGCCGAGCTCGCGAGCGTCGACGCGACGCAGGTCATCGCCGTGCACGAGTCGAGGACGCGAACGCGAACGCTCTGCGTGCCCGTGCGTGTCGTGGTGAGCGTCGCGCGCGTGTTCGCCGGAACGGTCACTGAGTAGAAGAGCCCCGGGCCCTCCGTCGTGTTGCAGCCGATCGGCGCGCCGCCGCCCGCGGTGGTGTCACCCATCGCCGTGCTGCCCATCGTGAGCGCTGTCGGCGCCGCGCAGTTCGCGTTCGCCGGGAGCGCAGACACCATCGGTGTGATGGTGAACGCGCCGTCCGCGGTCTGCGACGTGCTCGCGACCGCGACGATCACCGTGCGCGGCATCGCCGTCGCGTTGGTGCTGGTGACGTTCACCGCGGTGCCCATCGCCGTCGTCGTCGCGTTGCCGAGGCACGCCGCCGTGGCCGCGCACGAATCGACCACGCGCGCGACGACGTTCTGCGCGCCCGTCGCGGTCACCGCGAAGCTCACCCGCGAGTTCGCCGGGATCGAGAACGAGTAGAAGACCTGCCCGCCCGCGTCGGCGTTGGTGCACGGCGTCGCTGTAGTCCCGCCGTTCGCGGTCGATCCCATCGCGGTCGCGCCCGCGGTCAGCGCCGTCGGCGCCGCGCACGTCGCGTTCGCCGCGGGCGTGAAGCTCGAAACGTCGAGCTGATACGCGCCGCCTGAGGCGCCGACACCGTCAACGATCACCGTGTACATGCCCGGCTCAAGCACGCCGCGGGCGTAGCTCTTGAGACCGCCGCCGTTGGCGCCGTCGTCGTCGCACATCACTTCGCTGTTCACGTCCGTGCACACGGTTCGCACTGCGATTCCGGTGTCGAACATGGTGGCGGCGTTGTTGGTGCTCAGGACGAGACCGGTGCGCGAGGTCACGTTGAGCGTGTAGACTGCCTCGTTGCTCGAGAACGTCGCGCTCGCGCAGGAGAGCCGGTTGTTGAAGCCCGCGGGCATCGCGCCGAGCATCCCCATCACGGTGCCCATCGGGAGCGTGAGCGCGCCGGTCGGCATCGGGCACGCAGGTCCTGCGTCGGGGCTCGCGTCGGGGCTTGCGTCGGGCCTGCTCGCGTCGGGGCTCGCGTCGGGCGCGCTGGCCTCCATCGCTGCGTCCATGCCAGGACCGGCTTCCACGGTCGCGTCCATCCCGGGAGTCGCGTCGGGCGCCTCGGCGTCGGGCACCTCGACGTCCGGCACTTCGGCGTCCGGCACTTCGGCGTCGGGCACTTCGACGTCGGGAACGCTCACGTCGAGGCTGGCCTCGGGGGGCGCGTCGGCGCGTGCGTCGGTCGGGCTCGAAGCGTCCGCGTCTGCTGCGGCGTCACCGCTCACCGGCGGCGGGCTGCACGCCGCGAGCGCGAGTCCGAGCAGAGGGAGCCAACGTGTCGGGGAGTTCTTCGGAAAGAGCTTCATTAAGAGGTCACCTCAGGAAGGAGTGTGTGCGAACGCAAGAGTGCGAAGCGTGGCGCGAAACAGCCAGCGCTCCTTCACGGGAAACGATGCCCGTGTGAAGGAGCGACGGCGCTTTGAACCTCTCTCACATTCCAAATCAACACGCAACGCGTGACCGCGACCGTTGGGTGTTGCCCGCGAGTCGTCCGTTCACGGGTCCGCTCCGCGGTCTAGCTCCGCGCGCATCTCGTCTTGGGCGGCGAGGATCTGTCGAGAGGTTCTGGGCACGCCCTGGGGAGCGCAGGGGCGTCGGTACGCGTACGGGTCATGCGCGACGGCGAGCCATTCTCACACGTTGCCCGTGAGGTCGTGGTGGCCCTACGGGCCGCGGCCGAGCGGATGTGTCGCGACGTCTTGCGTGACACTCGAAACGAACACTGCGTGCTCTCTCGTCGGTCGCTCGTTGCCCCATGGATAGCGCCTCCCATCGTCGCCGCGCACCGCGCTCGAACTCGGCCTCCGTCGGAAGCCTCTTGCGCACCCATTGGCAATACGCCCTCGCGTTGCCCCAATCGATCGAGCTCACGGGCTGCCGCGGATGACGAAACCGCCGACCGCACGCGCGTGAATCCCTATGTCCGACTCGATCGCCGCGGACCAACGTGACCCCGCGTGAGCGCCCACGCACTCAATCGCGCTCGCCGCGCGGTTGCATCGCTGAGGGCAGGCCTTCTGCTGTCCTTGCGTGGCTCCTGCGCGTGAGTGCTCAGCTCTCGTGCGCGACGCAGGTGACAACGCCGGACGGAGAGAACTTCACGGCGAGGAGCTCATCGGTGACTGTGGGGCCAAAGCTGTAGTCAAACACCAGCGAAAAACCTGACGTTTCGTCAGCATGCACCGAGACGCCCACGAGGTCGAGCTGCGCGAGCGCGGTGAGCGCGTCCGTGGGCTCTGCGCCGAAGATCCTCTGGACGATGTCGAGCTCGAGCTCTTCGCGATGAAACGCGACAAACGCCGAGACGACTCCGTCCGTGCCCCGCGCGAGGTCTTCGGCGATGGCCTCGCGCGCCTGCAGGTCGCGCGCTGTCCATGGATCAAAGAGCGTCGCGACCCGATCGAGCGCCGCTTGATCGAGCCCGTCTCCGACGTAGAGCGAGGGCGTCGTCGTGCGGCCGTCCTTTGTGGCAACGCGAGGGACGTACGCCTCGTGGTCGACCACGAGCGATCCAAACATGGGTGTCTCGAAAACGGGCATGGGCATTCTTCGCACAAATCACCCACGACGTGCGCACTGCCAAGCCGAACGTAGCTTCCGTCCTCGCGGTCGATGGCATCGGCTACAGCAGCCGCACGCCTCCCCGCGCCTCGCGCAAAACCAGCGCCCTCTCGATTGCCTTTTGTCGCGAGTTTCAATACCCGAAATTGTCATTTTAGCCTGTCAATTATGTGACTAATGCTCACCCCTTGTGTGCATTGACCGCCATGTGGTTTGGTGTTCGCTAGTGTTCGCCAGCGACCCGATAACCCCATGGCACCGAGCCTTTCGCGAGCAAGTTACGCGCGCGTTGAGCCACAACAGGCACGTGCTGGATGGGCTCGTGGGCGCCTTGGATTTGCGTGTCCCCCGGCTGCCCGCATCTCTTGGTTCGCGCTCGCTCCATCGTCGCGAGGTTCAGCGCTTTGCGCGCGACGAAATGCGCGACGCTGGCGCGAAGCAAAGAGACCCCGTGCTGCGCGCGCTCATCGAGCTCTTGGCTCGGCCAACCTATGCCAACGCAACCACGCTCATCACGCGATGGGACGCGCACTGCGATCGCGATGAGCTCTTGTGTGACCTCTTGCAGCCCGAGCTCTTCAGGCTGGTTCACTCGCTCGATCGCACGTGGCGCTACGAGATTCAGCCCTTGTGCGCGCTTGATCCCGACGGCGTTCGCGTGGCGCTGCGACGGTCAAACGCCCGCGCCATCGATGCCCTCGACGCTCGCACTGCGAGCACACGCAGCGCGCAATGGACTGAGAAAATTCAGCATCTTCGCCACTCTCTGCTCACGACACTCTCGGGGCCTTCTGTCGCGGCCTCGGCGCTCGCCGACGCGCTCAGTGAGATCGATCGTGTCTGGAGCGCGCAGCAACAAGACCCCTTCGTGCGCGCCACGACACACTTGTGCGAGATCCCTCAGGTGTTGCGCGAAGAGCTCTGTGTGCCCGAGCTGCGTGGGTTGCTCTATCGCGCACAAGCGCAGCACACGTGTGACTCACGCTGACGCCAAGAGATTGCACAGCGCCTCGGTCTTGGCGTCGTTGGCAAACCAGCTCTCGATTTGAAGCTCCTCCAGCGTGACGTTCTGCGGGGCCTGAAATCGCATCACCGTCGTCAAGAACGACAGCTCATGCTCGCCCACACGAAAGCTCACGGGCGCCGTCGCCCTCGCCGGCTGGGACAAATCTGGCTGACGCCAGCTCCGCGGAACGCCTGGGTACTCAAGCAACTCTGCCAGCAATCGCGCCAGCCGATCGTCGTTGGGCGAGCGCAAACACTCGCGCTGTAGCCGCCCCAGCAGCTCGCGCGCGGTCGCCTCCCAGTGCACGACACAGTCTCGCAGAGGGCCCTCGGCGAAGAGAATCCGCAGCGCATTGAGAGGCCCTGACGTCTCGCCCGCGATGCTCACAAGCAACCGCTGCGCGCTGCGATTGAGCTGCAAAATATCATACGAAGCGTTCATGACAATCATCGGGTAGGGCTCTTGTTGCGCGAGCATACGCGTCAGGGCCCGCGCGATCGCGTCGTCTTCGAGTAGGCTCAATGGAGGCTCTGCAAAGCTCGGCGCAAAGCCCGCCGCGCGAAGAAGATCATTGCAATCGCGCAGAGACAAATCGAGCGTGGCGCCGAGCAACCGCACCATCTCGATGCTAGGCAACGAGCGCCCCGTCTCGAGAAAACTCACGTGCCGCGAAGACACCCCCGCGCTCAGGGCGAGGTCTAGCTGGCTGAGCCCACGGCGACCGCGCCAAAACTTCATCAACGCTGCAAATAACTTGTTCGATTCGCTCACCGAGCGAGTGTGCACCGAGGCATAGACCTCGCGCCATTACCTCTGCAGGTCGGTGCACTCTTGGGCGACCGCCACTAGGGTCCGTGGTGTTCAGCTCATTTCAATTCAATGACACCCCTCGGAGACCTCGCACATGAACACCTCGTGGATTCAATCGTCGCCCAAGCTCATGGACCTCGGACACACGCAACTCGCGTACTGGCGCGTGGGCCGCGGCCCAGACCTGTTGTTTGTCCACGGTTGGCCCCTGGATGCTCGCACTTGGCGTGACATCGTGAGCGAACTATCCCAGGATTTTACCTGCCATTTGATCGATCTCCCAGGCGCTGGGAAGACCGTCTCTAGCGCGCAGACTCCGACCGGGTTCAACGGCATGGTGACCGTGCTGGTCGAAGCGTTTGACCAGATCGAATTCGCCGGCCCCGTGGGGCTCGTCGGGCATGACAGCGGTGGCAGCTTTGCGAGGCTCCTTGCGGCCCAACGCCCAGAGCAAATCTCAGGTCTTGTGCTCGGAAACACAGAAATCCCCGGCCACCATCCGTGGCGACTGCGCGCGCTCTTGGTGCTCGGACGAAGCTCGCTCGCGCCCACCATGATGCGCAACGTGCTGTCAACACGCGCGGGACGGTGGGCCATGTTGCGTGACTGTGTACACGACACGTCGCTCATTGAATCGTCACTTTCACCAATGTTTTTGCAGCGATTGGTAGATGACCCCCGAGCGCTCGCTGGCGCACTCGCGATGGCCAAGACCGTTCGGCCCGAAGACTTCGACGCCGTGGGGCCTGCGCATCGCGAGATCACCGCGCCCGTGAAGCTCGTGTGGGGTGCCGAGGACCCGTGGTTTCCGCTGCAAAAAGCCAGGGCGATGTGCGCTGAGTTCGCGGGCGAGTGCACGCTCGTCGAGGTCGCCCAAGGCAAGCTCTTCGTGCACGAAGAGCACCCCGCGCGCTTTGCCCGTGAGATCCGCGCTCACTTTGCTCCGCGCCAGCGACGCGACTCTGCGAGTCAAATCCCTGTCTAATCGCAGATCACATGCATGTCCCCATGGTGCAGCCACCGCTGGCGCGCGCGACGTTGCTCTGGCGACAGCCCGCGATACGCTCAAACGTGTTGGTCGCCGTAAAGTCCACCATCGCGTCGTACCACCCGCGATAGATGCCCCCGTTGGCGCTGTCTCGGAGCGTTGTGTGTGTGACAAACGCGCGATCAGGGATATGCCCTGGCTCGAGCGTGATGATCACCGCGCTGTCGGCGCTGAGGTTGTCGCCTGGCGTGCTTGAGCACACCCCGCGGGTCTGCGAGGGGCCGCCGGCAAACGCAATCACGACCTGGTCCAAGGTCGTCTGCGGATGAAGCGCGGACTTAAAAAAGAGACCCATCCAGTCGCCTGCAGCGGGGGTCGCAGCGGCCGAGGTGAATGTCACCGGCGAGCTCGCCGTTCCGACCGCGCGGAGGGCCCCCTGCGCGACCCAGGCGCCTGCCACCAAGCGCCCCTGGACGAGCACGCCGCTGTTGCCCGCGGAGGGCGAAAACCGGAGCGTTACACCCGCTTCGATCTCGAGCACCGAAGAGGCAGGGCCCGTGTCGCGACCGTCGCCCACGCGGATGAGCGATCCGCCGCTGTCTGCGACGCCGACGAGGTAGGGAAGCCCACGGTTGCGCAGCGTGGCATCACGCTTGATCGGGCGATCGTTGCTGTACGACGCAACGTTGGAATTTTGCAGCAAGAACTCGTCTTGTGCGTTTCCCGCGTAGCTCCCTGTGGGCAACTCTGTCGCGGTGTCCGCGCCGAGATACACGGGATGCCAGCCGCTCGCGGAGATCGTAAGATCGCTCGATTCGGCTGCAAATCGACTCGCGATCATCGCGATGCCGAGCCCCGTAGAGCCGCGAACAGCGACCTGGTTCACCGTGACCATCGCGGGGAGAGCCTCTGGGTCGCCTTGCGCCGCGATCGTTGCACCGTGAAAATCTCCACGCGCAAATGGGCTCGTGCCTCCGCCTCCCTCAAGAACGGTGTGACGCAATCGCACGCTGCCCGTCGCGCGGACTAGGACGCGCCCCCACGCACTCGCGCTCGCGTTGCGCGAAAACACAACGGGTCGCTCGGCTGTTCCCTCGGTGACAAGCGCGCTCGCAGCGCCCGTGACCTCGATGGAAGCGTCAGGCGCGAGCCGCACCTCGGAGCACGCAGACACCGTGAGAACGGTATTGTCCGCGAGCGAGAGTGAGCTGGTGACAACGTGGATTCCGCCCGCCCATCGCTCGCTGTTCGCAATGCGGCCGCTGTGCATCACGGGTACGCCCGCGGGCACACAGGCAGGCATCGCCGTCACAGGCGGCGCGCAATGGACACCCGAGCTCAACGCGACACACATCAGGCCCGCAAACGTTTGTGAGTTCATAGCTAGCATCGTTGTATTCGCTGAAAAAGAATGCGGCCAATCGAAACTGCATCTTCGCGATATCTGAAAAATCCAGACGCAGTCACCGATGCCGGTGCGATCTGCAAAGGCTGCGTGCGTGCCTCGTGTCGCGAAGAATGTGCGCTCTGCGCAAGATCGTCGCTGTGATTTTATCTTGGGAATTGACTGCCAAAATAGCTGTCTGCTTGTCGCCTACGTCTGCATGCCCCACAGTGATCGCCATGGCATACAAAACAAGCTGGTTGCTGATCTCTTTCTTGGGCCTGGTCGGCTGCGCGACGACGCAGACCTCTAGCGTCCCAGCCGAGTACGCGGCCGAATGGAACGCGTGTCTGGCCAACGTCGAGCACTGGTGTGAAGAGCACGCGCACGGGGACCAAGATCACGCGATGCAGTGTCGTCGCGAATCGCGGACAGAGTTCGCAGCGCTCTCGGACGCCAGCGCTCGCACAGCGTTCTTGCGCTCGCACGGCTGCACTCGTTGAGCAGACGCTGCCCGATTGAGCGAACGCTGCGCAACCATTGAGCAACTCTGGCGCATCGGTTTCATGAGGGTTTTTACGGTACAAACCTCGTTCGGATTCTCTCCCCCGAGGTATGCTCCGTGCACGATGCCCGCCCGTCTCTTGCTGCTCTGGGTTCTCTGGTTGTGCGCGCTCCATGGCTGCGGGCTCGAAGGTGTCCTCGCCCCACGCGCGGATGTGACCCTCGCGGACCAATCCATGAGCGACCTCGCGACCGACGCACAGCGGACAGACGCGATGGACGCGACCGACGCACAGCGCACAGACGCGATGGACGCGATGGACGCGATGGACGCAACCGACGCGATGGTGTGCGCAGTGGGCACCTTCGCGTGTGGCTCGCGATGTCTTCCCGACGCGACGCGGATGTGCACCCCAGGGCCCTGTCGACTAGGCCAAACACAGTGTCCCGGCGATGTAGTGACCTGCGTGGACACCGGCCCCGCGATGGCAGGAGCGAGCTGCGCAGGAGGGCTCTGTTCGGCCGCCGGAGCGTGCGTGGCCTGCGTGGACGGCGCCGCATGTGACAACCCTGCAGAGGGCTGTGAGCAGGGCGTACAGCGCTGCGTCGGGGGCGTCGCGACGTGTGCAATGCCCTTTGTGCCCAAGCTCGATGGGACCGTGTGCGCAACGGGCTTCTGCGCGGCAGGGCGCTGTGCGATGCCCACGTGTGTTGTCGGGCGCGCGTGCCGTCCTATGGGCAACGCGTGCCGCCAAGGTCTTGAGTCGTGTCCTGCGGGCCCTGCGGGAGCTTCGGTCTGCACGGACACTGGCGCAGAGTCGGCAGGTGTCGCGTGTGGTGGCACGAACGTGTGCGACGGGACAGGCAGCTGTGGTGCACCGACGTGCGTCCCTGGTGGAGCGTGTTCTCCCGTGGGAAATATGTGCCAACGAGGCGTTGTCAGCTGCCCGATGGGTGCAGGTGGACCTGTGACGTGCACGCCCATGGGCAACGTCGCGGCGGGCACAGGCTGTGGCGGCGCGAACATTTGCGACGGGATGGGCCTGTGTGTGGCGCCCACGTGCGTCGCGGGCGGAGCGTGTCTTCCCGGGGGAAATGCCTGTCGAATGGGCCAGGACACTTGTCCGATGGGCCCGCTAGGGCCTGTCACGTGCGCGCCCATGGGCAACGTCGCGGCGGGGACAGGCTGTGGCGGTACGAACATTTGCGACGGCATGGGCATGTGCATCGCGCCCACGTGCACCGTCGGAATGCCCTGCAATCCGGGCGGAAATGTGTGCGCTCTTGGATCAACGCTTTGTCCTATGGGGCCCGCGGGCGCTCCGACATGCAACCCAACAGGCAGCGAAGCAGCAGGCACGAGCTGCGGAGGCATGAACGTGTGCAACGGCACCGGCGGCTGTGTCGCGCCAACGTGCATGATCGGAATGGCCTGCAATCCAGGCGGAAATGTGTGTGTCCTAGGGAGCAACACGTGCCCGGCTGGGCCGCTGGGCGCGGGCGTATGCGCGATGACTGGCAACGTTGGCGCGGGCACCCCGTGTGGCGGCGCCAACGTGTGCGACGGCGCGGGGACGTGTGGTCCTGTCACGTGCACCGTCGGTGCGGCCTGTAATCCAGGCGGCAACGTGTGTGCGCTAGGATCGACGCTGTGCCCGATGGGGCCCGGGGGCCCTCCGACATGCAACCCAACCGGCAGCGCGATGGTGGGCACGAGCTGTGGTGGGACCAACGTGTGCAACGGAAGCGGCAGCTGTGTGGCTCCTACGTGCATGATCGGAATGGCCTGCAATCCAGGCGGAAATGTGTGCGTCCTAGGGAGCAACACGTGCCCGGCTGGGCCGCTCGGCGCGGGCGTATGCGCGATGACCGGCAACGCCGGCACGAACATCGCGTGTCCCTCCATGGGGGTGGCCTTCTGCGACGGCGCGGGGACGTGTGTGACCCAGTGCACTCCGGGCGGAGCTTGCTCTCTCAACAACGGCTGCCGCGTAGGAACAAACTCGTGCACCGCAGGCCCTCCGAGCACCCCTGTGTGCGACCAAGGGCTGAGCAACACCGCGTGCGGCACCGCGTGCGGTGGTGCCAACGTCTGTGACGGCATGGGCAGCTGTGGCCCGCCTCCCTGTGTGGGGGGCGCGTTGTGCCCCTCGCCGGTGTGTCAACGCAACACCGAAGTCTGCGCGACACAGTGCTCCATGCCCGTGTGCACGTTCGAAAGCAACGATCCCGCAGGCACCTCGTGCGGCGCCGGACAGGCTTGCGATGGCGCAGGCAGCTGCGTTGGTTGCACCACCTGCGTCGCGGGCCGAGACTGCCAACCAGACCCTTGCCTTTACTCGCCCGAGCTCTGCCCAGGAGGCCCCTGCTTGGGCGGCGCGTGCGGCGCGGTGACCCCCGAGCCCGCGGGCACAGCCTGTGGCGGTGGCAACGTGTGCAACGGCGCAGGAGGCTGCCAGGCGCCTTGCGTGGTCGGCAACGCGTGCAATCCCGGCGGCAACGTGTGTGTGCTCGGACTTACCGCGTGTCCAAGTGGTCCAGCAGGCCCGACCAATTGCAATCCAGCAGGCAACGCACCTTCATGTACGCCCTGCCAAATGACCGGCGAATGCGTAAGTGGTGCCTGTCAGTTTACGATCTTCTGCTAGGCTGCGATCGCGCGCTACGCAATGACCGAAGACCCCTCACAGCGCTTGGCAGAACCCGACGCGCACGCCATGGTGGCCATGCGGCGCCGCTTTGGGCGCTACGTGCTGCGCTATCGATTGGCGAGCGGCGGGATGGCCGAGGTCTTTCTTGCAGAGCACCTTGGCGACGCGGGGTTTCGCAAGTGGGTCGCGATCAAGGTGATCCTCCCGCACCTGGCGGACAACACAAAGTTCGTCCAGATGTTCATGTACGAGGCCAAGCTCGCGGCCCAAATCGATCACCCCAACGTGTGCCAGGTCTTCGACTTTGGCCAGCAAGATCACACGTATTATCTCACGATGGAGTACCTGCACGGGCAATCGCTCGCGCGCGTGCTCCATCGCAGCAAGTCCCGCGGAGGCGCCGCGCTCCCGATCATTGTGCGCGTGCTCGCAGACGCCGCGCGTGGGCTGCACGCCGCCCATGAGCTCAAGCTCGAAGACGGTCGCAACGCAGGGATCGTCCACCGAGACGTCTCGCCGCAGAACATTTTTGTTCTCTACGGAGGCTCGACCAAGGTCGTCGATTTTGGCATCGCGCGCGGCGAATCGGCTCGCCCAGAGCTCACGCAAACAGGTGAAATCAAAGGCAAAATTGCCTACATGGCGCCCGAGCAGGTCCTCGCAAGTCAGCTCGATCGCCGCGCAGACATCTGGGCCCTCGGGGTGATCTTGTGGGAGGCGCTCACCGGCCAGCGGTTGTTTCGCCGCGACTCGGACGCCGCAACAATCATCGCCGTGCTGCAAGAGCGTCCGGTCGCGCCCTCTACGCTCCGCAAGGGGCTGCCTCCGAGCTTTGACGCGATCGTCGCCAAGGCGCTCTCGCACGATCGAACCCAGCGCTACGCGACAGCGCTCGCGCTCGCCGCGGACCTCGAGACCGCGCTCGCACAGCACGGAGTCTCTGCGGGCCCCGAGCAAGTACAGTCCTGGATGGACTCGCTGTTCGCCGCTGAAATCTCAGAGCGAAACGCGATCCTCGCCAAGCCAACAGATCCGCACGCCGCAGACACCTCGGGGGCCTATGTCCCTGCCGAAAACTCTCAGACCCAGAGCGCGCTCGTCTACGCAGGCGGAGGCACCCACAGCGAGACGCGCTCGGGACCCATCCCCGTGCGGTCAGATCATCTCAACCCCGCGCCCTTGGTCGCAGGGGAGGGAGCTTCACCCCCCCAGCGCGTCGAGCCCTTCTCGATCGCGGGATCACAGCTGGGACACGGACACTCACAGCCCTCGCAGGGCCCCTCGCGCAGCATGGTGTGGGCCATGGTCGTGGGCGTCCCGCTCTTGTCCCTGCTCGCCGTGGTCGTGGTCGTGATGGTCGTGCAACCACAAGTAATCACACGGTATTTGCGACATGAGACCGCTCCCCCGGACACCGTCCCGGTGAGCTTAGTGACCCTCGAGCAGCACCCCCCTCCACGCACACCCATCCCCACGCCGCCCGTCCCCGCGCCCCACGATGCCGGACACGCGGGCACACCGATCGCTCCGCGTCCTCGGCTGTCTCCGCCCGTTCGTCCGGGCTTTCTCACGCTGAGCTCAACGCCGCGCGCGGGCGTCTACGAAGGCACGCGGAGGCTGGGGCACACGCCGCTGGTAGACTTCCCGCTCAGTCCGGGCCAACACCGGCTCCGGCTGCTCCCGGATGACGGCGACGACGAGCAGGTGTTGGTCCTTGATGTGCGCTCAAGCGCGACGATTGTCCGGCGAATTCGCTGGCACAATTAACATCGCGCTCAGCGCGGTGGGGCAGGGGTCTCCGCGAACTCTGTGATGTGAAACTCGACCCTGCGGTTCATCGACCACGCCTCCGAGGTGTGATCTCTGAACATCGGCTGGCGGTCTCCACGGCCCTCAAACGTGAGCCTCGCGGCGTCGATTCCGTGAGCGATAAGCCAGTCATACACGTTGCGCGCGCGCGCCACCGAGAGCTCCATATTGCGCTCGGGAGTGCCTCGCTCGTCGGCGTGCCCTTCGACTCGAATCCGTCGCAACTGGGGCATCTCACCGAGAGCCTGAAGAGCCGCCCGCACGGTGCGCACCGATCGCGTCTGCACCCTGGGATTTCCCACGGTAAAAAACACTGGGTCGCTCACCCAGTCTTCGGATCCCTCGACAGAGAACCGCCGTGACCTTGGGCATCCATTGCGCCGAGGGTTGCGTCCGGGCACGCCCACTTCGTCTGGGCACGCGTCCACCAGGTCCGCCACACTGTCGCCATCACGATCTGCCAACTGCGGGCACCCAGCGCGCGTTGGATCGGGCCTGGGGCCCACTGCCACGCGAGGACAGAGATCCTCGCTGTCTGCCACGCCGTCGCCGTCTGTGTCGCGCGCTACTGCGGGGCAGCCTGGGCGATCGGGTACGCCCTCGCGTCCCTCAGGCAAATCAGGGCAAAAATCGCTCGCATCAGGATATCCATCGTGGTCTCGGTCGGGCAGCGGGCACCCCGCGCGCTGCGGGTCAGGGTGCGCGCCTGCGGGCTCTTCGGGGCACTGATCAAGGTCATCGCGCGTGCCATCGTGGTCGCGATCTTGGGCGGGGCAGCCCGCACGCTGCGCGTCGGGAGTAGGCCCTGCGGGCTCAGCGGGGCACTGATCGTGCGCGTCGTCGACCCCGTCGAGGTCTGCGTCTTGTGGCGTAGACGGTGAACTTTGCGCGGGAATTCGCAGAGAAAACCGCAGTCCGCCGCCCAGTAAAAGCGCATCGCCGAGCTCGCTCTCGCTGGCGACCACGTGGGTGTAGCGAAGATAGGGGCCCACGCTCAGCGCCGAGAACACGTTGAACTCAACGCCGAGGCCGACTTCAAAGCTTGGGCGCACGAGACCGCCGCTGAAGGCCGCGTTGAGCTGCGCATCCCCCCACGGCCGAACCCAGCCCGCGACGAGCCCGCTGAGCTGCAATCCACCGCCCACCGTTGTGAGCTGGCCGCCCCCACGTTGCGAGGGAAAATGCTGGCTCCCCGCGCCAATCTGCAGCGCAAGCGGACCGATGATTTGCAGCGAGACTCGCCCCGCGCCCGCGACGCCAGCGGTCTGCGACAACACCTCCCGCTGCGAGACGCCGAGATGCCCTACTGCGCCGATCTCACCGTGCAGCGCGAGGCGCGAATACCACTGGGCATGCACACTGTTGGCGAGCGAAAAAACACTCAGAAACGTGAGCGTGTACAGCGTCCGCCGCGGACTTCGAAGCACGCCGCAGTGTCGCATAACAACCATGGATCTTTGCATGAGTTCTCTTAGAGCCCCTAAGAACACAGCAAAGCCGATGCCAACTCACATGCCGCAGAGGGGCACGTTGAAGCGACTCACGCCGCGACGTCGCGAAAGAACAGCGTGATGGTCAAGCAGTGAAACTCTTGATCGGACGACTGGGTCACGATCTTGTCGACGACCTGGACCGACGGGTTGGCGCGAAGCCAACGCGTGATCGAATCCCCGAGATCTTCGCGCTCTTTTGCACGCGTTGCTGTGAAAACTTTGGCACCCGAGAACGTTCCCATCCGACACTCCTCCACACACACAAACTCAATGAACGATCACGCAAACTGCTCCCTCGCAGAGCCTCCCAAGACCGAAGATCCCGAACGGATCCACGCCATGGGAGCCCACTGCACAGAGCAGCACATCGCGGCGACAACACCCCCCCTTTTTGCGGTGGTTTGTCCGTCGCTCACGCGATGTGCCGGGACACTGCCACCAAGGCACACATGCAGGCAAAATCCCGGCGAATTTATTCGGTTATGTCACATCTATCGCGCGGTCGTTGACTCGCGTAGCTGCTGCGGCCCCTGGGGTTCGGGCAACACCAATGCGACACGCCAGCGACCCTCTTCGCGAACCATCGGGACCTCGGCGACCTCGGCGTGGGTCCCCCGCGCAGTCACCGTCGCGCGGTCGCCCTCAAGACGCGTCCGCAGGCGCCCGCGGTCAAACGCAAAGCGCAACGCAAAGCGCCCAGGAGCCAGCATTTCCCAAGGCTTAATCTCTCGCCCCGAGAGCTGCGCCGCGGTCTGCGCGCGTTGCCGGAGGTTCTGCTGTGCACGCAAAGACAACAGCGCAAACGCCTGTGCGCGCGCGTCAGGGTTGCTGCGCGTGGCGTTCATCGCAGCGACCCAGGTCGCGAGCGCCTCTTCGGGTCCATCGTCACCGCCACGGCACGCCAAGAGCTGCACCGAAACCGCGAGCCACACAGTAAAATAGCAGGCAACTGTGCGACCGAGGCTTCTCACTTGGCGCCGCCGGTCATGCCCATCAGCGCGCGCACTTCTTCGAGTGTGCTCTGCGCTTCACGCCGCGCACGCGCGTTGCCGTCCGCGAGGATCTCGTGCACTTGACCCACGTCCGCGCGAAGAGCCCTCGCGCGCTCACGAATGGGCCCCAGCGTGGCCTCAAGCGAGCTCTGCAGCTCCTTCTTGCAGTGCCCACAGCCCCACGAAGCCTCGCGACACTGGCGCTCAATCTCGGGGATTTTCTCAGCCGAAGTGAGCGCCGTGTGCATACGGTACACGTTGCAAATCTCGGGACGACCAGGCTCCTCGAGCACCGTGCGCTGCGGGTCGGTGTACGCCGACGCGAGCTTCTTCCACAGCGGCTTGGGCTCTTCGAGCATGGCGATGTGATTGCCTAGGCTCTTCGACATTTTGCGCAGCCCATCGAGCCCCATAATCCTCGGAGTGTTTGAGTAGACGGGCTGCGGAAGCGCAAACAGTGGCTTGCCAAATCGCGTGTTAAACCGATGCGCGACGTTGCGCGTGAGCTCAAGATGCTGCGTCTGATCATCACCCACCGGCACGTGCGTCGCGCGGTAGAGCAAGATGTCCGCGGCCATCAACACCGGGTAGGTAAACAACCCCGCGTTGACGTTGTCTTGGTGCTGATCGCTCTTGTCCTTAAACTGGGTCATCCGCCCCAGCTCTCCGTACTGCGTGACCGTCGAGAGGTACCACGCGAGCTCGGTGTGCTCAGGGACCGCGCTCTGCACAAACACCACCGAGCGCGTCGGATCAATCCCCGCGGCGAGGTACGCGATGGCCATGTCCAGCACACGCGAAGGCATCACGCGTGGGTCGTAGTCCACCGTGATCGCGTGCTGATCGACGATGCAGAAAAATCCCTCGTATTCGTCTTGCAAGCGCACCCAATTGGCGAGCGCTCCGAGATAGTTTCCGAGGTGTAATTCGCCCGTAGGCTGCATGCCCGAGAGGATTCGCTTGCGGCTCATCGCGTAGTTCTTGTGTGTCCCAAAGAGGCCATCGTGCGCAGCACCAAGCTGCCCGTAACAAAGACCGCGTCGTCGGCTTGCGCGCTCGGCGCGTGCGGGTCAAACGCGGACGCATGGATCCATCGCACGCTCGCGCGAAACATCAGCGCGGTGCCCTGGTTCCAGTACAGCGGAAGCTCCGCTCCGCCACCTACAATCCAAGCGATTCCAGAGCCTTGGCCCCAACGTTCGCCAGGTCGCACGAGGCTCGCGCCGAGCTCTAACGTGATCGAATCAAGAAAGAGATCCAGCGTCCGAGGGCCCCGCTCAAGGTCCGAAAAGATTCTCCCCAGCGTGAGCACGCGCAGGTCCAAACCCAACGAGATCGCGTCGTGGCGCACCGCGCCAAACGCGTGATCGTACCCCGCAAAGAGCCCCAACGTGTCCAACGCTCGCGCGCGAATGGTCGCAGAAAATCCAGGTCGCAATGCCCCATTGCTCACCGCGATCCCGCCACCTGCTTCGACACTCAGCGCGGTGTCATGGTCGAGCCGACCATAGACCCCGTCGACACGCTGGGCATGCGCGTCGGTCGCGCACACATTCGCCAACGCAATCGCTGCACCTACGATCAAGCCCTTGCGCGACAGACTGCGTTGCACGGACGGAGTGTTCGCGCAGCACACGCTCTGGGTCAACGCGTGTGACGCTATGCGTTGAAAATTCACGTGCTTTCCTTCTCTTGACCGTAAGGGATCTGCACTCCTATACCGCCTGCACCGCTCGGCGGTCGCAATCAAAATGGCCTCACATCGGTGGTGATCTACAGACCCACGCGTGAGCCCCAAGGAGTGAAGTGTGATGGATCTGTTCGCGAAGATGGCAGGACACGGGTTTGGCGAAGTTCACGTACGCCGCGACGAGGCCTCGGGGCTCGCTGCGATCATCGCCATTCATGACACCCGCTTGGGGCCCGCCCTCGGCGGCTGTCGCTTCATTCACTACGACGACGAAGGCGCCGCGTTTACCGATGCTCTCCGTCTCGCGCGCGGAATGACCTACAAAGCCGCCATCACGGGCTTGGCTCTGGGCGGCGGAAAGAGCGTGCTCATCAAGCCACGCACCCCCTTCGATCGCGGCGCTTTGTTCAGTGATTTTGGCCGCTTGATCGACCACCTCGGTGGACGCTACATCACCGCCGAAGACTCCGGAACGGCCACCGCGGACATGGACACCGTGCGCACGCAGACCCGCTGGGTCACCGGCGTGAGCAAAGAGAAAGGCGGCAGCGGAGACCCCTCCCCCTTCACCGCGCTCGGTGTCCGCCGCGGCATCGAAGCAGCCGTCAAACACAAGCTCAACCGTGACTCGCTCGACGGCGTTCGCGTCGCCGTTCAGGGCCTCGGTCACGTCGGTTATTACCTCTGCAAAGAGCTCAACGCCCTGGGCGCAAAGCTCACCGTATGTGACATCGACGCGGCACGCGTAGAGCGCGTTCGTGCTGAATTTTCAGCGACCGTTGTAGACTCCACAGCGATCTATGACGTCGACGCAGACGTGTTCGCACCGTGCGCCCTCGGCGCAGGGATCAACGACGACACCGTGGGCCGGCTCAAGGTCAAGATCGTCGCGGGCGCGGCCAACAACGTCCTCGCCGAAGCCCGCCACGGAGACGCACTCAAAGCCCGCGCGATCGCGTACGCACCCGACTACGCCATCAACGCCGGTGGCCTCGTCAACGTCGCTCACGAGATCAAGAGCTACGACGAGACCGTCGTGCGCGCGCAGATCCACAAGATCTACGACACGATCCTCGAAGTGCTCGATCGCGCACAAAAGGCCGATATCTCTTCGCACATCGTCGCAGATCGCATGGCCGAAGAGCGCCTCGCCCAGAGCGCTCGCTAAAGAGCGCTCGCTAAGGAGCGCTCGCCTCGCGGGTGACCATGTCACACCGCACGTGAAACGCGTCGATGCCAAACCCAGTCTCGTCCTCGGCGCCCGCAAACATCACGTAGCCGTCTTCGGCCGCCGCGAGCGCAGGGAGCATCAGCAAGCGCCCCGACAAGGGCACAACGCTTCGGCGCAGCATGGGCTCGCCCGAGGGCGCAACCCACGCGAGCTGTGACTCCAGTGAGCCTCCCGCCCGCTCGGTCACCACGGCCCCATACGCGACGCCCCCACGGCCCACGATGCTCGCGCTCGCGACCGCGCGGCCCTCAAACGGAGGCTGCGCAAACCACAACCGCGGTGCCTCAAGCGCCGCTCTCCGCGCGCTCACGGTCACTCGCCCAATCGCCACCCCCTGCGAGCGCACCCATTGATGCACCTCAAGCGCTCCCCCGCTTCGAGCCACCACACTCCACGGAAAATGCGCGTACCCCGTGCGCTCAGGAACTCCCACCGGCAACAGCTGCTCATCCAACGTGACCAACATTTGTACCGCAGGGGTCTCTCCGTCCGCGCCCTGCCCAGGCAACGTGCGCTCAAGCATCGCGAGCGCGCTCTGCGTGGCCGAAGTGGGCAGCAAACGCATCACACCCCCCACGCGCTGCGTCCACGTCGTCTCTGCGCTCACAGCGCCCGCTGCGTCAAATCGGTACGCGCGCACCTCGCCCGAGGTGAGCCCCAACATCGCGATCGCACCGTCGCCACGCGCGATCGCGTCGACCCACTCGATCCGCAATGGGGTCGCGTTGGGCGCAGGTACATCGCTTGGCAACGTGAGCAGAGGCTCCGCCCTCACGCTCCCATCACGCGCCACGATCAGCCGCTGAATGCTCGACCCTGCACGGACTAAGACCAAGAGAGAATCTCGCAGCACAACTGCGGCCAATGCTCCGCGTCCCTGCTCTGCAGTGAGCGCCGGAGAGGTCCACGCGCCCATCTCTCCCACGCGCTGGAGCCTCGAATCTAGACGCGTCATCCGAAGCGTTGTCCCGCCATCGGTGGCTGGATGAGCCTCGCGCCACAACGCAACAAAGCGCGCTTGACCAGGCCACTCGCCTCGCAACGGCAGCACCCTCAGCGCGTCCTGCGTGTCTTGTGGGACAAGCTGTGACCCAAAAATTCTGCGCGTCTCGACCGTGCGACACAGCGGCTCTCGGGCCTGCCCATGGGCTGCATTCGTGAGCAAAATACCTGACAAAATAGCGAGATGTTTCGCTGCGTGTTGTGTCGTCTTCATCGCGACGCTCCTGCCGCTGCCGGGCGAGTGGTGGGCGCGCTCTGCGCACACGAGAGCCTCTGGGCCATCCATCGCAGCGTGTTGCCGCGTGCCACCGTGTAGAGCGCGGTCATCTGTGATCCGTGCGACAGCGCGCTCACTCCAAAACGCACGAGCGCGTTGCGATCACTCGGCGCCGTGACCGAGAGCGCCGTCACCGCGCCGGCGTCTCCGATGCGCAGCAAGACCGGGTGAGGCAGAAGCGATTCATCCTGGTTTTGCACTGGGTTTGCACTAAACGCCACGGTGAGATCTCCCTCTCCGGTGTGGCGAATAGACAGGGCCTCGCCACCCTGATCGAGCACGCCGTACACGCTGTGTGGCTCACGAATAACACCATGATCAATGCGCCCCGTGCGCAACACGCCGCGGTCCCACCAGAGCAAGCTCATCGCGTTGCCCAGCCCTACAAGCGCCGCTGGACCTGCGCCCACGGCCAACGGATCGGTAAACGGATCGTTGTGCTGCGCCCGGTTCGCTAGCTCGCGATCACGCGGATCAAACGTGAGCAGTGCACGTGTGCGCGCGGCCGTAGACGCAGCGCTCGCGCCGTTCGCAGAGGCAAACGACGAGAGCAAGACCCGCACACGACCGCCGTCGACCACCGCGTCTTCGATCACCCCGCGCTGCACGCGCGCTACATGCACGGGCCTCGTCGGCACCCCTCGCACCAAGGGCAAATAATACAGCCCGCTCATCGCGCTGCTCGTCCCCTCAGTGAGCGCTAAAATAGCGCTTCCGCCGCGCAAAACCCTGGCATCGTAGACTCCGCCAAGAGACAAATCGCTGCGCGCAATCTCTCCGCGCCCCGCGCTTCGCAAGACGCTGCGCTGCGTGACCGCGATCGCCCAAGGCCCCACAGCGCCCGCGTCCAGCACCGTGAGATCGCTCTCGCACGGCACGCCATCCCGTGCCACAACACGCTGGTCACTCCCAAGGCTCGGCGCGACACACTCCACCCGCTCTGCGCTCACCCGCCGCCGCGCAAAAAAGACCACACGCCCGTCCGCCATTTGCACGCCACGCGCGCTGGCCTCGGCGGTCAGATCTTCGCCGCCCGCCGTATGCGTAGCCAGCTCAATCCCTGCGCTCGCGTTGTCTTGTGCTGGGCTGCACAGCGCCGCGCCTCCGCGTCGGTCCGCGGTCAGTGTGGGAGCCTCCGGAGGGCTCGCCCGCTGCAACATGCTCGCCGTGGGCATCGCGCCCTCGTTTGCAAACACATCGCTTGAGCACGACACAGAGACCATCCCGAGCACCGCGCTGCCATCGTCCGCTCGCCCGTCCAACAGCACCCAGGCCTCCCCGCGCGGACCCGCCGCGCCTGCGGCCACCGTGCGCGAAGACCGCAACCGCAGCGACGCCATCGACGCATGTCGCCCGACAAATCGCCCGTGAGAATCCACGAGCGAGAGGTTGATGCTCCCCGTCGCGTCGTCCGCCAATTGCGACAAAGACAGCGCGCCGAACAGCCCGCTGCCAAAGCGCACAAGCGCCACATTGAGCGCAGGCGCTCGCTCGTACGCAGCGAGCGTGCGCGGCGTCGTAGGCTCTCCCTCGTCGGGTCGGACCTGCGCGCGCACCTGCGTGACAACCCCCTGCTGGGTGCTCCACGCGGTCATCCAGCCGCCGTCGACCCGCATCATCGTAGCGCCCGAAACCCCACGCGCGATCGGCGCAAACGAGGCCCCGTTGCCTAGCAAGAGCGTGTGCTCTCCGCGCGAGGCGAGCCAGCGAGTCTGCGTGCCATTTTGCAGGGCAATCACACGCTCTCCAGCGACCAAATCCAGCGCCTCGGGCACGGTCTGAACGCTCCCCTGGCCCAGCAGATCTTGCACGATCATCACGGTCGCTGAGGTCGTCTGTTGTGCCGCGATCAGCACCACCTGTGAGCCATCCCGAGCAAGCGAAGGCGCGGCGAATTGCCTCCCCGCCGCCGTCCCCTCAAGCAGCCCCGCCGAGGCCACAGGGTCTCCAGCGGGAGTGCTCGTGCCACGCCCAGTCCACGGTTGCTGCGCGCCCGCTTCGTCCAATCGCAAAGACAACACACGCTCGCCGCTCGCAGGACGATCCACCCACGCGAGCACATACCCTCGCTCTAACGCTACCAGCGCCGGAAAATCCGCGCCCTGCGCACCCGCGATCATCTGCGCATCGCCCGCAGGGGCCCCCGTCGGACCCAACGGCATCACCATCAGCTCACGCGCGCCCGCTCGGCCAATCCGCACCCAGCTCACGAGCCCACCCGTCGGTGAGCGCGCGAGCGCAAACGCGGGGTCAATTCCAGGGCTCAAGGACGTCAGCGAGGTGATCTCACCGGCAGCACATTGGGGAGTCCGAAGCGGCTCAATGCCCTGCACAAGCACAGGCTCATCGGGCCGCTGCGCACCCTGTTGATCACCGCCCGCGGCAACAGCGGGCCCCGCAGGTGGCGCCGTCTGCGTCGCGCTCGTGCGGCATCCCACCGTAAATACAGTGGCAAACAAACAAGACCACGCACGTGTGCGGGGCCAACTCACTCTGCGATAGGGCTGCATCAGAACCGAGCCGCAAGGTACCGCAGAGTGTGCAGTCGCGGACACCTTCGATGCTCTGCGCTTGACAGTCGGGTGGGGCGTGGCTCTCCTCGCGGGCTACCAAAGCCATGCTCGACCTACGCTACGTTGTGGACCATCTCGAACCCGTTCGCGCCCGCCTCGCTCGCCGTGGAGGCGCCTACGGGCCCTTGCTTGAAGAGATCGCAGGCTTCGCCGCCGAGCGACGGACCGCCATCATCGAGAGCGAACGCATCGCGCGCGAGCTCAACGACGCCACCGCAGCGATGGCCAAAATCGCTGACAAAAAGTCGCCCGACTTCGCCGCTGCCCGCGAAAAAAATCGTGCCCTCGGCGATCAACGCAAGGTGTTTGAACTGCAGCAAGCCCAGGCCGAAGCCTCGATCGCCGAGCGACTGCAGTCGCTCCCCAACGAGCCCGATGACAGCGCCCCAGACGGTCTCGACGAAGAACACAACGTCGAGGTCAAACGCTGGGGAACTGTGCCCACGATGGATTTCGCACCCAAAGACCACTACGACCTCGGCGTCGCGCTGGGCATCCTCGATTTCGAGCGCGCCGTAAAGCTCTCGGGTCCACGCTTCGCGGTGCTCTGGGGCCAAGGTGCGCTGCTCGAGCGCGCGTTGATCAGCTTCATGCTCGACATGCACACCCGTGAGCATGGCTACACCGAGCTCTGTACGCCCTACCTGGTCAAAGACTCCGCGCTCTTTGGTACTGGAAATCTCCCCAAATTCGCAGATCAGCTCTTTCGAATCGCCACCAGCGATGAGCGCACCTACGACCTGTATCTCATCCCCACGGCCGAGGTCCCTGTGACCAACCTCCACGCGGACGAGATCCTCGCGGATGAGCAGTTGCCTCGCAAATACACTGCGTTTACACCGTGTTTTCGCGCCGAAGCGGGCGCCGCAGGCCGCGACACCAAGGGCATGATCCGCCAGCACCAGTTTGACAAAATCGAGCTCGTACGGCTCGAGCGCCCCGAAGACAGCGACGCCGCACACGAGACCCTCACGCGCCACGCCGAGCAAGTACTCGAGCGCCTCGGACTGCACTATCGCCGCGTGCTCTTGTGTGCAGGTGATATGGGATTCTCCGCGAAAAAGACCTACGATATCGAGGTCTGGCTCCCCGGCCAGCAGAAGTTTCGTGAGATCTCGTCGTGCTCGAACTTTGGCGACTTTCAGGCACGACGCGCAGGGCTCAAGTACCGCCCCGCGGACGATGGCAAGGGCAAAGCCAAGCCACGATTGCTCCACACCATCAACGGCTCTGCGCTCGCCGTGGGACGCACGCTGGTCGCGGTCCTCGAGCAGTATCAGCAGGCCGACGGCTCTGTGATCGTCCCCGAAGCCCTGCGGCCTTACTGCGGCGGACTCGAACGCATCACGCCCCGCCGATGAGCGCGCTTGTGTGGCATGCTCTGCCCCGACAGACATGCCCACCATCGACATGAGCGAGCAGCTCAAGACCATCATCGCCAAGGCCCTCCCCGACGCCGAAGTCTCAGTCAAAATGAACGGAGATCGGCACTACGCCCTCGCCGTCAAGAGCAGCACGTTCGCGGGTAAACCCATGCTGCAGTGCCACCGCGCGGTGCTCTCGGTCATCGCGCCATTGATGGACGGCGACGACGCCCAGGTGCACGCCATCGACTCGCTCAAGACCAGCGCCTAAGTCGCACCCCGTGCGCGTCGCTCAGAGCGCGTGCCAGATCTCTCGGGCATACTCACGGATCGTACGATCGCTTGAGAATCTGCCGTTCTTTGAGATGTTGTACAGCGCGCTTCGTTGCCACTTTCGCGTGTCTTGATACAGCGCGCTGGCACGCTGTTGTGCGTCGAGATAGCCATCCCAATCGGCGAGCAAAAAGTACGCGTCCTGCGACAAAAGCTCATCGAGCAAGGGATGAAAGACCGTGCGATGTTCGCGGTCAAAGAAGCCCGACGCGATGAGATCTAAAACCTCACGAAGCCTGGGATTCTGCTCGTAAAAGTCACGTGGTCGGTAGCTCTTTCGCTGCGCCTCGATCTGCTCTGCGTCGAGCCCAAAGAGAAAGAAATTCTCTTCGCCCACCGCGTCACGGATCTCAATGTTGGCCCCATCGAGCGTGCCAATCGTGAGCGCGCCGTTGAGCGCGAACTTCATGTTTCCCGTGCCTGACGCTTCTTTGCCCGCAGTCGAAATCTGCTCGGACAAGTCCGCCGCAGGGATGATTCGTTCTGCGATCGAGACACGATAATTCGGCACAAATAGCACGCGAATCTTGCGTTGAATGTCCGGGTCTTGGTTGACCACTTCGCCAATCGAGTTGATCAGCTTGATAATCAATTTGGCAGCGCGATAGCCCGGCGCAGCCTTGGCCCCAAACAAGAACGTGCGCGGAACCGTGATGGCCTCGGGGTTCTTCTTGAGGTCCAAGTACAACCGCGCAATATGCAAGCCGTTGAGCAGCTGCCGCTTGTACTCGTGCAGCCGCTTAATCTGCACGTCAAAGAGCGTGTCGGGGTCGATCTCGAAGTCAAACTCTCGTCGCGAAAAGTCAGCAAAATCCCGCTTGTTTTCGTACTTGATCTTCGCCAACCGGTCGAGCACCTGAGGGTCGTCCGCGTGCTTGGACATCCCATCAAGTCGGTCCAGATCGCTCTGCCAACCATCGCCCACAAGCTCTGTCGCAAAGCGCGCGAGCCGTGGGTTGCACTGCATCAGCCACCGTCGCGGCGTCACACCGTTGGTCTTGTTTGAGAAGCGCTCGGGATAACACTCTGCAAAATCTTTGAGCACGGTCTGCTTAAGCAAACGCGTGTGCAACGCAGCTACGCCGTTGACCGCGTGCGTCCCGACCACCGCCAAGTACGCCATGCGTACGCGCCGCTCGGTGCCCTCTTCGATCAAGCTCATGCGCTGCAAGCGGGCGTCGTCGCCCGGAAACTTGATCGAGACTTGCCTCAGAAAGCGCCGATTGATCTCAAAGATAATCTGCAAATGCCGTGGCAAAAGACGCTCAAAGAGCGCGACAGACCACTTCTCAAGCGCCTCGGCGAGCAGCGTGTGGTTCGTGTAGCTCAGCGTCGCGACGGTGATCTCCCACGCCGCGTCCCAGTCCAACTTATACTCGTCGACGAGCAAGCGCATAAGCTCGGCGACCGCGATCGCAGGGTGCGTGTCGTTGAGCTGGATCGCGTTGCCAGCCGACAGCGTGTGAATCGTCCCGCCACGCTTGAGATGCCGACGGACGATGTCGTGGATCGAACACGCGACAAAGAAATACTCTTGCTTGAGCCGAAGCTCGCGCCCCGCTTGGTTGTGATCATTGGGGTAGAGCACCTTTGAGATCACCTCGCTGGCGTTCTTGTCTTCGACGGCGCGCACATAATCGCCGTCATTAAACAGCTTAAAATCAAACTCATGGCCCGACCGCGCCTGCCACAATCGCAGCGTGTTCACCATGTCGTTGCCATACCCCGCGATCAACGTGTCGTACGGAACCCCGAGCACCTTCTGCGTATCCACCCACTGGACCCCAAAGCGCCCCGACGCGTCCTGCATCTCGACACAGCGCCCATAGAAGTTCACCTCGACGATCTGCTCAGGGCGCACAATCTCCCAAGGATTGCCAAACTTCAGCCACTCATCCGGCTGCTCGTGCTGCCAACCGTCTTTAAACGACTGCTTGAAAATCCCGAACTCATACCGAATCCCATAGCCGTAGCCGTTGAGCCCAATGGTCGCCATCGAGTCCAAAAAGCACGCAGCGAGCCTCCCGAGCCCACCATTGCCAAGCCCCGCGTCGGGCTCGCGCTCGAGCAAGTCCGCCAGCTCTACGCCAAGCTCGGCGAGCACCGATTGCATCTCGTCGTACATGCCAAGCGCGTGCAAATTGCTTGCTAACAAGCGCCCCAACAAGAACTCGGCCGAGAGATAATACACACGCTTTCGGCCCGCTTCGTCGAGCTGTCGCCGCGTGCCTGCCCAGCGCGCCACCATGCGATCTCGCACCACATACGCCAGCGCGTTAAAGCAATCGAGCGGCGTCGAACTCTCAAGAACCCTGCCGCGGAGGTAGGCGAGGTGGTCCAAAAACGCCCGCCGCAACGCCGTAGGATGCATGCTCGTTCGGTCGTCTTCGACAACAACGGTGGAGGGCGGTTCACTGTGTTTTTTGTCTGTCATGGCTGTCTCTCAGAGCCCGCAAGACTCATGCAGACAGGCCCCTCAACGCAACTGTTCGGGGCCTGTAACGAAGTTTGTGCTCGGAAATGAAAATCAATTTAAGGGGTAAGAAAGCGCTCTTCGCCGAAGTAGGCGACGAGTTGTCTCTTCGCTTCGGGCCAAAACGGGGGCGCAGCTTTCCAATTGCGCTCTGCGTT
>JAUXYJ010000027.1 GCA_030694465.1 Deltaproteobacteria bacterium | reverse complement strand
AACGCAGAGCGCAATTGGAAAGCTGCGCCCCCGTTTTGGCCCGAAGCGAAGAGACAACTCGTCGCCTACTTCGGCGAAGAGCGCTTTCTTACCCCTTAAATTGATTTTCATTTCCGAGCACAAACTTCGTTACAGGCCCCGTAAAAGTGCGCCCAGTCGCAAGAGAATACCGTCCATTTTTTGCGGCCTTGTGTCGGGTTTGCTTCAATGCACCGTTAGATGGGCTCTGCGCCCGTGCAGCGCTGTTGCTGTGCCACCGCAGAGACCGTTCGTAGGAATCGCATGTCCGAAGGCAAGTACCTCGTCGGCATCGACATTGGCTCAAGCGCGATCAAGCTCTGTCACCTCAAGGATGTGAAGGGCCGTCGTACGCTCGTGAAGTTTGGCTATCAACCCCTGCCACCACAGACCATTGTGGATGGCCAGGTGATGAACCAAGGAGCCATTGTCGAGGCGCTCAACAAGCTCTACGCAGACACCAAAGAGCGCCTCCGTGACGTGGCGTTGTCCATCTCTGGGCACTCGGTGATCATCAAGCGTCTGACGCTCCCGTTGTTGGACGCTCAGCAGCTCGCTGAGCAAATTCCCTGGGAAGCCGAGCAGCAGATCCCGTTCGAGATCAAAGACGTTCATCTCGACTATGAGATCCTGCGCAAGCGCCCCGAGCAGGGCCAGATGGACGTGCTCTTGGTCGCTGCCAAGCTCGAAGAGCTCGCCGCCATCGCCGACGTCGCGCGCCAAGCCAAGCTCAGGCCTGTCACAATCGACGTGGACGCCTTCGCGGTGCAGAACATCTTCGAGGTCAACTATGGCCTCCCCACCGAGGGCACCTTCGCGCTGATCAACGTGGGCGCGACGCTCACCACGATCAACATTATCTCTAACGGAATCCCAGCGTTTACGCGTGACATCGCCAACGGTGGCCAGATGTTGACCGAAGAGATCCAACGGCAGCTCAACATCTCGTTTGACGAAGCTGAGATCTACAAGAGCGCGTCACCCGAGACGCTCACCCGCGGCGCGATCGTCCCGTCTGAGATCCCCAAGATCATCAAGCAGGTGGTCGAGAGCCTCGCCGGAGAAGTGCAGCGCTCGCTGGACTTCTACCTCGCGACCTCGGGAGAGCGTGAGATTCAGCAGGTATTTCTCACCGGTGGCGCGAGCAGCTTGCCCGAGCTGGGCGCGGCCATTGAGCGCCGCGCGCACTGCAAGCTTGAGTCGATTAACGCGTTTCGCGAGATCCAAGTGGACGGAGACATCAATCAAGACCTGCTGCGGCAACGTGCCTCGCAGGCCACCGTGGCGCTCGGGCTCGCCCTTCGTCGCGATCGGGAGAAGCGCTGATGTTAAAAATCAACCTCTTGCCCGGAGCCCCGCAACGCGGAGGAGGGCAACAGTCCGGTGGCGACATTCGCATCTTTGGTGCGGCCGTCGCGATCTTGCTCGTGCTCATGGGCACCGGGATCTTGCTCTTTCACGGCACGCTCTCGTCCGAGTTAGGCAAGCTCAACGACGCCAACGCGCAGCGCGAGTCCGCGGTCCGTGCGATCCGTTCGCGCGTGTCCGACCACCCGCGTGTCCAGCAAGAGCTCGGTGACATCCGAGCCCGACGCGAGGCCATCTCAAGGCTCGAGCAAAACCGCACAGGCCCCACGGCGATGTTGGTCGAAGTGTCACAGCTTCTCTCGCCCGGCGGTCGCCCCACCAACGACCCCGCCGAGCTTGAGCGCATCCAGCGCGACGACCCCACGCGGATGTTCAACCCGACCTGGGATCCGCACACGCTGTGGCTCACGAGCTTCTCCGAGACCGAGCGCAACGTCGTGGTCGAAGGCTATGGCCGCTCGGCCAACGACGTCGCAGAGTTTATGCGGCGCATGATGCTCTCGCAGTACTTCGAAGGGGTCGCTCTTGAGCGCAGCGAAGGCGCCCAAGAAGAAGTCACTCACTTGTCTGTTCAGCGGTTCAAGATCACCGCGCGTGTGAGGTACTGACATGGCCTCTCCTAAGAAAAATGCTGCCGGACCCTCGCTCGTAGAGCAGTTTACCCCTCCGGTCATGATCGGCTCTGCGGTCGGCATCGCAGCCGCTGTGGGCGTGCTGTACTACTTCGTCGGTTACCTGCCGATGCAAGACCAGTTTAAGCTGCAAAACAGCAGGCAGAATGATCTCGAGACGCAGCAAGCGACTGCCAACCGCGACCTCCGCGCGTACAACGACGACGTCGCCGAGCTTGAGCGCCTCCGGAGCTTCGCGCGAGAGCAACAGCGCGTGCTCCCGGACAACCCAGACATCCCCGGATTCTTGCGGGCCATCAACGACCTCGCGTCGGACAATCAGCTCAACATTCGGTTGATCGTCCCCGAAGAACAGAGCACCGAGCAGTACTACGCGCGCATCCCGGTGCGCGTGGATGTCAACGGGAGCTTTCTCGCGTTGGCGCGGTTTTATCGCAGCATTGCGGCGCTCCCACGTGTGATCAACATGGAGAACATCTCGCTCACCACGCCCGTCGTGTCCGAGACCAACGACGTCCGCGTCGACGCGCGCATGCTCGCGACGACCTTTCGCGCGCTCACCGCCGCCGAGCAGCAAGCGGCCCACGACGCCCCGCCTGCAGCACCCGGCGCCCCGCCCGCTACACGCGGCCGAGGAGGTGCGCGATGAAGACCCAAGCTCTGCTCTCTTGCAGCGTCCTCGCGCTCGTCCTTGTGGCCTGTGGTGGCAACGCCCCCGAGCCTGATCGCAGCTCGGTCTCGCGCAGCGGCGGTCGCCCCCCGGCGGTCGGCGTAGGCGTCGGTCCTGCGGCCGCAGCCGCAGACGCCGGAGCCGCGCAGACCAACGCTGGCCCTCCTGCCCACGGTCGCATTTTGGCCGACGTAGACTTCACCGAGAGCGACCGCTCGCGCGATCCCTTTCGGTCGTTTGTGCGAGACTTTGTCCCCGTCGCAGACCCGCGCGCGAGCATCGATCTGAGCGCGATCAAGCTCTCGACGACCCCCGTCGAAGAGCTCAAGGTCGTCGCGATTATCGTGGGGGCGGGCAACCCCTACGCGATGTTTACCGACGTCACTGGCACCGGCACGATCGTGCGGCGTGGTGAGCTCGTCGGGCGCCCCGACACCATCGCCTCGCAAGGCGAGGGCGGCGGAACGCACCAGGTCCCCTGGCGTGTCGCTCGCATCGTCTCGAGCCGCATCTCACGCGACCGCTACAACAACCTCACCGAGATCCCCGCCGAGGTCGTTCTTGAGCGCGAAGACCGCACCACGGTCCCGCCCACGCGCGTCGAGCGCACCGTGTCGCTCGCGCCCCCGGGCGAGGGTGCCTCGTCGAGCTCCACACCGGCCCCTGCAGGGCCCGCGCTGCTCCCGCTGCCTGGTTTGCCTGGCGGCTCGCCCTTCTTGCCGCCCACGACCCCTGGGGCGCGCACAACCGTGCAGCAACAGCAGCAGGGCAACACGCTGGTGCAGTCGTACACCACGGTGATCCCGCCCACGCCCGCGCAGCCCGCGGCCCCCGCAGCGCCCACCACGGTGGTCGTGCAGGCGCCGCCCGCGTCACAGCCGGGCCTGCAGCCCGCGGCGCTCCCCAACACGCCGCCCCCGGTGCGTATCACTGGGTCTGAGTCGCTTCCGCGCTCGGGCCTGTCTAACTGAGCTTTGTTGGGAGTGCGGGGGGCTGTGCGCGGGGCGGGGGGGCGTTGCAGAGTGTGCCATGGGCCACCGGCGTGTGCGGCGACGCGTTGCAGGCTCTGCAGAGGGCCACCGCACTGCAGAAACACCCACTGCAGTGAGCGCAATGCCCCGCTGCCCTCCCCAGCAGTGCGATGCACCGAGCGCAGGCAACCCCCCTGACCCGGCGACGTCGCCGGGTGGGCCCCCCTCAGTGCACCTCGCCGACCGCCCGCGCGCAACGGAAGCCCATCCCAGGGTCGCGCTCTACGAAGTGAACGCCAGTGATAAACGTCGCCACGTGGTTGAACTGTGCTGCTTGCGCGCCAGTGTCACGATAGCTGCGTCCGACCAAAGTCACACTTGAGAACATGTCAAAGGACTCGGGCTGGACTGGATTCAAGAGACAGAGATCGAATCTGCGGCCGACGCTGAAGACGGCCTCTCGCAATCCGCCCCACAATCCAAAAGCGGCAGCAGGCGAAGCGGTCTGGCCACGCGGAGCAAACATAATCCCGTTGGGAAGGTTAGTGATCCGACCGCACTCGGCGACGTCGCCAAAATCGCAGGGATCATAGGGCCCAGGGGGCAAACGATCCGAGAAAGGGAGGGGTGTTCGGCCCCCGTTGGTTGCGACCGCTTGCCACAAGCCCTCGCTGGCCAAGTGCTTGCCCTCCCACCAACAAAACGCCAGCATCATGTGGCCTTGCAAGCAGTTGATGGGGTAATTGTCGTTGGCTCCGTTCAAGTCTTGGTAGGTGCATTGCAAGGGATCCGGGCGCGTGCAGACGCGTTCGCGCGTGCACGAGTAGTTGGGGACGTCAAAGGTCTGTGTCGTCCAGAAGGGGGTGGGCTCGATCCACAGTCGCGCATTTCTCGGGGGCTGAGGCATGCCCGCGCGGACCCATGCTCTAAACCGCGCAACGCTGACCTCGTAAGCGTCGAGATACCCAGGACTCACCCCGACTTGACCCACCTCGCACCCGACACGCTGAGGTTCGGTGACTAGCCCACTAGCCGTGCGCCACGCGTCGGTCGAGCCAAAGGGGATGGTACCTCCGCAGCTGTAGACCTCGCGGCAGTGTTCGGCGGGTGCACCGAAGGGCCCAGTGCAGCTTCGTAGCGTCTGCGCGGGTCGCGGGTCACTGGGTGGGACACACCCCGTGCCAGCCTCCATGGGCACCACGTCAGGGACCTCGCCGGCGTCGGTTGCGCCTTCGACCGCGGGCACATCGGCACTGTCGCGCTGCACACGCGTGTCCGCGGCATCGGATGCGTCGCGGGCGTCCGGGTTGATGATGTCATCGTCGCGCGAGTCCACGGGATCGCTCGCGTCGCCGCCGTCCGCGGACACCACCTGCCCACACGCCACCGTGTGAATCATCAGTAAAATCAGTGAGCGATTGCGCCAAGCGGTCATTGCGGTCCTCCGTGTCCGTTGTGCCCTACTTCGCTCGCCGACGCTACCCAAGAGGTGACCCGGCGACGTCGCCGGGTGGGCCCCCTCAGTGCACCTCGCCAACCGCTCGCGCGCAACGAAACCCCATCCCAGGGTCGCGGTCGACGAACCTATGCCCCACGATGAACGTCGCCAGATGGTTGAACTGCGTGGCCTGCGCGCCAGTGTCACGATAGCTGCGTCCGACCAACATGACAGGCGAAAAGGTGTCGTAGGTCTCGTACTGGCTGGGCGCCTGGAGGCAGAGTTGAGTCGTACGGCCGACGCTGAAGACGGCCTCTCGCAATCCGCCCCACAATCCAAATGCGGCAGCAGGCGAAGCGGTCTGCCCACGAGGGCGGGACATAATGGAGAAGGGAAGGCCAACGCTACGACCACATTCGGCGACGTCTCCGAAGTCGCACGGGTCGTAGGGCCCTGCGGGCAAGCGATCGGAGAACGGCAACGACGTACGGCCTCCGTTCGTTGCGACCGCTTGCCACAGCCCCTCGTTGGCGAGGTGTTTGCCTTCCCACCAACAGAACGCCACCATCATCTCGGCACTGATGCAGTTGATAGGCCGATCGTCGTTGACGCTCGTGAGCTCATCGTAGGTGCACTGCCCTGGATCTGGTCGCGTGCAAACGCGTTGGGGCGTGCAGGAGTAATTGGGGACGTCGAATGTTTGTCGTGCCCAGTAGGGCGTCGGCTCGTTCCAGACTCGCTGATTCCGAAGCGGCTGCGGCATGCCAGCACGCACCCACGCCTTGAATCGGCCGACGCTGACCTCGTAAGCGTCGAGGTAGCCTGGACTCACGACGACCTCTCCCAGCTCGCAGCCCACGCGCTGAGGTTCAGTAATAGGGCCGCTCGATGTT